>CAKRRH010000006.1 GCA_934394855.1 uncultured Eubacteriales bacterium
AAGCTTTTTGAAAGGGGGTTCGGGGGATGTCCTTTTTCACGAAAAAGGCATCCCCTGAAAATGTTTTTTAGTTTTGAAAAGAGCGCGAGAGGGACTTTTTACAAAAAGTCCCTCTCGCATAAATACACAATATTCTACTTTACGAACCTGTTGAATAGTTCGGAGATTCTTTAGTGATGCTGATGTCGTGCGGATGGCTTTCTTTAAGACCTGCGTTAGTGATTCTGACAAATCTTGAACGCTCCTGGAGTTCGGGGATTGTCTGGCAGCCGCAATAGCCCATACCTGAACGAATGCCGCCGATCATCTGGAAGATTGTTTCCGAAAGCTGTCCCTTATAAGGCACACGACCCTCGACGCCCTCCGGAACAAGCTTTTTAGCGTCTTCCTGGAAATATCTGTCCTTGCTGCCGTTGTTCATTGCCGCAATAGAACCCATTCCGCGATATACCTTAAAGCGTCTGCCCTGATAGATTTCAGTATCTCCGGGTGACTCCTCACAACCTGCAAAGAGCGAACCGATCATGCAGACATTTGCGCCTGCCGCAAGTGCTTTAACAATATCGCCCGAATATTTGATACCGCCGTCTGCGATTACCGGGATATTATATTTAGCCGCAACGCAAGCAACATCATATACTGCCGAGATCTGAGGAACACCGATGCCCGCAATGATTCGGGTAGTGCAGATTGAACCCGGTCCGATGCCGACTTTGAGCGCGTCTGCGCCTGCTTTGATAAGATCCTCTGCCGCTTCTGCTGTTGCGATGTTACCTGCAATAACCTGAGCGTCAGGATATTTTTTCTTAATGTTTTTAACCGCTTCGAGAATGTTTTTGCTGTGTCCGTGAGCTGAGTCAAGCGACAAAACATCTGCCTGAGCCTCAACTAGTGCGTCAACACGATCCATCATGTTGTGAGTAACGCCGATTGCGGCACCGCAAAGAAGTCTTCCGTCGTTGTCACGAGCCGAATTAGGATAGCGAACGGCTTTCTCAATGTCTTTAATTGTGATAAGACCTTTGAGGTTGAAATTGTCGTCAACGATCGGCAATTTCTCGATTTTGTGCGAACGCAAAATTTCCTGAGCCTCAACAAGCGTCGTTCCGACAGGAGCGGTTACAAGATGATCCTTTGTCATGACCTCTTTGATTTTAACATTAAAGTCGGTCATGAATCTCAAATCACGGTTTGTGATGATTCCGACAAGCTTGCCGTTTTCGCAAATCGGCACACCCGAAATCTTATATTTTGCCATAAGCTCGTTAGCGTCATAGACATAATGTTCGGGAGAAAGGAAAAACGGATTGACGATTACGCCGTTTTCCGAGCGTTTTACTTTGTCAACTTCGTCAAACTGCTGTTCAATCGACATATTCTTATGAATGATACCGATTCCGCCTTCACGAGCAATTGCAATCGCCATGCCCGATTCCGTAACGGTATCCATAGCGGCGGTCATGAGCGGGGTGTTCAGTTTGATTTTCTGTGTAAGGTTGGTTGTGAGAATGATGTCTTTCGGAATTACCTCGGAATATGAGGGAACCAAGAGTACATCGTCGAAGGTCAAGCCTTCTTTAATGAATTTTTTCTGAGCGTCAGTATTCAGCATGAAATCTACCTCCCGATATTTGAAACACTTATAACAGGTATTAAAATTTATTATATCAATTATATCACCGCATTTTTGAAAAGTCAACCGAAAACCGCATGAAATCGGCAAAAAATGACTTCGTTTTTGCTTTTTTGTCAGATGATATATTTTTTCATGTTTATTATTTGATTTTTTGATGATTTTTTGCAAAATGGAATAATTTTTTTATTATTTTTTGCGATTGCTTATTCCATTTTTCGCCCAAAGATGATATAATGTATCTTGATAAGTTATTTTTTGATAAAATGAGATTTTTAAGGGGTATTTTTAGAAAATGGCATACGCTCCGAATGATAATTTTGAAAGCGATATTATAGCAGGCAGAAACGCAGTGGCTGAGGTCGTTCGTTCCGGCCGTGAAATTGAATATATCATGGTGGCAAAGGGCGCGGGCGGCTCTCTTTTGCCGATAATCGCACAGTGCAGACAAATGGGTCTGACGGTTAAGGAAATGCCGAGAAACAAGCTTGACCTTAAACTGCCGGGCGTTAATCATCAAGGAATTGCGGCGGTCGTTTCGTCAGCCGAATATTCAACGGTCGAGGACATAATCGAGCGTGCAAACGACCTTGAAAACAAGGCGATTTTGGTGCTTGATGAAATTGCCGACCCTCATAATCTCGGCGCAATAATCAGAACGGCGGAGGCTGCGGGAATTGCAGGAATCATCATCCCGAAACGCAGAAGCGCAGGGCTTAATTCCACAGTCGCAAAGGTGGCTGTCGGCGCAGTTGAATATGTTCCGGTTGCACGGGTTGCAAACATCGCCTCAACGCTTGAAAAGCTCAAAGAACACGGCTATTGGGTATATGGCGCAGACATGGACGGAGAAGATATTTATCAAACCGACATGAGCGGCAAAAGCGCAATCGTGATCGGTTCGGAGGGCTTTGGAATTTCAAGACTTGTGAAGGAAAAATGCGATGTGATCGTGAAGATCCCGATGTTCGGAAAAATCAATTCTTTAAATGCATCTGTTGCCGCAGGAATCATGGTCTATGAGACCGTGCGGCGCATTTGTGAGAAAAAAAGAAAGGAGTAAATCATGGCTGACAGTAAATATCCGAAAGAGTCGTTTTCGGTTGATGATATTTTAAACGAAGTTCGTGCGATGAAGTCAAAAACAATGCCTGAACCGATTAAAACATCTGCGGTGCCGAAGGCTGAAAAGACAGCTGAAAAAACGGCTGATAAAAATGATGAAAATATCATTGAAAAGGCAAAAAAAGAATCGGATAATTTGGAAATGGCGGCAAAAATCGCCGATGAGGTAATTGCCGTGTCGGAAGACAAGCATTCATATAAGCACGGTCCGTCAATGATTACTCCCGATGAAATATCAAACGGCTTTGACAGCGGTTCAATTCATGTTAACAACAAGCACACGCCGAATGTTATGACGGCTGACGAGGTGCGCAAAATCAAGATAAAAACAACCGAAGATAAACCGGAAAAGCAAAATGTTGCATTTGAAAAGACGGATAAAAAGGACATTGAAGCCGAGAATGATAAGCTGAAGCAATTTTTTTCAAAAACAACCGAGAGTACATATGTCGGTGACAAGGATAAGGCTAAACGCCAAATCGACGCACTTTTTGAAGATGATGAAAACGCAGTAAGCGGTCCGGTTTTTAATAAGAAAAAGCGAAATGCAAATGTGTTGAGCCCTGAGGAGATAATGAATTCGACGGCGGTCGGGGTTAAAGGCAAAAAGACAGAGCCGAATCATGATGATTCTTTTAAAGCTACCGAACAAACCGAAACGGCGGCTGAATATCATGAAGAAACAAAGGCGGAGCGAAAAGCAAGGCTGAAAGAGGAGCGGGAGAATGAAAAAATCCGCCGTTCCGAGGAAAAAGCGAGAAGAGAGGTCGAGCGGCATCTTTCAAAAAGCAAGGCAAGAGTTGAAGAGCCTGTTGTAAAAACCGAACCGACGGCCGTTGCGCCTGTGTCTGCAAATAATGACGCTTTGCCGAAAGATGAAAGCGCAAAACAGGCAAAAGAGCCAAAGGCAGAGCGAAAAAAGAAAAATCGTCGAAAAAAGGAAACCGCCGAGCCGCAAAAGGTGAATTCGATTCCGATAATCGACGAAAAAACAGGAACAAAGGTTGCGGATTTTTCGGGTGTTGAGATCCCGAAATCAGCGCCGAAATATGAAGAAAAAATCGTTAAACAGAATTTCCGTGCAATCAGAGCAGGCAAAATCGAGTTCGATAAAACTGACGAGGACAGCAATAAAAAAGATGATGTAATCGACGATTATCGAACAATCGACGATGCGGAATCGGTCAGAGTCGGACTTGACGCAAAAATTGCCTCACTTTCAAGCAAATCCGCATTCACCCTTTTGATGTTCGTTTTGCTTGCAATATTTACTCTCTTGCCGTGTCTCGGCGTCAATCTTCCGACGCTCATAAGCCCGGAACAAAATGTTACGGCATATCTTTCGATTAACCTTGTTCTGTTTATCGTCACGGTGATCATAAATGCAAAAACGGTTGTAAACGGACTGTTTTCGCTCATCAGGTTGAAACCCGACATTGATACTGCCGTCAGCCTTTCGACTGTTGCGGCGCTTGTCCAGTCGATTTTGGCGCTATATTTGCCAAACAGCTTTGCGCAGGGCAAGGGCTATTTATTCACGGCGGTTGCGGCGGCAGCGTTATATTTTAATCTCCGCGGCAAAAAGTGTATGTTCACACGGGTTCGCAGCAATTTTGAGCTTGTTGCGACAACAGGCGTAAAACAAAGCTGTTTTGCGCTGAAAAGCGGCAGAAATAAATTTATTGTTGACAACGAAGCAATCGGCAAAACGACGATTTCATGCTCACGCCCGGTGCTTAATCTTCATGATTATCTTTACAACTCATTTTGTGAGGACAGTGCAGACAGAATGAACATGATTTTGGCACCGATCGGTCTGATCGTCGCAATCATCACAGGCTGCGTTGCATATTATTTTAACGGCGACATGATGAATGCAGTCGGAACGGTTGCGGTCGTTACCGCAATGTTCGTGCCGTTGACATCGGTTCTCGCAACAAACCGTCCGCTGAAAAGCGCCGGCAAAAAGGTAAGAGAATTCGGCGGATTGCTTTCGGGATATAATGCAATCGAGGATTTCTCCGATGTTGAATATGCGGTCATCAATGATGAAGATATGTTCCCGTCGGGCACGGTCGAGCTTTTGCAGTTAAAATCTGTGGGCGACGCTTCAATCGATGATGTAATAATGGACGCGGCGGCGCTTGTGATTGCGGCAGGCGGTCCGCTTGCAGATGTGTTTGACCGCATGATCGAAGGAAGAAGCAAGAGTCTTAAACCCGTCAGCGGAATAATGTATACAGACGGAGTCGGACTGAGCGGCTCGGTCGGATTTGACACAATTTCGGTCGGCAACAGAGCAATGATCGAAAAAACAGGCGACATCAATCTTCCCGACATTGAAATGGAAAGAAAGATTAAAAGAAATAACTGTTTTGCGGTATATATCGCAAGAAACGATGAGCTTTGCGGTATGCTTGTGGTAAAATATAACGAGAAAGAGCCGGAAATGTCGCAGCAGCTGCAGAGATTAACTCAAAACGGCGTGACATTGCTTGTCAAAACGAGCGACCCGAATGTAACTGAATCGCTTGTCAGATCAACATTCTCACTCGGTGAAAATACCGTCAAGATCATGCCGGCACATTCTGTTAAGGTATATGAAGAATTTACCGCAGCAAGAGAAAGCGGAGATTCGGTAATTGCCCATCAAAATTCGCTGACAGGCTATGCGGCGGCTCTTGTTGCGGCAAAACGCCTAAAACTGAAGCTGACTCTTGCAATCGTTTTGCAGACAATCGGCACAGTTCTCGGAGCGGCATTTTGCGTATTTATGTCGCTGACAGTGGGCTATGCGGCAATCGTTCCGACAACGTTGCTCGGCTATCAGCTGATCTGTGCGATTTTGACGCTGGTAATTCCGTCATTTCGCAAGGTTTAACTAACATCATTTATATTATCTATTGAAAAGAGGCTTGGGATAAATGCAAAAAAACACCTATTCCGCAAAGCACAGCTCAACAAAGCTTACAAAGGCGCTTTTGTGCATAATTTGGATTCTCATAATCGCAGTATTAGTCAGCATTGGCGTTGTGTTCACCCAAAAGGCAATGCAGATTGACGGAAAGGCGGACGCCGAGAAATCAAGCGGTGCGGAGATTAACAGCACGGTGCTGACAGTGGTCTATGATGATACATATTCCAAAACCGTTCCCGGATTCATTCTTCTTAATTTTAATTCAAATTCGGGTGCAATTTCGGTCGCTTCGATCCCTGCCGATGTTAAATCAAAGGTCAACGAAAAAAGCGGAACGCTTTTTGAACAATATAAATACGGCGGAATAATTCAGGTGAAAAATGCGCTTGAGTCGCTTTGTGACATTAAGATCGACCATTATTTGCAGATCGAGTGCGAGCTTCTTTCAAGCGTTGCCGACATAATGGGCACGGTGGAATATAATGTTCCCGACAAAATGTATCAAAAAAGCGACGGCGGAGCGATCTTGTGCGACATTAAAAAAGGAAAGCAGTCGCTCGGCGCTCAGCAGTTTACCGAATTTTTCAGATATGGCGGCTGGAATTACAGCGAAAAGGCTGATAATCTTGCAAAGCTGACTCGGGCGATGATAAATACATATTCAACTGAGGAAAAGGCGCAGAAAATCCCGACGCTGTTTTCGGAAACCGCAACCGAGCTTTATACCGACATATCGGTGATTGGCGCAAATGAGCTTTCGTCCTCATATAATGATTTTATGGTGCTTAAATCAACGGCTGCCGAAATTTCAATCGTTGAGGATAACGGTGTTTTGAGCGAAAAATCACTCAAAAACATCAAAAATATATTTTGACAAAAGGGGAGAGCGAGAAGATGAGCGAGGCAGGAGAAAACGGAGTATTTCGCAGTAAGGTATTCGGCGGATTCGATAAAAAACAGGTTTTTGCATTTTTTAACGAATTGAAACGGCAGTTTGGCGTTGAAAAAGAGGATCTCCAAAAGGAAAATAAACGGCTGCTCGACGAAAACGAACAGGCGAAGGCCAAAATCGAAGAATTGAGCGACAGCTTGGTTAAATTGGAAAATGAGCAAAACGACACCTTGCAGGCATTAAACCGGCTTCAAAACGATTTGGCAAAGCGAGTTGACGACGCAAGCGACAAATTGCGTGAAAGCATTGACGAAAATGCCAAAATCAAAACAGGATATGACAAGCTAAGCAATGATTATGCGGAGCTCAAAGACATCTGCATTCGCTTAAAGGAGTCAAATGCGGCAACGCTTGCGGAATATGAAAAGCTGAAAAGCGACAATGTTCTTTTGGCGCAAAGCACAAAGAAAATGATGAATCAGCTTGAGGCGGCTGACAACCGAGCAAAATTTTATGAACAGAGCAACAAAGAGCTGATTTTGGAAATTGAGCGGCTAAAGGGAATCAGCAAATCGCTCAGCGAGCGGCTTCGTGAGAACGACAGCAGAGAAAGCTATCGTCAGAGATATGATGATCTGACTCAAAAGGTGCTAAGCACGCAGTCGGAAATCAGCGCACTTAAAAATATTTTGGACGATGAACATGACCGCCGTGAAAAGCTGGAAGCGGCGCTTGACGAGCTTGATAATATTGATATTTCAAAATACAGCAAAACAGAGACTGATGATTCAAAAGATGACGAGGGTGATGATTTCACCGTTGAAGCACAGTCTGACAGCGACATAATCGAGCAGATCAAACAGCAGATAAACGATGCCGACAGGCTTTTGGGACTTTGATTTTGTCGTTTTTGACAATCATTATTTTAAATCGGGTGGATTAGTTAAAGTGGAATATAGGCTTACGACCGAAAACTTAAAAGAAAAAATCAAAAATCTTGCCGCAGGAGACAGGGTGCTGCTTTCAGGCACGGTATATACTTCCCGTGACGCGGCTCATAAACGGATTTTTGAGCTGATTGACAAGGGCGAGCGCTTGCCCTATGACATTGACGGCGCCGTAATTTATTATGCGGGTCCGACCCCGACGCCAAAGGGGCTTGCAATCGGTTCATGCGGTCCGACGACCTCAGGCAGAATGGATCCATATGCGCCGAAGCTTCTTGATATGGGACTTGCGGCGATGATTGGCAAGGGCGGCAGAAAGCCGGCGGTAGTTGACGCAATCGTCCGCAATAAAGCGATATATTTTTGTGCAATCGGCGGCTGCGGTGCGTTGGCTTCAAAATGCATCACTTCATGTGAGGTCATTGCCTTTGACGATTTGGGCTGTGAGTCGGTGAAGCGGCTCATCCTCAAGGATTTTCCGCTGATTGTCGGAATTGCCCCCGACGGCTCATCATTGTTTAAAGATTAAAATTTAATGAATACAAAAAACATCCTTTGTAATGCAAGTCGCATTACGAAGGATGTTTTTACATAGAAGGATATATTATTTGAGTTCCTTTTTGCCTGTTATAGCCGGGATATTTCCGACGATAGCTGCACCGATTGCGGTGAGGATAATTTCAGGAATCATATACATTCCGTTGTA
Organism: uncultured Eubacteriales bacterium; assembly: GCA_934394855.1. Lineage (GTDB taxonomy): Bacteria > Bacillota > Clostridia > Oscillospirales > Acutalibacteraceae > CAKRRH01. The sequence goes on from CAKRRH010000006.1 coordinate 8,221, forward strand.
GATTACCGAATAAAGCAAAGCAAGACCTGCGCCGGAATATTGTTTCAAAACATCTGCGCCGAATCCGCCGCCCATTACATCTGTGAAGAACCACTCTGCATATGAGCCGAAGAAGATTGCACCTGAGATGATGTGTGTCAAATATCTTGCGCTTACCGCAATGATTGAGCCGAGAGTAAGTGCAACGGGAGCGCTTGAATGTTTGCGGAAGAGACCGCCGAGGCAAAGCACGGTATATGCAACGAGATAATCAAGTAAGCAGATGAGCAATGCTCTCCACCATATCTGCTGATTGTCGCCCGGCATGAAAAAGCTTGAAACGGTGTTAAAACCGCAGAGCATTTGGAGAACCGCATAAACAAGAGATGAGAAAAATCCCCATTTTACGCCATAGCGATATGCGATAAGAATGATAGGCAGCATGCTCATGATTGTGATTCCGCCGCCCTGAGGGAGTCTGAACGGCTGGAAAAGTGAAAGAACCGTTGCAAGCGCAATGAATACGGCGCTCAAAACCAAGCGTTGAGTGTCTACTTTTTTTGTTGTTTTGTCCATAATATTTTTTTGACCTCCTAAATTTCTTGCAAAATAAAAAACGCCTTGCCCATTTGGATTTATCCAAAGCAAAACGCTTGTTTATAGTCGTTTCCTACGCCGGCATTATCCGAATCAGGTAATATGGGTCAGCGACAGCTTCAGTCGCAATCTCAGCCGAATTAGATCCAGCACCCCGAATATTCGTTTTTTATATTGCATTCATATTGTACTCGCAAAACAACCGTTTGTCAAGTACAATATGAATTTTTTGTGAATTGCGTGGGGAATATGATGAAAAACAGAATGATCAGTCTTTCATCAATGTTACCATTACCGCTTTTTGAGCATGAAGTCTGTTTTCTGCTTCTTCAAATATTTCAACAGCGTGCTGTTCAAATACATCGGCAGTGATTTCTTCGCCTCTGTGAGCAGGCAGGCAATGAAGCACCATGCAGCCGCTGTTTGCACATGAAAGCAGCTCTTTGTTGATTTGATATCCCTCGAATGCTTTTGCACGGATCGCTCTTTCTTCCTCCTGACCCATTGACGCCCAAACATCGGTGATAAGAACATCGGCATTAACCGCGGCAAGCTTCGGGTCGGTGAACATTTGGAATTTTCCGTGCTCTTCGGCAAATTTAAGCACGCCTTCGTCGGGGGTATATCCCGCAGGACAAGCGACCGATACTTCCATTCCGACTTTAAGACCGCCGACAATGAGCGAATTCATCATGTTGTTGCCGTCGCCGATAAAGCACATTTTCAGTCCGTCAAAGCTGCCCTTGAACTCACGAATCGTCATGAGATCGGCAAGCACCTGGCACGGATGGCAATAGTCGGTAAGACCGTTGATGATCGGGATTGAGCCTACTTTTGCAAGCGTTTCAACCTCTTCCTGGTCAAATGTTCTGATCATGATTCCGTCGAGATAGCGTGAAAGAACACGAGCGGTATCTTCAACAGGCTCGCCTCTTCCGATTTGAAGGTCGTTGCTTGAAAGGAACAAAGCCTGACCGCCGAGCTGATACATACCTGTTTCAAACGAAACACGGGTACGGGTCGATGACTTTTGGAAAATCATGCCGAGTGATTTACCCGAAAGCACATGATGGGGAATGTCGTGCTTCAGTTCATATTTAAGCTGATCGGCAAGATTGAGTAATTCGGTGATCTCTTTGGTTGAAAGATCGCTCATTTTAAGCAAATGTTTCATTGTTCTGTTCGTCCTTTCGGTTGTATATTATAATAATTATTCGTCGATCGTTTCGCAGAGAATGTCAAGTCCGCGGTTCAGTTCATCGTCGCTGATGTTAAGCGGCGGCAAAAGTCTGACAAGCTTTTTCGCCGTTAATACGATAAGTCCCTTTTCAAGGCAAGCCTTTGCAACATCAGCGCCTGCTTTGCCGTCAACTTCAATTCCTACCATCATTCCGATTCCACGAACCGAGATGATGTTTTTGCATTCTTTGAGACGGCTTCGGATTATATCGCCTTTTCTTGCAACATCAGCCAAAAATTCGGGATTGTCAACGGTGTCAAGAATATATTCGGCACCGGCGCAAACGATCGGGTTGCCGCCGAATGTTGAGCCGTGAGTACCCGGCGTCATTACATCTTTTGCCTTGTCGCCGCAAAGGCAGGCGCCGATCGGCAATCCGCCGCCAAGTCCTTTTGCAACGGTCGTGATGTCGGGGCATATTCCGAAATGCTCTGCGCACATCAGCTTTCCTGTTCTGCCGATTCCCGTTTGCACTTCGTCAACGATTATGAGAATGTCACGCTCATTTGCGATTTTGCAAACCTCATTTACAAATGCTTTATCCAGCGGAACAACTCCGCCCTCACCCTGAATCATCTCCATCATCACCGCGCATACATTATCGTTCAGCGCCGATTTAAATGAATCAATGTTTGTCTCGCAATATGCATATCCGCCGACATAAGGTGCAAAGCAGTCGGGGTGAAGAACATCCTGACCTGTTGCGGTCAGCGTCTGCATTGTCCGACCGTGAAACGAATTTTTGAGCGTGAGAATAATGTTGCAATTTTCGCCGTATTTATCATAGCTGTATTTTCTCGCAAGCTTGATTGCACATTCGTTAGCCTCAGCGCCCGAATTGCACAAAAACGCACGGCTTGTTTTGGTGTGCTTTACAAGTGCGTCATATAGCTTTGCGGTTGCGGTGTTGTAATATAGATTGCTTGTGTGCGAAAGCCTGTTAAGCTGCTTACTCACCGCATTTATCCAGCCGTCATTGCAATAGCCGAGGCTGTTTACTCCGATTCCCGAACCGAAATCGATGTAGCTTTTGCCGTTGACATCATGAGCCACAGCACCTTTTCCGTCAGCGAGCACGACATCATATCTGCCATAGGTCGCCATTGCCGAATCGTCGTTTAATTTTTTATATTCCAAATCAGTCATTTTGCATAAATTCCTTTAGTTTATTTGAACATTGTGCCAAGACCCTCGTCAGAGAGCATTTCAATCAAAATCGAATGTTCGATTCGTCCGTCGATTATGAACGCACGGTCAACGCCTCGTCTGACAGCCTCAACACAGCAGTCGATTTTCGGGATCATGCCGCCGGAGATAATGCCCTGCGATTTAAGATAGGGCACTTCGCTGACCTGAACGGTTTTGATGATCGTGCTTTCGTCGTCCTTGTCACGGAGAAGTCCGGGAATGTCGGTCATGAGAATGAGGTTTTCCGCATGAAGCTCCGCCGCAATTCGTGCCGCCGCCGTGTCGGCATTGATGTTATATGAATGGTCGCCGCCGCCGACGGTTGAAATTACCGGAATATATCCGTTGTCGAGCTGGTCGGTAATAGGCTTGATGTCAACACTCTCAATGTCGCCGACAAGACCAAGATCTTTTGATCTATGTTTGACCGCATGAATCATGTTGCCGTCAATTCCGCACAGTCCGATCGCTCTGCCGCCGTTTTTCTGCAAAAGCGCAACCAAATCCTTGTTGACCTTACCTGCAAGCACCATTTGAACAATGTCCATTGTCTCTTCGTCGGTATATCTCAGTCCGTCAACAAATTTGCTCTCTTTGTTGGTCTTTTTGAGCATTTCGTTGATTTCGGGGCCGCCGCCATGAACCAAAACAACACGGATTCCGACAAGACTTAAAAGTACAATGTCGGTCATTACCGCATTTTTCAGCTTTTCGTCAACCATTGCGTTGCCGCCATATTTGATTACGATGATTTTGTTGTTATATTTTTGAATGTACGGGAGCGCCTGAATCAGCACCCTTGAACGGTCAAAGTTTGATATGTTCATTTTGAATATTCCTCGTTATTTTTCTGATTTACGACCGATAATCGCCGTTTATTTTAACATAATCATATGTAAGATCGCAGCCCCAGGCGGTAGCGTAACCGTCGCCGTCATGAAGCGTGATATTTATTTTAACTTCGTCTTTTAAAAGAATTCTTTTCGCCAAATCTTCATCAACCGGGATTCCTGCTCCGTTTTTGCAAACATCGATCTCGCCGACTTCGCTTGCAAACGCCATGTCAACGCCCGCAACATCAACATCAGCGCCCGAATAGCCGATTGCGCAAAGCACACGACCCCAGTTAGCGTCAGCACCGAACATTGCCGCTTTGAGAAGTGATGAATTGATTACCGATTTTGCGATTATTTTTGCATTTTGCGTATCTTTTGCGCCTGTGACATTACATTCGATCAGCTTTGTTGCGCCTTCTCCGTCCTTTGCAATTTCACGGGACAGATGACGAAGCGCCTCGAACAATGCCGCTTTAAATGTATCATAATTTGCGTTTTGTTCAATTATCTCGGCATTTTCCGCATCTCCCGACGCCATTATCGAGCACATATCGTTAGTCGATGTGTCGCCGTCAACCGATACCATGTTAAAGGTGTCCGCAACTACCTCATGCAATGCTTTGTCAAGCATTATTGCGCTGATTTTTACATCGGTTGTCAAAAAGCAAAGCATTGTCGCCATGTTTGGCATGATCATTCCGCTGCCCTTTGCCATTCCGCCGATCGTGCAGCTCTTGCCGCCGATGTCAAATTTAACGCATACTTCTTTTGAATGAGTGTCGGTGGTCATGATTGCTTCTGCCGCAGATGTTCCGCCGTTATTGTTTAATCCCGAAACAAGCTCGTCGATTCCGTTTTCGATCGGTTCAAGATTGATTGACGGACCGATTACTCCCGTTGAGCCGACAATCATGTCATCGGGCGATATATTAAGCTTGTCCGACGCAATTTTGCACATTGCGTTTGCTTTTTCGATTCCGTCAGCGGCGCAGGTGTTTGCAATTCCGCTGTTGCAGATCATTGCCTGAGCCGTGCCGTTTTCAAGATGAGATTTTGTAACACGGTTCGGTGCGCCGATTACTTTATTTGTGGTATAAACCGCCGCCGCTGTGCATTTGTGCTTGCAAAAATACATTGCAAGGTCTTTTTTTGATTTGTTGTTTCGGATTCCGCAATGAATTCCGTTGGCAAGAAAGCCTTTTGCGGCTGTTACACCGCCGTTTGTTGAAAGCTGCATTTTTGATTATCCCTTTTTATATGTAATGATTTATGCTGACAGTTTATTATTAAAATGCGGGCGGAACGAGCGTCAGTCCTGTTTCTTCGGGCAATCCGAAAATCAGGTTCATGTTCTGAATTGCCTGACCTGCCGCACCTTTTACCATGTTGTCAATGGTCGAAACGACGATCAATGTGTTGGTTCGTTTATCAAAATGAAGCGAGATTTCGCACATATTTGTATATTTCACATTTCTGAGGTTCGCAACGGCGCCCTTATCCAAAACACGGACAAACTGTTCGTCTTTATAGCGATTGACATATGTATCGTAGATTTCGTCGAAGGTTACTCCGTCGTTGATTTTTGAATATATCGTCGAAACAATGCCGCGGTTTACCGGCAAAAGATGAGGAACAAAGGTAAGTGTGATTTTTTTGCCTGCCGCATGAGAGAGCGTTTGCTCAATTTCGGGTGTATGTCTGTGAACGGCGATTTTATATGGCGAAAATGCCTCGTTGCAGTCGGGGTAGTGGGTTGTTTGCGAAAGTCCTCGGCCTGCGCCCGTTACACCCGATTTTGAATCGATTATGATGCCGTCATTTTTGACAAGTCCGTTTTCAAGCGCCGGATACATTCCCAAAGCGGCGGTTGTCGGATAACAACCGGGGTTTGCGATTATTTCGGCACCCTTTGCGTTGTCACGGAACAATTCCGGAATGCAGTAAACCGACTGTTTATGAATTTCGGGTTCGTCAAACGGCTTTGAATACCACTGTTCATAATCCTCTTCGTTTTCTAAACGAAAATCAGCGCCGAGGTCAATGAACTTCTTGTTAAGGTCAAGACATTTTTTTGCAAGCGGCTCTGACAGTCCGTGAGGCAAAGCGGCGAATACCACATCAGCGTCGATTATTGCGTCCTCGTTGCTCTGACACGGCATATCGTAAAATCCCTTAAACGAAGGATATACCTCCGAGAGCGGCTTGCCTTCAAATGATTTTGAGCCGACGCCGCAAATCTCTGCGTTCGGGTGATTATATATCAGCCGAACAAGCTCAGCGCCCGCATATCCCGTTGCGCCGACAACGGCAACCTTGATTTTGTCCATTTATCAAAAACTTCCTTTCACATTTAGGGTTTGATTACTTTATTAGATACTGTAATTTTTGTGTTGGAGCCGGAAAATTTATTCATGAAGAAATTGTGCATCCAATTCCATGTTTCATCGTTAAACAATCGTCGCGGAATTACGACTGCACGGGTCGTTCCGAAATACAGCACAATCATCTGCGGTGTGATGAGATATTCTGTGATTGCGGAATAGTCGATTTTTAAGGTGATATATCCGCAATCGTCGATGATATGGTCGTCGTTTATTGTAACAATGCAATCTGCGTCAAATCCCGGCTCGGTTTTATAGAGTTGCTTTGATTTCTGCTTTGCCGAATATATCATCATCAAAGGACAGAAAATGAAAAACAGTCCGAGAATAAGAAGAAATGAAGAATAAAACACATCTTCAAATCCGATAAAAGTACCTAAAGCAATGATCAACGTGATTGTTGCACAAAAGATTTCAATAATGAAAGATGCTTTATTTTTTCTTACTAAATCAAATTTTTGGAAGAGCCACATATCCTCAAACGACAGGTGACTTTTAAATTCATATAGCTTCATTTAATCATTTTCCTCATATTTTCAACTTCTGCCAAAACGCAGACAGGAGCGGGTCCGCCCTTTACCGTGCGCTTTTTGACACAGTTGTCAAGCGAAATTGCGTCATATACATCATCTTCAAACAAGCCGCAGATTTCTTTATATTTTTCTATCGGGAGCGTTTCGAGAGTCAAATCGTTGTCAATGCAAACCGCAACCAATGTTCCGACGGCTTTGTAAGCGTCACGGAACGGCAATCCCTTATATACAAGATAGTCTGCGCAGTCGGTTGCATTGATGAAGCCTTTTGCCGCCGCCCTGCGCATATTGTCCTTATATACGCTCATTGTATCAAGCATTGCCGCAAATGTGTCGGTGCAGATAATCACGGTATCGACAGCGTCGAACACCGCCTCTTTGTCCTCCTGCATATCCTTGTTATATGCAAGCGGCAGTCCTTTCATCACGGTGAGCATTGTCATCAAATCGCCGAATACTCTTCCGCTTTTTCCTCTGACAAGCTCCGCAATGTCGGGGTTTTTCTTTTGCGGCATGATCGACGAGCCTGTTGAAAATGCATCGTCAAGCTCAATGAATTTGAATTCCCAGCTGCACCAAAGAATTACCTCTTCGGAAAAGCGTGAAAGATGAACCATGATAAGCGAAATGCAGCTGAGCAGTTCGATTATGAAATCACGGTCGGAAACGCCGTCAAGGCTGTTTGTTGTGACACCGTTCATGTGAAGTGTTTTTGCAACCGCTTCACGGTCAAGCGGATATGTTGTGCCCGCAAGCGCACCCGAACCGAGCGGCGATATATTCATTCGCTTTTTGCAGTCGCAAAGGCGGTCAAGGTCGCGGTAAAGCATACTTGCATATGCCATCAGATGATGACCGAATGTGATCGGCTGTGCTCTTTGAAGATGAGTGTAGCCGGGCATTACATAATCGGCATATTTCTCGGCTTTGTCAAGTATGATTTCGATAAGCGACTTGACGGACGATTTGATTCGCTCGGTTTCGTTGAGCAAATGAAGCCGAATGTCGAGTGCTACCTGGTCGTTTCGGCTTCGCGCGGTATGAAGCCGCTTTCCGCTGTCGCCGATTCGCTTTGTCAGCTCGCCCTCGATGAATGTATGCACATCTTCTGCGGTCATGTCTACTTCAAGCTTGCCCGACTTCAAATCGTCCATGATCTGCGAGAGCGATTCAATGATTTTGTCGCTTTCCGTCTTGTCGATTATGTTTTGAGCGCCGAGCATTGCCGCATGAGCCATTGACCCCTCGATGTCCTCAAAAATCATTCTTTTATCAAACGAGATCGACGAGTTAAAATCATTTGTTTTTTTGTCAACCTCAGATTTAAATCTACCTGCCCAGAGTTTCATAGACTTCTCCTTAAAACAATTCATAAATTTAGCGTTTTACACTTATTTTTGCGGACAATTCGGTTGTGATTATCTGCAAAAATAACCGTAAATCCCAATTTTACGGTTGATATATAAATCCCAAAAAGCCGAGCTTTAGCCCGGCTTATCGGAATATACGATAAATTATTTATCGAGTTTTTCTTTGAGCTTTGCCTGAACCTTGATCGGCAGACCGAACAGGTTGATGAATCCTGCCGAGTCTTTCTGATCATAAACATCGTCCTCGTCGAAGGTTGCGACTTCCGGGTCATAGAGTGAATAGGGTGAGGTTACGCCTGCATTGATGATGTTGCCCTTGTAAAGCTTGAGCTTAACTTCACCGGTAACCGTTTTCTGTGTTGAGTCAACAAATGCGTCAAGCGCCTCTCTGAGCGGTGTGAACCACTGACCGTCATATACGATCTCGGCATATTTCTGAGCGATCAGCTCTTTATAATGCTGAGTTGCTTTATCAAGGCAGATTGTTTCAAGCACCTGGTGAGCGCGATAGAGAATCGTGCCGCCCGGAGTTTCATAAACGCCACGCGATTTCATGCCGACGAGTCTGTTTTCAACGAGGTCTGCAAGACCGATTCCGTTTTCGCCGCCGAGCTTGTTAAGATATTCGATCATCTCGACCGAGCCCATTGCCTTGCCGTCAATCTCAACCGGAGTACCCTTTTCAAATTTAAGAGTAACATAGGTCGGCTTGTCGGGAGCCATTTCGGGAGAAACACCCATTTCAAGGAAGCCCGGTTTATTATACTGCGGTTCGTTTGCCGGATCCTCAAGGTCAAGACCCTCATGTGACAAATGCCACAGGTTTTTATCTTTTGAATAGTTGGTTTCACGGTTGATTTTCAGCGGAATGTTGTGAGCTTCTGCATAATCGATCTCTTCGTCACGGGATTTGATGTCCCAAATTCTCCACGGTGCGATGATCGGCATATCGGGAGCGAATGCTTTGATTGCAAGCTCAAAACGAACCTGGTCGTTGCCCTTGCCTGTGCAGCCGTGGCAAATTGCGTCTGCGCCCTCTTTTTTTGCAATCTCAACCAAACGCTGAGCGATAAGCGGACGAGCAAATGATGTGCCGAGCAAATATTCACCCTCATAAACTGCGCCTGCACGCATTGTCGGGAAGATGTAATCTTCGACAAATTCCTTTGTCAAATCCATTACATAAAGCTTTGAAGCACCTGTTTTGATTGCCTTTTCCTCAAGACCCTCAAGCTCGGATTTCTGTCCGACATCGCCCGATACTGCGATGACTTCACAGTTGTTATAATTTTCTTTCAGCCACGGGATGATGATTGAAGTATCAAGTCCGCCCGAATAAGCCAAAACAACTTTTTTAATCTCTTTTTTGTCTGCCATTTTGATTGACCTTCTTTTCTGAAATTTAGCTTAATGTCATTATACACTATTCATATAAAAAGTCAACCCTTTTTGTATGAATATACAATTTTCTGTATAATTATAATAAAAACGGAATTATTATTCAGTATTTTATGCATAATGACTATATCCATTGCATGATATATGAATTTGAGCATAAAAAATCGGCAGTTTATGATGAATTAGTGGGGGAGTCTGCGGACTGCGGTCAAGGCTCCGCCTTTGGATTTCTCAACCTTTTAAAAGAGGTTGACGAAAATTTCATATATGAAAAAAGGACAGCGAACTGCCGTCCTTTTTCTATGCAATATCAATTTATCAAAGCACATCTCTTTTGCTTATTTTTTTGATAAGCGAGATTGCGGCTAATGATACAAAATATGCGACTACAACCGAAATTACATCTTTTACGATGCAGGTTGTGATTATCTGAATTGCCGAAGCCCAAAAGCTGTTGCCCGAAATCAGCGACATTTGCGCAACGCCGAACAAATAGCACAAAAGCAGACCGACGATGCCAAAGACTATCGACAAAACCGCTTTAACTGCGGGGTTTGCATTTTTGATGGGTTTGATGTGGTTAAGTCCGCAAAGCGGTGCCATTAACAAAAATCCGACGATGAATCCGCCTGTGATTCCGATGATAACGCCGAATCCTGCCTTGAAACTTGAAAATACCGGGACGCCGACTGCGCCGAGGACGATATATACCGCAACGGAAAGCGTGCCGTATTTATATCCGAGCGTGTAACCGATAAGCGCCATTCCGAAGGTTTGAAGTGTGATCGGAACGCCGAACGGTGTCGGGATCGAGATCCATGAGGTGACTGCGCCGATTGCCGCAAACATTGCGACAAGCACTGTCATAAATATTGCGTTTGAGGTTTGTCTTGTCTTTTTTGTGCTGTCCATTGTTTTTCCTTCTTTGCTTTTATTTATCAAGTCTTATGCTGACTTCGCCTGTTGAAACGGTTGCGATTTCACCGTTTTCATACTGCACTTTAAGTCCGGCGTTGTCATCGATCTCAAGCGCCTTGGCTTTGACCTTGCCGCTTTGAGAAATTACATATATATCTTTGCCCGTAACAAATGATTTTTTTCTGTATTCGTTCATGAATGAGCGGTCGGGAAGTGCTTTGTAAATTTCAAAGAAATTGCTGATTACACAAGCGCACAGCTTGTTTTTTATGTCATGGTTCTTCGGCAGATCATCATAGATTGCACCGGCGATTCCCGAAAGCTCGGGAGGAAATTCGCCGTTTGGGTGAGCAAGATTGATTCCGATTCCGAGAACGGCATATTGCAATCCGCCCGATTCAAAATCAACTGCGGCTTCCGTTAATATGCCGCAGATTTTGAGTCCGTCCAAAAAGATGTCATTGACCCATTTAATGCCGCACACCTTGCCGCATACCGATTCGATTGCGCTTGCAACCGCGACCGCCGCCGCTGTTGTAATCATCAGCGCGTCGTTTGCCGAAATTTTCGGGCGGAGCAAAATGCTCAAATATAGCCCCGAATCGGGTGAGAAAAAGCTGCGTCCGCGGCGGCCTTTGCCGCTTGTTTGCTTGTCGGCAACAATTACAAACCCCTCGTCTGCGCCGTGTTCAGCCTCGATTTTCAAAATATCGTTAGTTGAGGTCGTGGTGCTCAGAAGCTTGATTACAACAGGCACGTTTTGTACCGATTCGCTCAAATATTTATGAATTCCGTCAACCGAGAAAACATCTCCGCCGCAAAGCGCATAGCCCTTGTTTGTCACCGATTTTATATCATATCCGTCCGACTTGAGCGAATTTATCGCTTTCCAAATTGCGTTTCTGCTGCAAAAAAGCTGTTCACCGATCGCCTGACCCGAAATATATTCGCCGTCAGCGTCGAGCAGTAAACGCAGAACCTCCGATTTAATTGACATAAACTTCCGCCTTTATAAATGATTTGCAAATCCTTAGTGATTATATACGATTGTGAGTGAATTGTCAACCATACATATTAAATTTGGTGACAATTAGGCAGCAGCTCTTTGATTATCTTTTTGTTGAAGTTTAAGGTTTGTTTGGAACGCACAAGCTCATTCATGTCGCAAAATCTTTCATAATGTATTCTGCGGTCGGCGTTTTCGACCTTGCAAAAGCTGCTTGAACGGCAGATGGCGGTTTTTGCGGACGGCAAAATCAGCCGTTCGATTGAATATTGCAAAAACGGGTTGTAACAGCATATCACGGGCGTGCTTCGGCTGACCGCCTCATTCTTTATGAATGACAAAAGCTCGTCGGCGACTGCGCCGTATTCATCATCGACCGCGATCACATTGTCACATTCGCTCAGCAGTTCGGGGTTCAAATATTCATATCCTCGGTCGGTGATCTTCGCAAGCACGCAATATTTTGCGTCGCCGAAATCCGAGCCGTCTTTCATCAGTCGGTTTGAAAGCGAAAAAGCATATTTGCGCAATTTTTCGGTAAAAATCGTCCATTGCTCGATTCGATATGAAATTTTGACAAGCTCTGCGATTACCGATTTATACTTAATGAATGCGGTTTTGCCGTTTTCGTCATAATATTTTGCCGTTGCGGAGTCAAAATAACCTGTTTTCATTAAAAATCAGCCTTTCCTTGTGTTTTCTACTATAAATTATTCAAAAAAATTTGTCCTTGTCACTTGTTTATTTGAAAAAAATGTGGTAAAATGACTTGTATTATGGATAATTGTTTTTAACCACAGATAAAAGGTGTGAGAAATAAATGGATAATCGCCCGATTGGGGTGTTTGATTCGGGTCTTGGGGGACTGAGCACGGCAAGAGAACTGATGAACATTTTGCCGAATGAGAGTATAGAATATCTCGGTGATACCGGGCGTGTTCCATATGGCAACCGAGGCCGTGAGATAATTGAAAGCTATGCAAGACAGGACGAGGCTTTTTTGCTCGGTAAAAATGTCAAGATGATAATTGCGGCGTGCGGCACGGTGAGTTCCGTTGCGGCAAATACCGGAGCTGAGCTGTCGATTCCGTTTTTGGGAGTGGTCGAGCCTGCGGCAAGAGCGGCGGCAAAGGCTACGAAAAACGGCAAAATCGGCGTGACGGGCACTGCGGCGACAATCAACAGCGGGTCATATGAATCCGCACTTAAAAAGATAAATCCCGATTTTGAGGTAATCTCGGTCAGCTGTCCGCTTTTTGTGCCGATCGTCGAGGAAGGATTCATTTCTCCGGACGACGAGCTCACATATATTGCGGCGACAAGATATTTGACGAAAATCAGAGAGTTCGGCGTTGACACGCTGATTCTCGGATGCACTCACTTTCCGCTGATTTCCGGCACGATAAGCCGTGTAATGGGAAATGATGTAACGCTTATCAGTGCAGGAAAGGCGGCGGCGGTCGAATGCGCCAAGCTTTTGTCCGATAACGATATGCTTTGCGACGGCAGGCAAGAACGAAAAAACCGCTTTTATGTTACCGATCACCCCGAAGGATTTTACAAAACGGCTGATTTGTTTTTCAGCGGTGATTTTGACGGAGAGGTGAACAGAGTTGCGATCGAATGACGAAAAGAAGCCTCTTTCATTAGATATGACAAGCACGCAAAACGGCGAGCTTCAATCGTTTTCGTTTGACGGCACGATTCAGTCAAAAGACGGCAGCCATTTGATAAAATATGTTGACGAGAGCGGCGTTAAAACGCTGATTAAGCTCGGAGACGACGACTCGATTCATCTAATCAGAAGCGGAGATCATGTTGACCACCGTTTTACGGTAATTACAAATCAGAACACCGTCGGCACAATGGGAAACAGTTCGTTTACCGTTGTCGGCAGAAGGGCTTTTTGGAAATATGATGAGATGAGCGGCGAAATCAGAATATGCTATGATTTGCCCGATATTTCAAATGAGCCGATGAGCTTTAACATACGAATTAAATTTACATTAAAATAATAACATTAATAAATTGATTATATAAGGAGAATTCAAATGTCCAGACTTGTATTCAAAGCCGAAGAGCAGATCAGAAAAGTAATTGAGGACGCAGTTAAGCGTGCGATTGAAAACGGGACGCTCGTTGAAGCCAATTTGCCCGATTATACCGTCGAGATACCCGCAGACCGTTCACACGGAGATTATGCGGCGAATGTTGCGTTGCAGTCCGCCCGCATTTTCAAAACCGCACCGGCTAAAATTGCGCAGACGATCTGCGATAACATTGACCTGAAAGGAACTTTGCTCAATTCGGTCGAGATTGCTGGTCCGGGATTCATCAACTTCACTCTTGCAGACGAATTTTACAGCGAAATCGTAAATGATGTTATCGAGCAGGGCGAAAACTACGGCAGATCGGATTTCGGCAAGGGCAAGAAGATTTTGGTCGAATATGTTTCGGCAAACCCGACGGGACCCATGCATATCGGAAACGCAAGAGGCGGCGCTTTGGGCGACGCATTGTGTTCTGTACTTGACGCCGCAGGATATTATGTTTCAAGAGAGTTTTACATCAACGACGCAGGAAACCAGATCGAAAAATTCAAAACAAGCCTTGAGGCTCGCTATTTGCAGTTGTTCGATGATTCTGTCGAAATCCCCGAGGACGCATATCTCGGTGACGACATTGTCGAGCACGCAAAGAATTTTGCGAAAATTAACGGCGACAAATATGTAAACGCAGACAGCGAAGAGCGCAGACAGGCGCTTTGTGACTATGCGCTTCCGCTTAACATTCAGGGACTTAAAGACGACCTTAAAAAATATCGAATCGAATATGATACATGGTTCAAAGAAAGCTCGCTTCATGAATCGGGCGCTGTTGCGGATGTGATCGAAAAGCTCAGAGCAAGCGGATATACCTATGAAAAAGACGGTGCGCTTTGGTTCAAATCAACCGCATTTGATGAAGAAAAGGACAGAGTTTTGGTTCGTGCAAACGGAATTCCGACCTACTTTGTGCCGGATATTGCATACCATTATAATAAACTTGTCGTCAGAGGCTATGACCTCGCAATCGATGTTCTCGGCGCCGACCACCACGGCTATATTCCGAGAATGAGAGGCGCTTTGATGGCACTCGGAATTGAGCCAGACAGAATCAAGCCTATCATCATGCAGATGGTTCGTCTTATCAAGGACGGCGAAACATATAAGCTGTCGAAGCGTTCGGGCAAGGCAATCACTCTTACAACATTGCTTGATGAAGTGCCGATCGACGCTGCTCGTATGTTCTTCAACCTTCGTGAGCCTAACAGCCACCTTGAATTTGACATTGACCTTGCGGTTGCCGAGGATTCCAAAAATCCGGTTTATTATGTTCAATATGCGCACGCTCGAATTTGCTCAATGCTTCGCAATTTAAAGGCTGACGGAGTTGAGCCGACAAAGCTCACAAACGACCAGCTTTCGGTGCTTAAAACATCTGAAGAGCGTGAGCTTATCCGCCACATTGCCTCATATACAGCGGTAATAATCGATTCGGCAAAGGATTTCAACCCGTCGCTCATCACCCGTTATGCGATCGACCTTGCAACGCTGTTCCACAAATTCTACAACGCTTGCCCTGTTAAAACTGCTGCCGACGACATTAAATCGGCTCGCCTGTCGCTTTGCGTCGCAACAAAACAGGTGCTTGAAAATGTCCTCGGATTGCTGAAAATCACAGCTCCCGAAAGCATGTAAAAATTATTAAGCGGACGCAAAGCTGTCAAACTTTTTGTCCGCTTATACATTATTATAATATATGCCTACTGTTTTCGTTTGTTCATTATATGCCGCGCTAAAAGATCCGCAACGCCTATGTAAACCGAAACAACAACCGCTTTCAGTCCATATGAAGCGAAAAGGTTGGTCGATTGCATATCTCTTGCAAAATAGCAGAAATATAATGATATGAGAAACAGTAAAATTGCGCTGATCACACCGCAGGTGATGATTTTCAGCGTTCTGTATATCATGTTTTCCATTAAAAAACACCCTTTCTTTGTTGATAATTTTATATTGAAATATAAATTTTGTAAATGAAAAAATAAAACCAATTCAGGGCGATTTTTACAAACGGTCGCTTTGAAAAAAGGAGTGCCAGATCAGTTATGAAATGTCCGTTTTGCGGTTATTCCGAAAGTAAAGTAATCGATTCGCGTCCGACAGACGAGGGCGAGAGAATCAGACGCAGAAGAGAATGTTTGAAATGCAAGGAGCGCTTTACGACCTATGAAATCATCGAGTCGTTCCCGATCATGGTAATTAAAAAGGATAATACACGCCAGGCATTTGACAGAAACAAGCTGCTTAACGGAATGCTCAAAGCAAGCGAAGGATGCGAAGTGTCGATCGACGAGCTCGAAAGAGCGATCGACAGCATTGAAGCACAGCTTCAAAATTCGCTTGATCGGGAGGTTAGCTCAAAGCTCATCGGCGAGCTTGTAATGGAGAAGCTGAAATCAATCAATGAAGTGGCATATGTCCGCTATGCTTCGGTTTACAGACAGTTCCGCGACATCAATTCGTTCATGGACGAGCTCAGCCGAATGTTTAACGAAAAACGCGACCTTGATACAAAAAAATAATTGCCGATTTAAAACATATTGCGGCGGATAAAAAAAGACTTGACTAGAGGATAAAAATGTGTTATTATGTTATTACCTCTAAAAGGGTCTTTTTTTGTTGCGCCAAAAAAGGATTCGTTGAGGGAGGCAAAAATTATCCAAAAATAAAATGGAGGTGCCGTCATGAGAGTAAAGATTACTTTGGCTTGCACTGAGTGCAAACAACGCAATTATGACACGGTCAAAAACAAAAAGAATGACCCTGACAGACTTGAGATGAACAAGTATTGCAGATTCTGCAAAAAACACACCCTTCACAAGGAAACAAAGTAAGGGGGAAGAAAAATGAAAGCATTATCGTATATTTGCAAGGTCGCTACAGCTTTGTCAGCGGCAGCAACAGCGCTGTTTTTCTTCTTTAATTTCTTCTCAATTAAGGGCTATTACAGCCTCTCAGGTGTTATGATGAGCTTCGGCTCAAAGCAGACGGTAAACGGTGTGGTTTATGAAACCTACAAATCAATGTGGTATCAGACAGCTTTCCTGCTTGCGCTTATCACTGCGGTTTTCGTAATCGTCAGCATCTTTAAATTCAAGGGCTTGAAATATTGGGCAGCCGGTTCATCAGCATTGCTCATGATCAATATGCTCGTAATTAATTGCTCTTCGGTTCTGTCTTTCTTTGATGTAAGAACTTCACCGAAAACAGCAATCACGGCAGGAATGATTACTAAGCAGGTTCCCGCAACGCTTGCGTTTGTTTTCGCAATCGTTACATTTGTCCTTGCAGTGGTAACAATGTTCGTTGCCGACTACGCTGAAGTATTGGAGTCTAACGGCGCAAAGCTCACAATCTTCAAAAGAATCAAACGCTTCTTCAAGGATTATAAGAGCGAGATAACAAAAATTGTTTGGCCGTCAAGAAGCACGGTTACAAAGAACGTTATAATCGTACTTATCATGTGTCTTGTTGTCGGAGCATTCATCTGGGTGCTTGACTTCGGACTTTCGGAATTGATTAAACTTATCCTTGGACTCTAACCCGAAAAGGAGATGGACGCTGAATGTCAGAGAATGAAGGAAAATGGTATGTAATCCATACTTACTCCGGATATGAAAACAAGGTTGCGGAAAACATCGAGAAAATCGTTGAAAACCGTAAGCTTCAGGATTTGATATTCGAAGTCAAAATCCCCACAGAAAAGGTCACCGAAGTTACCGAAAGCGGTAAATCCCGTGAGGTTGAGAGAAAAATTTTCCCGGGATATGTTATGGTGAAGATGATCGTAACTGATGAAACGTGGTTCATCGTTAGAAATATCAGAGGTGTTACCGGCTTTGTCGGAGCATCTTCAACGGCTCCGGTTCCGCTGTCTGACAGCGAGGTCGAGGCGCTCGGCGTTGAAAATCATGAGGTTATCCTGCCCTATGCGGTCGGCGACAGCATCAAGATTATCGACGGTCCTCTTGAGGGCTTTACCGGCGTGATCGATTCAATCAACACAGCCGAGAATTATGTTAAGGTCATCATTTCAATGTTCGGTCGTGAAACACCGACAGAGCTTGAGCTTACGCAGATCGAGCGTATGTAATTTTTGATAATCTGCGAGAATATATTGCAAAATATTTTTCGCACATTATATATAGGCGAAATGCCTTGGGGACATCCTGACAGATGACTCCCTGTGGGAGAAACAGCAGGGTTTTTGCGGTGTGGCCATGCCGCGGCCGAACTGTTTTGCCTAACCACGTATATTTTATTGGTGCATGAAACTTTATGCACAGGAAGGAATGATAAGTAATGGCTCAGAAAGTAACCGGTTATATCAAACTTCAGATTCCTGCCGGTAAAGCAACTCCGGCACCGCCTGTTGGTCCTGCACTTGGTCAGCACGGTGTTAACATTATGGCTTTTACCAAGGAATTCAATGAGCGCACAAAAAATGAAGCAGGAATGATCATCCCTGTTGTAATCACTGTTTATGCAGATCGCTCATTCACATTCGTAACAAAGACTCCGCCTGCTGCCGTCCTCATCAAGAAGGAATGCAACATTGAAAAGGCAAGTGGCGAGCCGAACAAAAACAAGGTTGCAAAGATCACAAAAGACCAGCTCAAGAAGATTGCTGAAATCAAAATGCCCGATCTTAATGCGGCAAACATCGATTCTGCAATTTCAATGATTGCCGGAACGGCAAGAAGCATGGGCGTCGAAGTGGTCGACTAATTCCCCATGTGGGAGGAAAATTCCGTATCACCACTAATTGGGAGGTAAAGTAAATTGAAACACGGCAAAAAATATATGGACAGTGCAAAGCAGATCGACAGCGCTAAGCTTTACGATCCTGAAGAGGCTATTGCACTTACTGTAAAATCTAAAACAGCAAAATTTGATGAATCAGTAGAGATTCATGTTCGTTTGGGCGTTGACTCTCGTCATGCTGACCAGCAGGTTAGAGGCGCAGTTGTTCTTCCGAACGGCACAGGTAAAACAGTTCGAGTTTGCGTATTTGCAAAAGGCGACAAGGCTGACGCTGCAAGAGCTGCAGGCGCTGACATCGTTGGCGACGCTGATCTCGTTGCAAGAGTTCAGAACGAAGGCTTCCTTGATTTCGATGTTGTTGTTGCAACACCTGACATGATGGGTCAAATCGGTCGTTTGGGTAAAGTCCTCGGTCCGCGCGGTCTCATGCCGAGCCCGAAGGCAGGTACTGTTACAATGGACGTTGCTAAGGCTGTCGAAGAAGCTAAAGCAGGTAAAATTGAGTATCGTCTTGACAAAGCAAACATCATTCACTGCGTTATCGGTAAAGTATCTTTCGGCGATCAGAAGCTTAAAGAGAACTTTGATACACTCATCAATGCAATCGTTAAGGCTAAGCCTGAGGCTGCAAAGGGTCAGTATATCAAATCATGCGCACTTGCTACAACAATGGGCCCCGGCGTTAAAGTAAATCCCGGCAAGCTTATGTAATTGCAAACTGTTTGCACAATTTATAAAATTAAAGCAGTTGTTTTGTGGTTTTTCACAAAATCAGCTGCTTTTTTTATGTAATTTACATTGCTTTAATAAAATTTGTATAATCCCTTGACAAATGCACTTAAATGTGTTATCATGTTAACACTTTAGCAGAGTAAATTGTTTTAGGAGGACAAACCAAATGAAAAAATTATTAGCAATGATGCTTGCAGTTGTAATGGCAGTAGCTTGTCTTTCACTTGCTTCCTGCAACAACTCGACAAACAATGATGCAACAACAAAAACAACCGCCGCTGATGAGAGCGATTTCAGCTATGTCAGCAATAAGGGAGAGCTTGTAATCGGTGTAACGGAGTTCAAACCGATGAACTACAAGGATGACAAGGGCGAATGGACAGGTTTTGAAACCGAATTTGCACAGGCTGTTTGCGAAGGCTTAGGCGTTAAAGCGAAATTCCAGATCATTGATTGGGATTCAAAAGTAACAGAACTTCAGTCAAAAAATATCGATGTTATTTGGAACGGCATGACCGTAACGGAAGAACTCGGTAAAAGCATTGATTTCTCAAAATCATACATCAAAAATATGCAGGTAGTTGTTATTTCAAAGGCAAATGCAGCTAAATTCAAATCTGTAAAAGACCTTGAGACTGCTAACCTTGTTTGCGAAAAGGGCTCGGCAGGCGAGAAGGCAATCAAAGAGGATGCGTCGCTTTCAAAAGCAACAACAACTCCGGTCGGAAAACAGGCAGACGCATTGCTTGAAGTAAAGAGCGGAACAGCAGACGCAGCAGTTCTTGACTATGTAATGGCCAAGAAAATGGTCGGCGACGGCAGCGATTATTCTGACCTTCAGATGATCGACGGCGTTGAGCTTTCAAGCGAAGAATATGCAGTAGGTATTCGCAAGGGTTCCGACCTTAAAGCAAAAATCGATGAGCAGATCGATGCACTCATCAAAAATGGCAAGCTCAACGAGATCGCTGAAAAATATGATCTTAAAGATTCGCTTCTCAGCAATCAATAATTAGAAATACAGCATAAAATACGCATAAGGGAGGCTGTTTTGGCGGCCTCCTGTTTGTGCGGTTAAAAGGATTAGAAATAAATATGGAATTGCTACTTTCAGTAACACAACAACTGCTTAAAGGCTTCGGTTCAAGCCTATATATATTTGGAATTACCCTTGCCTGTGCTTTGCCGCTCGGGCTTCTTATCATGTTTGGAAGCATTTGCAAGTTTAAGCCGGTCAGATGGATTTTTCGTGCGTTTGTTTGGATAATTCGAGGCACTCCTCTGATGCTCCAGCTTATCATCGTATTCTATGGACCCGGACTTTTGTGGGGCGTCACCGCATTTGACCGCATGACCGCCGTTTTGGTCGCATTTGTCATCAACTATTCGGCATATTTCTCGGAAGTTTACCGCGGCGGAATAGAATCAATACCAAAAGGTCAATATGAAGCCGGTCAGGTTTTAGGCATGACCCGTTCGCAGATATTTTTCAAAATTGTTCTCCTTCAGGTAATAAAACGCATAATTGCACCGATGAGCAATGAAATCATCACGCTTGTAAAGGATACTTCGCTTGCAAGAATCATTGCTGTAAGCGAGATCATTATGGTCGCGCAAAGCTACATCAGCGTTGACGGTCTGCTTTGGCCGTTGTTCTATTCGGGCGCATTCTATCTCATTTTCTGCGGAATTTTGACGATATTGTTCCACTACATTGAACGCAAGCTTGACTATTTCAAGGCATAAGGAGGGCTGATTATGGCTATTTTGGAAGTAAAAAACATTCAAAAACGATTTGGTTCGACAGATGTCCTCAAGGGAATCAGCTTTTCGCTTGAAAAAGGCGAGGTTTTGGCAATAATCGGTTCATCGGGAAGCGGCAAAACAACATTGCTCAGGTGCCTAAACTTCCTTGAAACGCCGCAAAAAGGCACAATTAAGGTAAATGATGAATTGCTGTTTGACGGTGATGATAAGAAAAGCGTCAGCGACGCAAAAATTCGTCAAAACCGACTTCATTTCGGTCTGGTTTTTCAACAATTTAATCTTTTTCCGCAATATACAGTGCATAAAAATATTACTCTCAGTCCGAGATTGATGGCTAAGACGAACAAATTTTACGGCAAGAATAAGAATGATGTTTATGCCGAAGTTGATAAAAATGCGGATAAATTGCTTGAAAGAGTCGGACTTAGCGAGAAGCGTGATAACTATCCGTGTGAGCTTTCGGGCGGTCAGCAACAGCGAGTTGCAATTGCACGAGCATTAGCACTCTCTCCCGATATTCTCTGCTTTGACGAGCCGACAAGCGCGCTTGACCCGGAACTCACGGGCGAAGTGCTCAGAGTAATCAAAAAGCTAAAATCCTCAGATTCGACAATGATCGTGGTAACTCATGAAATGGAGTTTGCCCGTGATGTTGCGGACAGAATCATTTTTATGGCGGACGGAATCATTGAGGAAGAGGGAACACCGGAGCAGATTTTCGGCAACCCGAAATCGGAAAAAACAAGAGCATTTCTTGCAAAATCGCTTGAAAAAATATAAATTATAGCAATAAAAAAGGTGTAACCTAAATCAGGTTACACCTTTTTTTGTGCGGATATGAATCCAAACCTTAAGAAAGAAAAAGTCCGATCATGCAGAGTAATATTATCAAAACAGCGCAAACAACGAACATGATTGTCTGGTGATGCTTCAGATTAACCGTCAGTTGGTCATTTTGCTTTTTTGCTTCCGCCTTGATCTGCGAATTTTTCGGTCTTTCTTTGAGCGAATAGCACTGCGGATAGAGAAACTTGACATAATCGTCAATCAAATTGCTTGTTTTGTAGCCGATTGAAACATAACACACGCCGAGCGCCAAAAGCCCGAACGCATACCAATTTCCTCTTAAGATGACTGCAAGAACAATGCCTGCAATAAACAAAATCGGCTCTAAAATGTAGTATATGATCATCAATTTCTTGATTTTTTCCATTCTTTGTGTTGTTCCCATTATTTTTGCCATGATTTTTTCTCCTTTATTCCATGTTTCCGCTTAAAAGCATGATTGTAGTTATTGCCGCAAGCGGTGCGGTTTCGGTTCTTAAAATCCTCTTGCCGAGAGTGGCGTTTGTAATGCCGCTGTTTCGGGCAAGCTCAACTTCTTCGTCGCTGAATCCGCCCTCCGGACCGATCATGATTGCAACTGTCGGTCGATTGTCGCCGCATTTTTGCAATTTATCTGCATTTTGCTCCATTATTTTAGCAATCGGCTCACCGCCGCCCTCATAAAACATAATCGGTATGTCGGCAGATTCGACGCAACTCAGTGCTTGTTTGAAGCTGATTGTCGGCTCCACCGTCACAATATGTCCTCGACCGCTTTGCTCGCAAGCCGACTTTGCAATTTTATTATATCGCTCTGTTTTTTTTGCCGATTTCTTTTCATCGGGACGAGAAACACAACGGCTGCTTAACACCGGAACAATCTTTTTAACGCCGAGTTCAACCGATTTTTGTATTACCGATTCAAGCTTGTCGCCTTTGGGTAAGCATTGAAACAAAACCACATCAACGCTCGGTTCGGATATGATCTCCTTTATCTCAACCACCTTGCAAGTCACGCAATCGGCGCTTATATTTACAATGTCGCAAATATAATCCTCACCGCCGTTACATACCTCAATTTGGTCGTTTTCTCTCATTCTCAACACTTTTGAACAGTGCTGTGAGTTCTCTTTATTCAGCATAAAATCAGCGTTTAGCGCTAATTTTTGATTTTCAAAAAATCTGGGCATGTTGATAACTCCAAAAATGTGTTCTTAGTTTATTGATATTGCAAATCTATCGCTTTTGTTCGCTTTTACCGATATATTATCAAACTTGCGATACATCACATCGTCAAAGAATATTTTTACCGTTGCGGTTGTAGCCAAATCACCCGAAATGAGCTGTTTTTCGATTGACAAATCTCCTCGTTCACCGCCCGAAATTATATCGTCGGATTTACCGTCGCTGCCGACAAGCGTTACCGCTTTGCCGAATGTATTATTTTCAGCTTCTTCCTTTGTGATTGCGTCGGACAGCGTCAGCGTCATGTTGACAGATTTATAATTATCCTTTTTTGCGGAAATCAGCTTCACCGACAGGGTGTAGAAATTGAGTCTGAACGAATCAGACTTAACATAATGCGACGAGAGCGTGTTTACGCCCGCATTTTGGCTTGACATATAGCTGATTGAAAATCGGTCGGGATTTTCAAGCGTGATCTGACCGTCGTCGGTCGATGAATATTTCACATTTACAATATCAACGCAGACATTGCCCGTTACCGAATGGTCGTTCTTTGATGTTTGCGCTGTCGAATCCTCGGATATGATGTAAACCTGCGCAATCGTTAATATATTATCCTCATCAAAAGAATAGACGGTGTTTTGGGCAATATCCTTTTTGCTTGACTTGATCAGCTTGTAAACATTTGGATATTCCTCTTTGAATTTATCATCCACCGTGAAAGTTTCATCATTATCAAGTGCGGATTTTAGCTTGTAAAATTCATTTTTGTTGTAATCACCGTTTTCGCCGACTATATGTTCGCTTGATGTGACCGTGTCAAATTTTGTGCGGACGGTTTTCGGCATACGAACGATCACGAATATTACAACACTTGTCAAAAATAATACGCTCAAAATTGTCGGAATCCATGAACGAAACTTTTTTGCCTTGCCGACATGGTCAAGCTCATCATATATCGAATCGTCATAATCGCTGTATTCAGCCATTTTCACTACCTCCGAAAAGTATGTTTGACAGCATTGCGAATTGCTCAAGACTTAGCTCCTCGGCTCTTGCAGTCGGTTTTAATCCGCATTTTTCGATTGCTCCGCTAACCGTTTGTTTATCGATTGAAAGCGAGCCGGAGAGCGAATTTGACAATGTTTTTCGCCTCATTGAGAATGCCGCTTTGACGGTTTTGAACAAGTCCGCCTCATTATTTACCGAAACAGGCGCGTCGTTGTGAAGCGTTAATTTGATTACGCTTGAATCGACCTTCGGAGAGGGCATGAAGCATTCTCTTCCGACATCAAACAAAATCTCGGCGTTTGCATAATAGCTGACCGCCGCAGTGACTGCTCCGCAAGCACGAGTGCCCATTTTTGCACAAAGCCTGTCCGCAGCTTCCTTTTGAACCATTACCGTTATGTTCTCGATCGGAAGCCGTGATTCAAGCAGATTCATTATTATCGGGGAGGTGATGTAATAGGGGAGATTTGCGCATACGCAAACGGGCATATCGCCGAATTTCTCATTGATAAGCGCTTTTAAATCAAGTTTCATTGCGTCGCCGAATACCACTTCAACATTATCGCATCCGTCAAGCGTTTTTGAAAGTATCGGCAAAAGCCGCCGATCAAGCTCAATCGATATGACCTTTTTTGCGACCTTTGAAAGCTCACGGGTCAAAACGCCGACTCCTGGGCCGATCTCAATTACTCCGATGTCTTTTGCTCCCGAAAGCTCCGCCATTTTCGGGCAAACGCCGTCGTCGATTATGAAGTTCTGACCGAGCGCCTTTGAGAATGTAAATCCATGCTTTTTAAGCAGCCGACCGACATAATCCATGTCGCATAAATTTATATTATCCGCCAAATTACAATACCTCTTATTTTATCGTTTATAATATAATAAATATTGTAGCATAATCGGGCGGATAAATAAAGTAAAATATCTTGAAAAATGCGGATAAATGTTGTAAAATAAATATTAACATTGTATCAATAGGGAGAGTGAGCGTTATATGGGCGAGTTTGGCAGAACCGACAAGATGAATTATTATCTTGACATTGCGCAAACCGTTGCCGAAAGGGGAACTTGTCTGCGGCGAAATTTCGGAGCAATCATTGTGAATAATGATGAAATCATTTCAACAGGCTACAACGGAGCGCCCAGAGGCAGAAAAAACTGCGTTGACCTGAAGTTCTGTATGCGTGAAAAACTCAACATTCCGAGAGGCGAGCGATATGAGCTATGCAGGAGCGTTCACGCAGAAGCAAACTGCATTATCAGTGCCGAGCGTACCGACATGATCGGCTCAACGCTCTATCTTGCTTGCATAAAACCGCTCACAGGCGAGATTATGGGCGGGACAACCTGCTGCTCAATGTGCAAGCGGCTCGTAATCAACGCAGGAATCACACAGGTCGTTGTTCGCGAATCAAAGAATGAATATACCGTATATGATGTAAATGAGTGGATTGAAAACGACGATTCGCTGTCGGGTCAGTTTGGCTATTAAAACGGGCATAATAATGCATTATACGATCATTTTTATTATAATTTAGGTTATTTTTATTTATAAGTAATATACAAAAAAGGAGAAAAACACATCATGGCAGAAAAATTCTACATTACCACCCCGATTTATTATCCGTCGGGCAACCCGCATATCGGACATTGCTACACAACGGTCGCTTGCGACTCAATAGCACGGTATAAACGAATGCAGGGCTATGATGTAATGTTTTTGACAGGAACCGATGAGCACGGTCAGAAAATCGAGCAAAAGGCGGCTGAAGCAGGCGTCACACCTAAGCAATATGTTGACGACATTGTTGTGAACTTCAAAAAGCTGTGGAGCTTCATGAACATCAGCTACGACAGATATATCCGCACGACCGACGATTATCATATTAAATCGGTTCAGACGATTTTCAAAAAGCTCTATGATAAAGGATACATTTACAAAGGCGAATATAAAGGCAAATATTGCACTCCGTGCGAGTCGTTTTGGACAGAAAGCCAGCTAAAGGACGGAAAATGCCCCGATTGCGGAAGAGATGTAATCGACGCTTGCGAAGAGGCATATTTCTTCAAGATGTCGCCGTTTGCCGACAGAATCGAGAAATTGCTTACCGAAACAGACTATCTTCGCCCGAAGACCCGTGCAACCGAGCTTGTAAATAACTTCATCAAACCCGGTCTTGAGGATCTCTGTGTTTCAAGAACCTCGTTTAAATGGGGCATTCCGGTAACATTTGACGAAAAGCACGTTATATATGTTTGGGTAGACGCACTTTCAAACTATATTTCGGCGCTCGGTTATGAAAACGAAAAATATGACGATTACGATAGGTTCTGGCCGGCTGATGTTCACATGGTCGCAAAGGATATCATGCGTTTTCATGCAATAATTTGGCCTGCAATCCTGATGGCGCTTGATCTGCCGCTTCCAAAGCATTTGGCGGTTCACGGCTGGATAACATTTAACGGTCAAAAGATGTCAAAATCAATCGGTAATGTCGTTGATCCGTTCGTGCTCGGCGAGCGTTACGGCGCAGACGCAATTCGCTATCATATTTTGCGTGAAATGGCGCTCGGTGCAGACAGTTCATTCTCAAATGAGATCATGATCGGACGAATCAACACCGACCTTGCAAACGGACTCGGAAACCTTGTTTCCCGCACCGTTGCGATGATTGAAAAATATTTTGGCGGCACATTGCCCGAAAACCGTCAGTCGGGAGAGCATGATGACGAATTGATTTCGCTTGCAACCTCGCTCAAAGCAAAGGTTGACGAATATATGGACAACACACAGCTTCAAAACGCTCTTGTTGAGATTTTCAAGGTTGTGTCGGCGGCAAATAAATATATCGACGAAACAGAACCGTGGGTTCTTGCAAAGGACGAGGCAAATAAACCCCGACTTGCCTGCGTTTTGTATAATCTCTGCGAAGCTATCAGAATCACCACAACGCTTTTGTCTGCGTTCATGCCGGGCACAATGCCGAAAGCATGGGAGCAGCTCGGCGTTACCGAATATGCGACATATGAAAATGCCGACAAATTCGGCGTTCCGACAACACTCACCGTTAAAAAGGGCGATGTTTTGTTCCCGAGAATTGATGTTGAAAAGGAAATTGATGAGCTCAACGCAATGTTGAAAGAAAAAATGGATAAAGCGGCAAAGGCAAATGATAAAGCCGATTTTGTTCCGTTTGGCGATGAGATTACCATTGACGATTTTGCAAAACCAGACCTTCGTGTTGCAAAGGTGTTGGCTTGCGAGCCGGTCAAAAAGGCGAAAAAGCTTTTGAAGCTGACGCTTGATGACGGAAGCGGCAGCGAGAGAATCGTTGCGTCCGGCATTGCGCAATATTATAAACCCGAACAGCTTGTCGGCAAAAAGGTTATTGTTGTGGCAAACCTTAAGCCCGTCACTCTTTGCGGCGTCGAAAGCCACGGAATGATTTTGGCGGCAGACACAAAAGACGGCGTCAGCGTTTTGTTCGCACCCGACCTGCCTGTCGGCTCAAAGCTCAGATAATTTTATATAATATTCGATATTCGGGGGAGCGGTTTCGTTCCCCTTTTATACTATTTTGAGGTGTATTTATGGGAATGATCGACACCCATGCGCATTATGACGCAAGTCAGTTTGACGGTGAGCGTGACGAGGTTATCCGTGATGTTTTTGCAAACGGCGTTGATAAAATCATCACCTGCGCAACGAATTTTGAGGACGGCGCTAATGTGCTGGAGCTTTGCGAAAAATATGACGGAATGTATGCGGCAATCGGCATATATCCTCATGAAACGGTGAAATATGAATGGGACAAGCAGCGGCTTGTCGATATGATTTCTCATGAGAAGGTTGTGGCGGTAGGTGAAATCGGCCTTGATTATTATTATGACGATTCGCCGAAAGACACGCAAATCAAATGGGTCGAAAATCAGTTAGCACTTGCAAATGAGCTTGATTTGCCGATCAGCTTTCATGACAGAGAGGCACATTTTGACACAATGGAGCTGCTGAAAAAATATCGTCCAAAGGGTGTTGTTCATTGCTTTTCGGGAAGTGTGGAGTCGGCAAAGGAAACGGTGAAGCTCGGACTCTCACTCGGAATCGGCGGAGTGCTTACCTTTAAAAATGCAAGAGTGCTGCCCGAAGTTGTAAAGGCAGTTTCGCTTGACAAACTCGTTCTTGAAACCGATGCGCCATATATGTCGCCGACGCCGTTCAGAGGCAAACGCAACCGCTCGGATTATATGATTTATGTGGCTGAAAAAATAGCTGAAATCAAGAACGAAACGGTTGAAAAGGTGATTGATGAAACATCACAAAATGCCAAAAAATTATTTAATATATAAAAATCGGGGGGATTTAAAATGAGCAGTACAAGTCATTTCTTTGCGCTTGTTTCGCGAATGAAATATATCAATCGTTGGGCGCTGATGAAGAATACATCAAACGAAAACCTGTGTGAACATTCCTTTGAAGTCGCAATAATCGCCCATGCACTGTGCATTATCGGAAATGAGCGGCTCAGTCGCAATTATGACGCCGACAAAGCGTCAGTTTTTGCGCTCTATCATGATTTTACCGAGATAATCACGGGCGATATGCCGACGCCGATAAAATATAAAAACGATACGCTTAAAACGGCATATAAAAATATCGAGCGTGAAACGGCGCAGTCGCTGGTTGAATATTTGCCGAATGATTTGAAAGGCGAGTATGAAAAAATCATGCTGGATATTCCCGATGAACTGAAGCCGATAATTAAAGCGGCGGACAAAATTTCGGCGCTGATCAAATGCACCGAAGAGATGAAGATGGGCAATAATGAGTTCAAAACCGCAAAGCAAAGCACCTATGAGGCAATAAAGAAAATGAATTTGCCCGAGGCGAATATGTTCTTAGATGAGTTTATGCCGAGCTATTCGCTCACGCTTGATGAACTGAAATAATAAAAAAAGGGTGGATTTTAAATCCACCCTTTTTTTATATATATTTTTAGTTGTAACCTTGCCGGTGCTGTCTACCGTTGCAACGCAAGAAAATTTGATGATCGTGCTCAGCCTTCGCTGTCAGTTTTTTTCTTATCATTTATTTTTTTATAAAATGAAAAAACGAAAAATGACAATAACCAATCTATTATTACAATAAACAAAACAATAATTTCTACGCCTAACAAAATACCTCGATAATCTTGAGCATAGACATTTTTAAATTGTAAGGACCGGCAATACAAAACCAATGTAATTGCGACCGACATGATAGTGAATATTATGGATTTTATATTTAGCACGCGTTTATTCTTTTCTTTCACCACCGCAATAAATGAATATGCTGTGCTGTACGCAAAAAGCAGCAGTATGGAAATGGCTGATCCAAAAAACACACATTCTATTTTTATAAAATAACTCAACATACCGTATAAAGATATAAAGAACAAAGCGTTTATCAGATATAATAAAATCGCAAATTTTGATAAATAATTATTCTTTTTCAAGAAAACACTCTCCTTACTCAATAAGATAGTCTGAATTTTTACTCATAACTTCATATTCGTGTTGCTTGATGACCACGAAACACCGCCCTCGGTAACCTTTGCCGTTAGGTTTGGTTTTCCCCCCCGACAAACCGTCGGGGGGGGGATTGTGATTATGCATTTTTCTTATCAATAATTTGTTTTGTTATAAGTAAGATTATATTAGACAAACACCAATCAATCGCTACAAATACAAATGCAAATACAATAAAAAGAATAATTGAGGCATGAAAATAATCAATATATAAATCATTGTTATACCATAAAGATATTATAAATAATGCTATTGAACAAATAACAACCATAATTAAAAGCGATCTAAATTTTATTTTAATTGGTGACTTACTGTTTAATAACAGATATGTAATTATAGAATATAAAGAACTATATGCAAACCAGAATATAGTTGCAATATAATCTAAATGAATTAAAAAAAGAACGATTGAAATTATCACTGCAACAAAATTAGAAATGTACAAAAATAATTTGTATTTCTTTTTCGAATCGTATTTTAGCATAAGTCTCACTCCAACAAGAATTTACCAACATTGTCCATAACATCTTTTCTATGTTGAATTTTAACATGAAAAGAGTTAACTGCTTCAAATAAAATAATATTATCGATATCAACCGCACCATTGCCACCATTTGTATCGAAATCAATATATATTTTTTTCTTACCCCCGACTAAACGCCGGGGGGAGTGAGATTATGCATCTGTTTGCCACCAGTAGCCTATATATGAGTCGGTGAGCGTTGCGACAAATAACTGATCGTTCCATTCGTTTTGAAAAACCATGGCAAAATCAATATCTGTTTCTTTAAGCACAGGTTGGGTATTTTCAACCCCAAAAAGGGAGTTTTTCCTCATTTGTAAAAAACAAGAAAATGAGATGGGCGTTGGTTTGGTGATGAACTCTTCCAAATACTTTTCCCACGGATATGGTTTATATTCAGGGGAGTGACTTTTTATTCGTTCATTGATATAGTCATATCCCGTTTTTGCACAAGCATATCCGAACTCTGATAAGCTGCTATATTCGGACAATTCAGCTTTGAATATAAGTGTATACTCTTCAGGTGAGTTCAATCCGTTTTCAGTATCAAAATATTCATATGTCATAATAATTCGCTCCTCATTTCAAACCTTAATTTTATATGTCAATATAAATGACACAATAAGAGCTAACCAAATTGATAGGAATACAATGTCTATGAAGTTAAAATCTACAAGACCGTTCAAGAGTATCAGCGCCAAAACAATCAACAAGATTGACAAAACAGCGGAAATAATGCTGAGTACTTTTCGGGCTTTTGATTCATCTTTAGACAAAAGTATGCAGCCGTCCTTAATTATAAAAATCTCCGATAAAAGGACTGGGACGGGGATTGCTAAGAAACTCATGAATGCCCAAAACCACTCATCATCCGCATCGCCTTTTCCAAAGAATTCTCTATTGCGGTTAAATTCAATATTATATAAAGTGTCCCTGATAAGAACAACTACAAAGAGCATGAACGTAATTATAACTATCGAAATTCCAATGTATAGAAATATCTTTTTCGCTTTTTCCATAATATCATCTCCGTTTTGGCGGCTTGACTTATAATATAAATATAAATTATTACTGTATTACTTATCTAATCTAATAATAGCATAACAATGTATGATTGTAAATGCACGATTCATCTAAAAAAAATCAGTTGAGTTTGTGCAATATTCACATTTGGACGGCTGATATAAAAAAGAGCGGACTTACGATCCACTCTTAATTGTATCTATTGCGGCTTTTTCAAGCCTTGAAACCTGGGCTTGTGAAATACCGATTTCGTTTGCGACCTCCATTTGCGTTTTGCCGTCGAAAAAACGAAGCCGTAATATCTTCTTTTCACGGCTCGGCAGATTTTTGATTGCGTCCTTCAGCATCATTTCATCAAGCCAGTTTGATTCCTCATTTTTATCGCCGACTTGATCCATAACATAAATCGTGTCGCTGCCGTCGGAATATACCGGTTCATAGAGCGATACCGGGTCAACGATAGATTCAAGCGCCAAAACCACATCTTCACGAGGCATTTCCATTCGTTTTGCAATCTCGTCAATTGTCGGCTCTTTGCCGTTTTTCGCAATCAACTCTTCCTTTACCTGCATTGCACGATATGCCGTGTCTTTTAGTGAACGGCTGATTCGAAGCGAAGAATTATCCCGAAGAAAGCGCCTAATCTCTCCGATAATCATCGGAACGGCATAGGTACTGAACCGCACATCAAGGCTTAAATCAAAATTATCGATTGCTTTGATAAGACCAATGCATCCGATTTGAAACAAATCGTCCGGGTTTTCTCCACGGTTGGAAAATCGCTGAATTACGCTTAGCACCAGCTTCAAATTTCCCGAAATCAACTCATCCCGCGCATTATTATCGCCGTTTCTTGCACGCCTTAACAGCTCCATTTTCTGCTTCTCTTTTAGCACAGGCAGCTCCGAAGTATTCACCCCGCAGATTTCAACCTTACTGCCATATTGATAAGCCATGTCGCAAATACTCCTTTACTTTGTCATCATATAGAGTATTTGCATTTTTGCGGTATATAATGCCTCAAATGCCGTGTTTTATATTTTTTTATTCGACATGATTTTCTTGACAAAAGCTACTGCTTTTTGATTATCATAACAACATCATTTGTCAGTGCATTTACCGCAATCAGGTTTGGCAGCGCCATGAATGCATTCAGCAGGTCGGACATTTCAAGCACAAGCGTTATGGGGAGCACACCGCCGAGAATAATTACCGCGCAATATATGATTTTATAGACAACGACCGACGATTTTGAATGAAACAGAAATTCACAACCCGCAACACCATAGCAGCACCAACCGATTATTGCGCCGAATGCAAAAAGCGTTACGCAAACCGCAATGAATATGCTTCCCATGTCGCCGAAAACCTTGCAAAATGCGGCTGTCGTCATGATGCTGCCGGGAAGGCTCTCGCTGTTTGTGACCAAAATCACGAGAGCGGTGAGCGTACACATTACAACGGTGTCCAAAAACACCTCAAGCATTCCCCAAAGCCCCTGTTCACCGGGTGTATTGTCGGCTTTTGCATGAACGATTGGCGCGCTGCCCATTCCGGCTTCATTTGTGAACATACCTTTGGAAAAGCCGTGTCTGAGCGCCAAAACATTCATCATTCCAACCATGCCGCCGCCTGCCGCATTTGTGCAAAATACGCCCGAAAAAATGCGACCCACAGCGCTCGGGATCTCACAGCGATATTTTATCAGCACAAATGCGGCGCCTATGAAATAGGTCAGCGTCATTATCGGCACTAACAGGGAAGTGAATTTCATGAGTGCTCTTGCCGTGCCGAAAATGACGCAGGCGGCGGCAACGCACAGGGCTACCCCGCACAAAATACCGTATGTCGATTTACCTGCGGTGTTTGATATGCTGTTGCTGACAGCGACCGATTGTGCCGCAGCCCCGATTCCGAATGAGGTAAAAATCACCGACGTTGAGAAAATCACCGCCAAAAAGCGATATTTTTCACCCATTCCTTTTGTTATGTAGTACATCGCACCGCCATGCTTTTCACCATTCTCGGTGATTCTGTATTTAACGCTCAGCGCCACCTCCGCGTATTTGATTATCATGCACAGCACCGCCGACAAAATCATCCAAAAAATCGAACCTGCTCCGCCGAGTGCAATCGCCGTTCCGACGCCGATGATGTTGCCCGTGCCCATTGTGCCCGACAGCGCCGTGCTCATTGCCTCGAACGGAGATATGGCGTTATCGCTGCTTTTTTTAAAGAGACTAAACAGCGTTTTTTTGCACATCAGCGGAATTTTTCGCAGTTGAAAAAATCTCGTCTTAATGCTCAGCCGCACGCCTGTAAAAATAAGCAGCGTTGTCAGCAAATATCCCCATATTACCGAATTTATCGTGTTTAGCATATTATTCACCAAATTTAAAATATGTTAAATAATATGCCATTTCCATTTGCTTTATCCGTCATAATCTTCAAGTATTCTGCAAAGCTCCGAATCGGTGTTCGCAGTTATGCCTTGCTTAATGAGCGTCCTGTCTTTGAGCGGCAGTTCGCTGATATATATGTCGGTTATTTCGATAGGTTCGTCATTTTGTCCTTCAAAAACCGCAATTTTGCCGTCATGCTCCCCGACGGTATAAAGTGCCGCCTTTGTCGGAGCATTATCGGATTTGGTCGTTCCTTCAAACGCAATCGCCGACGCCGCCACGATCATCATGAACATCACCGTAAATATTTTCGCTGTCAATTTCACCTTAAATCACCGCAAATCTGTTTTTGTTTTATTGTTTCCTGAATATTTGCCGATTATGCGGAAATTACCGGCTATGTTACAAAATTGTAATTTGCTATTTTTCGATGTTTGTGGTATTATATAAATACATATACACTAAAATGGAATTTATTTTTTTAAAAACATGAAAATAACAGTAATTTAGTCACAAGAAAGGTGTGGTTTAATGAAATCGGAAAACGGAAGTTTTGTTGACAAGCTTCTCGAAATTTTTGGTTTTAGACGACCGAAAAAAGAATCATCTGCGAATCATCGCCGTGGAAATCAGGGGAGCCGAAGCGGCGTGGCTCGTACGAAGAACCGTGATGTGTCATCATCGGGCAGAACACGGCACAGAAGAAATGACAACGACGGCGGTCTTGTTTTAGATGATAATTTCGAGATCATCTCAACCGCCAAGCCGAAAAAGAAAACGCGCAAACGCAAAGCATTTGTCAAGGTGCTTTTGTCGGTATTTCTTATCGGCGTAATCACAGTCTGCGTTGTCGTCGGTTCGTTTATGATATATGTATTCAAGTTTGTTGACGGAACAGTTGATCAGGACCTCAACAACCTGAAACTTGCATATACCTCCATCATCTATGCGCAAAACGGCACAAACAAGGACGGAAGCGCGAAGTATGTTGAGCTGAAAAGGCTTCACGGAGATGAAAACCGTCTTTGGATCGACATTGACCAAATGCCCGACAACCTGCAAAAAGCATTTGTGTCAGCCGAGGACAAGCGATTTTATTCTCATGAGGGTGTTGACTGGAAGCGTACATTTTCGGCAATGGCGAATCTGGTGTTCCATTTCTATGACAGCGAACAGGGCGGTTCGACAATCACCCAACAGCTTGTAAAGAACATCACTAACGATAAAGAAACCTCGGTTACCCGAAAAATCCGTGAAATAATGAGAGCGCAATATCTTGAGAGCCATTATTCAAAGGATGTAATTTTGGAGTGCTATCTCAACACGATTCACTTAGGTTCGGGCGTTGACGGCGTTGAAGTTGCGTCAAACTATTATTTTGACAAGCATGCAAGCGAGCTGTCGCTGACTCAGTGTGCGGCGCTTGCGGCAATCACAAAGAACCCGACGGGCTATGATCCTTATGAATATCCCGATTCTAACCTTGAGCGTCGAAATTGGGTTTTGAGCGAAATGCGAAATAACGGATATATCACCGACGATGAATATGAAAAGGCGAAATCGGCGGATCTCGGACTTCGCGACAAGCCCTCAACCGTTCTTTCTTCGGCTAACACGATCGAAGAAGATGTCAATTCATATTTTGTTGACGCCTTGATCGAAGATGTAATTCAGGGTCTTATGAAAGAAAAGAATTACAGCTATGATTATGCGGAATCACAGCTTTATAAAGGCGGATATAAGATTTATTCAACTGTTGACCTCAGCGTTCAGAAGATTCTTGAGGGCGTTTATAATGACGACGACAACTTCATGAAGGTATATACAAACAGCGGCGGAAAAGCGCAAAGCGCAATCACCGTGATGGATTATAAAGGTCACATTGTCGGAATTGTCGGCGGCAGGGGCAAGAAAACAGGCAACCGTACTCTTAACCGCGCAACTCAGTCGCCGAGACAGACGGGTTCGTCAATCAAACCGGTATCGGCATATGCCCCGGCGATTGAATATAACCAAATTACCTGGGGCTCAAAGATGGTCGATGAATCGGTCACCACAGTAGACGGCAAACGCTGGCCTGTTAACTACACAGGATATTACAGCGGAACGGTGTCCGTGCTCTATGCGCTCCAGCAGTCGCTTAACACGATTCCCGTTAAGCTCGTCCGTGACATGGGACTGCAAACATCATATAAATTCGCAACCGAAAACATGGGCATTTCAACGCTCTATGATTCGATTGAGGTAAACGGCAAGGTCATGAGCGATTTGAACCTTTCATCGCTTGCTCTCGGCGGCAGCGTCTATGGCGTTACGACTACCGAGCTTACAGCGGCATATTGCACATTCGGCAACCTCGGCATATATTATGAGCCGCATACCTACACGCAGATCCTTGACCAATATGATAATGTTGTAATCGACAGCAGCGAGGATTTCCACAGAGCGATGAGCGAAGAAACCGCTAACATAATGTGCGAAATGCTCCAGACAGTCACGACAAGAGGTACTGCAACGCCTGCGCAGATCGGCGATTGGCCGATTATGAGTAAAACAGGTACGACCTCCGATACAAAGGACCGTTGGTTCGTCGGCTGCACACCATATTATGCTTCGGCAGTATGGTTCGGTATGGATAACAGTGAGGCGATGAGCGGACTTTACAGCAATCCGGCGCTCAAGCTTTGGAAAGCCGCAATGTCGAAGATCATGGACGGCAAAGAGGCAAAGGACTTCCCGCAAAGCGATAATGTTGTTTATACAAGATATTGCACAGCAAGCGGAAAAGTCGCTCGTACAGGCTGCGGAAGCTCATCATACGGCTACTTCAAGAAAAGCTATATGCCGCTTTGCGACTATCACGGCGGCGATCAGGTAGACGCATCCACAAAGCCGAAGGCATATGGCGCAAAGGATACCAACACGAGTTCGGACGATGATTCCGATAATAACAGCAACAATAATAGGGAAGATAAGACGGAGAAACGGACTCAGGCGGCAACAAAAGCGCCTGAAACCAAAGCTCCCGAAACCAAAGCACCTGAAACACAGGCACCCGAAACGGAAGCGCCCGAAACGCAGGCGCCCGAAACCGAGACTCATCACACCGAGCATGAATAATTTCATAAGCTAAAATAAATATCCGCTAAGGCTTTTGCAAATTGCATTTGCCTCGGCGGATATTTTTTTATGCCTTGTTTTTTATATATTTTTTAGCTTTTTGCGAAAGAAAAATCCCACTATTTTTAATAAATAGTGGGATTTTGTTAAGCAATATTATCGCTTTTGAAATAATCGGTTAATGATTATTTCTCTGCTCTCTTTTCAAGAGCGGCAAACTTAGCCTTAGCTTCGTTTTCAGCCTTGGTGAAGAGGTTGTCTGCCTTTTCGGGGAATGCTCTCATCAGCGAGCTGTAACGAACTTCGTTAAGAATGAAGTCACGATATGCCTCTGTCGGAGCCTTTGAATCGAGTGTGAACGGATTCTCGGTTCCTGCCTTTCTCGGATCATATCTGAAGAGGTTCCAGTAGCCGGAAGCAACTGCTGCTTTCTCCTCTGTCTGAGCATTTGACATACCGCCCTTGATTCCGTGGTTGATACACGGAGCATAAGCGATGATGATTGACGGACCGTTGTAGCTTTCAGCTTCGTTGAACGCCTTGATGCACTGGTTCATGTCAGCGCCCTGTGAAACCTGAGCAACATATACATAACCGTAGCTCATTGCGATTGCCGCAAGGTCTTTCTTCTTAGTAACCTTACCTGATGCAGCAAACTGAGCGATTGCACCTGTCGGAGTTGATTTTGAAGCCTGTCCGCCTGTGTTTGAGTAAACCTCGGTATCAAATACGAGGATGTTTACATTTTCGTTCTGAGCGATAACATGGTCAAGACCGCCGAAGCCGATATCATAAGCCCAACCGTCGCCGCCGAAGATCCAGATTGACTTCTTAGCAAGCTGATCTTTCTCTTCGAGAATAGCCTTAGCGTCAGCATTGTCAGCGCAGTTCTCTTCGAGAGCCTTTGCAAATGCCGCTGCCGGAGCTTTGTTAGCGGTGCTGTCGTCAAATGTTTCGATCCAAGCGTTTGCAGCGTCTTTAACTGCGTCGTTTACATCCGATTCAAGCAATGCTTTAGTATGGTTCATGAGTCTTTCACGAGTAGCTCTTGTTGCAATGAACATACCGTAACCAAACTCAGCGTTATCTTCAAACAACGAGTTCTGCCATGCAGGACCATGACCCTCTTTGTTTGTGGTGTACGGAGTTGACGGTGATGAACCGCCCCAAATTGACGAGCAGCCTGTTGCGTTTGCAATATACATCTTGTCGCCGAACAACTGAGTAGCAAGCTTAGCATACGGAGTTTCACCGCATCCTGCGCAAGCACCCGAGAACTCAAGCAACGGCTGTTTGAACTGGCTTCCCTTAACGGTAGTCGGTTTGAATTTAGCCGCAACTTCGGGCTTGTCGTCGAGTGTAACAGCATAGTCATATGCTGCCTGCTGGTCACGCTGTGTATCGAGCGATGCCATTGAAAGAGCCTTGTTGCCCTTCATTCCCGGACATACATTTACACAAGAACCGCAGCCTGTGCAGTCGAGGACCGAAACAGCCATTGTGAACTTCATGCCGGGCATGCCGGTCATGTCTTTTGTCTTTGTGTTTGCAGGAGCAGCCTTCAACTCATCTTCGGTCATGGCAACCGGACGGATACAAGCGTGCGGGCAAACATAAGAGCAGAAGTTACACTGAATGCAGTTATCGGTATTCCATACCGGAACATCGACAGCAACGCCTCTCTTTTCAAATGCAGATGAGCCGAGCGGAACTTCGCCGTTAGCGTCATTTACAAATGTTGAAACAGGGAGCTTGTTACCGTGCTGTGAGTTGATCGGAATAAGAACATTGTTGACATAGTCAATGAGTCTGCCTTCGCCGTCAAATTTATGAATCGGAAGCTCGCCCTCAGCTGTTTTCCAAGCCTCGGGAACATCAACCTTAACTGCGCCGTCAATGCCGCTGTCAATAGCGTCATAGTTCATCTGAACGATCTTGTCGCCCTTTCTGCCATATGTTTTCTTAGCAGCTTCCTTCATGAGTCTTACCGACTCGTCAACAGGCATGATGCCCGAGATTTTGAAGAATGCAGCCTGCAAAACGGTATTGATACGACCGCGAAGACCGAGCTTCTTGTCGATTGCGGTAGCGTTGATCGTGTAGAACTGAATGTTGTTGTTGGCAATATATGCTTTAACCTTGCCCGGCAAGCGCTCTTCAAGCTCTTCGCCTTCCCACGGACAGTTAAGCAGGAATGTGCCGCCCGGTTTAACATCCTCAACCATGTCATACTTCTCTATGTATGCAGGATTGTGGCAAGCAACGAAGTCAGCCTGCGAAATGAGGTATGTTGATTTGATCGGCTTCTTACCGAAACGAAGGTGAGAAATTGTAACGCCGCCAGATTTCTTTGAGTCATAATCAAAGTAACCCTGAGCGTACATATCGGTGTTGTCACCGATGATTTTGATTGAGTTCTTATTAGCACCGACTGTACCGTCCGCACCAAGACCCCAGAATTTACATGAATGTGTGCCTTCCGGTGTTGTGTCGGGATTTTCGGTAACCTTCAATGAGAGGTTGGTAACATCGTCTTCAATGCCGATTGTGAAACGTTTCTTCATGTCGGCAGAATCGAGGTTGTTATATACAGCGATGATCTGTCCCGGAGTTGTATCCTTAGAACCAAGACCATATCTGCCCGATGTAACGGTTGCGTCTTTGAATTTTGAATCAAACAAAGCTGCAACAACATCAAGATAAAGCGGCTCGCCGATTGAACCCGGCTCTTTTGTGCGGTCAAGAACTGCAATCTTCTTAACGGTGTCCGGAATAACCGAAAGCAGGTGCTTTGCAGAGAACGGACGATAGAGATGAACCTTAACAAGACCGACCTTTTCGCCGCGAGCCATCAAATAGTCGATTGTTTCCTGTGCGGTTTCGCAAACAGAACCCATTGCAATAATGATCTTCTCAGCGTCAGGTGCGCCATAGTAGTTGAACGGCTTGTAATCTGTGCCGATTTTTGCGTTTACTTTGTTCATGTAGTCTTCGCATACACCGACAACAGCGTCATAATATTTGTTGCAGGCTTCTCTTGCCTGGAAGAAAATATCCGGGTTCTGAGCGGTACCGCGCTGAGCCGGATGTTCCGGGTTAAGTGAGCGATGACGGAATTCGTTTACAGCGTCCCAATCAATGAGGTCTTTGAGGTCGTTGTTGTCCCAAACTTCGATTTTCTGAATCTCGTGAGATGTGCGGAAACCGTCAAAGAAGTGAAGGAACGGAACTCTGCCTTTGATTGCCGAAAGATGAGCAACAGCAGCAAGATCCATTGCCTCTTGCGGGCTGTTTGAACATAACATTGCATAGCCTGTCTGACGACATGCGTAAATGTCAGAATGGTCGCCGAAAATGTTAAGTGCGTGTGAAGCAACGCAGCGGGCTGATACATGAATTACGCCCGGAAGAAGCTCACCGGCCATTTTATACATATTCGGGATCATGAGCAAAAGACCCTGTGAAGCGGTGTAGGTTGTGGTGAGGGCACCTGCTGCGAGTGAGCCGTGTACTGCACCTGCTGCGCCTGCTTCTGACTGCATTTCGGAAATTTTTACTTTTTGTCCAAAAAGGTTTGTAGCGCCGGCAACAGCCATCGTATCGGTCACTTCTGCCATTACTGATGACGGGGTAATCGGGTAGATTGCAGCAACATCGGTAAAGGCATATGAAGCGTGAGCGGTAGCGGTGTTACCGTCCATGGTTTTCATTTTTCTTGCCATGAGAAATTTGCCTCCTAAATATAGTTGTTAACTTAAATGCCTATATAAAAAACACAGGCATATAATGTCACAACTTATTTTATCATGTTTTTAAATAATTGTAAAGCAAAAATCTCACAAAAAAGCGACAATTATCACTTATTTTATGAGATTTTTTTTAATTTTATGTTAAATATGCATATTTTATTAAAATTTGCGAAAATGTGATTTTAAAATCATTCTGTTTCGATTCCGTCAAGACCGAGTTCGACGAGCTGAGCCTTGTCGGCAACAGTCGGAGCGCCGCTCATCAGTTCTCGTGCATTCTGCATTTTCGGGAATGCAACAACATCGCGAAGGCTGTCGCAACCGAGCATTACCATGCACAGACGGTCAAGACCGAGCGCCATTCCGCCGTGCGGCGGTGCGCCGAATTTGAATGCATTTACCAAAAATCCGAATTTTGCCTGGATCTCGTCTTCGTTCATGCCAAGCGCTCTGAACATTCTGTCCTGAAGCTCGGGGTCGGTGATACGAATTGAGCCGCTCGACATCTCAAATCCGTTGATTACAAGGTCATAGCTCTTTGCACGAACCTTTTCGGGGTCGGTGTCAAGATATTCGATGCATTCGTCAACGGGAGCGGTGAACGGATGATGCATTGCGTCCCAGCCGCCTGTTTCTTCGTTATATTCAAAGAACGGCATTTCGGTGATCCACAAAATGTTATATTGATCCTGCGGGATAATGTCAAGCTTTTTCGCCATTTCAAGACGAAGCGCACCGAGAACAGGAAGCGTTACACGATCTTTGTCCGCAACGATCACGATCACATCGCCGGTGGTTGCGCCGCAACGATCGATTATTGCATTCATTTCATCTTCGCTCATGAATTTTGCGAATGACGAAGCAACCGAGTCGTCTGTCAAACGAATCCATGCAAGACCCTTTGCGCCGATACCCTTTGCGCTGTCGGTCAATTTGTCGATCATCTTGCGGGTATATGTTGTAACGGCGTTTTTAGCGCAGATTGCACGAACCGAACCGCCTGATGCGACAGCACCCGAAAATACGGAGAATCCGCAGTCCTTGACAATGTCGGAAAGGTCGGTGATCGTCATATCAAAACGGGTGTCCGGCTTGTCCGAACCGTAAAGACTCATTGCGTCGGCATATGTCAGGCGCTTGAGCGGGAGTTTAACATCAATGTTCAAAACATCCTTGAACAGACGCTTAATGTATCCTTCGCCCATTGCAAGAACATCTTCCATATCAACAAATGACATCTCAAGGTCAATTTGGGTAAATTCGGGCTGTCTGTCCGCACGAAGGTCCTCATCACGGAAGCAGCGTGTTATTTGCATATATCTGTCGTAGCCCGAAACCATGAGCAGCTGTTTGTACATCTGGGGTGACTGCGGAAGCGCATAAAATTCGCCGTGATAAAGACGGGAGGGAACAAGATAGTCACGAGCGCCTTCCGGGGTGGATTTTATGAGCATCGGAGTTTCGATTTCAAGGAAGCCCTGTTCGTCGAAATAATCACGGGTAACCTTTGCGATTTTTGAGCGCATGATGAGGTTGCGCTGCAAATCGGGACGACGAAGGTCAAGAAAACGATATTGCAAACGAAGCTCGTCCTTTACCTTGCTGTTTTCGACAATTTCAAAGGGAGGAGTTTGTGCGGTCGAAAGAATGCGAAGATCATCTACCGCAATTTCAACTTCGCCCGTCGGAATATCTTTATTGACAGACGAACGCATTCTGACAGTGCCTTTTGCCATCAAAACATATTCGCCTCTGACGGTGAATGCCTTGTCAAAAATTGCTTTGTCCGTTGAATCGTCAAATGCAAGCTGAACAATTCCCGTGCGGTCGCGAAGATCAATGAATATCAGCTGACCGAGATCTCTCTGACGCTGGCAAAATCCGCATACCACAGCGGTCTCGCCAACATTTTCTTTTGTAAATTCACCGCAGTATTTCGTGCGGCGAAGCTCTCCCATTTTATCAAGCATAATTAAATTTATCCTTTCAGATTGTATTGTTTTCGATACCTTTTTCGAGAAAAAGGTATCACCAAAAAGCTTTATTTTAATTTTCAAAATATGCATATTCGCATATTTTGAAAATTGAGATGGTTTTATGTGCTATATTATCTCAAACAGTAAAAAAGCATTGTAAATGAATCTAATGATAAAGTTTGATTGTAATGTTGTAATTTTTAATGAATGGTCAAAAGTCTTGTATTTTCAACAAAATGTCTTTTGATATTTTGTTGAAAATCTATAAAGTCTTTTTGGTTACTTTTTCTTCAGAAAAAGTGACAAAATACCAATCATATATTATCAACAAATCCAATTAAAGCTTTTTTGCAATACTTTTTCAAGAAAAAAGTATGAAATAATTATCGTTATGACATTGATTCAATGCTGTCGTTGAGATTATCGAAAGCATTTT
Source organism: uncultured Eubacteriales bacterium (assembly GCA_934394855.1). Lineage (GTDB taxonomy): Bacteria > Bacillota > Clostridia > Oscillospirales > Acutalibacteraceae > CAKRRH01. The sequence continues at coordinate 50,850 of CAKRRH010000006.1, forward strand.
TGATACCCTCGTCATAAAGCGCCGAGATGAGTCCGTCGGGAAGTGCGATTTCGTTTGCCTCGCCCGACTGCATATTTTTCAGCTTAGCCGATTTTGCCTGCAGCTCATTATCTCCGAGAACCAGCGTGAATTTTGCGCCGATTTTGTTGGCATATTTCATCTGTGCTTTAAGCCCTCTTGAATTATAATCGGTAATCGCCGAAAAGCCCTCGTTGCGAACCATGTTGCAAAGCTTGACCGCTTCAACAGCCGCTTTGTCACCCATCGGTGCGATATATAATTCGGGTGCGTCGTCTTCGGGGAACCGGACGCCTTGTTTTTCCATTAACAAAATCATTCGCTCAATGCCCATTGCAAATCCGAGCGACGGCAGGTGCGGTCCTCCGATTTCTTCGGCAAGTCCGTCATATCGTCCGCCGGCGCAAACCGTGCCTTGAGCACCGATTTCGTTTGACACAAATTCAAATACGGTTTTTGTGTAATAATCAAGTCCCCGAACGATCTTCGGATTGATTACATATTCGATTTTGCACTCGTCAAGACAAGCCTTAACCTTTTCAAAATGCTCCGAGCATTCCTCACAGAGATAGTCGAGAATATTCGGTGCGTTTTCCGCAATGCCCTTACAAACAGGTGATTTGCAGTCAAGAATTCTCATCGGATTTCTGTCAAGCCGTCCCTGACAGGTTTCGCAAAGCTGATCCTTATATTTACCGAAATATTCTTTAAGCGCCGCCGTATATTTTGCACGGCAGGTCGGACAGCCGATCGAGTTTATTTCAAGCGAAATGTTGCTTACTCCAAGCGAACGAATGACCGAATCAGCAAGCATGATCACTTCGGCGTCTGCGTTTGCGCTCGGTGCGCCGATGCACTCAACGCCGAATTGATGAAATTCCCTAAGCCTTCCCGACTGCGGTTTTTCATAGCGGTAACATGATGTGATGTAATATGCCTTTGTCGGCAGTGCGTCGTTGAAAAGACCGTGCTCCAATGTCGAGCGAACAGCTCCCGCAGTGCCTTCGGGTCTAAGCGTGATTGAGCGGCCGCCCTTGTCGTTAAATGTATACATCTCTTTTTGAACAACGTCGGTAGTATCTCCGACCGAACGCTCAAAAAGCTCGGTGCGCTCAAAAACAGGTGTGCGAATTTCTTTAAAACCAAACCTGTCAGCAACATCCGCCGCAGTTTTTTCAATAAAGTGCCATTTGTACGCATCAAAGGGGAGCACATCGCCCGTTCCTTTAAGTGCCTTTGCTATCAGTTCCATAAACCAATCTCCTTTTTTATGTTAATTGTGTGTGTTTATAATGAATAATATAACTTGTTTTCTCGTTAAAACAAAAAACGCCCCTGTGTAAAAACAGGGACGAGAAAACCCGTGGTGCCACCCAATTTCAGGCAAATATATTAATTTGCCGTCTTATTTTCGACTCTGTAACGGGAGCGCCCGATCCGCTCGGGAATGTCTTCACAAATGATTTTGTCCTATGCGGCTTTCAGCAAAAATGCCGCACTCTCTGTCGGGAACCGTTTGCTACTCTTTTCCGTCTTAGCGGTTGCAAGCTATATGTTTTTTCTATTTTTAAATATGTTTAGTGAGAATATAAACGCCAGTCAAGGTCACCGCGTTCAAGACCGTGAATCAAAACTTCAGCCGTTGCAATGTTCGTTGCAACCGGAATGTTATGAACATCGCACAGTCTTAAGATGTTCATGTCGTTAGGTTCGCTCGGCTTTGCCGTGATCGGGTCACGGAACAAAAGTACCATGTCGATTTCGTCACAACCGATTCGCGAGGCAATTTGCTCTCCGCCGCCTTGCTGACCGCTCAAAAACCGAGAAATCTGAAGACCTGTCGCTTCGGCTATGATTTTTCCGGTTGTGCCTGTTGCACAAAGATTGTGTCGGCTCAAAATGCCGCAATATGCAATGCAGAACTGAACGAGAAGTTCCTTTTTTGCATCATGTGCAATCAAAGCAATGTTCATAATAATCATCACCCTTTTTAATATTTTCTCTATCGCGTAAATGCAAAAAAATCAAGTGAATTTTTGCAGTTTCGGTAAAATTATATGTGCGCCCTCCAATCGGCTTGCGAACCGTTTAAATGCATCTTTTGCATATGACGGCGGCAGCATTTCGCCCTTTGCCGAGCTTTTCACGATTTCATAATCGGTCGGGATCGCCGCAATCAGCTGAACCTCGGTTTGGTCAATGATCTCGTCAACATTCAAAAAGCTGCCTTTGATCATCAGCGATGTATTTAACTTGTTGATAACAAGTCGGATTTTGTCGATTCCGTTTTTTCTTAGCAGCTTTGAAACGATTCCGCCGTCGCGAACCGACACGGGATCGGGATTTACCACAAGCAGCGCTTCATCTGCAATCGAAAGCGATGTATAAAATCCTTCTCCGATTCCGGCAGGTGAGTCGATCAAAATGTAGTCAAACATTTCGGACAGCTCTGACACAATGCTTTTAAGCACATCGCCCTGTTCAATTGCGCCTTTTGTTGCGGGCGCCGGGAGAAGATATAGTTCCGGGCAGCCCGGAATTTGCAAAAGCGACTGCAAAATCGAGCAGTTTCCGTCAATCAAATCAGTGATGTCAAACACCGTTTCAGACGAAACATTAAGCATCAAATCAAGAGACCTTAGCCCCTCGTCCATATCGATTAGAAGAACCTTTTTCCTGAGCTTGCAAAGCTCTGCGCCGAGATATGCGGTGACAGATGATTTTCCGACTCCGCCTTTTCCCGATGTAATGACAATGTTTCTGCTCATACGATCCTTCCTTGGATAAGTATAATTTATGCGAAAAAATACATTTTATATCAAAAATTATATTTTCCCGTTACAAGTTTATCATATTTTGTAGACTTTGTCAAAGGTTTTGTGTTATTGCAACGAAAGTTTATGAAATCAGCGAATTAGCCGCTTGCTGTTTTTCCTGCTCGGTTTTTGAGAAGAAATATGCGTCGAAAATATCCTTTACAACAGGTGCGGCAACATAACCGTGAAGACCGTGTTCGAGAACGATCGCAACCGCAATCTCCGAATCCTTATATGGCGCAAAGGCAATGAACAGACCGTTGTCGTCGCCGATTGTGGACGATGTACCTGTTTTACCGCCTACCTGAATCGGATAGTCGCCGAAGACGGACGAAGCAGTACCCTCAAATGCCGCTGAAAGCATACCTTTTTTAACGGTAGAGATGGCTAATTTTGAGAAGCCTGTTTCAGCCGCAACGGTTGCCGTTTTGTCAAGCACCGTTTCTTTGAGGTCATAGCTCTTGATTCTGTGAAGCAGGGTGGAGGTATATCTTGTTCCGCCGTTTGCGATCGTTGCGGTATAGGTTGCAAGCTGAAGCGGTGTGAAAAGGTTATATGACTGACCGATTGCCGCCTGAAGCGTGTCACCGGGGTTCCATGTTGTGTTGATTGATTTGGCATAGGTCGGTCCTGCCAAAACGCCTGCCGATTCGCCTGTTTCAACGCCTGTTTTAACGCCGAGACCGGCTCTTTCGCAATATTTATTCATTGTGTTGATTCCGATTCGTCTGCCTGTGTCATAGAAGAAATAGTTGCACGAAGCGGAGAGCGCCTGCATTACATTAAGCGAGCCGTGATAGTGCATACATCTCCAGGTCATGTCGGAATAGTAGGTATAATATTGCTTACAGAAAATCGTGTCGGTCGGTTTAATCGTGCCGACGGTGATTCCTGTTGCGGCAATTGCCGGCTTGAAGGTTGAACCCGGCGGATATGTTCCGTAAAATGCACGGTTAAAGAGCGGATTTGACGAATCGTTGGCAAGCGATTCATAATCCTCCTGATATTGCTTGAGTGTATATGTCGGGTAGTTTGCCGCCGCCAAAATCTCACCGGTATTAACATTTATCGCTACGACAGCGCCCGATGTTGCATTGATTCCTTCGCCCTGAACCTTTTTGACAAGGTTTGAAAGCGAGTTTTGCGCAACGCGCTGAATTGTCAGGTCAATCGAGAGCATGACAGTGTTGCCCGACTTTGCCTCCTGGTCGATTACGACCTCGGTCGCATTTCCCGATGAATCGGTCAATACTTTTTTAACGCCGTCGGTACCTCTTAAATAATCTTCAAATGCCGCCTCAATTCCCGATTTGCCGACATTGTCGCTGTATGAATAGCCCTTTTGCTTGAGTTCTTCCCAGTCCTCGGCATAAATCGGACCGATATTGCCGACTAACTGTGCCATGACGTCGCCCTCGACATATTCACGAACGCTCGATTCCTCAATCGTAACGCCGAGATAATCGCCCGATTGCTCAAGCAAAACCGAGCGTGTTTTTTCGCTGACGTCGGTTGCGAATGTAAACGGATATGATATTGAAAAATCCTCTGCGTCCATTGTGTAGCGAATGCCCATGAGCTTGCGCTGACGAGCGCTTGAATAGCCGCCGAGCTCATATTTGTCAATCATTGTATTAACGCAGTTTTCAGCCGTTGCATAATGGTTCAGCTCCAGCTTTGATTTAAGCGAGGTTACTTCGCTCGAATTTTCGTCTTTGGTAAATTTATAGGGCAATGTATTTGAAATCGGCAGCTTGTCCCGCCATTCATCGCCGTTGTCCGTGAGAAGCTTCATCAGCTTTGTGATCGTCGAGTTGATTTTCGACATGGAAATATATGACGCGTCAAAAACGATATTGTAGCCCTCTCGGTTTACCGCAATCGGTCTGCCGTAGCGGTCGAGAATCTCACCTCGTGCCGCTTTGATTGCAACGCTTTGCGCATTTTTGATGTCGGAACGGCGGTGATAATAGCCATAGCCGAATACCTGCAGCTGCATGAGCCTTGCGGCATATACAAAAACGATTGCAAGCACAAGCACGACGGAAATCACAGCCTGAAAATATTTATTTGTCTTTTTCTGTTTGGGTTTCTCGAAATACATAAATTATATCCTCAGTAATCCTTTTTGCGTGCGACCTTTTGTTTTTTCGGTCGATATTGTTTCAATTTACTGTGAATAACCCCCGAAGGCCGTTTGTAAATCAGCCTGTGTCCGAAAAGCGGCGCAAAAATCAGATAATAGGGAATGATCAGCACGAAGCTGATGATTGCGCTGATCAGAAATGTTGAAGAATAGAGCGACAAAAATCCCGATGTGATTTTGGATTTTGTCAAAATCTCGACAACTGAATTTATGAACAGCGTGATTGACGAAACGCAGACAAGCGACAAAACATTGTTTTGCAAAAGCGTTTCGATCAAAAGACTGATCGCAACCGCCGTGAACATATAAAGAATTGCGTGAAGCCCCGAACCGTTTACCGTGTTGATGTCGGTGAGCATTCCGCAAATCAGCCCGATGATTCCTGCTGTCAGGTCGTTTTCAAACATTGAAATGATGATCACGCTCATCAACAGCGGCATCGGATATTGCCCGAAAATCGGGAACATGAGCGGTGTGAACTGAATCAGATACATCAGCATAATGAGCAGTCCGTAGCCGATATAGCGCAAATAGTTTCGCTGATTATCCAATTTTGTTCACCGTCCTTTGTGTTTTGAAATATGTTTTATATCAGTTAGCTTTGCCGTCAAAATCGGTAATTACCATAATATCCGACAGCTTTGAAAAATCAGCCGCAGGCTTCACCGTTGCATAACAGCTGACGGCGTTTTCGCTTGATTTTACCTCGTCAACCGTGCCGACGATCAATCCTGCCGGGAAAACCCCGCCGGCACCCGATGTTACAACATAGTCGCCCGACGCCATTGTGTTGGAGCTGCTGACATATTGCATGAGCGTGTAGCCGGTTTTTGCATAATCCATGCTGCCGCAGATGTTGCCGGTATCTCGTGTGCGGTTGTCTGACACGGAAATGTTGATTGAAGGGGAGAGCACCGTCATTACAACGCTTTGGGTTGAATATGCGTCGCTGATGTAGCCGATTATCCCCTGAGAAGTGATGACCGGGTCATATACCGAAACGCCGTCAAGCGTACCCTTGTCTATCGTAAACGATTGATATGGATCGGAGGTGTCCCGCGCGACGATCATTGCCGCCGAAAATTTGTAATCGGGATGATCCTCTTTAATTCCGAGAAAATCCTTGTAAAATTCATTTTGGCGAATTGCATTTTCATATTCCTTTAACTGCTCGTCCTTTTTTGCAAGCTCGTCTTTAAGACTTGCCATTTCCTCTTTCATTTTCTCGTTCGACTGCATATTGTCAAAAAATTCGGACACGGAAGATGAAATTGACGATGCCGCATATTGAATCGGCTTAAAGACAGATGACAAAAAGTTCGACTGCGGAGATGAAAATGTGCCTGTAACGCCGCAAATAAGGACAATTACCGCAAGCGCCAAAGCAATCGCCGATATTATCAGAAATCTTTTGCTTTTAAAAAATGAGCGCATTTATTTTAAACCTCATTCAAGTGAAAATCAATAATATTTACGGTGTTTTTGATAGGTGTCAAAAGGCAGTTCCATTTCAAGGCGCTTGCAAATGCCCTTTGCAACGCAGTCAAGCGGCTCGTCCGCAATGTTCACGGGAATTGCCGTTTCAAGCGCAATCAGCTTGTCAAGACCGGGCAAAAGCGCACCGCCGCCGACCAAAGTTATGCCTTTGTCGATTATGTCGGAAGCAAGCTCAGGCGGTGTATTTTCAAGCGTTGAACGAATCGTGTCGATTATCTGATGAACAGGCTCGCTGAGCGCCTCTCTGACTTCAGCCGCCGAAATGTTGATATTCTTCGGCAGTCCGTCAAGCATATTACGGCCACGAATCTCTTTGACCTTATTTTCCTCGCCGTCAAATTCCCAAGCCGAACCAAGCTCAAGCTTGATTTCCTCAGCGGTTCTTTCACCGATAAGCAAATTATGCTTTTTGCGGATATATGTGATGATCGCTTCGTCAAGGTCTTCGCCTGCGGTTTTAACGGTGTTCGCCGTAACAATGTCGCCGAGCGATATTACCGCAACCTCGCTTGTACCGCCGCCGATATCAACGACCATTGAGCCGACCGAATCCCAAACAGGCAGTCCCGCACCGATCGCCGCCGCCATCGGTTCTTCGATCAGGTCGACCGCCTTTGCGCCCGCCTGCTTTGCGGCGTCGTTTACCGCACGGCTCTCAACCTCGGTGACACCCGACGGAATACATATTACAACTCTGACTCGCGATATGAACGAGCCTTTGAGTGCCAATTTCAAATATCTTCTAAGCATTGCCGCAGTAACATCAAAGTCGGCAATTACACCGCCCTTTAGCGGTCTGACAGCTTCAATCGAACCAGGTGTGCGACCGATCATCTCACGAGCCTCGTGGCCGACCGCCTTTACCGTATTGTTCATTACATCGACCGCAACAACCGACGGTTCTCTCATTATGATTCCTTTTCCCTTAACGCAAACAAGCGTGTTTGCCGTGCCGAGGTCAATTCCGATATCCTTGCTTAAATATTGCAATTTAATTTCTCCCTTTTTCTTGATTTTATATAAACGGCATAATACTCCATATAATCATACATATTATACAACTTTTTGAAAAACTCCGCAACACATAATCCGTTATTTTTACAAATTTTTTTGATTATGTAATAATCATGCCGTGACGGCGAAAAATATAGCTTAGACGAAAGGAGCGGTTTTATGAAAATAACCGAAAATCTGGAAATAAACATCGACCTTATCAAAAAACAACTGCCGGTTGACAAAAGCTTTGACATTGTCGGCCGTCCGCTCAAAATCGGCAATGCTTCGGCATATATATTATTCATTGACGGCTTTGCGAAAGCAGAGGCAATGATTCATGTAATGAAAGGACTTCAGGGCGTGACCGACGAAAGCGGAGAAGCGGCAAGAGCGCTTCTTTTGCAAAGCATCCCGTATATTGAAGCGGCAATGACCGACGACCTTGACGACGCAATCGAGCAGGTGCTGATGGGTCAGGTTGCGCTTTTTGTGGACGGCGACAAAAATGCGGTTGTGATTGACGCTCGTGAATATCCCGCAAGAGAGCCGTCGCAGTCCGAAATCGAGAAGGTGACAAGAGGCAGTCGCGATGATTTGGTCGAAACGCTGATTTTTAATACGGCACTCATCAGACGGCGTGTGAGAGACAGGGGAATGACCTTTGAAATCACCAATGTCGGCGAAATATCAAAAACCGATGTCGCAATCGGATATATCGAGGGGCAGGTCGATCACGATCTGCTGAAAAAGGTCAAAAAAAGGCTTGACGAAATCGATATTCATGCGCTGACAATGGGCGAAAAATCGCTTGAAGAACTGCTTGTCAAAAAGAAGTGGTATAACCCAATGCCGCAGTTTCGCATATCCGAGCGCCCCGACACAATAGCTGCGCATCTGATGGAGGGACATATCATTCTGCTTGTTGACGCGTCCCCCACAGCGCTGATAATTCCTTCAACATTTTTCTATTTCACGCAATATGTCGAGGACTATTACCAAGCGCCGATAGTCGGCAATCTGACAAGATTTATCCGCTCCGTCGCAATTTTGGTTTCTCTCCTGCTTGTGCCGCTTTTTTTGCTGATGGTGACCTATCCCGACCAAACCCCCGAAATATTCAGACCGCTGATTCCGACCGACGAGTCGGAAACAACCGTATTCATTCAGGTGATAATACTTGAATTCGGTCTTGAACTTTTGCGGCTGTCAAGCCTTCATACACCGACCAACACCGAGTCCGCATTCTCAATTATCGGCGGATTGATTCTCGGCGATTTTGCGGTATCAATGGGAATATTGCTGCCCGATTCAATATTTTTCACAGTCGGCGCAACGATTGCGACAAATGCAATTCCGAATCCTGAATTCGGCAACGCAATGAAGGTATTCCGCTGGTTTTTGACTCTCGGCACCGGCTTTTTCGGAATATGGGGATTTGCGGCAGCGCTCATCATCGAAGTTTTGATCATGGCAAGCACAAAATCATTTGACGACAAGCACAAATATTTCTGGCCGCTGATTCCGTTTAACGGCGAAGCGCTCAGACACATCATGTTCAGGTATCCGCTGATGAAACGAGAGGGTAAATGGGAGAACAAGGGCAATCGCCGCAAATAATGCCGTTTGCAAACAATGCCGCTGACTGAGAGTAAAGCGGAGCTGCATATAATATCGGGAAAACCGCAATGCAGGACAAAAAACAGGGAATGAATTTCAGCTGAAAGGTAAGTAAGCGGCAGCGGTGTTTTCTCATTTTTTTAACGGATAAAGCTACCGAATAAAACGGATTTTTATGCGTTTTTATCATGATATATTCGGTCAAAAACAGCGAATATGACATCACGATGTTGAAAAATAAAACAGCGGCGAGCAACAGCGCAATCATGATTTGGTAATATGCCGCAAAATTTTTTTCAAACGAAATTTTCAAAAGCGACAAAACAGGGGATACGGTAATCAGAAAAAATATGATTTTGACCGCATTTTTTACTAAAACGGTTGTCGTTGACAGAAGGAATATTTTTAAATCGGAGTAGCAGTAAAACACATCACCCGACTCGATTTTTCGGGTCGTGATGTTCTGATAAAAGCAATATTTTTTGCCGATTTTCAGCGGATAGACAAAAATTGCGGACAGAATGAGCGATGTTAATAAAATGAGATATTCGCGGGATTTTGCGAGATAAAAAGGATAGAAAAATCGTCGAATTATCAGCTCAAAGCCGGTCGTTATGAGCATGAAAACGCACGGCACGATCACCGCAATTATTGCAGAACTCCAATTATTTTTCAAAATGATTTTCGCCGATTTTTTAATATTTTTCAAAACAAATCCCCCAAGTCTTTGGAATATATAATTTATTGTAAACGCATTTTTTAAGTTATATTCAAAGACATGGCATAAAAAAATAAGACCTCCGTCAAATGAGGTCAAAAGTTTTACAATCTTGTCTGCACACCCTGCCGACGGGATATCACAGCCGGCAGAGTTACAGTAGCAAGTAAAATATTTTTAGGGGGAATATTCATACCTTGCGATTATTATTATATCGGATAATTGTTAAAAATCGGTGAAGCCGATATAAAATAAGTTTGAAAATAAATTGAACAATGTGTTTTTTGCTCAAATCAGCCGCCGATAGAGGTTGGAACGCCCCTTTTTGCCGATTAACTTTACGATGTTGCAGTCACGGAATGTATATAAAATCAGCCTTGCGCAGTCGGCGGAGATGTTCAGCGATTTTGCAAGGTCTGCGGCTGTAAATTCGTCCGAATTTTCGGGCAAAAATATATCATAGTCGGCAAGTGAATTAAAATATATTTCATCAAGCAGCTCGGTCGGATATTTTTCCGTCCGCAAAAAGCCTTTTCTTGATTTTTTTCGTGAGCAGCTTTTTCTGAATTCGTCGGTGTTTATCATCATGGCACAGACGGACAGGTTATCGTTGTCAATGAACTCACGGATTTTGTAAAGCTCGTCAAAAAGCGAATATATGTCGCCGTGCTTCGGGCTTTTTCTCTTTGAAACGACACCGTCGTCGTTCACCGTGTAAACAATCGTGTTCACTGAAATCGGATAAACAACGGTCACTCGGACATTCGGAAGATAATCGTGCAATTTATTTTTCAGCCGTTCAAACGAGCGCGTCTGAATCTCGATTATGCCATGCTCCCCGACAATGTCAGCAACATAGTCGCCCACACCCGTTTCGTGGTTTGCGACATATTCGTCAAAATACAGCTTTAGGGTTGCGTGAACCGATTTTTCGCCCATTGTGCCGATTCCGTTAATATTTCTGCCGTTCGTTCTCACTTCGTCACAGCATTGTAAAAAGCGTTGCTTATCCATAATAATATAATTCCTTCTCGTTAAAATTCCCCTTTTATTAGAAAATGAGTCTAACAAAAGGGGAATTAAAATTTATCTTTTATCTGTTTGAAAGGTCAACATAATCACGCTTCGGCTGAACCGATTTATATGCCGGGCGAATGATTTTGCTTGCATTGATAAGCTCTTCCATTCTGTGTGCGCTCCAGCCCGAAATTCGAGCCATTGCAAACAGCGGAGTATATAATTCATGCGGCAGACCGAGCATATCATAAACAAAGCCGCTGTAAAAGTCAACATTTGCGCTGACGCCTTTATACATCTTGCGTTCGTCCGCAATGATTTTCGGCGCTAACTGCTCAACGAGCGAATAGAGCTTATATTCCTTGTCAAGTCCCTTTTCTTCGGACAGCGAATGAACAAATGAACGGAAAATCGTTGCACGGGGGTCTGAAATCGAATATACCGCATGACCGATTCCGTAGATAAGTCCTGCTTTGTCAAAGGCTTCTTTGTGGAGAATCTTTTTGAGATAATCTGCAACCTCTTCTTCGTCTCCCCAGTCCTTGACATTCTCTTTGATATCATTGAACATTGCGCATACTTTAATGTTTGCGCCGCCGTGCTTCGGACCCTTCAGTGAACCGAGGGCTGCGGCGATTGCGGAATATGTGTCGGTGCCCGATGACGATACAACATGAGTTGTAAAGGTCGAGTTATTACCGCCGCCGTGTTCGGCATGAAGCACAAGCGCCAAATCGAGGATCTTCGCTTCAAGCTCGGTATATTTGCTGTCAAGGCGGAGCATATGAAGAATATTCTCTGCGGTAGAAAGCGACGGATCCGGCTCATGAATGAAGAAGCTCTGATGATTGCAAAGATAATAGTTATAGGAATGATAGCCGTAAACCGACATCAGGGGGAATGTTGCGATAAGCTGGAGGCATTGACGCAAAACATTCGGAATCGAGGTGTCGTTCGGGTTGTTGTCATATGAATAGAGCGTCAAAACGCTTCTTGCAAGCGAATTCATCATGTCGGTCGAGGGTGCTTTCATAATGATGTCGCGAACAAATGAATCGGGCAATGAGCGGTAGCCGGCAAGAGTCGCTTTGAATTCTTCGAGCTCAGCCGCCGTCGGCAGTTCGCCGAAAAGCAAAAGATAGGTGATCTCTTCAAAGCCGAAACGCTTGTCTTTGATAAATCCCGCAACCAACTGCTCAATGTCATATCCTCGGTAATAGAGCTTGCCGACGCACGGCACCTCTTCACCGTTTACGATCTCTTTTGATTTGATCTCCGAAATCTCGGTAAGACCTGTCAAAACGCCTTTTCCGTTAAGGTCGCGAAGTCCTCTGTTTACCTTATGCTCAACATAAAGCTGCGGGTCGATTTTGTTATCCGCAATGCAAAGCTCGGCATATTTCTTGATTTGCGGTGTGATTTCGGAATAGTCCTTTGTAGTGCTTCCGTATAGGTTCATGTTTGATCTACCTTCTTTCCGTTAATAAGCTATATATTATAATCTATGATACATCATTTGTTGTAAAATTTGGTTAATTAGTTGTGAATTTCAAATTACACAACCGAAAATTCCTTGTCGTTTTCGGTCGCTTTTTCATCATTTTTTGCCGATTCGTCAATCATTTTCTGTTCAAGATTTGACTTTGCGTTTGAGAGCATGAGCTTCAGTCTGTTTTCCTGATTGATTACCGTTGCGCCTGCGTCATAGTCGATCGCCACGATATTAACGCCCTCATGGCGCTCCTTGATCGGCTTCATCATGCCTTTTCCTGCAATATGATTCGGCAGACAGCCGAACGGCTGAGTGCAGACAATGTTGTCAACGCCCATGTGTATCAGTTCAAGCATTTCGGCGCAAAGCAGCCAGCCTTCGCCCATTTTCGTGCCGTGGCTGATATATCCGTCAACGAGCTCGGTGGTTTTTGAAAACAGCGTCATCGGATTAAAGTCGCTGTTTTCCTTGATTATGTCGATTATGTCTTTGGTCTTGTTCAGGAATATTTTATAAAGAAATTTGCTTCCGAACGCACGAAGCTTGCCTGTGCCGTAAAGCTGTGTATCATATATTCCGTTTACAAGGCAGTAAAGACAAAAGTCCATCAGTCCGGGAACGACGACCTCTGCACCCTCCGACAAGAGGAATTTTTCGAGATTGTTGTTGCCGAGCGGAGAATATTTTACAAATATTTCGCCGACAACTCCGACCTTTACCTTTTTAACATTCGTTTTCGGAATTTTTGCAAAATCCTTAACGATTGCGGTGTAATTTTGCTTAATATGACCGTAGTTGAGCGCACCGGTATCATTCATTTCCGCAACAAGTCTGTCGGTCCATTCTTCGGCTAAACGCTCAGCCGCTCCCGATTCAAGCTCATAGGGCATTACCTGGTTTCGCAAGAGCATTAGAAGGTCGCCGTAATAAACCGCATACATCAGCCGGTGAAGAATCGGCAGGGTAAGCTTGAATCCGGGGTGTTTTTCAACGCCTGCAAGCGTGAACGATACGACCGGCACCTGCGGATAACCTGCCTTTTTGAGCGCTTTTCTGAGCAATGATATATAGTTTGACGCACGACAGCCGCCGCCCGTCTGCATTAACATAAGCGCGGTGTGATCAGGGTCATATTTTCCGCTTTGAAGCGCATTGATGAACTGACCGATTACCAAAATCGCAGGGTAACAGGTGTCGTTGTGAACATATTTCAGTCCGGTTTCGGAAATATGCTTGCCGGTTGTGTCGAGAATGTCCATGTCATAGCCATATGTACCCAGGATTTTCACGATCATGCGAAAATGCATCGGAAGCATTGTCGGAACAAGGATTTTGTAGGTCTTTTTCATCTCTTTCGTAAAGAGAATTACTTTGTCGCCCTCAACCGTTTTTTTCTGATTTTCTTCAGACATATATTTAAAAACCTCTCGTTAATATATAATCTAATTTATTTTTTCGCCTTGCGTTCGTCAAGCGCGCCGATAAGACTGCGAAGTCTGATTTTGACAGCGCCGAGATTGGTGATCTCATCGATCTTGATTTGTGTATAGAGCTTGTCGTTGCGCTCCAAAATCGCTCTGACTTCATCTGTCGTGATCGCGTCAACACCGCAGCCGAAGGATACAAGCTGAACAAGCTGGGTGTCGTCATGCTCCGCAACATACTGCGCCGCAGAATAAAGCCGTGAGTGGTAGGTCCATTGGTTAAGCACATTAACTCTCGGCATTTCAGCGAGCGGCGAAACACAGTCTTCGCTTACAACGACAAATCCCAAAGATGAGGCAAGCTTGTCGATGTTGTGGCAGATTTCGGGGTCAATGTGATAGGGTCTGCCTGCGAGCACCATGATTCGCAAACCGTTATCTCTTGCATATTTGATTGCCTTTTGACCCTCGTCAAACACTCTTTGACGATATTTATCGAGCGCCGCAAATCCGTTTTTGACAGCAGCTTTTATCTCCGATTTCGTAATGCCGGGGAAATATTCGTTCAAATAGCCGAAAAGCTCTTTTGAAAGCTGTTTTTGACTGTTGATGTTAAGATAGGGGTAAATGAACTTGACTTTTTTAAGGTCCTCCATGTTGCCTGACAAAAGCTCCGAATAATAGGCGACAACCGGGCAGTTGTAAAAATTATCGCCTCGTTTTTCGTTGACATTATAGGAAAGACATGGATAAAATATTGCGTCAATGCCGTCGTTTATCAGCTTTTCGATATGACCGTGCATGATTTTTGCGGGATAGCAAGCCGTGTCCGACGGAATGCTGTATTGACCGAGCGAATAGATTGCTCGGTTTGAAAATCCCGAAATTTTGACCTTGAAGCCGAGAGAGCGGAAAAGCTCATGCCAAAGGGGAGCGAGCTCATACATTCCGAGTGAAAGCGGCAGCCCGATCGTGCCGCGGTTATTCTCACCCTCATCGTTTATTATCTCGCTCAAAAGCTCACGCTTTTTCTCATACATATTCGGCAGCGTCACAATATTGCTTGATTTGCCGAGTCCCTTTTCGCACTGGTTGCCCGAAATGAATTTTTCTCCTGTTGAGAAGATATTTACCGTCAGTCGGCAGTGGTTTGTGCATCCGTTGCAGGTAGCCGCCTTTGATTTGTGGGTAAACGAAACCAAATTTTCGGGCGAAATGATCGATGAATCATTTTTTGCATTATTTTGAGCATAAAGCGCCGCACCGTATGCGCCCATCAGTCCTGCGACCTTCGGACGGATTACATTATGACCGATTTCTTTTTCAAAACAGCGCAAAACGGCGTCGTTTAAAAATGTTCCGCCCTGAACGACGATGCTCTCGCCGAGTTCAGCCGCGCTTGAAGCACGAATTACCTTATATATAGCATTTTTTACAACCGACATCGAAAGTCCTGCCGAAATGTCTTCGACCGAGGCTCCGTCCTTTTGCGCCTGTTTAACCGATGAATTCATGAACACCGTGCAGCGTGTTCCGAGATCGACCGGTGCTTTTGCAAATAAGCCTTTCTTTGAAAAATCGGCAATCTCATAGCCCATTGATTTTGCGAATGTTTCAATGAATGAACCGCAGCCCGACGAACAGGCCTCATTGAGCATTATGCTGTCGATCGAATCGTTGCGGATTTTAAAGCATTTTATGTCCTGACCGCCGATGTCGAGAATGAAGTCAACATCTTTGTCAAAATATTTTGCGGCGGTGTAGTGCGCAATCGTTTCGACAATGCCGAAATCAACGTCGAATGCGTGCTTGATAAGCTCTTCGCCGTATCCCGTGACGGCTGACGATTTAATTTTGATTCTGTCGCCGATAAGGTCATATATTATGCCAAGCTGTTCTCTGACGATTTCGACCGGATTGCCCTTGTTTGAATCATAATAAGTATAGAGCAGTTCCCGCTCCTCGCTGATAAGAGTCAGCTTTGTGGTGGTTGAGCCGCAGTCGATTCCGAGATATGCATTGCCCGAATATTCCTTGATGTCACGGGTTTTGACGGTCGCTTTTTCATGTCTTGAGATAAATTCGTCATATTCGGCTTTATCCTTGAAAAGCGGCTCCAAAATCGTGGTTGAAGTAGCTGTCGAAACAGCGTTTTCAAGCTTTTTTGTCAATTCGTCATATGAATATGAATCCGTCTGTCGGTTAGCATAGAGTGCCGAGCCGATCGCAACGGCATAAAGTGCATATTCGGGGAAGTTTGCCTCGTCCTCTTTGAGTTTCAGCGTTTCGACAAATCGCTCACGAAGCCCCTTGCAATAATAGAGCGGACCGCCGAGGAACATTACATGACCTTCGATTTTTCTGCCCTGAGCCAGACCCGCGATCGTTTGGTTTACAACCGCCTGATAAATGCTTGCCGCAACGTCCGCCTTTGACGCACCCTGGTTGAGCAGCGGCTGAATGTCGGTTTTGGCAAAAACGCCGCATCTTGAAGCAATCGGGAAAATTCGCTCATGAGTAAGGCTCAGGCGATCCATCTCTTCGTTGGTAACATCAAGCAGCGTCGCCATTTGGTCAATGAACGCACCCGTGCCGCCTGCGCAGTTTCCGTTCATTCGCTCGTCCGTTCCGCCTTTGAAAAATATTACCTTTGCGTCCTCACCGCCAAGCTCAATCACCGCCGAGGTTTCGGGTGCCAGCTGCTTGACTGTTTCGCCTGTTGCGAAAACCTCCTGAACAAACGGAAGCCCCGCCGCATTTGCCATTCCCATTCCGGCTGAACCCGAAACGGCAACACGAACACGGTTGTCGCCGATCAAATCCTTTATTTCTCTGATCATCTCAAGCGTTTTTTGACGAACCTGAGAGAAATGGCGTTCATATTTCTGATATAATATTTTCTCGTTTTTTACCACAACTACCTTTGCGGTGGTCGAACCGATGTCGATTCCGATTACCATATCCTCAATGCCGCAAAGCCGTGTGTCAAGCTGATTTTCGCTGTTGTTCATAGTGTGTTTCAAGCTTCCCTTTAACATAAATAATAATTGATAATTATATACCTGATTTTGAGATTTTTCAACATTTATCGACAGCATTTTACGCTTTGTTCACAAAACAAAACTTACTGTCTCGTTTCTCATTTTTTCTTCGGTTCTTTTTCGCCCGACTTCTTTTTCTCCTGCTTTTCAGCCTTTTTAACGGCATTATCGGGGTGCAGATAAATCATCTTGTCGGTGAAAACCTTGAATACATTAGAGCCTACCGCCATGTCTGTCGCAAGGTTGTAAACATCGTCATATCGCTTTTGCTCTGCAAGCATTTTCAGCTGTTCCTCAAGCATCTCGATTGCCATGTCGAATGAGTTTTCCCATGAATCCACAAATTTGTTATATATAACCTCGGCTTGCTTTTCGTCGCAGTCGTTCGGAAGCAAAAACTCGATCGTCGGAATGCTCAGCGTCTGTTTTAATGCACCGATCATGATAAGACAGGCAAGATGAACCCTGGAATAGCGCTTTTTAACAGGCACCGGAATTATCTTTTGCTTGACATAGTTGTTGATCATCGCATGGGTGATTACATTTTCGTCCTCATTCTCGCAGAAAAACGCAAGATAGCGGTTGACAAGCGCAATAACCTGATCCATATACAGCTCAATATTCGGCAACTCGTCAAATGTCGGCAATGTCGCCCGCTTGTTCATTTTGGAAAAGCGCTCAATTCCCGATTGAATCAATGCATCGTTTATGTTCATTTAAAATCCTCCGATTTTATGGTTAATAATATGTAACAAACTGCGGATATAATAAGAATAATATGTCCGAAGATAAAATTTAACAGATACATTTTATCACAATATATCAAAAAATGCGACATCTAATTTTCAAAATTAAAGAAATGTTCATAATTAACTACTTGATAAGGTACTTTATATGTGGTAACATAGTTTTAGAAATTAGATAGAAAGATGTGTAGTTAGGAAAATGTTTGAAATATATACCGATTCCGGCGCAAATTTGCCCGAAAGAATCATCAGAAAATATAACATCACGGTCGTGCCGTTTACCTATTCGCTAGACGGGCGTGAATATTTGTGCTATGAAAAGGGCAAGCGGTTTGATTATGATTCATATTACGGGGCGCTTCGGGAAAAGAAAATGATTCGCACATCGATGGTGAATATGCAAACATTTTTGCAGGCGTTTGAGAAGAAAGCGGCGCTCGGGGTTAAGATATTGTATATCGGCTTTTCAAGTGCGCTCAGCGGAACATTTAACGCCGCAAAAACTGCGCTTTCGATGTTAAAATCGAAATATAACAACCCCAATCTTTATGCGGTCGATACGCTTTCGGGCTCGTTCGGCGAAGGACTTTGCTGTTACTATGCCGCACGAATGAGAGAAGAGGGACTTGACATTGAGAAAACGGCGGCGAGAATTTCGAGCCTGATCCCACATCTTCGTTCACGCTTTACCTGCGATGATTTGTTCTATATTAAGCGTGGCGGAAGAATTTCATCTGCGGCGGCTGTTGCGGGCACATTGCTCGGAATCAAGCCGGTGATGAAAGCCGGCGAAGACGGCAAAATCACGCTCTATGAAAAGGTGAGGGGCAGGAAAAATGCGCTTGATAAGCTCATTGACGAGCTTACCCGTTCGGTTGATATGACAAAACACCAAATCGTCGCAATATCTCATGCGGACTGTGAGGACGACGCAAAATATATGTTGTCTCAACTGAAAAAGCTGCCATATATCAGCGATGTTCTGGTTGAGAAAATGGAGCCTGTAACGGCAGCTCACGGCGGACCGGGAATGATCGCACTGTTTTACTTTGCAAAGACCAAATAAAAAGGAGATAACCGATTATCATGAGCGGTGCTAAACCAAATGTAGTTCAAACGGTCGGAGAGGAGATCGGCAATGCGATTTCGCACGGTGTCGGCTCTCTTTTGGCGATTGCCGGAACGGTCGTTTTAATAGTATATGCTTGCTTTCATTCCGACGCATACGGAATTGTGAGTTCATGCCTTTACGGTGCGAGCCTTATCGTGCTCTATACCAACTCAACGCTCTACCATTCGCTGACAAATCCGAAAGCTAAGGCTGTTTTTCAAATATTCGACCATTGTTCGATTTTTGTGCTTATCCTCGGTACATATATTCCTGTGTCGCTGAGCCTGCTTCGAGGCTGGATGGGCTGGACGCTGTTCGGCGTTAATGTCGCTTGTGCGGTTTTGGGAATTGTGTTTAATTCGATCGACCTTGTGAGATTCAAAAAGGTTTCAATGATAATGTATATCATCATGGGCTGGTCGGTTTTGCTCACCGCATATCATGTATATTTGAAAATCATGGCGCACGGTGCGCTCGGGCTTGTGCTTTTGCTCGGCGGCGGCATTTTCTATACCGTCGGAGTAGTTTTCTATAAGAAAAAGAAGAAATATATGCACTTCATCTGGCACTTTTTCGTGCTTGCAGGAAGCATTTTGCACTATTTCTTTGTAATGTTCTATTGCATTCCGCTGATTTCGGCATGATAAAATCATGTGTTAAATGTTTACAAATCAATAATCGATAGTTTGTTTAAAATGCCAAAAAAAACCGCTGTGCTTGAAACGCAGCGGTTTTTCTGTTATAATGTTGATAAATCACTTTAGCGGTTTAAAGCGAATATGTTGATTTCATATCCCGAAAAGTTCTTCTGCGTTCTCGTGTGCAATCATCGAAAGCTCTTTGCCCGAGAGCGGCAGCGATTCGATTATTTCGGTATATTTTGCCTGAGAAACCCACGGACTGTCCGTTCCGAACAGGATTTTATCAACACCGTGACGGCGAATGACCTTCATTGTCGTGTCGGGGTCGGTTTTGTCAAGCATGAACGCCGTGTCAAAATATGCAGGTGAGTCGATCAGATAGCGCTCTACCTCGTCATATTGCATATTGGCGCCCATGTGCGCAAGAATTATGTTGCATTTTTTCGGAGGTTTGCCGTCAAATACACGGTCAATCATGTTTTTAGCACGCTCGGCGCTGCAATGAACAGGGTCGGGCTTTGCAACGTCAACACCCGAATGAATCGCAACGATAAGACCGAGCTCCATACATATTTTGATGATGTTTACATATCTGTCGTCGTCAATATAAACGCCCTGATAATCGGGGTGAATTTTAATGCCGCGAAGTCCGCTTTGCTTGATAAATTCAAGCCGTGAGCGAACGTTGTCGTTGTCGGGGTGGATTCCTCCGAGTGAGATTAGCCCGTTTTTGTTGTTGATCTCGATTGCAAAGCGATTGATCGAATCAAATTGTTTCGGCGCTGTCGCAACAGGCAAAACCACAGATGTTTTGACCTTGTTGCCGCTCATTTCCTCAATCAGTCTGTCTTTTGTGCCGTTGTTGAAAGAATGGGGCATATGGGTCAATTTTTGTTCGTCCATCATCGACTGCATGGCATATTTCGCTATTCTGTCGGGATAAACATGAGCATGAGAATCTATGTAATACATTGTTTTTGTGACTGTCCTTTTGTTTAAAATTTCGGAAAAAAGCGCAAGCTTTGATTTGCGTTTAATATATTATAGGAGTTTTTTCAATGATTATCAAGTACATTTTGTTAATTGCGTTTTTTGCGGTCATGGTCGCAGTCGGCTTCATCTGCCGCAAAAATGCCAACGGAGTAAACGGCTTTGTTCTCGGCGGCAGAAGCGTCGGTCCGTGGCTCACAGCCTTTGCATATGGCACGTCCTATTTTTCTGCCGTGATTTTTGTCGGCTATGCCGGTCAGTTCGGCTTTAAATTCGGCGTTGCCTCAACTTGGATAGGACTCGGCAATGCATTCATCGGCTCGCTTCTTGCATGGTGTGTTTTAGGCCGCAGAACAAGAATCATGACTCAACATCTGCACAGTGCGACAATGCCCGACTTTTTCGGCAAGCGGTTTGATTCAAAAGCGTTAAAGCTCGTTTCAAGCGCAATTATCTTCATATTCCTCATTCCCTACACAGCCTCTCTTTACAACGGTCTTTCCCGTTTGTTCGGAATGGCGTTTAACTTTGACTATTCAGTCTGCGTTGTCGTAATGGCGGTGCTTACCGGCGTATATGTAATCGTCGGCGGATATATGGCGACCGCAATCAACGACATGATTCAGGGAATCATCATGATCATCGGAATCGTTGCGGTTGTGTTTGCGGTACTCGGCGAACACGGCGGTCTTAGCGGTTCGATCACCGAATTGTCAAAAGTATCGGCAGGAACGGAACAGCTCGGCGCATTTACATCATTCTTCGGACCCGAACCGATTGCGCTGTTCTTCGTCGTAATTTTGACATCGCTCGGCACATGGGGCTTGCCGCAGATGGTTCAAAAGTTCTATGCAATCAAGGACGAGCGTTCAATCAAAACCGGCACGGTCGTTTCAACCATATTCGCAATCGTCGTTGCCGGCGGATGTTACTTCCTCGGCGGATTCGGCAGACTTTATGCAACAGAAGAATTTGTCGGTGCAAACGGCTATGATTCAATCGTTCCGAAAATGCTTGAAAATCTTCCCGACCTTTTGATCGGCGTAGTTGTAATTTTGGTGCTCTCGGCTTCAATGTCAACGCTCTCAAGCCTTGTTTTGACTTCGGGTTCAACGCTTACGCTCGACCTAATTGACCCTCTTAAAAAGAAACCGATGAGCGAAAAATCGAAAATGCTCACGATCAGAATTTTGATTGTATTTTTTATTGCGATTTCGGCAATCATCGCAATCGTCCAGGCTCATTCGTCGGTTACTTTCATCGCACAGTTAATGGGCATTTCATGGGGTGCGCTTGCCGGTGCATTTTTGGCGCCGTTCCTTTACAGCCTCTATTGGAAACGAGTTACAAAGCCGGCAGTATTCGCAAGCTTTATCAGCGGCGTTGGTATCATGCTGATAAATATGTTCTTTAAATCTTCTCTTCCCGCATTTTTGCAGTCGCCGATAAATGCAGGCGTGATCGCAATGGCGGCAGGACTTGTGGTCGTGCCGATCGTCAGCCTTGTTACAAAGAAACCCGACGAAAAGCGAATGAAAGAAATATTTGACTGCTACGACCAAAAAATCACAGTATCGGTAAAGGACTCGCTTGTTGAGGAGTCGGATGACTGATTTTGCAAAAGCAAATTGAAAAATACCTCTTGTTTTAACGCCATTTTGGTATTATAATAATAATATTACACTAAGAAGGTTTGGGATATATGTTTTTTCAAAAGGACATTGAAACTCTCTCTCGTGCTGAAATTGAGCGAATTCAGCTCGAAAGGCTAAAAAGACAGGTCGATTATTGCATAAATAATGTTCCGTTTTATGCGGATCGGCTCGGAAAACTCGGAATCACGGGCGACAAGATCAAAACGCTGTCCGACATTCAATACATACCGTTTACAACAAAGGCGGACCTGAGGGATAATTACCCTTACGGTCTGTTTGCCGTTCCGATGAAGAAAATCGTGAGAATTCATGCGTCAAGCGGCACAACAGGTAATCCGACCGTCGTCGGATATACCCGAAACGATTTGAACAACTGGAGCGACTGCGTTGCCCGTCTTTGCGCCGCTGTCGGCGTCAACGATGAAGATGTTGCTCAAATCTCATTCGGCTACGGATTGTTCACAGGCGCGCTCGGTCTGCACTATGGTCTTGAAAAGCTCGGCTGTGCGGTAATTCCGATTTCATCGGGAAATACGCAAAAGCAGGCGAAAATATTGAAAGATTTCGGAACAACTGTCCTCATCAGCACACCGTCATATGCCATGTATATGAGCGAGGTTGCTCATGATATGGGCATTTCAAATGACGATTTGAAGCTGAGAATCGGTCTTTTCGGTTCGGAGGGCTGCACGAATGAGCTTCGTGACAAGATCGAAAAGGGATTCGGTCTGTTCTCGACCGATAACTACGGAATGAGCGAGCTCATGGGTCCGGGTGTTGCGGGCGAATGCGAATATCGCTGCGGGCTTCATTTTGCGGAAGATCATTTTCTGCCCGAAATCATCAATGCCGAAACGGGTTCGGTGCTCGGCGAGGGCGAAAAGGGCGAGCTTGTCATTACGACCCTTACAAAAGAGGGAATTCCGCTGCTGCGCTATCGCACAAAGGACATTACAAGCATTACATATGAGCCGTGCAAATGCGGCAGAACTCACGCAAGAATGAACAAAGTCAGAGGCAGAACCGACGATATGCTCAAAATTCGTGGCGTCAATGTTTTTCCGTCGCAAATTGAGAGCGTCATGGCAAACATTGACGGAATCTCACCTCACTATGAGCTTGTGCTCACACGCTCAAACTACACCGACCATCTCGAAGTGCGAATCGAGCTTATCGACGCCGATTTGCTTGATAATTTCGGTCAGCTTGAGGCTTTGCAGAAAAATGCGGTCGATAAGCTCAAAACCGTTCTCGGAATCGCCGCAAAGGTAACGCTTGTCGCGCCGAAGTCGCTCAAGCGCTATGAGGGCAAGGCTAAACGAATCATTGATTTGAGAGATCAGGAAAATAACTGATTTTCGCTTAATATAATATTATCATTAAAAACACGGAGGTTAATGTTTTGAAGGAACTGTTGATTGGAAACGCCGCTTTTGCCAGAGGTCTTTATGAGGCAGGAGTTAAGGTAGTTTCAAGTTATCCGGGCACGCCGTCAACCGAAATCACCGAAGAGGCGGCCAAATATGATGAAATATACTGCGAATGGGCGCCTAACGAAAAGGTTGCAATGGAAGTTGCGTTCGGAGCGTCATTAAACGGCGCACGCTCATTTTGCGGAATGAAGCATGTCGGACTTAATGTTGCGGCGGATCCGCTTTTCACGCTGTCATATACAGGCGTTACCGGCGGTCTTGTAATCGCCGTTGCAGACGACCCCGGAATGCATTCGTCACAGAACGAACAGGATTCGCGCCATTATGCAATCGCCGCTAAGGTGCCGATGTTTGAGCCGTCGGATTCGGCTGAAGCGCTGATGATGGTCAAAAACGCATATGAAGTGTCGGAAAAATTCGACGCACCGGTAATTGTCAGAATGTGCACAAGAATCGCTCATTCGCAAAGCATTGTCGAAACAGGTGAGCGCACAGAGATTCCAAACAAGGAATATGTTAAAAACGGCGCAAAATATATCATGATGCCGGGCAATGCGAAAAAGCGCCATCCGATCGTTGAAGAACGCACAAAGGCACTCACGGAATATGCCGAAACAACCGAGCTTAACCGTGTTGAACCGGGTCAGAGCGATTTCGGTATCATTACATCGGGCACTTGTTATCAATATGTTAAGGAAGTGTTCGGCGATTCTGTTTCGGTGCTTAAACTCGGAATGGTAAATCCGCTTCCGATCAAGAAAATCCGTGATTTTGCGGATAAAGTTAAAAAGGTATATATAATCGAAGAGCTTGACGGAATAATCGAGGCTCATTGCAAAGCAATCGGCGTTGAGTGCGTCGGAAAAGAATTATTCTCACCGATCGGCGAATTTTCACAGGCGACCGTTGCAAAAGCATTCGGCGTTGATTTGCCCGAAAATGTTACAATCGACACCACAGTTCCGATGCGTCCGCCTGTAATGTGTTCGGGATGTCCTCACAGAGGAATGTATTATGTTCTTGCAAAGAATAAGATAAATGTACTCGGTGACATCGGCTGTTACACTCTCGGTGCTCAGCCTCCGCTTTGCGCAATGGATTCAACACTCTGCATGGGTGCGTCCGTTTCGGGACTTCACGGCTTTAATAAAGCAACTGACAACAAAGACGCAGGCAAGTCGGTTGCGGTTATCGGCGATTCCACCTTCATGCATTCGGGCATGACCGGTCTTGTAAACATCGCATATAATAATTCGGCTTCAACCGTAATTATTCTCGATAACTCAATCACAGGCATGACAGGACATCAGCAAAACCCGACTACCGGTTATAATATCAAAGGCGATCCGGCTTCAAAGGTATGTCTTGAGGACCTTTGCAAGGCAATCGGAATCAACAGAGTTCGTGTCGTTGATCCCTATAACCTTGAGCAGTGCGAAACAGTGCTTAAAGAGGAGCTTGCGGCAGACGAGCCGTCGGTCATCATCTCACGCCGTCCTTGCGTTTTGCTTAAATATGTTAAAACAAAATCACCGGTTAAGGTTGATACCGATAAATGTAAGAGCTGCAAAATGTGCATGAAGCTCGGCTGTCCGTCAATCAGCATGAAAAACGGCAAGGCGCATATTGACGATACGCTTTGCGTTGGCTGTGATGTTTGCGAACAGCTTTGCAAATTCGGTGCAATTTCACCGACAGACCGCTGAGAAAGGATGGTAATGATAATATGAACACAACAAGTATTATGATAGTCGGCGTCGGCGGTCAGGGAAGCCTTTTGGCAAGCAAATTGCTCGGCAGACTTTTGATGAACGAGAACCATGATGTTAAAGTAAGCGAAGTACACGGAATGAGCCAAAGAGGCGGCTCGGTCGTAACATATGTCCGTTTCGGCGACAAGGTTTACTCACCGATAATCGAACAGGGCGAAGCGGATTATATCATCAGCTTTGAGAAAATCGAGGCGGCAAGATGGGTAAACTGCCTTAAAAACGGCGGAAAAATAATTGTTAATACACAGCAGATCGACCCAATGCCCGTGATTACAGGCGCTGCGGAATATCCGGAAAATGTGCTTGATGAGGTCAAGGCGCACGGAGCCGATGTTGACGCAATCGACGCGCTCAGTCTTGCGGAAGAAGCCGGCTCGGCAAAGGCTGTCAACATTGTCTTAATGGGCAGACTTGCAAAGCATTTCGGAATTGATAAGGAAAAATGGATCAAGGCAATCGAGCAGTGCGTTAAACCGAAATTTGTCGAGATGAACAAAAAGGCATTTGAGCTCGGTTACAACTGCGAGGAATAAACTGTTCGGAAAATATTTTGGATGTTCGGAGGAAGTCAAAAAATGGAAAATTATTATCAAAAGGAGATTGAAACGGCGAGCCGTGAACAGCTTGACAAATGGCAAACCGAGCGGCTGATCAACACCGTAAACCGTGTTTATGACCGTGTTCCGCTCTATCGTCAGAGAATGGACGAAGCCGGAATCAAGCCGTCGGATATTAAGTCGCTTGACGACATCACAAAGCTGCCGTTTACATCAAAACAGGATCTCCGTGATACATATCCCTATGGACTTTTCGCAGAGCCGCTTGAAAATGTCGTAAGACTTCATGCGTCAAGCGGAACAACAGGAAAGCAGATCGTAGTCGGATACACTCAGCACGACCTTGACATTTGGAACGAAATCGTTGCCCGTCAGCTTTGCGCTGTCGGCGCCACCAAAAAGGATAAGGTTCATGTATCATACGGCTACGGATTGTTCACAGGCGGTCTCGGACTTCACGGCGGCGCTCAAAAGCTCGGCTGTGTGACGGTTCCGGTATCATCGGGCAACACCGCAAGACAAATCACCATAATGCAGGATTTCGGTTCGGACATTCTTTGCTGCACACCGTCTTATGCGGCGTATATCGGCGAAACAATGAAGAAAATGGGCATTGACAGCAAAAAGCTACCGCTCAGAGCCGGAATTTTCGGCGCAGAGCCCTGGACCGAGGAAATGCGCAAATCGATCGAGGAATCGCTCAACATCAAAGCATATGATATTTACGGACTTACTGAAATAATGGGACCGGGCGTTGCATATGAATGCAGTGCGCAAAATGGTATGCACGTAAACGAGGACCATTTCATAATCGAGATAATCAACCCCGAAACCGGAGAGCATATGCCTGACGGCGAACAGGGCGAAATCGTATTTTCATGCATCACAAAAGAAGCGTTTCCGCTGCTTCGTTTCCGCACAAAGGACATCGGCGTAATCACTCATGAAAAATGCGCTTGCGGAAGAACCTTTGTCAGAATGAGCAAGCCGATGGGCAGAACCGACGATATGCTTATTATCAGAGGCGTTAATGTATTCCCGTCGCAGGTTGAAACCGTTCTTTTGCAGCAGGGCTATTCACCGAACTATCAGATCGTCGTTGACAGAGTAAATAATCTTGACACATTTGATGTTCATGTTGAAATGACCGAGGAGATGTTCTCCGACCAGGTAAATGTCATTTCAAAGCGTGAAAAGGCGCTTGCGGGCGAGCTTAAATCGCTTCTCGGAATTGTGGCAAATGTTGTGCTTGTCGAGCCGAATTCAATCGAACGCTCAACAGGCAAAGCAAAACGAGTAATAGATAACCGTAAAAAATAAGGAGGAATTATTGTGGGAATCAGTCAACTTTCGGTTTTTGTAGAAAACAGAACAGGTAAGCTTGTGGAGTGTATGCAGGTGCTGTCCGCCGCCGGCGTGGATATTCGTGCACTCTCAATCGCAGATACTCAGGATTTCGGAATATTGCGCCTTATTGTGAACGACACGCAAAAAGCAACCGACGCTTTAAAGGCGGAGGGATTTGTCGTTAAGGTAAATTATGTTGTCGGAATTGCAATCGACGACACCGCAGGTTCGCTTTGCAAGGTTGTCGATCTCCTTTCAAAAAACGGCGTAAACATTGAATATATGTATGCATTTATCACCGTTTTGAAGCAATCGGCATATATCGTTCTTCGTGTTGAGGACAACGAGGCTTGCGAAAAGCTGCTCACCGAAAACGGAATCACACTTGTAAATGAAGAAGACGTGCAGAATGTATAATTCATTTTGCCGCTGATCGGGAAACCTCCCTGTTCTTTCACGGAACAGGGAGGTTTTTGTGCTTGTTATGTTTTTATGTTATTTTTTTTATGAATTGCATGAGCATTCGTCGCAAAGTGACGCTTTCGGGAAAAATTCCTCTGTCGGGAATTTTATCTTGCTGAACATATCGCACGGTGAATCGGCTGTCTGTTCATGACACTCTTTTTGCGGTATGCAATAATCATATACCGGGATCATCATCTGAACATTCCTGATCAGCTGAACAATGCTGAAAAGCCCCAGAGTAACATAGAGCGCTTTTGGTCCCTCCGAGCTGATTTCTCCGTCCAAATGCCGCAACACGCCATAGGGGAATACGCAACGAACATCGCAGCAGCAAGCGTCGCATATTTTGGAATCGAGCACGACCGGGTCAACACATTCGACTACGCATTTCGGAAGATTTGAGCCTTTTGTCGAGTCGCCGTCGTCGTCGCATATTTTCGTCATGCTCGTAAAGGATTTGACCGACCCCTCTGACCCGCAAAGAATAACCTTTTTAGAATATGCCGCAACACCGACGAGCGTTTCGGGGACGCAAGACGACGAGGTCGTGACATCACAGTAAATTGTGAAGTAGAAGGTCAGGTCGCATGAATAAAATCCGCGGTTAAAGCTGACCGGCTCAACATCAATATGCACATCGTCAACGCTTGCGCATTTTATTCTGCAAGAGGCTGCCGACTGGATTTTTGCATTCGCCGAGTCACAGAAATATACACGCAGATTTTCAAGACAGTCACGGTCCATGCACGAATCGTAAACTCTGCCGGCGTCAATGCATACAGCGTCCGAAAAGCCGTTTTGAGAAGCGCTGTTCAGTGTATCTGCCATAATTTATTCGCCCTTTCTTCGTGCCGTAAAATATGTAATCAAAGCGGCATGACACGAACCGCCGCTTTAATGAAGGCGTAAACTTAATATATAATATGGCGAAAGATGATAAAATGTTACATTATTTTTAACAAAACACTTGACTTTTTCGCCGTTTACAAGTATAGTAATGATTGTATGAATAAAAATAACTTTTGCATTCTGCAGTTTTAACAGAACCGTGATGAAATCTTAGACTTTCATCTGGGAATCAAATACTGCTTATCGCTGGTGAACGGCGACAATGTCAAAAACTCTTTGCGGAGGTATTGATTAGCAAAATGTGAAAGTTCCCGTGCTTTTTTACATACTTTTTTGCACGGCACCCATTCTACCGCAAAGGGGTCTTTTTTCATGTCTAAAAATAATAATATCATCGAATTGCAAAACATTGTGGTAAGCTTCGACGGCGAGCGTGTGCTTGACGATTTTTCGCTTTCCATCAAGGATTCGGAGTTTGTGACCCTGCTCGGCTCGTCGGGCTGCGGCAAAACCACCACACTCCGTCTGATTGCAGGATTTTTGCAGCCTGACGAGGGCAATGTTTTGTTTGACGGTGAGGTAATCAATGGTGTTCCTCCGTACAAGCGTCCGGTGAACACCATTTTTCAGCGTTATGCCCTTTTTCCGCATTATAATGTCTATGACAACATCGCATTCGGACTCAGGGTCAAAAAAGTGCCCGAAAAGGAGATTAAACAGCAGGTTTCGCAAATGCTGAAACTCGTCAACCTTGAGGGATTTGAAAAGCGAAGCGTTGCAAAATTGTCGGGCGGTCAGCAGCAGCGTGTTGCGATTGCAAGAGCGGTAATCAACAAGCCAAAGGTATTGCTGCTCGATGAACCGCTTGCGGCACTCGACCTTAAACTTCGCAAGGATATGCAAAATGAGCTTAAAAATATACAAAAACAGCTCGGAATCACGTTCATCTATGTAACGCACGACCAGGAAGAAGCGTTGTCAATGTCGGATACCGTCGTTGTAATGAACGAGGGCAAAATTCAGCAAATAGGCACGCCTATCGATATATATAACGAACCGCAAAACGCGTTTGTGGCTGATTTTATCGGTGAATCAAACATTCTCGACGGAATCATGGAAAAGGATTTCCTTGTAAATGTTGACGGTGTTGATTTTCCGTGTCTTGACAGGGGATTTGGCGAAAAAGAGCCGGTCGATGTCGTAATCCGCCCCGAAGATGTCAAAATCGTCGAGCCGATCAAGGGCAAGCTCACGGGAACGGTCACTTCGGTGACCTTCAGAGGCGTTCACTTTGAAATAATTGTTGACATTGAGAATTTCAAATGGATGATTCAGACGACCGAGGAGCACAAAGTCGGCGACGAGGTCGGACTCATCATCATTCCCGACGCAATTCATATTATGAAAAAGTCGAAATATTCGGGCCTATACGGCGATTACAGTTCATACAGCGACGAGATCGACGAGCTGAACATAATTGACGAGGACGAAGAATAAACGCCAAAACACTTATATATAAAGGAGGAATCGGTCGAATGAAGAAAAAGAGCCTCGGCGCAAAGCTGATCAATGCGCCATATCTCCTCTGGGCGGCAATTTTCATCATCGTTCCGCTTTTCATCGTGCTGTATTATGCGTTCACCGATTCAAACGGTAACTTTTCATTTGCAAATATAGCAATGCTTTCGGATTATACCGATACATTTTTAATATCGATTTGGTATTCAATAATCGCAACCGCAATTTGTCTTTTGATTGCCTATCCGCTTGCTCTCATCATGTCGAAAAAAAGCGTGAATAAACAGCGAATGATGATGATGCTGATAATGCTCCCGATGTGGATGAATTTGCTTATTCGCACCTATTCGTGGATGAACATTCTCGAAAATAACGGAATAATCAATAACCTTTTGGGGTGGTTCGGAATTTCACCGATTAAAATGATCGGCACACCCGGTGCGGTCATTTTCGGAATGGTCTACAACTACCTGCCATATATGATAATCCCAATCTACAACCTGCTTTCAAAGCTTGACAATTCGTTGCTTGAAGCGGCTGAGGATCTCGGTTCAAATGCATTTGTGCGGTTTAAAAAGGTAATTTTACCGCTGTCGGTGCCGGGTGTCATTTCGGGAATTACAATGGTATTTGTCCCGTCAGTCAGCACCTTTTACATCTCACAAAAGCTCGGCGGCGGCAAAATAATGCTGATCGGCGATGTAATCGACCGTCAAATGCAGCAGTCATATAACTACAATCTCGGTGCGTCGCTGTCGCTTATTCTGATGGTTTTAATTCTCATCAGTATGTTCATTATGAACAGGTTCGACAAAGACGGAGAAATGATAGTTTAAGCCTTAATTTATTGCGAAAAATCTAAGAAATAGGAGGAATATTCATGAAAGTGCTATCAAAAATATTCACAGCGCTTGTGTTTTTGTTTTTGTACGCTCCTCTTATAATCATGGTCATATTCTCATTTAACAGCGGAAAAAGCACCTCTGTTTTTATGGGGTTTTCAACAAAATGGTATCAATCGATGTTTTCAAGCAGTCAGACAGTGACCGCTCTTCAAAATACATTGATTTTGGCTCTTTGTTCGGCGGCGATTGCGACTGTTCTCGGCACCCTTGCCGCAGTCGGAATATATAATATGCGCTCAAAAGCAGTCAAAAGTGCCGCAATGACGGTCACAAACATTCCGATGATGAACCCCGACATTGTAACGGGTGTTTCGCTGATGCTTCTGTTTGTGTTTATCGGCAGAATGATCGGCGCACGGGAATCACTCAGCTTTTTCACGATTTTAATTGCACATATAACATTCAATCTGCCCTATGTTATTTTGAATGTATTGCCGAAGCTGCGCCAGACAAGCGGCTCGCTCACCGAAGCGGCGCTTGACCTTGGTTGCACTCCGGTCAAAGCGTTTTTTAAGGTAGTTTTACCGAATATCAGCTCCGGAATTTTTTCGGGATTTTTGATGTCGTTTACGCTGTCGCTTGACGATTTTGTAATCAGCTATTACACCAACGGCGCAGATTTTCAAACGCTGCCGCTGATGATTTATTCAATGACCAAGAAAAAGGTAAAGCCCGATATGTATGCAATTTCGAGCTTGATTTTCTTCTCGGTTTTGATTTTGCTAATCGCAATCAATCTGTTCCAAATGCACTCTGAAAAATCAAAGGCAAAAAAGGAACAGTAAGATTATAATTTATATTTTCCAATAAGAAAGGATCGCTAAAATGAAAAAAATCACCGCACTTCTTCTTTGTATCGCAATGATCGCATCTGTTTTGTCGCTGGCTTCATGCGGCTCGTCAGACTCAAACGACGAACTTCTCTCAAAGCTCGAGGGAACATACACAAAAGACCTTGAAGGCACAGTTTTAAATGTGTTCAACTGGGGCGAATATATCAGCGACGGCTCGGACGATTCGCTTGACATCAATGCCGAGTTTGAAAAGCTCACCGGAATCAAAGTGAATTATACAAACTATGAGAGCAACGAGCAGATGTACTCAAAAATGAAGAGCGGCGCTGTTTCATATGACATAATCATTCCGTCGGATTATATGATTGCACGCTTGAAGAGCGAAAATATGCTCAAAAAGCTCGATTTTTCAAAAATCAGCAATTATAAATATATTGCAGACGAGTACAAAAATGTCTATTTTGATGAGAAAAATGAATATTCTGTTCCCTATTCCGTCGGCATGGTCGGACTGATTTACAACAAGGAAATCGTCACCGAAAAGGTTGACAGCTGGAGCATCATGTGGGATGAGAAATATAAGGACAACATCTTGACCTTCAACAACTCACGAGACGCATTTGCAATCGCTCAGTTCCTGCTCGGACAGGATGTAAACAGCACAAACAAGCAGGATTGGTACAAGGCATATGAAAAGCTGGTTGAGCAGAATAAGGTTCTTCAGGGCAGAGTAATGGACGAAGTTTTCAACAAAATGGAAAACAACAATGCGGCAATCGCACCCTATTATGCAGGCGACTATCTTACAATGCTTGAATCAAACGAGAATTTGGGATTTGTTTATCCGAAAGAGGGCACAAACATATTCATGGATTCAATCTGCGTTCCGAGCTCGGCTCAGAACTTCGAGGCGGCAATGATGTATATTAACTTCATGCTTGACCCCGAAATTGCACTTGCAAACGCAGAATATATCCGCTATGCTTCGCCGAACACAGCAGTTGTTAATAATGATGATTATTCGCTCAAAGGCAACGAGGTGCTTTATCCGAAAGAAGAGGATAAGCCGAAAACACAATATTTCCATGACCTTGACAAGAAAACCCGCACTTATTACGAAACATTGTGGGAATCGGTTTTAAACAGCTAAAGGGATGAATTTTGACAATGACAAAAATTAAAGCGGTATTATTTGATCTCGACGGCACACTGCTTAATACGATAGACGATTTGGGCGACGCCGCAAACTATATGCTGACGCAGTTCGGCTATCCGACTCACGACATCGAAAGCTACAAATATCGTGTCGGAAACGGAATGAAAAAGCTGATGGAGCGAAGTCTGCCCGACGGCAAAAATTCGGAAGATGATATCGACCGTGCAATGGAGATTTTCATGCCCTATTATAACCGGCACTCGCTTGATAAAACAAGACCGTATGAGGGTATGCATGAGCTTATCGAGACTTTGAGAAAGTCGGGGATCAAGACGGCGGTTGTGACAAATAAAGCGGAGCAGTCGGCGGTCGGAATAATCAAGCGGTTTTATGACGGTTGTTTTGATGTTGTGATCGGTCAGCGTGATAATATGCCGACAAAACCCGACCCGGCAGGTGCTCATTTGGCAATGAGCGAGCTTGGCGTGACGCCCGATGAGTGCATTTTCATGGGCGACAGCGGCGTGGATATTCTCACAGCGAAAAATTCCGGCGCATATCCGGTCGGTGTGCTTTGGGGATTCAGAAAAAAGGACGAGCTTGTCGAAAACGGCGCTAATATCGTCATTTCAACCCCGTCCGAGCTGCTCAAAGTAATTGAGGAAATAGAATAGAACTTAGAATTATGTTTTACGAGGGGAACTTTTTATAAAAAGTTCCCCTCATCAATTTTATTGATGAGTTCCCTTTCAAAAATTTTTATTAAAAATATATTAAAGAGGTACAGGAATGAGAAGCCCTGTACCTCTTTTTGCTATATATCTATTATTGCGGTGCGCATGATGACGCCACACCATGCGGTTGTTAAATAAATTGTTGTATATTTAGAAGTAGCGTGTATTTTGTTCGCTCTATCATAATAAAAAATTCTCATAAATAAAGTTTTTTGAGAGGGGTTTGGGGAGGACTTTTTTACAAAAAAGTCCTCCCCAATAATTTTAAATATTATCAATGAATTTGTGCTCATGTCGCACGAGCACACCATTTCTCATGCAAGAAATGGCGGAAAGTGCATTTAAGGGCTGCGCCCTTAAAAATCCCGAGGGGGGTATCACATCCCCCTGTACGATAACGGATTTTTACAACCGTGCAAACCGTCGTGCTGATGAAAGGCACGACAAGATGAAATAATATGGGGGAGTATGATTGCCGTTATCGTACACCCCTTAAAACGAGTTTTTGTTCCGAAAGTGGGATAAGTTAGGGTAGCATAAATGGAACAAAAACGGTTGTGGATTTGTTTAGAGGTAGGTATTTTTTATACCATATCATAAAAAATTCATAAATAAAGCTTTTTGAAAGGGGGGTTCATCAATATTCATATTGATGTGGGGGAGAATCTTTTTCTCGAAAAAGTTCTCCCCCGAAAAGACATTTTATTAAAAATCTCAATGCATAAAAGGACAAGGCGGGGAATATGATTAAACATAGTTTCAAGACAAGCAGTTAAGGGAGGAGCAACAAAATGGACGACGGATTCAAAAATGCGATAAAGATAATTCCGACGAGGATAAAAACGCCGCTATCGATGATTGACGAGCGAGACAAAATGCAGCTTCAGGAAATCAGGCTTCGTGCGAATATGCCGCTATGTGTTACGATCTGCGGCGAAAATCGAATCGTATCATCATCGGGTGCGCTGTGCAAAATGCCGGATCGCTCAAGCGTCATTTGTGACAAAAACGACATCACGGCGGCGTTTCATGCGGCGTGCGACTATTCGGTATATGCATATCAAAACGAGATTAATAACGGCTTTTTGACAATATCGGGCGGCAACCGAATCGGGTTGTGCGGCACTGCGGTGAACGAAAACGGACAGGTCAAATCAATCAAAGGCATTTCTTCGCTCAATATCCGAATCGCTCATGAACACAAATTTTGCGCAAAATCGGTCATTGATCATTACATAACCCACGGACTGCAAAATACCGTCATAATCGGACCGCCGTCCAGCGGAAAAACCACATTTCTTCGTGACATTATCTATCAGCTTTCAAGCGGAAAATGCGGCAAAATGTATCGGGTCTGCGCTGTCGACGAGCGATATGAGCTTTGCTCAGCCTCGGGCGGCACATCTCCCTTTGACCTCGGCTCAATGTGCGATGTTTTAAGCGGATATTCAAAAGCGTCGGGCATTATAAACGCCGTTCGGGTACAAAATCCGCAGGTTATCGTGTTTGATGAAATCGCAACAAATGATGAATTGCAAGCGTCGGCACAAGGCTTTGCGGCAGGTGCCTCAATCATCACAAGCGTCCATTCAAACGGAATAGACGACTTTTTCAAAAGAGATGTTTGCCGCAATCTTGTTTCATGTAACATCTTCGACTGCTTTGTGTTTTTGGGCGAAAAAGCGGGAGATCCGGTTAAAATAATGAACTTGGAGGAAATGAAAAATGAGGCTGTTCGGCATAGCTTTACTAAGCCTTATTCCGATAATAATCGGCTTTATGAAAGCCAAAAACAGCGCTTTGGCGGTTAGGCAAAATGAGTTGATTTTGTCAATGATAGGCGAAATCGACGGACTGATTCGCTATCAGGCAATGCCGCTTGATGAGATTTTCGGCATAATCTGCAGTGAAGATATATATAAGCCGCTCGGCTTTGACGGCTGGAGCGTATATGATGAGCCGTTCGGGGTGCGAATGAGAAAATACATAGAAAACGACAGCGAACTCAAAATATCCGCTGATGAAAAAGCGGCATTTATGCTGTTTTTGACGGCTCTCGGCAAAAGCGATGATTCGGGTCAGAGGGCAATCTGCAAAACATATATGGCAAAATTTCAAACATATATCGACCAAAGACGAGAGTCTGCGCCGAAAAATCAAAAGCTGTGCCGCTCAATCGGCATAATCTGCGGCATTTTCATTACGATAATACTCATTTGATTTATGTTATCTACCGTCAATTTTGTAGAAAATCGGATTTGGGGGATAAATTTGTGGATGTTGATTTGATATTCAAAATAGCCGCAATCGGCATAATCGTTGCGGTGCTAAATCAGGTGCTGATTCGTTCGGGCAGAGAGGAACAGGCAATGATGGTGACGCTTGCGGGAATCGTTGTCGTGCTGATGATGCTTGTCCGGCAAATCAGCAGTCTGTTTGAAACGGTAAAATCGGTGTTCGGACTGTGAATATGTCATTTACGGCAATAATCGGACTTTGTGTAACGGCGCTTGCGTTCATCGTCATGCTCCGCAGTTATCGTCCCGAATATGCGCTTTTAGCGTCAATTTGCCTGTCCTGTATTATGCTGATATTCGGAATTGCGAAAAGCGCTGAGATCGTGGAGTGTGTCAAGGAACTGTCGGGCAAAAGCGGAATCGACGGGCAAAATATTGCACTCATGTTTAAAGCACTCGGCGTGTGTTACCTGGCAGGTATCGCAAAGGATATTTGCACCGACTGCGGACAGACGGCGCTCGGCGACAGAGTGGATTTTATTGGGAAAATCACAATAACTGCACTCTCGATTCCGTTAATAATCGAGGTTTTGTCGCTAATCACCGATTTGCTTTGAGGTTGTGAAATGAAACATAGGTTTGCTAAAATCATTTTGTCAATATTTTTGTGCCTGACGCTCTTTTTAGGACTGCCGCTTGTCGGCTTTGCAAATGAATATCAGTTTGACGGCGGCAGCGAGAACAGCGATGGCGATATATATTCCGATTTATATGACGGAATTGTGGACAACGGATTGGAAAGCTCAATTCCCGATGACGCAAAGCAGTTTGTCTATGATTTTTCGCTCACTCCCGAAGATCCGCTGAGCTTTGAGAATATATTTTCAGCGGACGGGCTTGCAAAAATATTTGAAAAAATCAAGGATTATATGTTATCCCCGCTGAAAACCGCCGCCTTGCTCATGACCGCAATTTTGATTTGCGCAGTAATCGCCGGGTTCAAAAATGAACAGGAGCCGACGGTAAACGGCGCTTTCAAGAGCTTTTCAACAGTCGTCTGCACAGCAATAATCATATCTCCGATCGTCATGCTTTGTACCGACTGCGCCGAAGTTTTAAATGCGCTGTCCGTCTTTATGAATGCATTGATCCCAATCTATTCGGGATTACTTGTTGCGGCGGCAAAAATGGGAACGGCGCTCGGATTTCAAACGGCGGTGTTCATTGCAACGCAGTGCGTCAGCTACATCGGCACATATATCGTGTCGCCGTTTTCGTCAATGTTTTTGGCGCTTTCAATCTCGGCGGGCGTTTCGGGGGAGGGTCGGCTTGCGTCGATTGCGGAAATGATCAAAAAAACGGCGATGTGGACGATGTCGATTGCAATGACGGTATATATGGCGGTATTTTCAATCAAAAATGTGATTACAACATCGGCAGATTCGGCAGGAGCCCGAACGGCACGGTTTTTGATAAGCAGCTTTGTGCCGATCGTCGGAGTATCAATCAACGAAGCACTCAGCTCAATGAAGGGCTGTCTTGATATATTGACTCGCTCGGTCAGCATTTATGCCGTCATAATCATGGTCGCAATCGTTCTGCCGCTTCTTGCACGGCTGATATTTTGGCGGTTTGTGCTCAGCATTTGCTCATGCGTGTCCGACATATTTTGCACCGACACAATTTCGGTTTTGCTGCGTTCAATCTCTGCCGCCGTCATGATTTTAAGTGCAGTTGTGATCTGTTCGGCGATCATGTTCATTTTCTCAATCACCGTGCTCTCACACGCCGCCGTGAGCGTCTGATAAAACAGCGGAGGTGCAATATGAATATACTTAAATCGGCTGTAATTTCAATATGCTTTTGTTCGGTTGCGGTCGGAATAATCGAAATGCTGCTGCCCGACAATTCATATCGCAATCGAATAAGACTGCTCACAGGCGCTGTTTTGATGATTTCAATGCTCACGCCGTTTTTTTCGCTTTCAAAGCTTGAAATGCCGGAATTTTCGGACAGTATTGTTGATTTCGAGGTAAATGAGTCGCTTGAAAAGGCGGCGGCAATGTCGGTGAGCAGTGCCGTTGATGATATTTTGCAAAAACACGGCGTTCAAAATGCGAAAATTTCAATTTTTACGGATAGAAATGCGGACAACAGCATAAATATTAACAAAGCGGTGATTGCGGTTGAAAAATCAATGATTGCAAATGCAAGCGCCGCCGCAAAGGAGGCGAGCGACAAACTGGAAACAAGGGTTGAAGTCGAGGAGCTTTCGGGAGAATGAAGGAGCAGGTGACATGAAGGATATTAAATCAATGTTTAATGACACGGTAAAAAATCCGAAATGGTTTGTGATAATCGGTCTTGCGGGCATTTTGCTGATCTCGGTGTCGGGATTTTTTCAAGGTGGCAAGAATAATGAGGAAACCCGTGAAACCACAACGGCGGTGAGTGCAGAGCAATATAAACAACAGCTTGAGTCGCAGATCAAGGGAGCGGTTTCTCATGTCACAGGCGGCAAGGTCAGCGTTATGATCACACTCAATTCCGACATAGAATATGTATATGCAAGCGAGGGTAAAAACAGCAACAAGGAACAGCAAAACGGGGTCGGTGAGAACAATCGGGTGCAAAAGGATCAGGGCAGCGAGAACAATTATGTTATCGTCAAGGATTCAAACGGAAATGAATCGCCGCTTGTGGTGACTGCCGTCATGCCAAAGGTAAAGGGTGCGGTTGTAAATTGCGACGGAGGCGATGATCCGGCAACCAAAGCCGCTGTCACCGAAATCGTCACAACAGCGCTTAATATTGATGAAGACAAGGTTTGTGTGTTGGGATTTTATGAATAGATCATATTTTTAATAAACCGTGTTTTAATGCATTTTATATAATATTTATCGATCAGAAAGGAATAATTTACAATGAAAACAGAGAAAAAAGGCAAATTTATTGCAAAAAAAGCCGTGATATTCGCACTATTGATTGTTACGCTGTCGGGTGCTGTCTATCTTAACTGGCAATATTCCGCAAAAACGGGTTCGATTGCGATTTCGGGAGCTGCCGAAACACGGGAGAAATATCTCGGTGACGCTAAATATGTCAATGCGACTGCGGCGACGACAAAAGGCGGCGATTTTTTTGCAAATGCAAGAGAGAAAAGAGAGGCAGACAAAAAGGAGAACTTAGCTAAGCTTAACGATGTGCTTGATAATGTAAAATCAGGCGACGAAGCAAAGCAAAAGGCGTCGGAGCAGATCGCAAAGCTCACCGACAGGAGCAAGGCGGAAACGGATATTGAAACGCTGATTTTGGCAAAAGGATTCAAGGATTGCGTTGCGGTACTGTCGGATAATAACATCAGCGTGGTGGTGAAATGCTCGTCGGACGGATTGCTTGATAGCGAAACCCGTCAGATTCAGGACATTGTTGCGACAAATTCAAAAATTTCTCTCGAAAATATCAAGATAATTGAAATAAAATAGTTGTTATGGGGATAAATATTTGTTATAATAACAATATATGAAAATCTGCGGATATTAAATTTCGGATAATTAACTTTCTTGAAAGGAAGGTATTTAAAAAATGGAACTGAAAAAGAATAATTCGGGTAACATTGTTATCTCGGAAGAGGTAGTGTCAAAAATCGCGTGCACAGCGGCTAAAGATGTTGCCGGCGTTGCGGATGTCGTGCCGAAAGCACAGGGCATCAAATCAATGCTTAAAACCAAGCAGATGATTCAGCCGGTACACGTTTTGGTTCGTGACGGTCAAATCTATATCGATATATACATTAAGCTTGCAGAGGGCGTTCGTGTTGCCGAAACCGCAATGAAGATCCAGTCTGCGGTCAAGGAAGCGGTGCAGAACATGACCGGAAGCGCCGTTGCAAAGGTAAATGTTCATATTTGCGAGGTTGAACTTGCAGAACCCGAAAAGGAATAATTAAAACTATGTCAAAAAACATTACAAGAAGTGAACAGCGTGAGCAGATTTTGCAGCTGCTTTATGAAAAAACATTCCACGACGAGTCGGTGAGTGAGCTTTTTGAGCTTGCCAATGTTGCAAGGGATTATGTTCCCACAGAGTTTGTTGACAACGAGGTCAGCGGAATTGTTGAAAAAATCGACGAGATCGACAAATTGATTGCGGATAACTGCAAAAACTGGTCTGTAAACCGAATTCCGAGAGTGCCGATGTGCATAATGCGAATCGCCGTATATGAAATGCTCTTTTGCGACGACATTGACACAGGCGTTGCAATTAACGAGGCGGTCGAGCTTGCAAAGAAATATGCCGGCGACGATGACAAGTCGTACATAAACGGAATTTTGGGAACGATCTCACGCACGGTAAAATGAGCGTATTTCTGGGGTTTGACACCTCTAATTACACCACCTCGGTCGCAATATATGACGACGAGAGCGGTAAAATGATAAATCAAAAAATGCTGCTTCCGGTTGAGGAAAACTCAACGGGGTTAATGCAGTCAAAGGCTTTGTTTTGCCATGTAAGGCAGCTTCCCGATGTGATGGGGGCCGCCTTTTCGGCATTTTATGAAAACGGCGGAAAGACGGACGACATTAAAGCGGCGGCGGTTTCGACAAGACCGAGAAATGTTGACGGATCATATATGCCTGTGTTTTTGGCAGGCGTAAATTCGGCAAAGGCAATCGCTTTTTCTCACAACATTCCGTGTTTCGATACGGCACACCAGGTCGGTCATATATTGGCGGCGCTCTATTCGGCAAACAGACTTGATTTGATAAATCAGCCGTTTTTGGCGTTTCATGTGTCGGGCGGCACTACCGAATGCTTGCTCATAACGCCCGATGAAGAGGAAATAATTAAATGCGAAATCGTTGCTCATTCTCTTGACCTTAAAGCCGGACAGGCAATCGACAGGGTCGGGGTCATGATGGGATTGCGGTTCCCTGCGGGAGCGGCGCTTGACGAGCTTTCAAAAAGCGGAAGTTTGAATCATAAACCAAAGCCCACTCTAAAGGGGTGCGACTGTTGTTTGTCGGGGCTTGAAAACATCTGCAAAAAGATGTATCAAAACGGCGAAAATAACGCTGATATTGCACGGTTTGCGATTGAATACGTATGCTGCACGATTGAGCAAATGAGCAAATCGGTAACTGAAAAATATGGTGAAATGCCGTTTGTATATGCAGGCGGAGTAATGAGCAATTCGCTGATAAAGGAGCGAATCGGAGAGCGCGGAATTTTTGCCGACCCGAAGTTTTCAAGCGATAATGCGGCGGGAGTTGCGATTGCGGCGTCATTGTTTTATAAAAAGGAGCGATAAAAGGCTTTGAGCATTGGGGATAAAAAGATACTGACGGTAACACAACTGAATATGTATGTGAAGTCCTTGCTTGAAAGCAGC
The DNA here is from genome assembly GCA_934394855.1 of uncultured Eubacteriales bacterium. GTDB lineage: Bacteria > Bacillota > Clostridia > Oscillospirales > Acutalibacteraceae > CAKRRH01. The sequence continues at coordinate 91,934 of CAKRRH010000006.1, forward strand.
GTTTATCTTCGTGAGATCGAGCTTGTCGGCGAAATATCAAATTTCACCAACCACTACAAATCGGGGCATTTATATATGTCGCTCAAAGACGAGGGCGGTCGGATTTCGGCGGTCATGTTTCGCAGCAGTGCCGCAAAACTCAGCTTTGCGCCCGAAAACGGAATGAGGGTCGTGTGCAAAGGCCGTGTGTCACTCTATGAGCGTGACGGTCAATATCAGTTCTACATCACCTCAATGAAAAAACAGGGTGAGGGCGAGCTTGCCGTTAAGTTTGAGCAGTTAAAGGAAAAACTCAAAAATGAGGGATTGTTTGACGCCGACCACAAGCGAATGATAAAAAGAATACCGCAAAACATTGCGGTCATCACATCACCGACAGGAGCGGCGGTTCAGGATATTTTGAACATTTTGACAAGGCGGTTTCCGATCGTCAATGTAATAATGTGTCCGGTTCAGGTTCAGGGCGATTTGGCGGCACCGCAGATGATTGACGCAATCGAGCGTGTAAATCGGCTAAAATGCGCCGATACAATAATAATCGGTCGAGGCGGCGGTTCGATCGAGGACCTTTGGGCATTCAACGACGAGGCGCTTGCCCGTGCGATTTATAACAGCGAAATTCCGGTGATTTCGGCAGTCGGTCATGAAATTGATTTTACAATATGCGATTTTGTCGCCGATCTCCGTGCGCCGACGCCGTCTGCGTCAGCCGAGCTTGCGGTTCCCGAAAAGGGCGAGGTGCTGAGCTTGTTAAGCGGCGCTAAAAGCTCGCTTTATAAAATGCTTTGCAACACCTTTGAGAAAAAGAGTATGCAGCTTGCGGCGATCAGGAACAAGGCGTGTCTTGCAAATCCGCTGAGCATGATCGATTCCCGAAAAATGGCGCTTGACAGCCTTGATTACAAAATGCAGTCGGCATATTCGGCAAAGGTCGCAAGCGCAAAGCATGATTTTGCGAAAACAGCCGCAAGGCTTGAAACATTAAGCCCGATGAGCGTATTAAAGCGAGGCTATTCGGCGGTGTTTATGAATGACGAGGCAATTTCGAGTGCCGCAAATCTTAAATCGGGTGATGAAATTACACTAAGATTTTCTGACGGCGAAAAAGGAGCCGTTGTTAAATAAATTTTTTGCAAGGGTAAATTTATATGGCAGAGATAACATTTGAACAGGCAATAAAAACACTTGAAGAGATTACTAATATACTTGAAAGCGGCGAATTGTCGCTTGACGAGTCAATGAAGCTGTATGAAAAGGGAGTAAAGCTGTCGGACAAATGTGCGAAACAGTTAAACGACGCCGAGCTCAAAATCAAACAGCTAAGCAACATTGAGAGTGGGGAAGACGAATGAGCGCCGATGTTATGATCAAGAACCACAAGAAAAAAATCGAGCAATATATCGACGGCGTGTTTGACGGCATCACCGATTCGCCCGAAATACTCAAAAATGCGATGTATTATTCGATTTCGGCAGGCGGAAAACGAATCCGTCCTGTGCTTTTGCTTGAGTTTTATAAGCTTCTCGGCGGCAATGAGGACGACATATTGAATTTTGCCGCAGCAATCGAGATGATTCATACCTATTCGCTTATCCACGACGATTTGCCGTGCATGGATAACGACGATATGCGCAGAGGCAAACCGAGCTGTCACAAGGCATTCGGCGAAGATGTTGCGTTGCTTGCCGGCGACGCGCTTTTGACGCTTGCTTTTGAAACAGCGTCAAACATATCTGACAAAATCGACCCGAAAAGAGCGGTTTTGGCAATAAATGCGCTTTCAAAAGCTGCGGGAATGTGCAAGATGGTCGGCGGTCAGGTGATCGATTTACAAAGCGAGGGCAAAAAAATATCGCTTGAAACGCTCGAAAAGCTCCAAAGCGGAAAGACGGTCGCAATGTTGAAAATAAGCGCCGAGATCGCCTGCATTTTGGCAAACGCAGATGAAAATGACACGGCGGCGCTTGTCGGATACTGCGAAAATATCGGAAAAGCGTTTCAGATTCGTGACGACATTCTTGATGTCATCGGCGACAGCGAAACCTTCGGAAAGCCTGTCGGAAGCGACGAGGACAACCATAAGAATACATATGTCAGCCTGATCGGGCTTGAAAATTCGCAAAAATTATGTGATGAACTCACAAAAAAGGCAATTGATTCGGTAAATCGGTTTGATAATTCGGACGATTTGCGTGAATTGGCGCAGATGTTGTGCAACAGGACAAAATAAAATCGGAGATGATTTTGGGTGCAAAACGGAAATATGTTTAAAGACCTGTTTTTCAATTATATATTGGTCTCGGCGGTAGTAAGCTGGTTTTTGGCGCAGCTGCTTAAATTCATAATCACGCTTGTTACCACGGGAAAAGCAGAGCCCGAGCGCTTTTTCGGCAGCGGCGGAATGCCAAGCTCGCACACGGCGCTTGTTTGCGGCGCAACGATTGCGGCGGCAAAGCTTGAGGGAACAGGCTCGGCGGCATTTGCAATATGCTTCATTGTTTCATGCATTGTAATGTATGACGCAATGAATGTCAGACGGCAGGCGGGTGAGCACGCAAAGGTCATAAATAAGATGATTAAAAGCGACGAGGATTTCGACGACATTCATTCCGAGGGTGAGCTGAAAGAAAAGCTCGGTCACACGCCGCTTGAGGTTTTGGGCGGAGCGTTGCTCGGCATAATCGTTGCAATGGTCATCGGAATCATCGTATATTAGTAAATTTTTTGGGAGCGGTAAAATGAATTCATCAAATAAAACAACCTCGCAACACGCATTTTCGCTGTTTGCAAGACTTTTCGTGCTTGATATTGCGTGCTTCATAATGTCGCTTTTTGTGTTCACGATCAGCTCAAATGTTTGGCTTCGTGCCGTGATTCAGCTGTGCGACCTTGTTTTGCTGATAAGCGTGATTTATTCATATGTGTATAAAATCGGCGAATATGACGCAACGCTTGTTAATTCGGGCTACAAACCCGCCGAGCCGCTTCGTGGGCTGTTTGTCGGTCTTATTGCGAATATTCCGTTTTTTGTAACGGCATTTTTGCTGGTGCTTTCAAGACTCGGCGTGTTCGGCGCAAATTTTTATAATTATTATAAGATACTCAACTCGTTTTTCTTCCCGTTCATATACACGCTGCTTCCTGTTGATATGTCGATTTTTGAGGTCAGGACGCTCGATGTCGTGCTTACCGTGCTTATCCAAATCGTCGTGCCGATTATATCATTTTTTGCCTATCAAATCGGTCTTTCAAGATTCTCGTTCAAAGAAAAACTTTTCTACAAAAAAGCCGAATGAGGAATTGAATTTAATATGTGTTTATGCGAGGGGTGCTTTTTTGTAAAAAAGCACCCCTCGCGCTCCCCTTAAAAAACTTTATTTATGAAAAATTATTTATTATATATATCATTACAATACCACCTACTTCTAAATATACAAATAATCTATAATAGGACTAACAAATAAACTACCCTCTTAATGCAGCCACAACTGTTTTTGTTCTTTATGTTTTATCCTCAAAATCTCACTTTCGGAACAAAAACTCGCTTGGGGGTGTACGATAACGGCAATCATACTCCCCATATTATTTCATCTTGTCGTGCCTTTTCTCAGCACGACGGTTTACTCAAATGTCAAATTC
>CAKRRH010000007.1 GCA_934394855.1 uncultured Eubacteriales bacterium
TCGCACGGTTAAAGGGCTTTCGGCGGTTGGCACCGATAAACGTCAGAAATGCCGTCTATGCTCCCAAATGCGGCGCGCTACCAACTGCGCTACACCCCGATAGTATATTTATCTATAAACTCGCTGTGCTTATGAAACCATTTATATATGAGCCGCTTAGCGCTTCCATCAAAAACATAGTCGCACTGCTCGCTTGAAGCGCATCGCATTGCTCCTTGTTTTTTCACCTCAAAGCTTCGCCTTAACCGTCCACCGGACGCGGCGAACCTTTTCGTCCAACTGCGCTACACCCCAATACATACATTATGCATTTTTAACATCTTTTCAATTATAATATATTTATCAACTGTTGTCAATATTTATTTTCTTTAAGTTCAGCTAATTTGTAATAATCATTTACTTTTAATTAACAAATTGCTTCGATTTTACAGATATAATAATATCATAGATTATATAGGAAAGGAAAGCGTTATGTTCAGATATAAATTGCAACAGTTCATGTACGGTCGATATGGCATGGACGAGTTATCGTTTGTTTTGATAATTATTTCGGTTGTAATGTCGGTGATCATGCTGTTTTTCAGCGGTATATTCAACTGGGTCATTTTTGCATTTCGCATTATTTCCTATATCCCAATCATAATCGCATTTATTCGTGCGTTTTCTCGAAATATTGAAAAACGCCGTGCGGAAAATGAACGTTGGCTTTGCTTTAAATCAAAATTCAGCAAGAATAAATATGGCAATAACAACAACTGCGGTTACAGCAGTTATGGTTATAACTATTCAAACAACAACGCCAAAAAAGTTAAATATAAAGAGGACAAGAAGATTTATAAATATTTTAAATGCCCTCACTGTGCAACAAAGCTTCGTGTGCCAAAGGGTAAGGGTAAATTGACGATTACCTGTCCGAAGTGCAGAAAATCTTTTAAAGGAAAATCATAATTTTAATATATGGGGGTATATTATCATGAGTCCTGAACAGATGAGAAATCAAAAACTCGGTGCGTCGGTTGTTAAAGCGCTTAAAAGCCGCAAATTTGACGCATATTATGTTGACACAAAGCAGGAGGCAATCGACCTTGCGTTATCGCTGATTCCAAGCGGCGACACGGTTTCATGGGGCGGTTCGATGACAATTCGCGACATGGGGCTGACAGATGCAATAAAAAATGCCGGATGCTACACTGTCCTTGACAGAGATAATGCGGCGCCGGGTGAGGACATTGCAAGAAAGGCGCTTACCTGCGATACATATTTGATGAGCACAAACGCAATGAGTGAGGACGGTCAGCTGGTAAACATTGACGGTAACGGCAACAGATGTGCAGCCTTGATTTTCGGTCCGAAGTCTGTTATAATTGTTGCAGGAATAAACAAGATCGCAAAGACGCTTGACGATGCATATTCAAGAGCTCGAAACACGGCAGCTCCGATAAATCAGTATAGATTCAATAACGACACGCCATGTATGCACACGGGTGAATGCGGCGATTGCAAGTCGGACGGCTGCATTTGCGCAAACATTGTGATATCTCGTTTTTGCAAGCCGGCAGGTAAAGTCAAGGTTATCATTGTAGGCGAAAAATTCGGATATTGATTTCAATTAGCTAATTTCTAATAACTTTTTTCATATTTTTTCCAAAAAGGAAAAGGACTGCTTTCTCGGCGGTCCTTTTCCTTTTATTACTGATTTATTTTATTTTTACGCTTATAGCTTCATTCGGCTTGATTTCATATTCATTGCCGTCAACAATCAGCGTGCCGCCCGAAATATCGCTTAAAACGGTGTAAGTCGAGTCGGAATATGTCACTTCGACGATTCCGCCGTTTAACGGCATTTTTGCGGTAAAATCATTATATATTCCGTGATTAGGAGATACAACATAGGTTTCAGAACCGAGTGAAGTCGGGCGAATGCCCGCAACATAGGTCTGCAATAAATATATCGGACCGCTGCCCCAGGCGTGACAAAGCGATTTTGCATATTTTACACCATACATCGCATAATGCTCTTCGCCGCTTTTTGTCGGGTCAAATTCTTCCCAAACGCTTGTTGCGCCGAGCTTTATCATTCCGCCCCAATATTCATTCATATACTTTTGCATGATTTCGATTTTGCCGCATTTGCAGATCGCCATCAGCTCATACAGCTTAAAATAGGGCGTGGTGATTTGAGTGATATTGTCGTTTAAAAGTACATGGTTTAAAATCTCGTCAGCTTTTTGAGTATCAACAAAATCAAACAATATCGCAAATATATTCGCATGACGGGTGACATGATTTTTGCCCGATGAAAAGCTGTCGATGAATGCGTGCTTATCATCACTCCAAAAATCACGCATGATTGATTTTTTCAGCGAATCCGCAAGGGGAGAGTATATGTCATCATCTCCGACTGCCTTTGAAAGCGCCGACATTGAATTATATACCTGCCAAAGCAAAATTTGTTCGGCACAAAATGCGCCCGATTTGTCAAATTCCGACCAGTCGATGAACACCCAGTCGCCGTGGCGCTCAACAACATATCCTTGATTGTTCAGTCTGTCAATGATAAACCGATAGAGCAGCTTTAAATTATGCCAAATTTGTTTGATGAATTTAGTGTCTTTAGCCGCAAAATAATATTCGTAAACGCCGATGATAAACAGCGCCGAATAGTCGTTGATTCTGTTTAAATGCTGTGTGTACGGCGGTTTTGAGAGAAGCGCCCTGATCGTCCGTTTGATTATTGCCCGATCGTCATAAAGACAACGGTTGATTTTGAATGATTGATATGCGTCGCCTGCCCAAACCCAGCGGTCACGCTTGATCCCGTCAAGATAAAACTCACGGCTGTTAAGATGAAATGTGTAGGCGCAAATATCCCATATTTTCGATACCGTCTCATCATCACATGAAAACTCTGCCTTATCTTCAATCGGCAGATATTCATATTCAGCCTTAAAATCAACATTTTTGCTAAGGTCGCTTTTAATAAATATATATCTGAACGCACGGCTCGGACGGACTTTGTTATCTTTCGGATTTACTATCCTTTCACGAACCGTTGCGTTTTCATATTCAAGCGCTTCGCCTCTTGATTCGCCGTAAATCAGCGTGATTATATCGTCATTATCCGCATTGTTAAGCGTGATTTTGCCGAATGTTTCACAGCCGAAATCATATAGCACACCGCCGTTTATTTTTTCAGAAGAAACAGGGGTGAGAGGGGAATATTCAAACTTAAAAATTGCGGGGTCGTCGGTCGGTTTATCATAACGCTCATCAACCCCCACAGGCTTATCAATGTAGTCAAAGCATGACGCAACCCAGGTTTCGTCGGTTGTAAGATATTCGTTATCAATGAAAATCGAGGGAAAAGCGTCGTGGTTAAACACCTGAACCGATATGTCATAAACGCCTTTTTTAACCTTGATGTCGCAATTGACCGGATATTTGTCGCCGTTAAATAAAATCATGCCTTTGCCGTGGGCATAAACATGAATGACAGTGTCGGTTTCGGCGTTCATTTTGTGCATGAAGTTGATTGAAACCTCGGGTCGGGCGATATGCGACATACACGGATAGTCAACACCCTCGCTTTCACGCCTGCAATGAACAAGCTCGTTATGATAAATCTCAAAATCATTATCATACCAAATCCATTTTGCCATATGTAACTTCTCCTTTAAGTGAGCCGCATAATTATGTTGACGATCAGGTAGACCGTGAACAAAATTATGAGCACAAACTGCGCTTTGGAATATCTTTTAATCAAATCATGGTTTTCGTCCTGCCATTCCTTGGGTTTTCTTTTGGCAAGAGTCAGCAATATTTGTGACAAAACAAGTACAAAAATTGCGGCGATTATGATTACAATATCCATTAAATTTCGCAGTCCTTTCCAATATATTTATTATGATTATATCAGAAATTCCGTCTTTTTACAATAATAATTAACTTAACTTTCGCATATTGTTTATAAAAAGAAAGGACGGCGGATTTAGATGATTGCAGGGCGAATTGATGAGATGACAAGCGGCGGTTATAACAACGAATTGTTGGATATTGAGCTTAATTCCGAGAATGATGAAGCAAAAACGCAGGTTGATGAGCAGAAATCCGATATTCAGACGATAGAACGGGCGGCGCATAAACATAAATCGGACAGCTCATTTCGGTTTTTGACGGCGCAAACGGTGGTATGCATAATTGCACTGCTGATTGCGCTCGGACTTAAAACGATCGGTGGATATTACTACGAATATTCAAAATCGGTGTTCGATAAATGCTTTAACACACCGATAAATAAGGCGCAGGTTTTGGGTGAGGACGAAGCAAGAGCAATCATTGCGGCACAGTCAACGGTATACGGCATGGGCGGTGAAAGTGCAGACGAGGGCGTAAAACGGCTTGAAGATAAATCAAAGCTGTCGAAGGCGCAAACAAATGCAATGAAATCGGTCAATAAAATGAGGCTTCCTGTTGACAGCACGACGATCACCTGCGAATATGGATACCGAATACATCCGATAAGCGGCAAGCGCTCGTTTCATACAGGGATAGACATTGGCGAGGACAGCGGCAAAAACATATATTCGGTGCTAGACGGGGTTGTGAAAAAGACGGTCAATGACGACCCCGATTACGGAAATTATGTAATTTTAACGCATTTAAACGGCGTTGAAACAATGTATGCTCATGCAAGCAGACTTTGCGTTATTAAGGGACAAAAGGTGAAAAAAGGTGATATAATCGCAAAGGTCGGCACAACGGGATTGTCAACCGGACCTCATCTTCATTTTGAAGTGCGAATCAACGACACACGACTGAATCCGCGGTGGTTTATTGATTTTTGAATGTGAGTATTTATAATGGAAATCAGGCTTTTCGGTTGTAAAATATACATATCGTTATTGTTTTTGACAATGCTGACGCTCATTCTGTTGATCGACAAAACAGGATTGATGTCAGTCGGCATTTTGGCGGTTGCGGTTCATGAATCGGGGCATTTAATAATGATGCTGATTTTAAAAAATCCACCAAAGGAAATAATATTTCAACCATGCGGAATCATTATCAAAAAAAGCGACATGATCATATCGTCTAACCGTGAACTGCTGACAGCGCTGGGCGGCTGTCTTAATAATCTAATCTTTGCGGCGTTCTTTGCTTTGATTTATTACATATATCAATCCGACATTGCGGTGTCGTTTTTTGCCGCAAATATCGGGCTGATATTATTTAATATAACCTGCATAAAAGGGCTTGACGGATATGACATAGTGCTGAATATACTGTCCCGAAAAACAGACGCTGACAGGGCGACAAAAATATGCAAAACAATTTCAATCGGCACGGTAATAATATTGACCGTCGGCACATTGTTTTTGACCGTTTTTGCAAACAGCAGTATAATGCTGTTATTGTGCTCGCTTTATCTCATTATTTTAATGCTGATAAATTTACGCAGTTGAAATAAACCGACGGTTGATGTATAATAAATGGGTATAAAAAGGCAAAGGACAGGACAAATGACTGATAAAAAGCTTGAACAATTACTTGAGGGGATTGAGAAACCCGGAAGATATACGGGCGGGGAATTCGGCTCGGTGATGAAAAATCTTGACGACACCGAAATCCGTTATGCATTTTGCTTTCCCGATACTTACGAAATCGGAATGTCGCATTTAGGCATGAAAATACTCTATTCGCTCATCAACACGATTGACGGTGTTTGGTGTGAGCGTGCTTTTGCGCCGTGGATCGACATGGAAAAGCGCATGATCGAAGAAGATGTCGGCGTATTTACCCTTGAAACGCACACAGAGCTTGATGAATTTGATTTGATTGGGTTTACCCTGCAATATGAAATGAGCTACACCAATGTGCTGAATATGCTGAAGCTGTCGCATATTCCGCTGAGGTCAAAGGACAGAACAGAACTCAAAAATATCATCTGCTTCGGCGGTCCGTGCGCCTGCAACATTGAGCCGATGGCTGATTTCGCCGACGCAGTATTTTTGGGTGAAGGCGAAGAACATACGGTAACATTTATCGAACTTTACAGAAAGTGCAAAAGAGAGGGCAAATCAAAAGCCGAATTTTTGAGACTTGCTTCAAAAATCAAAGGCGTATATATCCCTTCGCTTTATGATGTATCATATAATGACGACGGCACGGTAAAAGCGGTCACACCGAAAGACGACGCACCGATGCCGATTACAAAATATATCATCGAGGTTCTTGACAATATGTTCTCACCGACTCAGTTTGTCGTGCCGTATATTGAAACTGTGCATGACAGAGCCGTTGAAGAAGTGTTCAGAGGCTGCATTAGGGGCTGTCGTTTTTGCCAGGCAGGAATGATATATCGTCCGGTTCGTGAGAAATCCTATAAAACGGTGTCAAATCAGGCAAAGGCGCTTTGTGATAATACGGGATATGACGAAGTATCTCTCTGTTCGCTCTCAACCAGCGATTTCACCGAAATCGAGCCGCTTCTTAACGATATGCTCGAATGGACCGAGGACGATCATATCAGCATTTCTCTTCCGAGTATGCGAATTGATTCTTTTTCGCCCGAATTGCTCGAAAAAATCAGCAAAATCCGCAAAACCGGACTTACATTTGCCCCCGAAGCCGGAACTCAGCGAATGAGAGATGTAATTAACAAAAATTTAACCGAAGATATGATTTTGAAAACCTGCAAAACAGCGTTTATCGGCGGACATTATAATGTCAAGCTCTATTTTATGCTCGGACTGCCCTATGAAACCGACGACGATATTCTCGGAATCGGCAGACTTGCGCAAAAAATCGTAGACGCATTTTACAATATGCCGAATAAACCGAAGGGTAAGGGAGTTCAGGTAACGATCGGTCTTGCAACATTTGTTCCGAAGCCTCATACGCCGTTTCAGTGGATGGCGCAGGACAAGCTCGAAACAGTCCGCAAAAAGCAGGAAATGTTGGTTAAAAGCGTTACAACCAAAAAGATTATCATTAATTGGCACGACAGCGACACATCTCTTTTTGAGGCAGTTTTGGCTCGCGGTGACAGACGGCTGTCCGATGTGCTTGAAACGCTTTGCAGCATGGGCTGCAGACTTGACAGCTGGGGAGAATGTTTTGATCCGCAAAAATGGTTTGAAGCATTTGAAAAGTGCGGTTTAAGCCCCGAATTTTATGCAAACCGTGAGAGAGACTATGATGAGATCATGCCGTGGGATCATCTTGATTACGGTGTGACAAAATCTTTCCTCATTCGTGAAAACGAGCTTGCAAAGCAGGCGGCAACCACACCGAACTGCCGTGAAAAATGTGCAGGCTGCGGCGCTAATAAGCTGATGAGCGGAGGTAAATGTCCGTGCATGATGTAAGACTTATCTACAAAAAACAGGGAAGAGCAAAATATATTTCTCACCTTGACATGAACCGATTGATTCCGAGAGTTCTGCGCCGAAGCGGACTTCCGATTTGGTATACGCAGGGCTTCAATCAGCGTGTTCATGTTGTATTCAGCCTGCCGCTGAGTCTCGGCTACGAAAGCGAATATGACATTGTGGATTTTCGTATCACAGATGATGAAATGAGCAATGAAACGGTGCTTTGTGCGCTGAAATCCGCACTGCCCGACGGAATCGTTGCTGTTGATGTAATAAATCCCACACTTAAACCGAAAGATGTAAAATTTGCGGAATTTACGCTTGATATATCGTGTGATAAGTCAAGCGCAGACATGATAAAATCGGAATTTGACAAGGACAGCATTTTTGTTACAAAAACAACAAAAAAAGGCAAAATAAATACGCTTGATGTTAAGGAATTTATGCCTGAATATAATATCACCGACACCGACAGCGGTATTTTGGTTCATCTTGTGCTCAGCGCCGGCAATGAAAATAACATCAACCCCGCAATCATATTTGACAAAATTAAAAAAGACGGCGCCGATTTTAAGATTGAAAGTGTTGTCAGAGGACGCATATTTGATGAAAAAATGAAGCTGTTTTGTTGACAAAACGATGAATATTTGGTATAATAATTTGAATTGAAACAGCGAGAGGACTTGTTTTAAAATGATTAAAAGCATGACCGGTTACGGCAGAGCTCAAAGAACGGTTGATAACATGGAGATCACCGCCGAAATTCGCTCGGTCAATCATCGGTATTTTGAATTTTCATCCCGAACTCCGAGAGCATTCGGGTTTTTGGACGACAAGCTGAAAAGCTATGTATCATCGAGAGTCACACGAGGCAAGGTCGAGGTTTATGTATCTGTCAATATGCTTGAATCCACCGCAACCTCGGTTACCGTAAATATGCCGCTTGCAAAGGCTTATCATGACGCATTTTTGCAGATGTCTAATGAACTCGGAATCGAGAATTCTTTGTCTGTCAACGACATTGCGAGATTCCCCGACGTTTTGTCGGTTCATAAGGACGAAGAGGACGAACAGAAAATCGTTGACGCTGTAATTTCCGTTTTGTCCGAAGCGGTCGATAAATTTATTCAAATGCGTGAGGTTGAGGGCGAAAAGCTTAAAGAAGATGTTTGCTCACGCTGCGACACGATTGAAAATTTTGTATCGCAGGTCGAAACCTTGTCAAAGCAGTCGGTTGTAACTTATCGTGACCGCCTTGAGGAGAAAATGAGGGAGTTGCTTGACGATAAGCAGGTGGACGAAACAAGGCTCATCACCGAAACGGCGATTTTTGCCGATAAAATTGCGGTTGATGAAGAAACCGTCAGACTTCGCAGTCATATCAAACAGCTTAAACAGATGGTTTCGTCAAGCGAAGCCGTAGGAAGAAAGATTGACTTCCTTGTTCAGGAGATGAACCGTGAAACCAACACGATCGGCTCAAAATCGGTATCTGTCGAGATTACCCAAATCGTTGTAGACATGAAATCCGAGATCGAAAAAATCAGAGAACAAATTCAGAACATTGAGTAAGGACGGGATTTATGAAACTGCTTAATATCGGATTCGGCAATTTAGTTAACGCCGACCGAATCATCTCGGTGGTCAGTCCCGATTCCGCTCCGTCAAAGCGAATTGTCGCAGACGCAAAAATGAACTGCCGAATAATTGACGCAACGCAAGGCCGCAGAACAAGGGCAATCATTATCACCGACAGCGACCATGTAATTTTGAGTTATCTTCAAACCGAAACAATTGCCGCAAGGCTTTCGGGTAACCCGGAAATGGGGGTTGTTGTTGATGAATAAGGGTAATTTGTTCATCTTTTCGGGTCCTTCGGGAATCGGAAAAGACACCGTTTTAAAAGAGCTTTTAAAGGCTCATGAGAACATTCGTCTGTCGATTTCGTCAATCACAAGAAATATGCGTGAGGGCGAGGTCGAGGGTGAGAAATATCATTTTATCAGCCGTGAGCAATTTGAAAAAATGCTCGAAAATGACGAACTTCTTGAATATAACGAATATGTCGGAAACTACTACGGAACACCGAAAAAGCCTGTTTTTGACTGGCTCGAACAGGGCTATGACGTCATTCTTGAAATTGATGTCAACGGCGCAATGAAGGTAATGGAAAAATGTCCCGAGGCTGTGAGTGTGTTCATGATGCCGACATCGATAAATGTTTTGCGTGAGCGCCTTAATAAAAGAGGCACGGAAGACAAAGCAACGATTGATAAACGCGTCAATCAAGCGCTCTATGAAATCGGCTGCGCCGACAAATACGACTATGTATTTGTTAACGACGAGCTTCAAAAAGCCGTCGATGATTTATATGCTATCATCAGAGCAAACGCTCTGTTGAAAAATAATATGATTGATTTTATACATGAGGTGGAGAAAAATGCTGAATCCTGCAATTGCTAAACTTATAAAAAACTATGACAGCCGTTATCAAATGGTAATCGATGTTGCAAATCTTGCCCGTCACATTGCTCAAAAGGCAGAGGACGAGGGAAGAATCTTGGTTAAAAAGCCGGTCGAGCTTGCATTTAACCAGCTTGCCGAGAATTATGACGACTAATTTGATAGACTAATTCAAAAGTCAGGGTAACGCCTGACTTTTGCTGATATTTGGCGATTTTGTCAAATTTTAATTCGTTCGGTGGTTAATATATTTATGAAAGGCGGTGCGAATAATGTCGATTAAGCCGATTATCGCAAGGGTTTATGTTGAACAGACAACTCTCGGTTTTGATAAAAAATTTGATTATTCCGTGCCGTTTGACATGACTAATACCGTTAAAATCGGTTGCAGAGTGTTGGTTCCGTTTGGCCGTGCGAATAAAAAGCGAATCGGCGTCGTTGTTGACATTGTGACAATGGACGAGCGTGATGTTAAGGTAGTAAAGCCTATCTCATCAGTCGTTGACAAACAACCGCTGATAACGGACGAGATGCTAAAGCTCGCCGAGTTTTTAAGCGAACGCTGTTTTTGCACATTCTATGACGCAATTCGCCCGATGCTGCCGCTTGGCATAAATGTCAACATAATCTCAATGATAACCGTGCCTGAAAAATTGCCGTCGGGAATTGAATTTTCACCCGAACAGCAACGAATATTCGATACTGTGGCAAAATCGAAAAACGGCGTAAAATATGACCGTTTGTGCGAGATTTTCGGGCTTGATGAAAATGCCGCAATCATTAAAGATATGCTAAGCGGTGGAATGCTTTGCCGAACAGACGACGCTGTTCGCAAGGTCGGCGACGCAAGTGTGAAAATGGTGCGGCTGAATGAGGATATGTTTGACAGCGCTGATGATGAAATAAAATTAACCCCGAAACAGCGGTTGGTCTATGATTTTTTATCGGATGCAAAAGCCGCATCTATTAAGGAAGTATGCTATTTTACAGGGGTCACGACCGCCGTTGTAACTGCGCTTATCAAAAAAGATATTCTCATCAGCTTTGAAAATGAGGTCTATCGCAGTCCCTATGAAACAATAGGCGAGGGCGTTCGGCGTGATATTATTCTGTCCGATGAACAAAACGCCGCTTATCAAGGACTTTGTGAAGTAAGAAAAAAATGCGATAGCGATAAATCGGGTCAGGCGGCGTTATTATATGGCGTTACGGGTTCGGGAAAAACGCAGGTCTTTCTGAAGCTTATCGATGATGTGATCGATGAAGGTCTCGGCGTAATCGTAATGGTGCCCGAAATCGCTCTGACCCCACAGACGATGAGTATATTTCAGCGCAGGTACGGCAACCGAGTCGCAATTTTTCATTCGGCAATGAGCGTCGGTCAGCGAACAGATGAATGGAAAAGGGTAAAGCGGGGAGAAGCAAAAATCGCAATCGGCACCCGTTCTGCCGTTTTTGCTCCGTTTGACAAGCTCGGACTCATCATCATGGACGAAGAACAGGAGCATACCTATAAATCCGAAAGCACTCCGAGATATTCGGCAAAGGACGCCGCAAAATTTCGGTGCATATATAATAATTGTTTATTCTTAATGGCGTCGGCAACGCCGAGCATTGAAACATTTTCGCTTGCAAAATCGGGCAAAATACCGTTTTTTACAATGAAACAGCGATATGGCAATGTTCACCTACCGAAGGTCAAAACGGTCAACATGAAACAGCAGTACATGAAAGGCAATTTCGGAATTTTGTCCGACGAGCTGTGTAATTCGTTGTCGGCTGTATTTCATGAGGGCAAGCAGTCGATTCTTTTGCTAAACCGCCGCGGCTACAATGTGTTTGTGTCATGCCGCAACTGCGGCAATGTCAAAACCTGCCCAAACTGCTCAATATCATTAACATATCATTCCGCAAACAATCGGCTGATGTGTCATTATTGCGGATATTCTGAACCGTTTTCGGAAAAATGCGATAAATGCGGCGATAAGCAAATCAGACTGTCGGGCTATGGCACGCAAAAGGTGGAGGAAGAGCTGTCGCTCATCTTTCCGAAAGCAAGAATTTTGCGAATGGATGCTGACACGACAATGCACCGATTTGCCCATGAGAAAAAGCTGACGGCTTTTGCAAACGGCGAATATGACATTATGGTCGGAACGCAAATGGTCGCAAAGGGACTTGATTTTCCGAATGTCACATTGGTAGGCGTGATAAATGCCGATCAATCGCTCTATTCGGGTGATTTCCGTTCAGCCGAGCGCACATTTTCATTGCTCACCCAGGTGATCGGAAGATCGGGCAGGGGCGAAGATGAAGGCGAAGCGATCATTCAGACGATCACACCCGAAAACGAAATCATTTGGCTGTCGGCAAAACAGGATTATGATGAATTTTTCAATACCGAAATATTGACCCGAAAACTGCTGAAATATCCGCCGTATTGCAATTTGTGCGTGGTTGGTTTTATCGGCGAGGACAGAAGTTTGGTTGAAAATTGCGCCAACTACTTTTTTGAGAGATTAACCTCATCTCTTAAATCCGATTACAGCGATGTCAAAACGATAATACTCGGTCCTTCAACCGCGCAAGTGCCGAAGGTCAGCAACAAATATCGCTATCGGATGATAATGAAATGTCGGTCAAACAGCCGATTGAGACAGCTTGTTCGAGAGTTGATTACTTCGGTGATGAATATAAATAAATATAAAAATGTAACTGTTTTTGCGGACATTGATCCTGAAAACATACTTTAGGAAATGGTGATTAGATTATGGCAATCAGAGAAATTGTTAAAGTCGGCGACGAAGTGCTGACGAAAAAATGCCGTGTTCAGGAAAAATTTGACGAGCGACTTCACAACCTGCTTGACGATATGTATGAAACATTGCAGGCGGCAAACGGAGTCGGTCTTGCGGCGCCGCAAATCGGTCTGCTTCGCAGAATCTGCATTGTTGACATCGGTGACGATGACGGTCTTGTTGAACTCATAAACCCTGAAATAATCGAAGCTTCAGGCTCACAGCGCGACTGTGAGGGCTGCCTTTCGGCACCTGGCAGATGGGGCTATGTTACCCGTCCAAATAAAGTAACCGTCAAAGCGCAGGACAGAAACGGCAAAGAATTTACAATCACGGGCGAAGGACTTAAGGCTCGTGCATTTTGCCATGAGATCGACCATCTTGACGGAATCATGTTCCTGTCAAAGGTTGATGAATTTGTCGAAGTTGACGACTAAAGTTTAAGGAGCTCGTGATATGAAAACAGTATTTATGGGTACACCCGACTTTGCCGTGCCGTGTTTGGAAAAGCTGATTGAATGCGGTCATGAGGTTGCGGCAGTCTTTACTCAACCAGACAAGCCGGTTGGCAGAAAGCATATTTTAACACCTCCCGAAGTAAAGGTATGTGCGTTAAGTCACAACATTCCCGTATATCAGCCCGAATCCGTTAAAAAGGACGACACAGCATTTAATATAATCAAAGCTATTGACCCCGATGTTTGCGTTGTTGTGGCATACGGCAAGATTTTGCCGAAATCAATTCTTGAACTGCCGAAATACGGCTGCATAAATGTTCATGCGTCGCTTTTGCCGAAATTCAGGGGTGCGTCGCCTGTGCAATGGGCGATTCGCTGCGGCGAAAGCAAAACCGGTGTTTCCACAATGCTGCTTGATGAGGGCATGGATACGGGCGATGTTTTGCTGAAATCCGAGTGCGACATCACAAAAGAGGATACTGCGGAAACATTGTTTGATAAATTATCTCCAATGGGCGCAGATTTGCTGATAAAAACACTCGACGGGCTCGAAAAAAGCAAGATTACGCCGACACCGCAAAATGAAGCGGACGCAAGCTATGCGCCGATTATAAAAAAAGAGGACGCATTGATCGATTTTAGCAAGAATGCCGATGAAATTGACTGCATAATCAGAGGACTTCACATTTGGCCTGTTGCCTACACTTATGTCAATGACAAACGGCTGAAAATATATTCGGCAAATGTAATTAAGGCAGAAAAAGGGGAATGCGGCGAGATTTTGTCACAAAATGGCGCAATTACCGTAAAATGCGGCGGTGACAGTGCAATCGAAATTACGGATTTGCAGCTTGAAGGCTCAAAGAGAATGCTTGCCCGTGACTTTTTAAACGGAAGAAAGCTTGATGTTGATAAACTTTAAGGTAAGGTAAAATATTATATGCCAAATGCACGAATAACAGCAATTAAAGCCCTTATTAAAACCGAAAACGATGAGGGCTATTCCAATATTGTAATTGACAAAGCGCTCGATAATGATAATTTGTCAAGGCTTGACAGAGCCTTTGCAAGCGCATTGTTTTATGGCGTTTTGGAACGCAAAATCACGCTTGATTACATTCTTTCAAAATATCTGAAAAATCCTGTTGAGAAAACCGACATAACCGTTTTGACAATTTTGAGATGCGGAATCTATCAGCTGAAATTTATGGACAAGGTTCCCGATAATGCAGCGGTGAACGAGTCGGTGAAATGCGCCGTTTCATTGAAAAAGCACAGCGCAAAGGGATTTGTCAATGCTGTTCTTCGTTCGTTCATTCGTGACTCAAAGCTCGTCAAAGCGCCGAAAACCGAGCTTGAAACGCTCTCGGTCAAATATTCCGTTCCGATGTGGCTTGTAAAATCATATATTAACGATTTCGGCAAAGAACGAGCTGAGAAAATCATGGCAGCATTTCTTCGTTCGGATTATCTGTCGATTCGTGTTAATACTCGAAAAATCGGAACGGATAAATTCCTTGAAAGACTGTTGTCGGACGGATATAATGCCAAACTGTCCGAAATTTGCGAGGACGCAATTATCATTAAATCATCGGGTAAAATCGAAGATATATATGGATTTAAGCAAGGTTATTTTCATGTTCAGGATGTTGCTTCGCAGCTATGTGCAAAAGCGCTATCTGTCGGAGAGAATGACAGTGTGCTTGATGTGTGCGCAGCACCCGGCGGAAAGAGTTTTACGATTGCCGAGATGACCGATAAATCAGTCACGGCTTGCGATTTATATGAGCATAAAATCAAGCTCATTGAATCGGGGGCAAAAAGACTTGGGCTTGACAACATAAAAGCGATTGTGAATGATGCATCAAAGCCTAATGAGAATTTTGTCGAATTTGACAGAGTTTTATGCGATTTGCCTTGTTCCGGGTTAGGAATTTTGGGCAAAAAGCCGGAAATTCGTTACAAAAATGTTACCTTTCTTGACAAATTGCCCTCAATACAGTATCATTTATTAGAAGTATCATCGAGATATGTTGCAAAGGGCGGTCTGCTCATATATTCGACCTGCACACTTCGTCATGAAGAAAACCATGATGTTGCAAACAGGTTCTTAAACGAGCACCCCGAATTTGAGGCGGTCGAGATTTTGCCTCAGATTAAACGGGAGATCGATGAACCGAAAAATATGCTCACACTCATGCCGTATCTTTACAATACCGACGGATTTTTCATTTCATGTTTCAGAAAGAGAGGGTCAGAATGAACGATTTAAAATCGATGACCTTTGATGAAATTGAAAATATTTGCGTTGGGTTGGGACTGAAAAAATTTCGTGCAAAGCAGATTTATGGCTGGCTTTGCAAAGGCGTTGACGATTTTTCTCAAATGACCAATCTGCCTAAAGCAGATCTTGAGCTTCTTAAAAAAGATTATTTCATTTCGTCTGCGAAAATCGAGCAAAAATTCACTTCAAAAATCGACGACACGGTTAAATATCTGTATAAGATGTATGACGGTGAGTTCATTGAGTCGGTCGTGATGAAATATAAGCACGGCTGGTCGATTTGCGTATCAACTCAGGTCGGTTGTGCAATGGGCTGCAAATTTTGCGCATCAACTTTAAACGGCAAAAAGCGCGATTTGCTTGCAGGAGAGATTCTTTCTCAAATATTTACGGCGCAAAATGACCTGTCAATCAGAATATCGAATGTCGTGCTCATGGGAATGGGCGAGCCGCTCGATAATTATGATAATGTTCTGCGTTTTTTGCATTTGGTGTCAAACGACGACGGACTGAACATCGGAATGCGTCATATTTCGCTTTCAACCTGCGGACTCGTTGACATGATCGAAAAGCTGGCAGAAGAGGGATTGCAGCTGACGCTTTCGGTTTCGCTTCATGCACCTAATGATGAAATCCGAGATAAATTCATGCCGATAAATCATAAATATAATGTATCTGAGTTGATTTCGGCGTGCAAAAGATATATTGACAAGACAGGACGCAGAATCAGCTTTGAATATTCGCTGATTAAGGGCGTTAATGATTCGATTGAATGTGCTGATGAATTAACACGGCTTTTGTCGGGTATGCTGTGTCATATAAACCTGATTCCGGTAAATCCTGTCAAGGAACGAGGACTTTCTCACCCGACAATGCAAAATGTATATAAATTTGAAAAGCGGCTGATTGATAACGGCATGAACGCTACAATCAGAAGAACGCTCGGCGCTGACATTTCCGCTTCCTGCGGTCAGCTCAGAGCAAAGCATGATAAATCATAATTCGGATAAAAATATTAGGAGAGGAGTGGTGTTTAAGTCATGATTATTTCCGGTTCGACCGATGTCGGAAAAAAGCGGGATAATAACCAAGATTGCTTTGAGATATGTGCATTGTCCGACTTTTGTTCGCTCATGGTCGTTTGTGACGGAATGGGCGGTGCAAACGGCGGAAACATTGCAAGCACGCTTGCGAGAGATACGATCGTCAAACAAATCAAAGCGCAATATAATCAAAACATGAACGGCCGCTCAATTAAAAATATGCTCATCTCCGCAGTTACTGCTGCAAACATTACGGTGTTTGATAAATCATTGTCGGTGTCGTCGCTTTCGGGCATGGGAACTACAACGGTTGCAGTCATCATCTCAAAAGGCGAAGCATATATCGCTCATGTCGGCGATTCAAGAGCATATCTCATTAACACAGCGGCTCACAGCATTGAGCAGATCACGACCGACCACTCAATCGTTCAGATGATGGTTGAAACAGGGCAGATCACAAGCGTTGAAGCAAAGGTTCATCCGAAACGAAACATAATCACACGAGCAATCGGCGTTAATGATAATGTAAAGGTCGATTTTTCAGAACGGCCTGTCGGCGCGGATGAAAAAATATTACTGTGTTCGGACGGACTTTCTAACTTTGTTTCAAATGATGTGATTATGAACACACTTTGTGCAAACAGCGGCAAGGATGCTGTTAATATATTGATTGATGAAGCCAATGCAAACGGCGGCGGCGATAATATTACTGTTGTGATAGCAGAATGATAGTTTTACCCATGCGAAAGGAAAGGTATTTTGTATATGGATAAATTCATTGGAAAGCGCCTGGACGGCAGATATGAGATAAGCGAGCTTATCGGCGTCGGCGGAATGGCGGTCGTTTATAAAGCGTATGATAACATTGACGACAGGGTCGTTGCAATCAAGATTCTCAAAGAGGAATTTTTGGCAAACGACGAATTCAGAAGACGCTTTAAAAATGAGTCAAAGGCAATCGCCGTTTTAAATCACCCAAATATCGTTAAGGTTTATGATGTAAGCTTCGGTGATGTTCTTCAATATATCGTAATGGAATATATCAACGGCATTACCTTGAAAAAATATATTGAGCAACAGGGAATTATCGACTGGAAAGAGGCAATTCACTTTACTTCTCAAATTCTCAAAGCGCTCCAGCACGCACATGAAAAAGGAATTGTCCACAGGGACATTAAGCCGCAAAACATCATGCTTCTTGCAGACGGAACAATCAAAGTAACCGATTTCGGCATTGCGAGATTTTCAAGAAGCGAACAGCGTACAATTACCGATAAAGCGATCGGTTCGGTTCATTATATCAGCCCCGAACAAGCGAGAGGCGATTTCACAGACGGCAGAGCCGACATATATTCCGTCGGTGTGATTCTCTATGAAATGACAACCGGAAGAGTGCCTTTCCAGGCTGACAGCGCAGTTTCGGTTGCAATCATGCAGCTGCAAAATGAACCCGTTCACCCGACAGCAATTAACAGCATGATCCCAAAGGGGCTTGAAGAAATCACCCTTAAAGCAATGAAAAAAGACGCTGTAAACCGATTTGACACGGCAGGCGAAATGCTGTCTGATCTGATGACGGTATATAATGACCCGTCGGTTCAGTTCGACTATCAGTTCAAGACCGTGGTCGAGAAAAATGACGACAAGCCTTCAAAAAAATCGGCTAAAAAGTCGGACGATGATGATTCAAAATCAAATCTTATCCCGATTTTGTCGGGTATCGCAATCGTCTTTGTCGTTGCAATCATCATTGCGGCAATCTTCATATTCCGTGCATTTTCGGGCGGTTCGGGCGAAACATTCGCTTGTCCTGATTTTGTAGGAAAAAATTACGAGGAAATCATCAAATCGTCGGAATTCAGTAAATATAACATTGTAAAGAGCGACGAAAGCACATATAATTCGGAATATAAAGCAGGATTTATCTATAAACAGTCGCCTGACAAGGGTACAAAAATCAAGGAAAAATCCGAGATTACGGTATATGTTTCACTTGGCGGCAAGAAAATCAAGCTGTCGGATTATTCAAACTTTAACCTTGATACGGTAAAAGAAGAGCTTGAGACCGAAGGACTGAAATTCAAAATTGTTGAAATGCCGGATAATAAGATTAAAGAGGGCTATGTCATAAGCACAAATCCTGTTGCAGGTTCGGTCGTAAGTACCGGCGACGAGATCACGCTATATGTCAGCTCAGGTGAAGAAACGGTTGAAATCGAAGTGCCCAATGTTGTTCAGCAGACGCTTGACGACGCTAAAAAGGCAATCGAAAGCCGAGGATTTAAAGTCGGCGACATATCATATTCTCACGACGATACCGTGCCGTCGGGTTGCGTAATTTCACAGACTCCCGCAGGAAAAGGCAAAGCCAACAAAGGCAGCGGCATATCTTTGGTTGTAAGTAAGGGCCAGGCAACAACTCAGTCGACAACGATCAGAGAAATTACAGATGTTTCGTTTACAATCGACAAATGGCCCAATTTGAATAAGGTTGTTTCAATGACGGTATTCATGGACGGCGAACAGGTGCTTGACCAGACCGCAAACATTGACCTCGGAAGCATCGGTTCAAAATCCGTAACCGTTTTGGGCACTTCTGGTGTTCACAGTGTTATCATTAAGCTTGACAATAAGAACTACATGAAATATGAAGTTGATTTTGACAAGAAATCATGGTCGCTGAAAGAAACCTATAAATTTTACGAAGAATAAGGCAATTATTTAATGGCTAACGGATTGATAATCAAAGCTGTCGCAGGCGTTTATACCGTTTGTGACAGCAAAGATAAAACATTATATGAGTGTAAAGCAAGGGGTATTTTCCGCAAAGAGGAAATTACCCCTTTAGTCGGTGATAATGTGGTTTATGAGCCGACCGAGCAGGGCAGCGGCATTATAAATGAAATTTTGCCTCGCAAGAATAAATTGGTTCGTCCTGCCGTTGCCAACATCGATATTTTGTTTTTGGTGGTTGCGGCGGCTGACCCGAAACCGAACACCTTTGTCATGGATAAGGTTATTATGAACACCGAGAACAACAACATCGAGCCTATTATAGTCATAAATAAATGTGACCTTAGCGCCGATGTTACAGAGCTTTATGAAACATATGTCAAAGCGGGTTTTAAGACATTTTGCGTTTCTGCGAAAATGTCTGATAATATAGATGAAATCAAATCGCTCATTTCGGGTAACACCTGTGCTTTTACAGGCAACACGGGCGTCGGAAAATCGAGCATTATCAATGCAATCAACAGCAATTTTATGCTTGATACAGGCGAAATCAGCAAAAAACTCGGCAGAGGACGGCATACCACACGGCACATTGAGCTTTTTTCCTTTGAGGGAGGCTTCATAGTCGATACACCGGGTTTTTCATCAATCGATATGGATAAATGCGGCTTTGTGCGAAAGGAGAATATTCAATTTTGTTTTCGGGAGTTTAAGCCATATTTGAATGACTGCAAATTCACCGATTGCTCACATACCAAAGAAAAAGGGTGTGCGGTGATTGACGCAGAAAGACGGGGAGAAATTCCTAAATCTCGGTTTGAGAGTTATTGCAGGTTCTATGAAGAAGCGGCAAAAATTCCCGACTGGCAGCTCGATAAGCAATGATATTCACCAAATTTTCCTTTATGCATAAGATGAACTATGAAAAGCGATTCACAAAATAATGCATCAAAAGGGGAATGGGTATCATGAGCGTTTGCCGTGCAAAAAGCTGCAAAAAGGACAGAAACAAGAAAATTGCAATCGGACTTTTATCCTTTACAGCAGGAATGATCGTTGCAAGCTTTTTGCCATATGGCGCAGTCATGTTTCTTCTTTGCGTTGCACTCATTTTGCTGGGAATCACTTTTTTACGCTGTAACTAATTTAACAAAGGGTGATTTTTGATGAAGGTTGTAGTAGTGAAAAGCCCACGCCTTTTTAAAGGATTTTTAAGATTGATTTTCGGAATTAAAAAGGACGATTAAAATACATACCATTTTCGGGTGTCTGGGTGTTTCAGGCACCCGATTTTTGTTGATTTAAGGTATAATTTTTGATATAATTCACTTAATAGAGGAGATGAAGTTATAATGAGCAGGTTGATTGATCTTAAAACAGGCTGGAGAAAAACAAAATTTAATGAAAAATTGATTGAAAAATGCGCAGAGAACGAAATCAGCATTTTGATGTATGACTGCAACTGGAACGATTCGTCATGCGCAGATGATGATTATATGACGGTGCAAAATTGGTGCGAAAAATATGGCATTTATCTTGAATCAACCCATTTGTGCTTGGGTGATACGCTCGATTTGTCATTGACGGAAACGATGGATAAAACGATTGAGGTCATGAAAAAGCAGATTTATAATGCAGGACAAGCCGGATTGAAATATGCCGTGGTTCACGCAAGCGCCGAGCCGGTGTCGGCTAACGAAAGGGAGGAGCGACTGAAACGCTCAGCGGATAATATCGCACAATTATCCGATTTTGCGTCGAAAAATGACATTATTCTATGCGTTGAAGACTTGCCGAGAAGCTGTCTTTGCAACGACATAGGGGATATATCGTATATTTTGTCGCAGGATAACAGGCTTTGCGTGTGCTTTGACACAAACCACCTTTTTAAATGCACCCACGAGGCGTTCATATCGGCGTTTGGGTCAAAAATCAAAATGACCCATATTTCCGATTATGATTATGTCAACGAATGTCACTCGATTCCCGGCGACGGAAAGATAAATTGGCATGGCGTTAAAAATGCGCTTGAAAAGGCGGATTATCAGGGCGCATTTTTATATGAATCTGATGTTGACAGGCGTGACGGAAAGCCGGAGCTGCCAATGAGCGCATACCGCAAAATCCACATGAATATAGCAAACGACCTGCCGCCGCTTTATGGTTTGGAGTAATTACACATTTTTAACTTGATTTATCAAATAAAACAATATATAATTAATTAAAAATTTGACAAAAACGAGGCGATAATAGTTGAATAAACAAAATGCGTTTTATCCCGGCAAACAATGGCTTGATGTTGACGGCAATCCTATTCATGCACATGGCGGAAGCGTTGTATATCATGACGACAAATTTTATTGGTACGGTGAGAATAAAGAAAATGTTCATAATATTGAACAGGTTTGGCATTACGGTGTTCGAATGTATTGTTCTGACGATCTTTATAATTGGAAAGATCTCGGCATAATCCTTGATCCGATCGACGACATATCCAGTCCGCTTCATCCGTCGCGTATAATTGACAGACCTCACATTATTTATAATGAAAAGACGAAAAAATACATAATGTGGATTAAATTTGCAGGCGATAATGAACATATCAATGATTGGTCAATTCAACGAATGGGGATTGCGGTCAGCGATTCTTTAACAGGTAAATATGAACTTGTAAAGGAATTTTATCCTAACGGTTATAAATCGGGAGATTTTGACCTTGTTAAAGATGAAAAAACAGGTGATGCATATATATATTTCGGTAGGATTTTGACTCACCCTTCGGATACTGTTTGCATGAAACTGACAGATGACTATATGGGGGTTGTCGAAGGAGAAATCTCAACACACTTTAAATTCGGATCTCCGCCAAATGCAAGAGAGGCACCATGTTACTTTGAACGTCATGGAAAAAAATATCTTATGACTTCCGGTACTACAGGCTATCATCCGAATCCTTCAATTTTTGCTGTTGCAGAAAATTATCACGGTCCTTTTACAGTTCTTGGCGATGCAACCTGTGATAAAGATATAACAAAATCTACATATCATTCACAAGCTTCAAGCATCTTTAAACACCCGTTCATTGATGATTTATATATTATGATTGCGGACAGATGGCTTGTTGATCTTGATCTGTCTAAGCTTGAGTGGATTACAAACGGATATAGAATTCTTCAGGCAGAACCGCCTGTTGATACTCATGGACTTACATGGGAAGAGGTTAGACAGTATTCAAAAAGAGATATTTCAAAAGCTGCATATGTTTGGCTTCCGATTCAGTTTGACGGTGATAGACCATATATTAAATGGTATGATAGCTGGAAAATTGATGATTTTAAATAATTCAAAAAATGCTATATTATGAATTCCTTGTAATATAGCATTTTTATTTATAATATTCAAAAATATAAACAAACGGTAAACCTTTTTTGATGATATTGACAAATCGAACAGACAGATGTAAAATATAATCAAAGCGTAAGGCTTTACTTACTACATAATATATAAGGAGAGTTCCAAAATGGCAAACAGATTTGTACTTAACGAAACATCATATCACGGAAAAGGCGCAATTTTGAGCATTGCTGATGAAATCAAAGGCAGAGGCTTCAAAAAAGCATTCGTATGCTCAGACCCCGACCTAATCAAATTCGGCGTTACAAAAAAGGTAACAGATGTGCTTGAGAATGCAGGAATCGATTATGAAATCTATTCTAAAATCAAGGCTAACCCGACAGTTGAGAATGTTAAAACAGGCGTTGAAGCATTTAAAGCGGCAGGAACTGACTGCATTGTTGCAATCGGCGGCGGTTCGTCAATGGATACCGCAAAGGCAATCGGAATAATCATCAAGAACCCCGAATTTGCCGATGTTGTAAGCCTTGAGGGCGTTGCACCGACAAAGAATAAATGTGTTCCGATCATCGCAGTTCCGACAACAGCAGGTACTGCGGCTGAGGTTACGATCAACTATGTTATCACAGACGAATCAAAATCGAGAAAGATGGTTTGCGTTGATGTTCACGACATTCCTGTTGTTGCTGTAGTTGACCCCGACATGATGTCATCAATGCCAAAGGGCTTAACTGCCGCAACCGGCATGGACGCTCTTACTCATGCAATCGAAGGCTACATCACAAAAGGCGCTTGGGAAATGTCCGATATGTTCCATCTTAAAGCAATCGAGATCATCTCGAAGAATCTTCGCGGAGCTGTTGCAAACACTCCGGAGGGCAGAGAGGGAATGGCACTCGGTCAGTATATCGCAGGAATGGGCTTTTCTAATGTAGGTCTCGGAATAGTTCATTCAATGGCTCATCCGCTCGGCGCTTTGTACGACACACCGCACGGTGTTGCTAACGCTATCATTTTGCCGACCGTTATGGAATATAACGCACCTGCAACAGGCGAAAAATATAAAGATATTGCCAAAGCTATGGGCGTTGAGGGCGTTGACGGCATGAGCGTTGAAGAATACCGCAAAGCGGCTATTGACGCTGTTAAACAGCTTTCAAAGGATGTCGGAATCCCGGCTGACCTTAAAGAAATCGTTAAACCCGAAGATGTCGGATTCTTGGCACAATCGGCATTTGATGATGCTTGCAGACCGGGCAATCCACGTGATACAAGCGTTGAAGAAATCGCAGAGCTTTATAAATCACTTATGTAATTTTTGGCTCAATATAACCTAAAATAACACCGCCGTGTTGCTTTTAACATGGCGGTGTTTTTATATATATCAAAGCTCGTCGGATGAATCAATCGGACGGGAGCATATCACATCAAGATTTCCGTTTCGTGTTCTGATTTCATCAATCATTGACTTTACCTTTGAGTTATCGGTTAAAAGAATCTTATATTTGAGCTTATACAGCGAACCTAAATTGGTTGTTCTGACTTCGAGAAGCTCATTTTCAGCAGTATATTTTTTGAGAATATCCTCGAAAATGTTTTCATAATCAAGGCTTTCGGGGATTATTACAGTAAGCGTTTTATATTGCTTTTTAGATTGTCCAAAGCCGATTGCAGTATAAATTATATTTAACGCCAGCACAATCAGCGTGATTATCACGGCGATTGCGATATATCCCGTGCCGGTCGCAAGTCCGATCGCCATTGCAAGGAAAATGCTGCATATTTCTCTGGCTGAACCGGGCGCTGAACGAAAACGGACAAGGCTGAATGCACCCATGACCGCAACTGCGGTGCCCAAATTACCGTTTACAAGCAAAATTACCGTTTGCACGATCAGCGGCAAAATCGCAAGTGTAATTACGAAGCTCGATGAATATTTGTTTTTATACATATATGCTGCGGCAATTACAAATCCGAGAATAACTGACGCTAAACAGCATATCAGAAATTCCGAAAGAACAAAGCTCTCACTTAAAATTGATGCGAAAATATTCATAATTTAATCTCTCCTTATGTTTAATTGGCGTGCAAAATAATCGATTTTTTATGTGTTTTAATATACGCATTGCCATATTTTGAATAGGAAGCAGGGTAGATGTGCAGTTTATCAAACAATCGGCAAATATCAAGCGGAATTGCACTTGTCAGCTTTAGTTCGCAGATATATTTCTCGTCGTTCATCAATATATCGCCATAAACACCACATCTCAAATCAAGCTCGGTTGTGCGATAGATTATATTTGTATCAAATGTGAGCCGAATTTTAGGTTCATCAATCAAAAATAATGCCTCTCGGTCATAGGACAAAAACATTGCTGGCTGAATTGTTTTGTAATAATCCTTAGCATACCGAATTTCATCATAAACCTGCCCGTCGATTCCGTGCGGCTTTACATTATGCACCATCAAATCATATGCGTCAACATAAGGCATTGCGGCACGGCGCTTGTAGACAACACCTTTATATTTCTTCTTCAGCTCCACAAATGACGGAGTATAATCGGTCGGCGTCTGATAACACCTAAGCCGCAATTTTTCTTTATAAATCGGTTTTTCAATCGATTTTCTGATTAACTGTGAATCGGGCGTGTCAAAATATATGTTACTGATAGTCGAATAGCTGTATTTATCTTCGCCGAGCCTGTCATGGAGCTCACATTTAAGCGTGTCAAATTGATCTCTTGTGAGAATATATTTTTTCTCGACGCGTTTAA
The DNA here is from genome assembly GCA_934394855.1 of uncultured Eubacteriales bacterium. Taxonomy (GTDB): domain Bacteria; phylum Bacillota; class Clostridia; order Oscillospirales; family Acutalibacteraceae; genus CAKRRH01. Next base: position 25,281 of record CAKRRH010000007.1, read on the forward strand.
ATGTATTTTTATATTCAGCCATTACTCTCACTCCTTTTCTGTAACTGATGATAATATATCAAGCTAAAATTAAGTTTAAAAAATATAAAATCGCAAAAAAATAAACCGCAGATTAAAAATCTACGGTTTAATATATTTGATTTATTACATTTTACATCAGCGAATGGTCGTATACCGCTCGTTCTCCCCCGACAAATCTGAGTCTTGTTCGTGCGCATATGATCGGCGCCTGACCGATTTGCTTGATTGACAGTCTGACCGGTACTGCAACTCTTTTCAGATGCATTCCGATCAAAGTGCCGCCAATGTCAATTCCGGCGTCTGCCTGAATATAATCGGTTGCAACCGGTTCGGAAAATCCGTTATATGCCGCAACTCCGAATGCACCGCCTGCGTGAGGCTGGGGAATGAGGTTGACCTGTTCGAGATTGTGTTTAACCAAACATTCATGCTCGATAATCAGCGAACGGTTAGTATGCTCACAGCACTGCGCCGCAAGATAAATTCCTTTAGGTGAAAGAACCGAAGTGATTGCTTCAAACAGCACCTTGCCGACATCAGCCACCGAATGTGTGCCGATTTTCTCACCGATAACCTCACTTGTTGAACAGCCTACAACCATAATATCGCCGGCTTTCAGCTTAGCGGTTTCGCAAAGCTCAGTTACAGCGGTGATTGCCTCATCTTTGATTTTATCTAACATATATAAACACTGTCCTTAAAGTAATCAGATGTTAATATCGTTTGCTATGTTGTAAAGGTCCATGTCAAATGTGCGATCCATCTGAAGAGCTTCATAGATGTCAAAATCAACGATTTTTGAATTGCGGATTGCAACAACACGGTTGCCGATGCCCTGTGAAAGGATCTCGACCGCTTTATGACCCATTTGGCTTGCAATAACACGGTCACGGAGCGAAGCGTTACCGCCGCGCTGAACATGACCGAGAACTGTTGCACGGCTCTCGATGCCTGTTTTCTCTTCGATTTCCTTAGCAAGCTCGTTTACATGGCCAACGCCTTCGGCAACAACAATGATGAAGTGCTCTTTGCCTGTTTTTTCGCCGTTTTCGATTTTCTGAATGATCTCATCGACCGTTGTCTTAACCTCAGGAACAAGAATCGCTGTTGCGCCGACTGCAATACCTGTATGAAGCGCAATGTCGCCTGCGTTTCTGCCCATAACTTCACAGATTGAGCAGCGTTCATGTGACTGAGCGGTATCACGAAGCTTATCGATCATCTCGACAGCTGTGTTCATTGCGGTATCAAAACCGATCGTTTCGTCTGTGCAGGCAATGTCGTTATCGATTGTGCCCGGAAGACCGACGCAGGGAATTCCATGAAGTGAAAGGTCACGAGCGCCGCGATATGAACCGTCGCCGCCGATTACAACGCAGCCGTCAATGCCATATTTTTTGCAGGTAGCAAGAGCTTTTTGCATACCTTCTTCTGTTTTAAATTCAGGACTGCGGGCAGTATAAAGAACAGTACCGCCACGATGAATTATGTCGGAAACCGAACGAAGATCCATTTCAAAAACATCATCATGAATCAGACCGTTGTATCCACGGCGAATGCCATATACTTTAATGCCCTTTGAAAGAGCCGCACGGGCAACTGCACGAACAGCCGCATTCATTCCCGGAGCGTCGCCGCCGCTTGTAAGAATACCAATAGTTTTAACTTCCATTTATACTACCTCCAAAGATGTTAAAAACACTTTTTAAGTGTGTGTTATAAATTTAAAAACAGCTTTTCGATTGATATAATTCAATTTATCGCCATTTTATATATGTTATTATTATAACAAGTAAATCTCACATTTTCAAGTGTAATTATTTAAAATTATGTTTAATAATATACTGCTTTTTTATGCACTTTGCGGATATGCGGGAATATTGGTAACTAATGTATATTTTGTTGCATTTTTCCGAAAAATATTGTTTATGACTTGAAGTGACGGTGTTCAGATGATATAATAAATACATTAGTAAAAATTTAAGGCATATAATATGAAAGGATATGTTATCTATGGCTTATTTCGATAACTTTTCAATGCTCACTGACTATTATGAATTTACAATGGCAAACGGATTTTATAATGCAGGAATGAAAGATAAAATCGCAGTTTTCGATATGTTTTTCAGACGGGTTCCAGACAACGGCGGCTTTGCCGTAATGGCAGGCGTCGAGCAAATGATTGAATTTTTGAAGGATCTGCGTTTTGATGACAGCGACATTGAATTTTTGCGATCAAAGGGCATTTTTTCAGAGAATTTCCTTGAATATTTGCGTGACTTCAAGTTTTCTTGCGATGTTTGGGCAGTACCCGAGGGCACTCCGATTTTCCCGAAAGAGCCTATTGTTACGGTATGCGGCCCGATAATTGAAGCTATCATTGCTGAAACAATGATTTTGCTTTGCGTAAATCATCAATCGCTGATTGCAACAAAAGCAAACAGAATATCACGAGCAGCACAGGATCGTGCGGTAATGGAATTCGGCGCAAGAAGAGCGCAGGGAACAGATGCCGCAATTAACGGTGCAAGAGCTGCATATATCGGCGGCTGCAGCGGCACATCGGTTGCTCTTACCGACAAAACCTTCGGCGCACCGGCACTCGGTACAATGGCTCATTCGTGGGTTCAGATGTTTGACTCTGAATATGAGGCATTTTGCACCTATGCAAGACAATATCCCGACAACTGTGCTTTGCTTGTCGATACCTATAACACATTGAAATCGGGCGTTCCGAACGCAATCAAGTGCTTTGACGATGTATTAAAGCCGATGGGCAAACGACCGAAATCGATCCGAATCGATTCGGGCGACATAACCTATCTTTCAAAGCACGCAAGAAAAATGCTTGATGCGGCAGGTTATCCCGACTGCAAAATAATCGCTTCAAACTCACTTGATGAATATATCATCAGAGATTTGTTGATTGAGGGCGCAAAGATTGATATGTTCGGCGTCGGCGAACGCATGATCACAGCGTCAAGCGACCCTGTTTTCGGCGGTGTATATAAGCTCAGCGCAATTATCAACGATGACGGGACAATCGTACCTAAAGTAAAATTCAGCGACAATGTCGGCAAGCTGACTTTGCCCTGCTTTAAAAAGACCTATCGCTTGTTTGACAAAGAAACAGGCAAGGCGATGGCTGATGTCATTGCAATGCATGACGAAACGATTGACGAATCAAAGGAATATGAGCTTTTTGACCCCGATCATACATGGAAACGCAAGACTGTTTCAAACTTCATTGCAAGAGAGCTGTCTACAAAAATATTAGATAAAGGCAACTTGATTTATAAGACACCGAAGCTGTCTGAGATTCGCAAATATTGCTCGGAGGCAGTTGACACTATTTGGGATGAGGTTCAGCGTTTTGAAAATCCGCATACCTATTATGTTGATCTTTCGCAGAAATTGTGGGATGCTCGTGACGAGTTGCTTAAAGAATATACGGGTTTTAAAAAATAAAACGGAGGGTTTTTGTTTATGAAAAGAATAATATGTATTTTGCTTTGTCTTTGCACGATTTTAACCGCATTTTGTCTTAGTTCATGCACTAAAAACGACAATAATACCGAAGTTACCGCAAAACGCACCGGAATCACGACGCTTGAGGCTGTCAAAAAGGTCGTTATGCAGGGGAAAATTGACGGCGCTGAATTTGCACTCGGCACGAATCCTGATACTATTAAGCAAAAATACAGCACGACCGCCGCAACAAATGCAACAGGTGAGGTGCAGGGCGACGGAACTGTGTTTGATGTGACCGACAAGGGCGATTATACACGAATTATTCTCGGAACAGCGCAATATTTTTATCTTAACAAGGGCAAAGATCATAATATATCGGTTGTGGCTTGTCTTGCCGACGCATTCGGCTTTAAGGTCGGCAACTGCTATTCCGACACTGTAATCGATTCGCTCGGCGAACCCGATTCCAAAGATGTTCCTGCCGCAAAGGACCTCATATATACATTCGGTGTGCCGAGCAACGCAACTCGAATGACATATCTGATTGACAAATATCGTCTTGATTTTGTCTTCACCGACGATAATTTGCTTGCAACCGTCTTGACCGATACATCCGTTTATAAAGATATGGGCAACTCTGCGACAACAGCCGCACCGACAACAACTGCGGCTAATACTACCGCTAAAAAATAAGCTTTGGGAGAACTATTATATGAAAATTATGTCGGTTGACTTGGGGCTTTCGAGGACAGGAATTGCTGTTTGCGATCCGTTTGAGATGTTAGCCTCTCCCGATTGCGTTATTTTTGAGAAAAAAGAAGAGCGATTGATTGACAAAATCATTGACAAAGCAAAGGAGCTTAATGTTTCAATGATTGTTGTAGGATTGCCGAAAAACATGGACGGAACTGAGGGCGAACGAGCGCAGGAATGCAAACGAATCGCCGGAATCATTCATGAAAAATCGCAAATCGAAACAAATATGTGGGATGAAAGATGCACGACGGTCAGTGCGATAAATGCGCTTAATGTGACGAATACAAGAGGTGCAAAACGCAAGGCGGTCGTTGACGCAGTCGCCGCTGTCATGATTTTGCAGTCATATCTTGATTATCGTAAAAATCAGGGTATTAAACCGTAAATTTAATATTGATTATAAAATAACTCGGTCTTTACCGGGTTATTTTTTTGCAAAAATGCCCATACATAAAACAATTCCTTTGACAAATAATTTTAGTAAATCAATAAATTATTGTTAAAGGAGCAAAATTATGAAACGAATATCAAAAATAATATCAATTATTATCTGTGCGGCGACGATGTGCTCGCTGTTTACAGCTTGCGGAAAAAATGACTCAAAAGTGACCGTGCGGTATTTGAATTTTAAACCCGAAGCGGCGGAAACATATGAGAAAATAGCAAAGGAATATGAAAAGGAAAAGGGAATCAAGGTCGTAATCGAAACAGCGGCGAATAATCAATATGAATCGACGCTGACCGCAAAAATGGCTACAAAAGACGCACCGACGATATTTCAAATCAACGGTCCGAAAGGATATGTCAATTGGAGCGATTATTGTGCGGATTTGAGCGACAGCGAGATATATAAACACCTCTCTGACAAGTCGCTTTCGATCGAGTCGGACGGCAAGGTTTACGGCATTCCGTTTGTTGTTGAGGGCTATGGAATCATCTACAACAAGGAAATCACTGACGAATATTTTAAAAGCGACTACAAATCAACTAAATTCAGCTCGATCGACGACATAAAATCATTTAAGGATTTTAAAGAGGTGGTTGAGGATATGCAGAAAAATGCATCAAAGCTCGGAATTGACGGTGTATTTGCGGCAACATCACTCAAAAGCGGCGAAGACTGGCGCTGGCAAACTCATCTTGCGAACATTCCGATTTATTATGAATTTAAAAATGAAAACACCGACCTTACAAGTGATAAAACAAACAAAATCAGCTTTAAATATTCTGACGAATTTAAAAATATTTTCGATTTATATGTAAACAACTCAACCACCGACAAAAAGCTTCTCGGTTCAAAAATGGTAGATGAATCCATGTCGGAATTTGCGCTTCATAAATGTGCAATGGTGCAAAACGGCAACTGGGCATGGAGTCAAATCAAAAATGTGTCGGGAAACAAGGTCAAGGAGGATAATATTAAGTTTATGCCGATATATACGGGAATGGTCGGCGAGGAAAATCAGGGAATTTGCATCGGAACCGAGAATTATTTAGCAATCAACTCAAAGGCAAGCGATGATGAACAAAAGGCGGCGCTTGACTTCATAAATTGGCTTTACACAAGCGAAAAAGGCAAAGATTTTGTTACAAACGAGCTCGGATTTATTGCACCGTTTGACACATTCGGGGAGAATGATCTGCCGAGCGATCCGCTTGCTCGTCAGGTGAACGAATGGATGAACAAAAAAGAAGTCATGAACATTCCCTGGAACTTCACGATTTTTCCGTCAACAAAATTTAAAGAGGATTTCGGCTCATCGCTTTTGCAGTATGTTCAAGGCACAAAAAAGTGGGACGATGTAAAATCCGGTGTTGTTGAGAGTTGGGAAAAGGAAAGTCGAGCGTCATGAACCTCATATATTTAAGAAGGTTTTATTATGAATAAATCAATCAGAAAATATTCTCCGATTTTCGTTCTTCCGACCCTGATTTGCTTTATCGGTGCGTTCATCGTTCCGTTCATCATGGGAATATATCTTTCGTTCACCAAATTTACAACTGTTGAAAATGCGGCATTTGTCGGGTTTGATAACTATATTAAAGCATTCACCGAGGACACAGGTTTCACAGATTCGCTGATGTTTACTATCAAATTCACGGTTGTATCGGTCATCACTGTTAATATTTTCGCATTCATTCTTGCTTTGTTGCTGACCCGTGCAATTAGGGGAACAAACCTCTTTCGTTCAATATTCTTTCTTCCGAATTTGATCGGCGGAATCGTCCTCGGATATATTTGGAACCTGATCATCAACGGTATTCTCGGCTTTTACGGAGTGGACATCACCTTCAAAGCGGAATATGGCTTTTGGGGATTGATCGTGCTGATGAATTGGCAGTTGATCGGATATATGATGGTTATATATATCGCAGGACTGCAAAATATACCGCATGATTTGGTTGAAGCGGCACAAATCGACGGCGCAAACAGAATGCAAACGCTGTTTAAAATCAAAATTCCGATGGTCATGCCGTCGTTTACAATATGTCTGTTCCTGACGCTTACCAATTCGTTCAAAATGTTTGACCAAAACTTAGCATTAACGGGCGGTGCGCCGAATAAAGAAACAAGTATGCTGGCACTCGATATATATAACACATTTTATTCACGCTCAGGCTATCAAGGAGTCGGACAGGCAAAGGCGGTCATATTTTTTATTATAGTAGCGGCAATTGCGCTGATTCAGTTAAAAATTACACGAAGTCGGGAAAATGAAGCATGAACGGGGGAGAGTAAAATGAGAAAAAGACGGTTTATTTCAAATATGGCAACAACTCTCACACTATCGGTTTTGGCGGTATTATTCATTGCCCCGATTGTGATAGTTTTCATGAATTCGTTCAAAACAAAGTTCAACATTCTCTCATCACCGTTTCAATTTCCTAATGAAGAATCGTTTTCCGGTCTTGAGAATTATATTAACGGAATGAACCAAGCGGGCATTTTGCAAAGCTTTCTGAGAACGCTGATAATCACAACAGGCAGTGTCTTGCTGATTATCATTGCAACATCAATGACGGCATGGTACATTGCAAGAGTAAAGACACTTTTCACAAAAACGCTCTATTATGTGCTCGTTTTCAGCATGATCGTGCCGTTTCAAATGGTCATGTTCACAATGACCTATGTTGTGTCAAAAATCGGCTTTGACAACATTCTCGGAATCATTCCTGTATATCTCGGTTTCGGCGCAGGTCTTTCGGTATTCATGATAAGCGGTTTTGTGAAATCCATTCCGCTTGAAATTGAGGAAGCCGCAACGATTGACGGCTGCAACCCGATTCAGACATTTTTCTATATTGTTTTTCCGATATTAAAGCCGACCCTAATTACCGTTGCAATTCTTAACGCAATGTGGATTTATAATGACTATCTGCTGCCATATTTGGTGCTCGGAACATCTCAAAAAACATTGCCTGTAACAATCCAAATCGCAATGCAAGGGGCTTATGGCGCAACGGACTGGGGCGGTGTAATGGCGATGCTGGTGCTTGCCGTTGTCCCGATTATCGTGTTTTATTCGACAATGCAAAAATATATAATCGGGGGCGTTGTCACGGGTGCCGTTAAGGGATAATTGAATAATCGACAACGAAATATTGCAAAATGCGAATATTACCACAAAAAATCCCGTCAAGGGTAAAAAATACCTTTGACGGGATAAATTATACTATTTTGGCAGAATCTAAATTAGAAATTTTCTTTCTTGGGACGCTCAATAGTAGCGATTGCAAGCTCTGTCTGCTTATCAAAGAGATAAAGCTTCTCAGGCTCGAATGTAACCTTGATGTCCATGCCCATTTTAGCAGTAGTTGTCGGAGCAACACGAGCCATTATGTAGCTACCTTCAACATTCATGTAGATGTATGTTTCAGCACCCATGAGCTCAGTAACTTCAACATTAGCATCAACAATGCCGTCCGGAAACTCTTCAAGGAGCTTCGGCTCGTCATGAATGTGCTCAGGACGGATTCCGAGGATAACTTCCTTGTCAACATACTCTTCGAGAATGTTCTTCGGATTCTTTGACTCCGGAAGCTTGATGTTGAATTTAACGCCTTCACGATGCTTTGTATCTTCAGAACCAAACTGAACATAGAACTCACCGTTGTGCTTAACGATCTTAGCGTCAATGAAGTTCATCTGCGGTGAACCGATGAATCCTGCAACGAATGTATTACACGGATTGTCATAAAGGTGCTGAGGAGTGTCAACCTGCTGAATAAGACCGTCTTTCATTACAACGATTCTGTCAGCCATTGTCATAGCCTCAGTCTGGTCATGAGTTACATAGATGAATGTGGTGCCGAGTCTCTGATGGAGCTTAGTAATCTCAGTACGCATCTGTGCACGGAGCTTAGCGTCCAAGTTTGAAAGCGGCTCGTCAAGCAAGAATACCTGAGGCTCACGAACGATTGCACGACCGAGAGCAACACGCTGACGCTGACCGCCTGACAAAGCCTTCGGCTTTCTGTCAAGAAGGTGAGCAATGTCAAGGATTCGAGCTGCCTCATCAACTCTGCGTTTGATTTCGTCACGCGGAGTTTTGCGAAGCTTAAGACCGAATGCCATGTTTTCAAAAACAGACATATGCGGATAAAGAGCGTAGTTCTGGAACACCATTGCGATGTCACGATCCTTCGGCGCAACATCGTTTACGAGCTTGTCGCCGATGTAAAGTTCGCCTTCTGAAATCTCTTCAAGACCTGCGATCATTCGAAGTGTTGTTGATTTACCGCAGCCTGAAGGTCCAACGAATACGATAAACTCTTTGTCTTTGATCTCAAGATTAAAATCCGAAACAGCAACAACGCCGCCAGGATATTTCTTGTAGATTCCTTTGAGTGATAATCCTGCCATAAGTTTTAATGTCCTCCTATTATAAAAGCAGTCCTCTGCTCATTAATGTTTATATAATAATATCACAAACTTTGTTAAATTTCAATCAAAAGTTGTTCCAAAATATATTCAGAATGTTTGTATAATATCACTATATTTCAATATTCGATTACAAAAAATAATGCAAAATAGTGAACCTTATCATGTATTATGCACAAAAATTTTGTCGATTTCCAAAATAGTGATATTCTTAGCTTCGCCGAGCTGCAAATTATCATCAAGCATAAGGCCGCCAATGCTCAGCCGTTTAAGCGTTTTGACATGATTCCCGACTGCCGCAAACATTCTTTTAACCTGGTGATATTTTCCCGTTGTGATCTCAATTTCGATATCGTTGATATCGGCATTCGTAATATTTACCGACTCTGCCTTGCATAATTCACCGTCATTGAGCGTTACTCCCGAAAGCAGATTATTTATTGCGCTGTCACTCAACGGATTTTCGAGCGTCGCCGAATATTTTTTGAAAATATGCTTTTTCGGGCTGATAATTTTATGAGCAAGCTCACCGTCGTTTGTTATGAGCAGAAGTCCGGTTGTGTCCTTGTCGAGTCTGCCGATTGTGAATAAATCATTTTGGTAAAGCTCGTCGGGCAAAAAATTCAAAACCGACAGCTCGTCGTCAGCCGATGTGCAGACAACACCCGGCTGTTTATTCATCATTATGTATATTTTATCACGGTATGAATAATCAACGCCGTTCACTCTGATTTTGCATTTATTAAAATCATATTTTTTGTCCGCCGCCTTGATGATTTCACCGTCGATTTCGACAAAGCCTCGGCGAATCAGACGAACAGCGTCGGTCCGTGATATTTTGCATACTTTTGAAACAGCTTTATCAAGCCGAATCGGTTTGTTGTCCTGCATTTTGGAAATACTCCTGTGTCAGTTTTTATCTAAATATTTAAGTCCGTGCATGAAACCGCCGAGCGCTGTCGAATGAATGTCGCCCGCTATTATCTTGTCGTCATGAACGGTAAGGGAGGCGTAAACATATTCACTGTTTTCGGGATAATTCAGCACCTTGATTGTGTATATTTTTACACTTTGTCCCTTATATTCGGTCAAGTTAAAACCTTGTGAAAGTTGAAGCTCGTTGTAGTTTATATACACACTGTCAAACTCTGACGGAATGACCGTATCCTTGACAGTTTCACTTGATGTTTCGCACTCCCATCCGAATTGCTTGAGAAATTCGATTCGTTGTTGTGCGGTTTTCGCCGATATATTTATCGAGACTTTTGGTACCGAATTTATTTTTACGGCTAAAAGAATGAGGAAGGGCAGAAGAATGACTAAAACCGCCGCTAAAATCCGCCTTTTTGTGATTTTTGCCGTAAAACCGAACATTTCAAAATGCCTCCTGCATATTTCTTGTTAAAATATATGCAGGAGACATTCCTGTTAGCATAGATTATTCAAAAAATACCGAAAATGCCTTGAACGCCATGTAAAGGTCAAACTTTGCGATAACTTCAAACGGAGAATGCATTGATAGTACCGGAACACCGAGGTCAACTGTGTCAACATCAAGGTTCGCAATGAACATTGCTACCGTTCCGCCGCCGCCTGCGTCAACTTTTCCGAGCTCTCCGGTCTGCCAAACGACCTTGTTATCGTTGAGCATTTTTCTGATTTCGCCCATATATTCGGCATTAGCGTCTGATGTGCCCGATTTGCCTCTTGAGCCGGTATATTTCATAATACAAACGCCGTGGTTGCAAAATGCCGAATTATTCTTGTCGTTGACATCCGCAAATGTCGGGTCATATGCCGCTGTAACATCGGCTGACAAGCATTTTGAATGACGGAGAACATTATATCCGTCTGTTTTCTGCTGTTTTGCAAGGTCATTGATGAAATTGACCATATATGCGCTCTGAAGTCCTGTGTTGCCGACAGAACCGATTTCTTCTTTGTCGGTCAAAACCGATATAGCTGTATATTCGGGGTCTTTTGCACCGAGCGCCGCCATTACCGCAGGATATGCGCAAACTCTGTCGTCATGACCGTAGCCGCCGACAAGCGAACGGTCAAAGCCGATGTCGCAAACAGGGAATGATGGCACAAATTCAAGCTCTGCACTCTCAAAATCACCCTCTGTGATGCCATATTTATCAAAGAGCAACGACATGATGTTGAGTTTAACAGCCTGTGACTCATTGTCGTCGTTAAACGGTCTTGAGCCAATCAAAATATTGAGCTCTTCGCCCTTGATTCCCTGACCGAGCGGGCGTTTTGACTGTTCTGCGCCGAGATGCGGAAGCAAATCTGTGATGACGAATTTCGGGTCGTTTTCACCGTCGCCCAATGATACTTCGACAGCTTTGCCGTCTGCTTTGACGATCATGCCATAGAGCGACAGCGGAATTGTCGGCCATTGATATTTTTTGATTCCGCCGTAATAATGCGTTTTGAAATATCCGAGCTCGTCTGCTTCATAAAGCGGATCGGGTTTGAGGTCGAGTCGTGGCGAATCAATATGAGCCGCTGCGATTCTGACGCCCTCGGCAACCGATTTTTTACCGATAACGGCAAGAATGACCGCCTTTTTGCGGTGGTCGACATATACTTTGTCGCCTGCTTTATATTTCTTGTCTGGATCAAACTCAACAAATCCGTTTTGTTTTGCAAGTTCAATGATATTTTTGTTTGCAAGTCTTTCGGTTTTAGACGAATTTAAGAATTTGATATATCCTTTTGCAAATTCGTCTACCTGATCAAGGTCCTTTTTCTTAGCGGTAAAATAACCGTTTTTCTTCGACATGAACAGCTTTTCTTTAAGGCTTTGCGTTTTGTTTTCTTTTTTGTCTGCCATAGTTTTATTTTCCTTTCTATATATATTGTGATTAGTTTTTATTTATAAGCCGAACGAGCGAAGCTTGATCATGATGTCGCTGTTCAGCAAAAAATCATATTTATCCATTACCTTTACAACACGCTCGCAATATGCGTTTGTTTCTTTAAACGGAGTAGTGTCGAGCGATTTGCCGTCGCTTGAATATTCGCTCATTTTGAGCCATTTGTTGACATTTCCTCTTCCTGCGTGATATGCCGCAAGCGCGGTTTTTGTGTCTTTGAATTCTTCAAGATGAAGCGACAGAAGATATGTCGCATATTTTATGTTGATTTCGGGTGTATATAGGTCGTCGTCAGAATAGGTAACCTTGCCGTCAAGCTTTGTCTGAACCCATTCAAAGGTTTCGGGTGTCATTTGCATAAGCCCCAACGCACCGACGCTTGATACTGCATTTTCGTCAAATGAGCTTTCGCATTTTATGACGGCAAAAACAAGCGTTTTGTCAACGCCGTATTCTTTTGAATATTTCTCAACATAATCCGAATATGATGTCGGATAAATGAAATTTTCAATTTTTATATATGATAATATACCGGCAAAAACGAGTGCCGCTATAATTATTATTACCAAAATTCGTTTAATATGTTTCAAAGTTATATCCCTTTACATATTATTGTTTAATAAAATCGACTGCCGATTTTACCGCATTTTCAAGCTCATCGAGCGTTTTGTCGTTATTTATAATGTAATCGCAGTGTTCCTTTAAAAATTCAACCGAATGAGCGCGGTTCAGCCTGTTTTCGGCGTCCTGTTCGCTGATGTTGTCACGGCTCATGATTCGCTTTTTCAAAAGCTCCCTGTCAGCCGTGACTGCTAGGATAATGTCGCACAATTTGTCAGCGCCCGCTTCAAAAAGCGTCGGTGCGTCAAGTACGATATATTCATATCCCTCGTTTTTGAGATTTGTGATTTTTTGATTAATTCGTTCGACAATGCAGGGGAGAGTGATTTCGTTCAGCTTTGCCGTTTTTTCTTTTGATGAAAAGCAAATTGAGCCAAGTTGCCGTCTGTCAAGCGATCCGTCATCTGATATTATATCATTTCCGAACTCATTTGCAAGCAGTTCCAAGCATTTTTCATGCGGTTTTGTTACCTCTCTTGCAACCTTGTCAGCGTCAATTATCGCAAAGCCGTAGTTTTTTAGCATTTCGCATACTGTCGATTTTCCGCTTCCCGAAATTCCGCAAAGTCCGATTATTTTTGATTTGCCCATGATTTGCCCCTTAAAGTGTGATGATTTGGAATGCGGCGGCACGAAGCAGACGGTTTAATACCGCAAGTCCTACGCCGTTTGATTTCGGCATTCTGGCATAAATCGTCTTTGCCCCCATCTCGTCAAGCTCTCGAAGCGACAAAAACAGGTGAGCCGCTTGTTCCTTTTCATCATCATGCTTGCCGAATGTGACATATGGCACGGTGAGTTTGTCTTTATCCTCGTCAAAGCAAAGAGCATAAATTTTTTCGCCCTTTGCGTGGTTTACATAATCAATATATTCGTCCGAATCGCCCTTGATGATAATAACATTGGCTTTCGGGGAATAATGTTTATATTTCATGCCCGGAGAGGCAGGCTTAACGCCCTCTTTTAACGGGTGCAAAACTGCGTCGTCAATGTCGATATGCCCGATCACCGATTCAATGTCCTCGGGGGTAACAAAGCCCGGACGAAGCAATTTCGGCGGATTTGATGTGCATAATAATACCGTAGATTCAAGCCCGACTGTGCATTCACCGCCGTCTAAAATTGCGTCAACTCGACCTGTTAAATCGTCAATGCAATGCTGTGCCGTGACAGGGCTGACGCCACCCGAAAGATTTGCGCTCGGAGCCGCAAGAGGCACGCCCGATTCTTTAATGATTGCCCGTGCAATGGGGTTTTGCGGCATTCTGATTGCAACAGTTTTGCCGCCGCAGGTGACTTCATCGGGAACAAGGTCGCTTTTGTTCATTATCATGGTCAGCGGTCCGGGCCAATATTTATCAGCCAATTTGTAAACGATTTCGGGAATCTCGGTGACAAGGGGCGGGAGCTCTGACATATCGGAGATGTGAACGATCAGCGGATTGTCCTGCGCCCTGCCTTTTGCGATAAATATATTACGCACAGCAACACTGTCAAATGCGTTCGCCGCAAGACCGTAGACAGTTTCGGTCGGAATTGCGCAAAGACCGCCGTTTCTTAAAATTTCAGCCGCCGTTTTGATGTCATTTTCATTTTTTTTCAGTAATTTGGTTAACATAAAAATTACGCTTTCGATTATTGATTTTCTTGATTTGCCTTCAATTTTTCAGCTGTGTCATAGGTTATGAGTGCATCGATTATTTCATCAAGCTCACCGTTCAAAATTTGCTCAAGACGGTGCGAGGTCAAATTGATTCGGTGGTCGGTCACTCTTGATTGCGGAAAGTTATAGGTGCGAATGCGCTCGCTTCTGTCACCGCTGCCGATCAGCGATTTTCTTGTATCGGCAATTTCTTTTTGCTGTTCTCTCATCATGTTATCATAGAGTCTGGATCTTAGCACCATCAGCGCTTTCTCTTTATTTTTATGCTGTGAGCGCTCGTCCTGACATTCAACAACCATGCCTGTCGGCAGGTGAGTGACTCGAATCGCAGATGATGTTTTGTTTACCTTTTGACCGCCCGCACCCGACGAACGGAATGTGTCGATTTGAAGGTCGGCGGGATTGATTTCAAGCTCGACATCTTCGGCTTCGGGCAAAACCGCCACCGTTACCGCAGATGTATGAATTCGTCCCTGCGATTCTGTTTCGGGAACTCGCTGAACCCTGTGACCGCCGCTTTCATATTTCAGTCTTGAATATGCGCCGTCGCCCTGAATTTCAAAGCTGATTTCTTTATATCCGCCAAGTCCCGTTTCGCTTGCCGACATGATTTCAAATTTCCAGTGTCGGCTTTCGGCATACATCATATACATTCTTGTGAGGTCTGCGGCAAATAAAGCAGCCTCATCTCCGCCGGCACCGCCCCTGATTTCCACAATGACCGATTTGTCGTCGTTCGGGTCATGGGGCAGTAAAAGCACTTTTAATTCTTCGGATATTGTTTCGAGTTTTGCGGAATTTTGCTTGATTTCATCATCGATCATCTCACGAAAATCCTTGTCCAAACCGCCTTCGGACAGCATTTCCTTTGCGTCCTCGATTGCTTGCTTTGCCGAAGTATATTCACGGTATTTTTCCACAATCGGGGTTAGATGTTTATTTTCTTTCATGAGCGACGAATATTTCTTTTGGTCGGTCATTATGTCGGGGGTTAGCAATTCGTTCTGAATTTCTTCATATCTTGCTTCAACCTGACTTAACTTATCAAACATATATTTCTCCTTAAAATCCGACTATTCGGATATGATTTTTTTGATGTTTTTCTCGGCTTTTGAGCGTGGCAACATAACCTCGTGTCCGCAACACTGACATTTTATCTTGAAATCCATGCCGACACGCAATATTACAAATCGGTTGCCGCCGCAAGGGTGCTTCTTTTTCATCTCGACCGTGTCGCCGACTTTAATGTCCATGTTTCGCTCCGCCTTTCATTTTGTTACATTATATTATATATCATCATTTATATATTTTCAAATATATTTTATGAACATAGACAAAAAATAATAAAAATGTAAAAAAACAGTTGAAAATCGGTCGGTTTTCTGCGATAATAACATAGAATAAGTATATTTTCACGAGGTGTAACTTTTGGACTATCAAAAATTAGCAGATTTACTTTTCCCGAATGTTGACAAAACTCCCGACGATATGGAAGCGCTCTATCCTCAAAGAGAGACAAAAGAGGGTGCGGTAATTACCCGCATGGCGCCGAGTCCGACAGGCTTTGTTCATTTGGGCAACCTTGTAATGGGTCTTACCGCAGAGAGAATGGCTCATCAGTCAGGCGGCGTGCTCTATCTCAGAATTGAGGACACCGACGCAAAAAGAGAAGTTCCCGGTGCTGTTGAAGTGTTGATCAACGCACTCAAAAAATATGACATCATGTTTGACGAGGGTGCCGTGATTGACGGAGATTTGGGAGATTACGGACCATATCGACAGCGACAGCGTGAAAATATTTATCATGTATATGCAAAAGACCTTGTCAGCCGCGGACTTGCATATCCGTGTTTTTGCACCGAAGAGGATCTTGCAAAAATGCGTGAGGAGCAGGAGAAAAATAAAGAAAACTACGGCTATTACGGCAAATATGCTGTTTGGCGTGACCGCCCGATCGAGGATATTATCGAAAAGATGAACGCAGGCGTGCCCTATGTTTTGCGTTTTCGCTCAACAGGCTCGATTGACAATAAAATCAAGTTTACCGACCTTATTAAGGGCAATTTGGAGCTTACCGAAAACGACATTGACCATGTATTGTTAAAATCCGACGGCATTCCGACCTATCATTTTGCTCATGCGGTGGACGATCACCTGATGCGCACAACTCATGTTGTCCGTGACGATTCGTGGCTGTCAACATTGCCGTTCCATTTGCAGTTATTTGCGGCGCTTGGGTTCAAACCTCCGAAATATCTTCATATCGGACCGCTCATGAAGATGGACGGAACATCTAAGAGAAAGCTGTCAAAGCGCAAGGACCCCGAACTTGCGGTAACATATTATCAGGCGGCGGGTTTTCCGAGCGAGGCTGTTTATGAATATTTGCTGACGGTGCTTAATTCTAATTTTGAAGATTGGCGCCGTGCAAATAAGGAATTGCCTGCAAGCGAGTTCAAATTCTCATATAAAAAGATGAATCCGGCAGGCTCATTGTTTGATCAGGATAAATTGGCTGATGTATCAAAGAATGTTATTTCGATGTTCTCGGCTGATAAAGTATATTCCGATGTGCTCGATTGGGCAAAGGAATATGATAATGACTTTGCGAATGTGTTATCAAACAATGAAGACACCGCAAAAGCGTTTTTTGCAATCGGCAGAGGCGGCAAAAAGCCGAGAAAAGATATCGAAAAATGGTCCGAGGTTAAAGATTTTTCAGGCTATATGTTCGATGAATATTATAAGCCGTGCTTTGAATATCCCGAAAATATATCGGCTGACGACGCAAAGGCAATTTTGAACGAATATGTTAAGATATACGACCCGTCGGACGACAATTCGGTTTGGTTTGACAAGGTTAAATCAATTTGCTCTCCGCTCGGCTTCTCACCTGATGTTAAGGCATATAAAGCCGACCCCGACAGCTTCAAGGGTCATGTCGGCGATGTTTCGACCGTCATCAGAATTGCTGTTACAGGCAGAACGAATACACCCGACCTTTGCACGATAATGCAGCTGCTCGGCAAAGAGCGTGTTCTTGAAAGAATCAAGGCTCATATCGAAAAATAACTGATTTACAAGGAGTTATATTAAATGGATTACAGCAAGATTGAAGCTACAAACTTCATCGAAGAATTTATAAATAAGGATTTGGCTGACGGCGTATATTCTAAAGTTCAGACCCGCTTTCCGCCCGAACCGAACGGATATTTGCACGTTGGTCACGCTAAAGCTATCTGCATTGATTTCGGTACAGCCGAAAAATACGGCGGAGAATGCAATCTTCGATTGGACGACACAAACCCGATCAAGGAAGATGTTGAATATGTCGATTCGATTATCGAGGACATCAAGTGGCTTGGTTTTAAAATCGACCATGTATATTATGCTTCCGACTATTTTGACACGATTTATGATTGTGCAATTAAGCTTATCGAGCAAGGCAAGGCGTATGTTGACGACCAGAACGCCGAAGAGATAAGCAAGGGCAGAGGAGATTATAATACTCCCGGTGTTGAAAGTCCATATAGGAACCGTTCGGTTGAAGAAAACCTTGATTTATTCAAGAGAATGACCGACGGCGAGTTTGATACCGGTTCAAAGTGCCTTCGTGCAAAAATCGACATGAACTCACCCAATATCTACATGAGAGATCCGGTAATTTACCGCATTTTGAAAATGCCCCATCAGAGAACGGGCGATAAATGGTGCGTTTATCCGCTCTATGATTTTGCACATCCGTTGTCTGACGCGGCTGAGGGAGTTACATTTTCACTTTGCACGCTCGAGTTTGAGGACCACCGACCGCTCTATGATTGGCCGCTCAATGAATTAAAGCTTTGGAAGGAACAGCCGAGGCAGATCGAGTTTGCAAGAATGAATCTGAGCTACACGATCACAAGTAAGCGCCGTTGTTTAAGACTTGTAAACGACGGACTTGTTTCCGGTTGGGACGACCCGAGAATGGCTACTCTTTGCGGCATGAGAAGAAGAGGCTATCCGGCGGCGGCAATTCGTGATTTTGTCAGCAAAATCGGCGTGTCAAAGGCAAATTCGGTAATCGACTATTCACTCCTTGAGTTTTGCGTGCGTGATAATCTCAATGAAAATGCCGCTCGAACAATGGCGGTGCTTGTTCCCGTAAAGGTCATTGTCGATAATTTTGAGGACGGCAAGAGCGTTGATATTTCAGTACCGATCAATCCGAACAAGCCTGAGCTCGGCAACACAACCGTTAAGTTTACAAAAGAAATATATATTGAGCGTGAGGACTTCATGGAAGAGCCTGTTAAGGGTTATTTCAGACTCAGTCCTGAGCGTGAAGTACGTCTTAAAGGCGCATATTTTGTTAAATTTGCATCTTTAGATAAGGATGAACAGGGCAACATCACCGCAATCCATGTAACATATGACCCCGAAACCTTCGGCGGCGACGCACCGGACGGCCGAAAGGTCAAGGGCACGCTTCATTGGATTTCGGCGGAAAATTGCCACAACGCAGAGGTTAGACTCTATGATCGACTTTTCAACGTTGAAAACCCGGCAGATGAAACAGGCGTAAAGGATTTCACAGAGCATCTTAACCCTGATTCTATGAAGATTCTGTCAAACTGCAAGGTATCGAACGATGTTGTAAACGCAAATGTCGGTGATACATTCCAGTTCATGCGTCAGGGATATTTCTGCATTGATAAGGATTCGACAAAAGACAATCTTATCATCAACAGAGTAGTGGCTCTCAAGGATTCCTGGAAAAAATAATTCAAAAATATTTTGGAGTTGACGGGTAATATGAAAATTAAAGACGGTTTTATCATTAAACAAGTAGCAGGAAGCACGGTAGCCGCCGCAACAGGTGACGCGGCGGAAAAATTTAACGGAATCATCACGCTGAATGAAACGGGCGAATGGCTGTTTAAAAAGCTGATGGACGGAATCAGCGAAGAAAATTTAATAAAGGATTTTTTAAGCGAATATGATGTAACGGAAGATGTTGCAAAAAACGACATTGACGAATTCATTAACAAGCTTAAAAAGGAAGACATTCTTGAATATTAACTTTTCTCTTGAAAAAATGCTTCCGTTTTTGGTCGATGTATTTAAAAAAGGCGGAAACATTCGATTTGCGGCACAGGGCACAAGTATGCTTCCGACGATCAGACCGAGCCGAGATTCAATTTTGCTTGTTTACCCGAATGACCTCAAAATCGGCGACATTGTACTATATAAGCGTAAGGACGGAACTTTTGTCCTTCACAGAATAATCGATATTTCAAACGATTCTTTCACAATGAGGGGCGACAACCAAATTGTCGATGAGTTTGGAATTGTAAGAGATCAAATCATTGCAAAGGCTTCGGGAATTTACCGCGGCGAAAAATATTTTGATTCAAGCTCAAAGAAATATTATTTGTCATTCTGCGGTAAACTTAAAAACAGTTTTCGCAAGCTCAAACAGCGCATCAAAGGAGTTTTTCACAAATGAAAAATGGGCGCGAAAAAAGCAATCGTTCAAGCCTAAAATGGATGATGAATTCAATCAAGGCGCAAAAAGCAACGCTGATTATTATCATGATAATGACCTGCATTTTAAGCTGTGCGGGTTCAATTATTGCGCTCGTTGTCGGATTGCTCGTTGATTCCGCAACTTCGGGAGTATTCGGCTCATTCATCGGCTTTGCGATTTTGCTTGTGTCTATATATGTGGTCGATATTATTATTTCGGCTCTTACCCGATATTTGACCAATAAATGCAAAGCGTCGATCGAAAACGATATGAGACACCGTTTTTTTGAGGCGGTGCTGAACAAGGAATATTCACGAATCAGCGAATATCACAGCGGCGAGCTGATGAATCGAATGACATCGGATGTTTCGGTGGTTGCAGACGCTGCGGCTCATATTTTGCCGACATTTGCAGGGCTCATCACAAGATTTGTTTGCGCTGTCGTAATGGTGCTATATATTCAGCCTCTTTTAGCGATTTTTTATACACTCGGCGGTGTAGCTGTTTTCTTTGTTGCGAAAATATTCCGCACAAAAATCAAAAAACTGCATAAAATAGCTCAAAAAACAGAAGATACGAACCGTTCGTTTTGGCAGGAAACACTCTATAATCTTTTGGTCGTAAAGGTTTTTACTGCTCAGAAAAATATGCTCAAAAAGAGTGATGAACTTCAAGATAAATCATTTGGCGCAAAAATGGACAGCAACCGCTTTTCGGTTTTTGCGAGCACAGGTTATTCACTTATCCTAAGCCTCGGCTATGTTTTTGCATTCATTTGGTGCGGTGTCAGCTTGCTCTATGGGTTGATGAGTTTTGGTACAATGATGACGATAATTCAGCTGATCGACCAGCTTCAGTCGCCGTTTTCGGGTATGTCCGGCGTGTTTACACAATATTATGTTGCGGTTGCGTCTGCAGAACGCTTGATGGAAATTGAGCGAATGCCCGCAGAGCCCGTTGTGAAATATCTTGACCCGGCGATCACCTATGACAGCATGAGTTCACTGTCGTTTAATGATGTCACATTTTCCTATGACCGTGACGATATTTTTTCAAATTTGTCGCTCAAAATCAACAAAGGTGAATTTGTCGGCATAATCGGAAATTCGGGGATCGGCAAAAGCACATTGTTCAAGCTGATTTTGGGTGTATATTCACCCGACATCGGAGATATTACGATTGATTGCACAAACGGAAGATATATTTGCGACGCTGCGGCAAGACGGCTGTTTGCATATGTTCCGCAGGGCAACATGATTTTTTCGGGCACTGTTCGTGATAATATTTTGATGATAAATCCGAACGCTGACGATAAGATGATCGATAATGCGGTTAAAATCAGCTGTTGTGATGAATTTATAAATGAACTGCCGAACGGACTTGATACCGAAATAGGGGAGAAAGGTCTCGGGCTTTCGGAGGGTCAGGTTCAGCGAATTGCAATCGCCCGTGCATTGGTTGCAAAAGCACCGATATTGTTGCTTGATGAAGCGACAAGCGCTCTTGACGGTGCAACCGAAACAAAGGTGTTGAATAATCTTCGAGGCATGAACGGCATAACATCACTGATCGTCACACATAGAATGAAAGCATTGTCGGTTTGCGATCGAATTCTGCATATTGAGCAAGGAAAAATCCAAAATATACAGTAATTTTTAAAAAAATACTTGATTTTAGAAATAAGATATAGTATAATAATTGAGCTGTCTTTTAGATAGCTTAATATTTGCCGGTGTGATGGAATTGGCAGACGTGCTGGACTCAAAATCCAGTGGTAGCGATACCGTACCGGTTCGACCCCGGTCACCGGCACCAAATATAGACTTACCACTTTCGTGGTAAGTCTATATTTTTATGTCAGCGACTGGGCAAGAACGGTATGTGAAATGCGACAGCATTTCAAGATGATTGATACTGTTATAAGAGAATTCAGAAACACAATTTGCCCTATCAATCATACAACCGGATTCGACCCCGAAATGTTTTCACAATGTGGTAAGCTCATATTTTTATGTCCGTAATCGGGCAAGAACGGTATGCGAAATGCGCATGTATTTAGCAATGGAAATAACAACATTTTACAGCAGTTCATGCTTTTATTTTCAAATTCATTTCAACTTTTTAAAAAAAGTGTTGACATTTTAAAAATGCGATGATATAATATAACAAAATTAAATCACAAAACCGTTGAGGCGGAGATAACGGTAATTATGATTGCACAGAGAGTTCGGGGTGCTGAGAACCGAATGAAACCCAGATTATCAAATGGACCGCTGAGGGCACAGTCAAAGGCATTTTGCTTAGTATTCTGTGACGAAAGATATGCGTTAGTTATCGGGGATATGTTAGTATCCTGCTTAAAGTGCATGAGATAATCTCATGAATCAAGGTGGCACCACGGATATAATTATTTGTTTATTCGTCCTTGACAGAAAGTAAAGTCTTTCTGTCAGGGAATTTTTATTTTTCTGACAGATTTGCAATCATTCATTTATCGGAGGTTGGATTTATATGTTGCTTACAAAACGATGGCGACCGTGTGAATAATCTTTAATACACACATTTTAATCAATTATTTATGAATGGAGACAATTATCATGAAAAAATTTACTAAAATATTCGCACTCGTTCTTGCAGTCGCTATGATTGCTGCTTGCTTTGCTTCATGCGGCAACACAAAACCCACAATCGGTATCATTCAGTTCGGCTCACATGACTCACTCAACAACTGCTACACAGGTATCTTGGAAGGTCTTAAAGAAACGATCAACCTTGACGATTATAATGTTGAATATGTAAACAGCAACTTCACAGCGGAAACTTCGCTGTCTCAAGCTCAGAAAATGGTAAACAGCAACGCAAAAGTCATCATCGCAATCGCTACTCCGTCGGCAATTCAGGCGGCAACGGCGGCTACCGGCAAAGATGTCCCGGTTGTATATTGCGCAGTTACCGACGCATCACAGGTCGCTAACTTCAAGAACATGACAGGTACAAGCGACATTCCGGATTTCTCGGCACAGTTGAAGATCGTTACTTCCTTCATGGGCAAAGAGAATGTTAAAATCGGCGTTCTTTCATCTACCGAAGAGTCAAGCGACGCAATTCAGATCGAGAAGCTCACAGAAGAAGCTAAGAATTATAAAGGTATGGAGATCGTTACAGAAGTCGTTTCGGATATCACAACGATCGACGCTAAAACCGATTCGCTTATCTCAAAGAAGGTTGATTGCATTGTAAACCTTTTGGATAACACGATCGTCGGCAAGCTCCAGAACATCCTCGCAAAGACAAATGCCGCTAAAATTCCGGTGTTCGGCAGTGAAGTTGAACAGGTCAAAGCAGGCTGCCTTGCTTCTGCTTCAATCGATTATGTAACAGTCGGCAAACTCACCGGCCGTCAGGCTGCAGAGATCATCAGCGGAAAAAATGCATCAGAAGTAGCTCCGAAAACAATGGAAAATGAAACATTCCTTTGCTACAATTCATCTGTTCTCAAAACATTTGATTCGCTCAAACTTCCGGCACTCGACAATCTCGAAGATGTTGCTAACAAATAATTAAAAGGGGCAAAATATGCTTTTTCTTAACACAACAATCTACGGTGTTCAATTAGGTCTTTGCTATGCGGTAGTGGCACTCGGTATGTATATCGCATTTTCGGTTCTCGATTTTCCCGACCTTACGACCGACGGTTCATTTCCGCTTGGCGGAGTTGTCGGAACAATATTGATATATAGACTCGGATTTCACCCGATTTTGGCGCTCATCGGCGGCTTTGTTTCGGGAATGGCGGCAGGTGCTGTCACAGGCGTGCTTCATGTAAAATGCGGCATTTCAAAGCTGCTTTCGGGTATCATCACAATGACTGCGCTTTTGTCGGTCACCTTGGCGCTCACCACAGTTTTAACAGGCACAGGCTTTACAACCACCAACTTCTCATATACCGCAAACAGCTTTTACGGTCTGTTTAACAACGAAAACGGTGTATATAGCTCGGCGGCTGTTATCGGAATATTGCTTTTGATTGTTGTAGTTATAAAAGTATTGCTTGACCTTTACTTTAAAACAAAATCAGGTTTCATGCTCACAGCGACAGGCAATAATGAAACACTTGTGACCTATCTCGGCAAGGATTCGGGATTTTATAAGATCCTCGGTCTTGCAATCGCAAACGGACTGACAGCACTCAGCGGTTCGCTCTATGCACAGCTTACAATGAACTATGATAACACAAGCGGAACAGGCAAGGTCGTTTTGTCACTCGCATCTGTTATCATTGGATTAGCTCTTTTCTCAAAGGCGAAACACATTAAACCCACAACCGCAGTTATCGTCGGCGCGATCATCTATTCGCTTTGCCTTAACTATTTCACGATCATCGACCCGAACGGAACATATCTTAAAATCATGAATGCGGCTATGTTTGCGATTATTTTGATAATCAACAACAGGCTGAAGAAAAAGAAGGTCAAAAAGGCTGATGTTCCGTTGAAAAGCGAGGTGTGAAAGAGCATGATTGAGCTTAAAAACATAAACAAAAAATTCGGTGCGGGAACGGTTAACGAAACCATATTGTTTACCGATTTTAATTTCAGAGTTCAAAAAGGCGATTTTGTGTCTGTAATCGGTTCAAACGGAAGCGGCAAAACAACATTGCTCAACATGATTGCAGGAACGCTTTTTCCCGATTCGGGCAGAGTGATTTTGGAGGGCAGCGACATTACCGCATTGCCCGAATTTAAGCGTGCAAAACGAATCGGCCGTGTTTTTCAGGATCCGTCAAAGGGCGTCGCAGGAGACATGACGATTGCGGAAAATTTGAGCCTTGCTGATAATAAAGGTAAGCTATATGGTCTTACAAAGGGGCTTTCACAAAAGCGGCTTGATTATTATAAGCATCTTGTTTCGCAAATCGGACTTGGTTTGGAGAATAAAATGGATGTCAAAATCGGTTCATTATCGGGCGGTCAGCGTCAGGCAGTTTCGCTTTTGATGGCGACAATGACTCCAATCGATTTTCTCATTCTTGATGAGCATACAGCGGCGCTTGACCCAAAAACCGCCGACACGATCATGAAGCTGACTGACCAAATCGTTAGAGAGAAGAATCTCACCGCCGTTATGGTCACACATAATCTGCGTTATGCGCTTGAATATGGCAACCGACTTGTGATGATGCATGAGGGAAAATGCGTCATGGACCGCAGGGGCGAGGAAAAAGAGCAAGTATCGCTTGATGAGGTGCTCGCAAAGTTCAATGAGATAAGCATTGAATGCGGCAACTAAAGATAAATATTAAAGACTCAACCGATTTATTCAGTAAGCTGACCTGCCCCGGATTGTGCGGACAGTACAATAAGAGCCTACTTGAAGTATAAATTAAATTTTAAGCAACAAACTGATTTTGCTTTTCAAGCGGAGTCAGTTTTGTTTTGGTTTGAATACGGTAATTGTTGTAGAAGTTTATGTATTTTGATATGATGAGGCGAGCCTCATCATATCCGGAAAGTATTACTCTGCGGATATATTAAGTTTTGAGAATTGAAAAGAAATTTTCGGCTAAAAATTTGTCATATGGATTCCCACGCCTTTAATTCTACCGCAGGAGGGCTTTTTTCTATTGTCCATTTTTTACGGTCTTTTTAAAAATTTCATCGTCTTTTTTTATATAATTATTGTAATTTTTTTCTAGATATAGTATAATCAAAAAAAGATGGAATGCATGAATAGAATAATGGTGCTAAACTATGGATAAAATAAATAAACCCAAAATTTTGGTAGTTGATGACGCTGTTACCAATCGAATGATAATGGAGCGTATTTTGATTGACGAATATTCTGTCATATCCGCCAAAGACGGCAAACAGGCGTTTGACATTTTGATGAGTGATGACATATCGCTTGTTTTGCTTGATCTTGTGATGCCTGTGATGGACGGATTTTCGCTTATGGACAAAATTAAGGAGAACCCTAAAATCTGCAAAATCCCGATAATCGTTATTTCGGCTATTGACGATGAAGACAGTCAAATGAGGGCATTGTCCGCGGGTGCATCCGAGATTTTGGCAAAGCCGTTCAATTCCAAGCTCTTAAAACTCAGAATCAAGAATATTTTAGACAGGATCAGATTCAACGATATATCCGCTGAAAACGAAAAATTTAGGCTTCAGCTTGAACATTCCAAGCAACAGCTCTATATTGCCGAACATGACAGCCTGACCGGACTGTTTTGCCGAAATGCATTCATTAACCGTGTGAGCGACAGGGTTTATTCTGCAAAAAGCGCAAGCTACATGATGATTTGCGTTGATATAGATAAATATAAGATGATAAACGAAGTATTCGGAATCGAAACCGGCGACATGATTCTCAAAAGAATCGCAGATAAAATTCAATCGGAATCGGACAAATGGCAGGGGATATGCTGCAGAGATAAAGCCGACGCATTTTTGATGTTTTTGCCTAATGAGAAAAAATCGGTGGAATTCATCTGCAACGAAGTGTCAGACAGCCTTAACGAATTTGAGCTGCCGTCGGTTTTATCAGCGCACTTTGGGATATATGTTTGCGATGACCTTAATATACCGGCGGCTGTGATGATCGACAGGTCATTTAAAGCAATGAGATCTGTGAAAAATTCACTAAGAGTGAAATATGCCTTTTTCTCCGATGAAATGCTCGATGAAATGAATTATAGACAAAATTTGATTCGGAATGTTGAAAAAGCAATTAACGAAAATCAATTCGAGTTGATGTTTTTACCGAAAATCGATTTAATTGACAATTCTCTGATAGGTGCTGAAGCATTTTTAAATTGGAACAATCCCAAATTCGGAACGCTGTCGCCAAATGAATATTTTTCACTTTTAGAGGAAAGCGGACATATATTCAGGCTTGATAACATTTTGTGGGACGACATATTCAATATGCTCAAAAAGTGGAAATCCGAAAATTTGCAGCTTGTGCCGATCTCGTTTAAGCTGTCGCACAGAGAAATCGTCAGAACCGACCTCGGAGATGAATATGACAATATTCTGAAATCGATTGGGCTTGACAAAAGCATCATCAGAATCATCATTTCGGAGAGAGGATATATCAATGACCCTAAAAGCGTGGTTAATTTTGCAAGCAGACTTCGTAAAAAGGGATTCAAGATAGCATTTTGTGATTTCGGAAGCGGAAAAGCAACATTCAATGCTCTTAAAGATATTGAAATTGACGGCATAAGAATCAACAGCAAAATATTTCTTGACAACGACCGAATCAAAAACGGCGAAAGGATAATTTCCGCTTTTGTTCAAATGGCTAAGGATATGAACATCGAAATTGTCGCTAATGATGTTAAGAACAGGGAGCAGGCAAAAATTTTATCTAAGATCGGTTGCAGTCATGTGCTTGGCTCATATAAAAAGAATGCTTTGACTGCTGACGAATTTGAAAAAATGCTTAAAAATCAGTAAACGCCATATACCTAAAAAAGACCGATTGGTTTGGTTTAAACCTAACCATGTCGGTCTATTTTAATTTAATCATTAGGTGATAATATCTTAAAGATAATTTAGTCAAATGAATTGTTAAAAAATGCATTATACTATGGAGCAGGCAACGGGAATCGAACCCGCATATTCGGCTTGGGAAGCCGATGTTCTGCCACTGAACTATGCCTGCGTCTTATATATAATATAGCACATTTTTCGTAAAATGTCAATTTTAGCGGCATTTTAGACTCGAATAATTTTACTCGGCAAATAATCCAAATTATCTTGCAAAATTAAAACCACCCGTTAAACGGGTGGTTTTTTATACGATAGTTTTATGATAATTTATCGATATATTTGACCTCGTTTGTTTTGCTGCTGCCGTGATTATCTATATCAACATAGTATAATCCGTCGTCGAGATATTCCAAATCTCCGTCGGATTTTTCATAATACCTTTGAAAATCTTCTTTTTTACCGGTCTTAAAATCAAAACGGTATATATCAATATTGCCTTCTTCTATAGTACCATCTTCTAAACTGCCTATTTCAAAGTCGGAATACACGCCATATAATTTGTTTTTGTAGATTTTTAAATAGTCAACACCCATATTTTTATATGTATATGTTGTGACTTTTCCTGTGTTGAAATCAATTTCATCAATTGTGAAATATGGTTCAAAATCCGGGTCATCTTCCAGCTCACTGATTTCTGTATTTGATATCGCATACGCTTTATCATCCGAATATGTAATTTCGTTTATGTTAAGTTCGCTGCCGGATGAATATTTATCAGCAGACGAATATTCAATCTCTTTGATTTCATGAGTTTGCAATTCAAGCCGATAGATTTTTGATGAATCATGAAAATATGCATATTTGTCATTTACATAAAAATTGCTGACTGCGTTGTCGGCAATCTTTTTTTCGTTTTTGCCATCCAAATCACAAACAAAAAGTGTACCCCAAGCTATATCCTTATTGTATTCATCGGCCGTAAAATAAATTTTATCGTTTTGAATAGTAAATCTATCTATTGAATATTTAGCCAAGATTCGGGTTTTGCTTTTTGCGTCAAGCGAAATTCTGATAATTCCTTTCGATGTGTTATAAATAGCGGAATTATGAACCGAACCGAGAATTCCTCTGTTGTAAGCGTTGGCATATATATAGTCATTGTAAACTATAAAATTACCCAAATCGCTGACTTTATTTATTAAATATTTTTTCTGTGTTGAAATATCATATCTGTAAATTGAGCTGTCATAGTCTGAATAATAAATGCTGTCGCCTTGCTTTGAAACATCATTGGCATTATAACCCAAAGCTTCATTATTTTCGATTGATTTTGTGTCTTTTGGCATGGGTACATCTGTTTTTGTGCAGCTGCAAAGGGTCAATGCGAAAATTGAGATCGCCATGAATAATGATATAATTCTTTTCATTTAAATTATCCCTCTTTTCAGTTATTTGTAACTCCCTGTTAGCACAATTATAACATGAGATATTTAATTTGTAAAGTATATTTTTTAAATGAATTGAAATCGGTACAACCGCAAAATGTCAAGCGTAAAAATCAATAATACGGACAAAATTTTTGTTATTTTCATTGGTTTATGTCCTCGTTATGTTTTTTGTGAAGATTAAGTCAATTTATCGATATATTTGACCTCGTTTGTTTCGCTGCTACCACAATTATTTATATCAACATAATATAATCCGTCGTCGAAATATTCAAAATCTCCGTCGGATTTATCATAATACCTGTGAAAATCTTCTTTTTTTCCGGTCTTTAAATCGAAACGGTATATATGTGCACCGCCTTTTTCGGGATGACCGCCATCAGAATCAATGCCCAAATCATAATCGGAATATAAACCGTATATTTTGTCTTTGTAGATTTTAATTGAATTGACACACAAATTTTTATATGTCCTTGTTGTGACTTTTCCGGTATCAAAATCAATTTCATCTATTATAAAAGATAAGTCATTGACATCCATTATCGTATAAGTGTACGAAATGTATATCACGTATGCCTTATTATCGGTATAAGTTAGATCTCTAATTTTAGTTTCTTCATCATAAAAATAATCAATATCCTTGACTGCGTGCGTTTGCAAGTCGAGCCGATAGAATTTTGATGAATCATAAAAATATGCGTATTTGTCATTTACATAAAAACTGCTTACAGCGTTGTCGCCAATCTTTTTTTCGTTACTGCCGTCCAAATCGCATACAAATAAGCTTCCTTCTTTTATGTTATCGTTATATCGGTCAGCTGTAAAATAAATCTTATCGTTTTGAATTGTATATTGATTTATCGTATATTTTTTCAAAATTTGTTTTTTTCTTTTTCCGTCAAGCGAAATTTTGAACAAACCTTTTGATGTATCAAACATTGGTAAAGTAAAAATCAAATCGAATTTTTCAGCCCTGAGAGCGTTGGAATAGATGTAGTCGTTATAAACAATTGAATTATATATATTGTCGATTTTATTTATTAAATAGGTTTTCTTTGATGAAATATCATATCTGTAAATAGATTCTTCAAAGTCTGAATAATAAATACTATCACCTTGTTTAGTACTTTCGGTTATTCCGCTATGGCCTAATAATTCATTATTTTTGATTGATTTTGTGTCTTTTGGCATGGGAACATCATTGGTGCAACTGCAAAGAGTCAGTGCGAAGATTGAGATTGCCATGAATAATGATATGATTTTCTTCATTTTGTTTACCCCTCTTTTTCTTAAATTTGTAACTTGCTGATAGCACAATTATAGCATGAGATATTTAATTTGTAAAGTAAAATTTTATCATATGAATTGAAATCGGTCATAATATGTGATAAAATTTAAGAAAATCAAAAAGGCGGTTTATTTTATGAAATGGTTTATTGCGTCGGACATTCACGGCTCGGCATATTACTGTGAGCAGATGATTGAAGCATATAAAAGGGAAGAGGCGGACAGAATTTTATTGCTCGGCGACTTGCTCTATCACGGCCCAAGAAACGATTTGCCGAAAGGTTATGAACCGAAAGCCGTGATTGAAATGCTGAATGCGCTCAAAAGTGAGATTATCTGCGTTCGTGGAAATTGTGAAGCTGAGGTTGACCAAATGGTGCTCAAATTCCCGTGTTTGGCGGAATATGTGCTTATCGAATTTGGCAATAATGTCATTTTTGCAACCCACGGTCACAAATTCAACGAAAATGCGTTACCGCCGCTGAAATCCGGCGATATATTGCTCAACGGTCACACTCATGTACCGAAGCTTACCGACCACGGTGAATATATTTATATGAATCCCGGCTCGGTGTCCATTCCGAAAGAAAATTCACATCATGGCTATATGACACTGCAAGACGGTGAGTTCTTGTGGAAGGATTTATCGGGAAAAATCATAATGTCATATAAATAATAGAAAAATCTCCGCATAACCCTTGTCTTGAGTTATGCGGAGATTGTTTTATTTTATGCTGTTTTTCATTCGACTAACATATTCACAAACAGGTTTAACCGAGTCTGCGCCGTGTTGTCCGATTAGTTTAACAATAGCCGATCCGACGATTACACCGTCGGCGGTTTGCGCCATTTTTGCCGCTTGTTCGGGTGTTGATATGCCGAAACCGACAGCACAGGGAATTGACGGATTTGCCTCTTTTACAAGCGAGATCATTGAGCCGATGTCGGTTGTAATATCTGAGCGAACGCCTGTGACGCCGAGTGATGAAACGCAGTAGACAAATCCCTTTGCGCTTTTTGAAATCATCTTGATTCGATCGTGAGATGTCGGTGCAATCAGGCTGATGAAATCAATGCCATATTGCTCGCAAATCGGTGCAAATTCCTGTTTTTCTTCGAACGGAACATCGGGCAAAATCAATCCGCTCATTCCGACCTCGACCATTCGCTTGACAAACTTCTCGATTCCGTATGAAAACACAACATTGGCATATGTCATGAACACCAGCGGCACCGAAACATTTTGTTTTATCTCATCGACCATATTAAATATATCGTCGGTTGTAATTCCGTTTTTCAGCGCTCTGATGTTTGCACTTTGAATTGTAGGGCCTTCGGCTGTCGGGTCTGAAAACGGAATTCCAAGCTCGATTATGTCGGCACCCGATTTTGCCATTTCAGTAATAAGTTGTTTTGTGGTTGCAATGTCGGGATCGCCGCAGGTGATGAACGGAATGAATGCCTTGCCGTTTTTAAATGCGTCTCTTATTTTATTCATATATATTTTCTCCTCTGTATCGTGCGATTGCGGCGCAGTCTTTGTCGCCTCTGCCTGAAATGTTTACAACGATGATTTTGTCTTTTGCAAGTGTCGGGGCAAGCTTTTTGGCATATGCTACCGCATGAGCCGATTCGATTGCGGGAATAATTCCCTCCGTTTTGCTTAAATATTCAAATGCGTCTACCGCCTCGTCGTCGGTTACTGCGACATATTCCGCACGGTTAGTATCATGAAGCCATGCGTGTTCGGGTCCGATTCCGGGATAGTCAAGTCCTGCCGAGATTGAATATACCGGTGCAATCTGACCGTATTTGTCCTGGCAGAAATATGATTTCATTCCGTGGAAAATTCCCTCACGGCCTGTGTTTATAGTAGCAGCCGTTTCAAATGTATCAATGCCTCTGCCTGCCGCTTCACAGCCGATAAGGCGTACCGACTCATCATTTATGAAGTTGTAAAATGCGCCGATTGCATTACTGCCGCCGCCAACGCAGGCAATTACCGCATCAGGCAGTCTGCCTTCCGATTTCATGATCTGCTCTTTGATCTCTTTTGAAATTACCGACTGAAAATCTCGAACGATAGTAGGGAACGGATGCGGTCCCATTACCGAGCCCAAGCAATAATGTGTATCCTCAATTCGGCTTGTCCATTCTCTCATTGCTTCGGAAACCGCGTCTTTGAGTGTTGCAGTGCCTGAAGTAACGGGTATGACCGTTGCTCCGAGCAATCTCATTCTGTAAACATTCAGCGCCTGTCTTTTTGTGTCCTCTTCGCCCATGAATACAACACATTCCATATTCATCAGCGCCGCCGCCGTTGCTGTCGCAACACCGTGCTGTCCTGCACCTGTTTCCGCAATCAGCCTTGTTTTACCCATTTTTTTAGCAAGCAAAGCCTGACCGAGAACGTTATTTATCTTGTGCGAGCCTGTATGATTAAGATCCTCTCTTTTAAGATATATCTTTGCGCCGCCAAGATCCTTTGTCATTTTTTCCGCATAATATAACAAGCTCGGACGCCCCGCATAATTGTTGAATAAATCGCTCAATTCCTTTTGAAAATCGGGGTCGTTTTTATAATGATCATAGGCTTTTTCAAGCTCAATGACCGCATTCATCAGTGTTTCGGGAATATACTGTCCGCCGTGTATTCCAAACCGTCCTTTAATTTGTTCCATCTGTTTTTCTCCTGTTATTTTAAATCTCGAACGCTCTTAATAAAGCGCATTATTTTATCATAGTCTTTTGCACCGTCAGTTTCAACTCCGCTGCTGACATCAACGGCATACGGCATACATTCATTGATCGCCTGTTTTACATTATCGGGGTCAAGTCCGCCTGCTAAGAAAAAGTCACGCCCGAAATTTTTGCAAAGCGACCAGTCAAAACATTCTCCCGTGCCGCCGCTGCCGTTATCAAGCAATATGTAATCGGCAGATGATTTTTCTGCGTTTTCGGCATCTTCTTTTGATGTTATTTTATATGCTTTAATTATCGGTAAATCGGTCTGATTCCGCAATTTTGCGATGTAGTCCGAATCTTCACTTCCGTGAAGCTGAATAATGTCGATTGTGCCCGCTTTTGCGATATTTATAACGCTCTCGGCAGGCTCGTTTACAAAAACACCGACAGATTTGATTTTATCAATAAGCCGATTTTTCAAAACCGCCGCATTTTCGGGCGATATATAGCGCTTGCTTGCTTTGGCAAAGACAAATCCGATATAATCGGGGAGTAGTTCATTGACATAATCTATGTCGCTAAGTCTTGTCAGCCCGCAAATTTTGATTTTTGTCATTTTCCGTCCCTTAATTCGTTCAGCATTGCCCGTTTATCATCTGCTTTCATCAGCGTTTCGCCGATCAGCACCGCATTAACATTATACCCCTCAAGCTTTACAATGTCATCATGCGTTTTGATTCCGCTTTCTGCAATGAATGTAATGTCATCGGGGACAAGCTCTCTGAGCCTTGCGCTGTTTGTCACATCAACCGAAAAATCCTTCAAATTGCGGTTATTAACACCGATTATTCTTGCGCCTGCGTCAACCCCCGACTTAATTTCATCTTCATCATGAGCCTCGACAACCGCAGAAATCCCTAACTCATCGCAAATCTCGATATATTTTGCGATTTTATCACCGCTTAGCAATGAACATATCAGCAAAACAGCGTCTGCACCGATTGCTTTTGCCTCATAAATCATATATTCGTCTATCGTGAAATCCTTGCGTAAACAGGGAATAGATACATCATTTTGAATGTCGGTCAGATATTCGTTTTTGCCCATGAACCATTTTGGTTCAGTTAGCACCGAAATGCAGTCCGCACCTGCAATTTCATATTCCTTTGCAATGTCAAGATAGGGAAAATCGTTTGCGATGACGCCTTTTGAGGGTGACGCTTTTTTGCACTCGCAGATGAATGATATTCTGTCGTTTTTAAGTGCATTTTCAAACGCAAACGGCGTTTTATTCGTCACGCCGAATGCTTTTTCTTTCATTTCTTCAAGCGAAATTTCTTTCTTTGCGTTATTAACCCTGATTTTTGCATATTCAGCTATCGTGTCTAGAATTGTTGCCATATTATTTTAGTCCTCGTTGGATTTTTCAATGAATTTAGACAGCGTTTTGAGCGCTGCTCCCGAATCGATCATGTTCTTGGCAAGCTCAATGCCTGTCTCCATTGAGTCGGCTTTATTTGCAATATAAAGCGCCGCACCTGCATTTAACAAAACTGCATTTCGCTTGTGACCCGTTGCACCTTTTAAAATATCGAGCGTAATCTTGGCATTTTCATCTGGAGTGCCGCCGACAAGATCAGATTTTTCGCACATTTCAAAGCCGTAATCGGTCGGGTCAAGTACATAATTTTTATAAGTATCATTGTCAAATTCGCATACGGTGGTTTTTGAAGAAAGCGATATTTCATCGAGCTTATCCTGACCGTATACGACCATTCCACGGGCTACGCCGAGCGAAGTCAACACATGAGCAAGTGGCTCGACAAGCGATTCGTCATATACGCCAAGCAGCTGCATTTTCGGTGCAGACGGGTTTGTGAGCGGTCCTAAGATGTTGAATACCGTTCTGATTCCGAGTTCTTTTCTGATTGAGCCGACATATTTCATTGATGTATGATATTTTTGCGCAAAGAAAAAGCACATTCCGACTTCATCAAGCAATTTTACTGCTTTTTCGGGCGACTGGTCAATGTTCACACCGAGCGCCTCAAGGCAATCCGCCGTGCCGCATTTTGAGCTTGCCGCACGATTTCCGTGTTTTGCGACCTTGACGCCTGCCGCCGCTGTTATAATTGCCGCAGTAGTCGATATATTAAAGCTCTGCGCATTATCTCCGCCTGTTCCGACGATTTCAAGCACATCAAAATTATGCCGAACTTCTAGCGCGTGTTCTCTCATTGCCGCCGCACAACCCGAAATTTCATCAATCGTCTCCGATTTTGTGCTTTTGGTTGAAAGCGCCGCCAAAAATGCCGCATTTTTCACCTGTGAAGTTTCGCCGTTCATGATTTCATTCATAACGGTGTAAGCCTCGTCATATGTAAGATCCTGTTTGTCAACGATTTTTTTAATTGCCGATTCAATCATTTTTAAGACTCCTTTGCTAAATTCAAAAAATTGGCGATGATTTGTTTGCCGTTCGGCGTCATTATCGATTCGGGATGAAACTGAACGCCGAATATATCATGATCCTTGTGTTTCACCGCCATGATCTCTCCGTCGTCAGTTTGAGCAATGACCTGTAAACACGGGGGTATTGTGTCTTTTACCGCCGCTAATGAATGATACCTTGCAACCGAAATTGACTTTGGCAAGCCTTTAAAAAGCGCACATTCATTGTCGATTTTTGCATCGGACTGTTTGCCGTGCATAAGCTGCTTTGCATATGAAACAGTCGCTCCAAAGCATTTGCAGATTGCCTGATGACCGAGACAAACGCCGAGAATCGGATATTTATCGCCGAGCATTTTAACTACATCAACACAAACTCCTGCGTTTTCGGGTCGTCCGGGTCCTGGAGATATGATTATCGCCTCAGGGGACAATTTATCAATTTCTGAAACGGTCAGTTCGTCGTTTCTGATAACCCTTATGTCAGGGTTTATCGAGCCGATAAGCTGATAAAGATTATATGAAAAGCTGTCGTAATTATCGATTAGCAAAATCATAATAAATCCTCCTCCGATTTTAATGTATTTATCACGGCCGCCGCTTTGTTAAGGCATTCCTGATATTCACTTTCCGGAACCGAGTCCGCAACGATTCCCGCACCGCTTCTGACAAATACTTTTCCGTTTTTCTTATATGCGATTCTGATTGCGATGCAGGTGTCAAGATTTCCTGCAAAATCAAGATAGCCGATCGCACCGCCATAGATACCTCGTTTGTTGTTTTCAAGCTCGTTTATCAGCTGACATGCTCTGATTTTCGGCGCACCCGAAAGCGTTCCTGCGGGTAATACTGCGTCGATTGCGTCAAGCGCATTTTTATCTTCCCGAATTTCGCCCCTGACGGTCGAGCCGATATGCATTACATGAGAATAACGCTCGATCACATGATATTTCTCAACCTCGACGCTGCCGAATTTGCTGATTTTGCCGATGTCGTTTCGACCGAGATCAACGAGCATATTATGCTCCGCAAGCTCTTTCGGGTCATTGAGCAAATCAATCTCAAGCGCCTTGTCTTCCTCTTCGGTTTTGCCTCGTTTGCGTGTTCCCGCAAGAGGAAATGTATGAAGCACGCCGTTTTGAAGTTTAACAAGCGTTTCGGGAGACGCACCCGCAACCTCCATGTCGCTGCTTGAAAAATAGAACATATAGGGCGACGGATTCACGGTGCGAAGCAGGCGATAGGTGTTAAACAAGCTGCCCTCAAAATCCGCCTCAAGCCTGTTTGAGAGAACAATTTGGAATATGTCGCCTTCTTTAATGTAGTGCTTTGCACGGTTCACCATGTCGCAATATTGTTCTTTTGTAAACAGCGGTCTAATCTCTGATTTCAGCTGACCGCCATATTCTTTTTTCGGTGTATCGCTTGAGATCAAATCCGCCATTTGCCTGATTTCGATTTTTGCCCGTTCATATTCGGTATCAACATCATCAAGCGATATATTCACAATCAAAATTATCTTTTGCCTGTAATTATCAAATGCGATTACCTTGTCAAATAACATCAAATCGACATCATTAAATCCGTCTGAATCATCTGCGTCAAGATTCAACGATTTTTCTGCATATTTCTGGTAATCATATGAGAAATATCCGACAAGTCCGCCTGTAAAAGAGGGGAGCGAGTCAATTCTCGGACTCTTGTGTTCGTCGATTATCTGTTTGATATATTTTCCCGGATCGTCGGTTTCAAATGTCATCGGACCGACCTTCATCTTGCCGTTTAAGCAGGTGATTTCAAGCTTTGGGTCATAGCCCAAAAATGTATATCGTCCAAAGCTTTCATGTTCGGATACCGATTCAAGCATATAGCAATGACTTGACACGCTCTTCAATATTTTGAGAACCTCGATCGGCGTTTTAATGTCGGACAAAATCTCGCTTGCAAGCGGAACGCATTTATATTTGCCCGTTTGTTTGATTGCTTTTACTTCATCAAGTGTAAGATTCAGCATTTTTGATTATCTCCTTTATCTGTGATTTTAAGCGTTCTATTATTGATTTTAGGGGATAAAACAAAAACGCCCCTGACAGAAAATCAATAATTTCTGTCAAGGACGAATAAAATCCAATCTATCCGTGGTGCCACCTTGATTCATGGGAATGACCCATGCGCTCTGAAGAGTACCAACATACTCCTGACAACTAACGCTTGTCCTCTCGTTGCAGAATACTCAGATAAAAGACTATCCTTTGACTGCACCCTCAGCGGTCCATTTGAAGAACTGTATTCCGTCCGAATCTCAGCACCTCGGACTCTCTGTGGGATCATTTTTCTCCGTTATCTCCGCTTCAACGGTTTGTTTTGATATAAAAATAGCACCTTTTTAGCAAAATGTCAAGCATATATTTGAAAAAATATTCAATTTAATTGTATTTTTAATAAATTAGACATGATTTATTTTAAATTAAGTTGACATATCTCTTGATTTTTGTTATCTTTATAATTAAGAAATATAATGAAAGAGGATTGTCAAAATGAGCAAGCAAATCAAAGTTAAGAAACCGAAAGTAATTGATGAATTTAAAGAATTTATCTCACGCGGAAATGTAATCGATCTTGCTGTCGGTGTTATCATGGGCAGTGCTTTCACCGCAATCGTAAATTCAATCGTAAATGACCTTGTAATGCCGCTTATCGGAATTTTATTCGGCGGAATCGACTTTACAAGCCTTAAATTTGTAATCACTCCCGCATCGGACGGCGTTCCCGAAGCCGCAATTTGCTATGGCAATTTCATTCAAAGCGTCGTAAACTTTTTGCTGATCGCTTTGGTCATTTTCCTGACCGTTAAGTTGATCAACAAATTTCATCGCAAAAAGGAAGAACCCGCAGAGGAAGAAAAACCGGAAGAGCCGAGCGAAGAAATTCTTTTGCTCCGTGAGATTCGTGATTCGCTGAAAAAATAAGCATTTATTAACTTTTTGGAGGATAGGGCAAAATGACCCTGCAACAACTGAAATATATAATCACAATATCACAATGCGGTTCACTTAATAAAGCGGCTGAAATACTATATGTATCTCAGCCGTCTTTGACGGGTGCGCTCAAAGAGCTTGAAAAGGAAATCGGAATTACGATTTTCAAACGAGGCGCAAAGGGAGTATCATTAACTCCTGACGGTGCAGAATTTTTGCTTTATGCAAAACAGGTTTATTCGCAATATGAGGACTTGCTCGAAAAATACGGCAAGGGGGGCGGACCAAAAAAGAAATTCGCAGTTTCAACGCAGCATTATTCATTTGCCGTAAAAGCGTTTGTCGAAATGGTCAAAAATTTTGACACGACAAAGTATGATTTTGCCATTAGGGAAACCAAAACGCTCGAAGTAATCAATGATGTAAGCAATTTGAAAAGCGAAATCGGAATATTATATTTAAGTGATTTTAACCGAAAAGCAATTACCAAGGTTCTTTCCCAAAATAACCTTGAATTTCACCCGCTTATCGAATGTAACGCATATGTGTATATATGGAAAAACCACCCTTTGAGCAATCGCAAATCAATAAATTT
This sequence comes from uncultured Eubacteriales bacterium, assembly GCA_934394855.1. GTDB lineage: Bacteria > Bacillota > Clostridia > Oscillospirales > Acutalibacteraceae > CAKRRH01. Next base: position 64,029 of record CAKRRH010000007.1, read on the forward strand.
TGCCGATCTGCAGGATTATCCCTGTTTGTCGTTTGAACAAAACGATTCGGGCTCATTCTATTTTGCCGAAGAAATCCTTTCAACCGCAGAATATCAGCGTACCGTCAAAACAAACGACCGCGCGACAATGCTGAATTTGATGGTCGGACTAAACGGATATACGCTTTGTTCGGGCATCATCTGTGAAGAACTGAATGGTGATGATTACATTGCGGTTCCGTTTGAAGATGAAACGATGAACACCGAAAAAGCAATGGAAATCGGATACATTATCAGAAAGAATGCATTGCTCTCAAAAATGGGCAAGCTATATGTTGATGAGATAAAGCACTATCTTGATATAAGATAAGCAAAATGATTTTTATATAATCAAGCTTTGCTATAGCTTTGTCCTATATCTAACTATATTTTTCATGTATTTGACATACTCTCAATATGTGTGTATAATCAAGACATAACAAAAAACAAGGGAGGACAAAGCAGTGAAAAACAGAATATCGTTGCGATGTTGCAGTTCGTTCATTTTCATACTGCTGAGTCGCAACCGAATGTGAATTTGGCAGAACTAAAACTTAATAAATTATAAATTCACAAAAATAGCTTTAAGGAGAAATTCACAATGAAGAAATTTATATCAATCGCACTTATTTTGGCGTTAGCCTTAACATCAGTTTTCGCACTCACATCTTGCTCATCAAATAACGACAGCGGCGTTACGATCGCAGTTCCGAACGATACAACAAACGAAGCTCGTGCATTGCTTCTTTTGGAAGATCAGGGCTACATCAAGCTTAAAGACGGCGCAGGAATCACAGCAACAGTAAAAGATATTGTTGAAAATCCTTACAACATTCAGTTCAATGAAGTTGAAGCAGCTCAGCTGCCGAACGTTTTGAAAGATGTTGACTATGCTGTAATCAACAGCAACTACGCAATCAGCGCAAACATCAATCCCGCTAAAGACGCACTCGCAATCGAAGGTTCATCTTCGGCATACGGCAATATTCTTGCAGTAAAAGAGGGCAACGAGAGCACCGATAAGATTAAAGCACTTGCAGCAGCGCTCAAGAGCCAAAAAGTTAAAGATTTCATCACAGAAAAATATGACGGAGCAGTTGTCAGCACAGTTGATGATCCGACAGACGGCTATGATTCATCTGTAAATTATGACTCGCTCAAAGGTCAGACAATCTCTGTTGCAGCATCTCCCACACCTCATGCCGAAATCCTTGCAATAGTTAAAGAAATTCTTGCAGCTAAAAATGTTACACTTAAAGTAATCGAATATACAGACTATGTTCAGCCGAACAATGTTGTAGACAGCGGCGAGGTTGACGCTAACTACTTCCAACACCTGCCTTACCTTGAAGACTTCAACAAGGAAAACAATACTCATGTAGTATCAGTCGGCGCTATCCATGTTGAGCCGATGGGTCTTTATGGCGGCAAGCAGGATTCACTTGACGCAATCAAGAAATAATTTTAAACCATTGCAGATAAAATGCACATCGGGCAAAATTATCCCGGTGTGCATAGCTGTATTTATAGGAGTATAAAAATGATTGAAATTAAGAATCTTTCAAAGACATTTAACACGCTCGACGGCGAAGTTAATGCTTTGAAAAACATTAACCTGACTATCAATGACGGCGATATTTACGGCATTATCGGAATGAGCGGCGCAGGCAAAAGCACACTTGTAAGATGCATAAATATGCTTGAGCGTCCGAGTGAGGGCAATGTAATAATCGACGGGCGTGACATCGGAGCGCTTAATAATAAAGAACTGCGAAATGTCAGACGAGATGTTACAATGATTTTTCAAGGCTTCAATCTTCTAATGCAAAAAAACTGTCTTGCAAACATCATGTTTCCGCTAAAGCTGTCGGGCGTTAAAAATGATGAGGCAAAAAAGAGGGCAACGGAGCTTTTGGAGATCGTCGGACTGCCTGACAAGGCAAATGCATATCCGGCTCAGCTCTCGGGCGGTCAGCAACAGCGAATCGCAATCGCCCGTGCGCTTGCAACCCAGCCAAAGGTTTTACTTTGCGATGAAGCGACAAGTGCGCTTGACCCGAAAACGACTCATTCGATTTTGGAGCTCATTCGTGATATTAACAAACGGCTGAACATCACTGTTATCGTAATCACTCACCAAATGAGCGTTGTTGAGGAAATATGTAACCGAGTTGCGATTCTTGACCACGGAAGCGTGGTTGAGGAGGGTGATGTCACAACAGTATTCACTCATCCGAAATCATCGGCGGCAAAACATCTTGTAATGCCCGACGCCGAAAAGGAATTTGTTACAAGCAGCTCGTCGGAGCGAGTCTTGCGTGTAATATTTAACGGTGCGCCTGCTGCAGGTGAGCCTATGATCACAAAAATGGCAATCGACATCGGAATTGCGGCGAATATTCTCTACGCTTCTACCCGTTGCATCGGCGAAAAGGTCTATGGCAATATGTTGCTCGGATTTAAAAATGATGATGATACTGTAAAGCGTGCGACTGAATATTTATCGCAAAACGAAAGCGTAATTGTGGAGGAGGTAAGTGAAAATGTTTAACAATCTGTTCTCTCAGGAAGTCTTGACAGAAGCACTCGACATACTGAAAAACGATATGCCCTTAGCACTCTGGGAAACTTTTTATGTTACCGTTTTAGCTACCGCCTTTTCAATCGTGCTCGGCTTGCCGCTCGGCGTATTATTGGTCGCAGGTGAAAAGGGTGGAGTAATGCCGCTTCCGAAATGGCTGCTCGGCACGCTTAATGTCATAATCAATCTTCTTCGTTCGGTTCCGTTCCTTATTTTGATGATTATGGTATTTCCGCTGACCCGTCTCATTGTCGGAACGACCGTCGGCACAGTTGCTTCAATCGTTCCGCTTGTAATTGCGGCATTTCCGTTTGTCGCCCGACTGGTCGAAAGCTCGCTTCGTGAAATCAATCCGAATATCATCGAAACAGCGCAGAGCATGGGAGCGTCTCCATTTCAAATCATCATGAGAGTCATGATTCCCGAAAGCATTCCGTCGCTCATTTCCAACGCAACGATCGCAATCACCACGATTTTGGGCTACACCGCAATGAGTGGAATTATCGGCGGCGGCGGACTTGGTAAAATCGCAATCAACTATGGCTATTACCGTTATAAATATTTGGTAATGCTTTTCGCTGTGGTTATTTTGATTTTACTGGTTCAGCTTTTCCAAAGCGTCGGCACACGTCTTGCCACAAAGCTGGACAAACGAATCAAAAGATAAAAAAATATATAACATCACCTCATGTAAATTCAAAGTTACATGAGGTGTATTTTTTTATATAACAAATCCCTCTGCTAAACTTATTTAACAGAGGGATAAATTATTTATTGTCGGTTTATTTAAGCAATTCTTTGATTCTGTTTACAGCTTCGATCGTGTTTTCTCTGTCGCCGAATGCAGTCAATCTGAAATAGCCTTCGCCGTTTTTGCCGAATCCCGAACCCGGAGTTCCGACAACATTCGCTTTCTCAAGCAACATATCGAAGAAATCCCACGACTTCATGTCATTCGGGCATTTCAGCCAGATATAAGGCGAATTTTTGCCGCCTGTGTAATAAATACCCAGCTCATCAAGCGCATTTGCAATGATTTTCGCATTTTCCTGATAATATGCGATATTCTCTTTAATCTGTTTTTGACCCTCAGCGCTGAATACTGCGGCAGCCGCACACTGAACAGGCCATGACACACCGTTGAATTTGGTAGCCTGTCTGCGATACCAAAGCTTGTAGATGTTGTGACCGTCACGCTCAAGCTCCTTCGGAATTACGGTATAACCGCAGCGAGTGCCTGTGAATCCTGCCGTTTTTGAAAGCGAACACATTTCGATTGCACAGGTGCGAGCGCCCTCAATTGCAAAAATTGAACGGGGAAGATCCTCTGTGATAAATGCTTCATATGCGCAATCATAGAGAATGATCGCGTCGTTTTGATTAGCGTAATCAACCCATTTTTTTAGCTGGTCATAGGTATATGCCGAGCCGGTCGGATTGTTCGGTGAACAAAGATAGATGATGTCGGCATGAACCGAATCATCGGGCATTGCCGCAAATCCGTTTTCGGCTGTCGAATCGGCATAGATTATCTTTCTGCCTGCCATGATGTTGGAATCAACATAAACAGGGTAGACCGGGTCGGTAACTAAAACGACATTATCTTCGCCGAAAATGTCGCCGATGTTGCCGCAATCGGATTTCGCACCGTCCGAAATCAAAATTTCATCAGCGCCGACTGTTACACCAAAGCCTTTGTAATAATCGGAAATAGCCTGACGGACAAATTCATAACCCTCATAATCTGGGTAGCCTTTAAATGTTTCTTTAACGCCAAGTTCCTTTGCACCCTTTACCATTGCGTCAATTACAACAGGTGCAAGCGGGAGTGTAACATCGCCGATTCCGAGCTTAATGACCTTTTTGTCGGGGTGTTCATCTGTATATTTCTTTGTTCTTGCGCCGACTTCGGCAAAAAGATAATTCGGCACAAGGTTGTCAAAATTAGCGTTGATTTTCATTGCGTTTGCTCCTTTATTTGCTAAAAATAATGACAAAATTATTTATTTTTATGTTCAACCGATGCTTTTACAAATGATTTGAAAAGCGGATGAGCACGGTTCGGGCGAGATTTGAATTCGGGGTGATACTGAACGGCTACAAAATAATCATTAGCCGGTATCTCAACAGCCTCAACAAGACGGTTGTCGGGAGATGTACCCGTGATCTTCATACCGTACTGCTCAATTTTTTCTCTGTAATCGTTGTTAAATTCATATCTGTGTCTGTGGCGTTCTTGAATAAGCTCAGCTTCATATGATTCTTTAAGCATGGTTCCATCCTTGATTTTGCAAGGATATGCGCCGAGTCGCATTGTACCGCCTTTCGGAATGTTACCCTGCTGATCGGGCATTAAGTCGATTACACTATTGAGTCCCTGTGGGTCAAATTCGCTCGAATTTGCGTCGGAAAGGTTAAGAACATGACGGGCAAATTCAATTACGGCTGTCTGCATTCCGAGGCAGATTCCGAAATAGGGAACATTATTTTCACGAGCATATTTAGCGGTGCAGATTTTACCCTCAACACCTCTGTCGCCGAATCCGCCCGGAACGAGCAATCCGTCATATTTACCCAAAAGCTCGGGCGCTGTGTTGTCATCAATCTGTTCTGCGTCAACCCAACCGATATTAACATTGACGCCGTTTTCAAAGCCTGCGTGTCTTAACGCTTCGGCAACCGAAAGATATGCGTCATGAAGCTTGACATATTTTCCGACGATTGCAATGTTTACTTCATCTTTGCAAGCCGCAACACGGTCGAGCATTTCATTCCATTCGGTAAGATCAGGCGCCGGTGCGTCGATTGAAAGTTCACGGCAAACAATGTCGGACAAGTGGCTTTCTTCGAGCATGATAGGTGCCTGATAGAGTACCGGAACGGTTGCGTTTTCAATTACACAATCGGGTTTAACATTACAGAACATTGAGATTTTTCTACGAATTGAGTCAGGAAGGGGAATGTCGCAGCGGGCAACAATGATGTCGGGCATAATTCCAAGCGATTGAAGCTGTTTAACCGAATGCTGCGTCGGTTTCGATTTAAGCTCATATGAACCCTGGATATAAGGAACTAAAGTAACATGAATGAACAAGCAGTTTTCTTTGCCGATTTCAAGCGATACCTGACGAATTGCCTCCAAAAACGGCTGTGATTCGATGTCACCTGTTGTGCCGCCGATTTCGGTTATGATTACATCTGCGTCGGTTGATTTTGCGACATTATAGATAAAGCTCTTGATTTCGTTGGTGATGTGGGGGATAACCTGGACAGTTTCACCGAGATATTCGCCCTTGCGTTCTTTTGTAAGCACATTCCAATATACCTTGCCGGTTGTAAGGTTTGAGAATTTGTTAAGGTTCTCGTCAATGAATCGCTCATAGTGACCGAGGTCAAGGTCGGTTTCGGCGCCGTCTTCCGTTACGAAAACTTCGCCGTGCTGATATGGGCTCATTGTACCCGGGTCAACATTGATATATGGGTCGAGCTTTTGCGCTGTGACCTTAATGCCCCTGCTTTTCAAAAGTCTGCCAAGGCTTGCTGCGGTAATTCCTTTGCCGAGTCCCGAAACTACGCCGCCTGTTACGAAAATATATTTTGCCATGATGTTTACTTCCTTCCTCATCTTAAATCTGTTACTTTAGTTATTTGTCGTATGTTTTAAGAATGTTCTGCGCAACCTCCATTTTAGTCATGCGCATATCCATTGCTTGTTTTACAATAAATCTGTGAGCCTGCGGTTCGGACAATTTCAAATAATCCATTAAAACCGCCTTTGCTCTGTCGGTAAGCCGCATTTCTGCGATTTGATTTTTAAGTTTAACATTTTCCTGCCGAAAGCTTCTCATTCGGTTTTGAGTTGCTTTGACAAGCCGCAAGCTTTGCGAAAATAAATTCCTGTTTAGCGGTTTCTCAATAACCATAATTCCGTAATCTTCAAGTCTTGCCGCAACCATTCGGTAAATGTCGGCTTTGACGATAAACATAATACCGGCAAGAGTAGATTCGGACGCAAATACTGCAAGGTCTGAACCGAGATCGTCTGTCAGCGGCGAGTTGATGATTATCATGTCGAATTCCTTTGAAGATAAAATTCGCCGTGCCTCTCCGCTGTTTGTCGAAACGGTAACATTTTGCTTAGAAGCAGTCCCAAGCAGGTCGAAAAGAGACTTTGCAGCCGTGGTTGAACCGGAAACTATCAGGACTTTATCCAAGCGAATCACCGTCCTTATTATATGTTTTGGTTCAATCAGTTAAAAAGAAATGTTCGTTTGAGCAGATTTCGTTTTGACTCGTCGTCTGCGGAATATTCGTTCCATTCCTCGGTTTTTGATTTAATATAGTTATCAATCAGCGTTTTGTCAATATGCGAATTGATGAACTCCGAATTTTTAGCAATCTCGATTGCATCGTTTAATGTTTTAGGCAATTCACGACCCAAATCGACATCTTTTTCGGTATATTTATTGCGAATTCCCTCAATTCCCGCATAAAGCAAAAGCGCAAAGGTGATATATTGGTTGCAAGCAGGATCGGGTGAGCGAAGTACGATTTTTGCATCCTTGCCAACCGCTTGATTTATGCGGATAAGCGTTGAATGATCGTCAATCGCATATGAAATGTTCTTTGGCGCTTCACCGCTGCCGAACCGTTCATATGAATTTGCAAGCGGATTTGAGAAAAGAGAAATTTCGCAAATATGTTTTAAAATTCCGAACATGAACGCATTTCCGATATCGGACATCGTTCCGTCGTCATTCTTCATCACATTTTTACCGTCTTTATTAAGCATAAACGCGATGTGCATTCCGCTGCCATTGCTGCTTTGAAGCGGTTTTGGCATAAACGAAGCGAAAAGACCGTTTCGCTCGGCGATCGCCTTAACGACATATTTGAATGTATTAAGGTCGTCTGCTGCCGAAAGTGCGTCATTTTTCTTAAAATCGATCTCATTTTGACCCGGACCTCGTTCATGGTGCGAGGTTTTAGGAATGATTTCCATTTCCTCAAGCGTCAAGCATATGTCTCGTCTGACATTTTCGCCCTTATCAAGCGGAGACGCATCAAGGTATCCGGCAAAATCCTGAGGGTCATGAGTCGGAGCGCCTGTTTCGTCGGTTTTGAAAAGATAGAACTCACAGCTCGAACCGATGTCGCAGCTGTAACCCAAATCCTCAAGCTCTTTGACCGCATTTTTCATTATGTTCCTTGTGTCGCCCTCAAACGGCGTTCCGTCATGCTTCACAATATCGCAAAGCAGTCTTGCAACGCAACCCTCATGAGGCCGCCAGGGAAGAACATTGAGCGTGCCAGAATCGGGCTTTAAATAGAGTTCATCTTGACGGGCAAACCCTGAAAATCCGTCAACGCCCTTTGCGTTAAACGCCATTCCGACATCGAACGCCTTATTAAGCTCATCGGCAAACAGATTAAGATTTTTCAGTTTACCGAAAATATCGCAAAAAGACAGCTTGACAAATTTAACATTATTCTCTTCAACGAAGCGCAGAACTTCCGATTGCGAATAATCCATTCAAAAATCACATTCCTTTCAGCGGTTTTTCCATCAAAACATAACCCTTCGCATAATTATTTTTATTATACTATTTTTTGCTCAACTATTCAACAACTTTTTTAATGGATTTTTAACTTTTTCGTAATAAATAAATTCAATCGTCAAAAATCGATTTTATTATGAACAATATATCAAAATAATCTCATTATACTTGAAGATTGAGGTAGAAATATGATATAATACCTGTTAATATAATGAAGCTTATATGCATAAAGATAAAGAAGGTGCAGATTTTGCATAAATATAAATCACTGTTGGCAACACTTTGTGTGATCATTATCTGTTCAATGATGTTGGTGACCGCTTCCTGCGGTGCGGACGAAAGCGAATATGTTTTCACAAC
>CAKRRH010000008.1 GCA_934394855.1 uncultured Eubacteriales bacterium
ACCGGGCACGAAGGACGAAGCAACCGAGCTTCATCAAAAACTGATGGAGCAGGAAAACGCCATTCTTTCCGAAAACAACGAACTCTGGGAGAAAGTATTCCTATCTGCCAATAAAGGTATGGCGATGATTGAGGACGGAGGAAACTACGGAGATTTCCTGCTTAAAACGATCGACGGCGCCAAGAGCCAGTTCAAAGCGGATGAACTGAAGCTGCTTAACGAAGGTGCCGAACAGATTCGTGAGATTGAGGGAAAGCTGACGGTTCTTGAGCAAAAGTTCCCCGGCTGCGGAAAAAAGCCGTCCGACGGCGATATGAGCGTTCCGGCGGAAAACGGCAAGCCGACAGAAAAAAAAGATCTGATGAAATTCCCCGCATTTGACGGTAAGGATCTTGACGGAAACGAAGTGAAGAGCAGCACACTGTTTGCGGGAAACACCGTTACCGTAGTAAATTTCTGGTTTACCACCTGCAGCCCCTGCGTGGGTGAGCTTGCCGACCTGGAAGCACTGAACAAAAAGCTTGCCGAAAAAGGCGGTGCGGTAGTCGGAATCAACTCGTTCACTCTTGACGGAGATAAAACGGCGATAAACGATGCAAAGGACATTCTGACAAAGAAGGGCGTATCCTACAAAAACCTTTGGTTTGATTCAAAAAGCGAGGCCGGTGAATTCACTTCCGGACTGTACTCCTATCCGACCACATATGTGGTTGATAAGAACGGCAACATCGTAGGCGATCCGATCACGGGCGCCATCACGGGGAAAAAGCAGTCGGAGAAGCTGAACGAGCTTATCGACCAAGCTATTGCAAACAGCAAGGGTTAAGTCGGCTGAATACCCGCTTATATATGCCCTCTGCGGATTTTTCCGCGGAGGGCTGTATTTTTCCTCTTTCGGATTCGGTTCAGACGCCAAAGCAAGGCCCGACCGGAAACAAGTGACAGACTCAACCGAAGTCAATCTGGTCGTGCAGCGGCAGTCCTGTCCGATTTCGGATTTACACGGCGGAGATACTGCGTCATATGATTTACGGCGAACCGCCTCTCAGCATGGTATCCAAAACAATATTGTTAAAAACACCGCGTGTAAACAACGAAGATAACGGCTGACATTGACAGCCGATTTTGAGGAACAGATAAACCTTAATTGCTTCAATCTGTGCATCACGCATTTGTCCCGTTTTCTCTATATAATCAATTAAATTATGAACTGTGCATTGTTCGGAGTCGTACCATTCTTTGCACTTGCTCTCAATCATTTTATAAAACATTATTTTCTTCGCTTTAAATAAAAAACTATATCATCCAAATTGGGACAATGAGGTTTTCTCTGTCGAAAGCAGAGAGGCGGTCGCTCATACAGAGCACGGCGGAGGTGCCGAGCACCAAGGGCGATTTATCGATAAGGCTGAAAGTTTTGGTAATTCGCTTATCGGGGGTAGCTGTTTTTTTAATTTCAAGCGGACACAGTTTACCGTCGCCCTCAATAATCACATCGATTTCTCTCGCATCTCGGTCGCGGTAATAGTTAAGGTACGGTTCTTTCCCGACATTCTGATAGCTTTTCATAATCTCGGATACCGTGAAATTTTCAAGCAGTGCGCCGCTCATGGCTCCGCTTTCGGCAACCTCGGGCGACGACCATTTTGTGAGATAGCAAACAAGACCCGTATCATAAAAATACAGCTTCGGCGTTTTAATGGTTCTTTTCAACACATTATTAGAATACGGATGCAGCAGAAAAATAATCCCCAGCGTTTCAAGAATTTGCAGCCAGGCTTTTGCGGTAACCTGATCGATATCCGCGTCATCGGCAATCGCTTTATAATTCACAAGCTGGGAGGCACGGGCGGCTACCGCCGTGATAAATTTTGCAAATTTCAGTGCGTCGATTGCGCCTGAAAGTTCCCGAACATCACGCTCAATATAGGTGGAAAGATAAGAGGAATAGTACATATTTCGGTCGGTGTACGCTCCGCCGAACATCCCCGGCATACAGCCGTTCCATATACGCTCGTACATTTCGGGTGTGGTGAGCGGTTTTATAATTTTACTTTCTTTTGCTAGTGCCTCAAAATCGGTGGTAAAGGGGCATGGCTGTGCGCCGACAATTTCCCTTTGAGAAAGCGGCGACATATGCAAAAGGGCAACTCTGCCTGCCAATGACTCCTGAACACCTTTCATTAAGCTGAAAACCTGCGAACCGGTCAGCCAAAAATCGCCGGGATTATGATAGATATCTACATGAATTTTAATATAGGTAAACAGTTCCGGTGCATACTGAACCTCGTCGATAATAATCGGCGGTTTATGAAGCTGCAGAAACATTTTCGGGTCGTTTTTTGCCATTTCTCTGACGGTTAAATCGTCAAGCGAAATATATTCCCGCCCAATGTTTTCCTTTTCGGCAAGGTTTTTAAGCATCGTGGTTTTGCCGGACTGACGCGGACCGGTAAGTAAAATTGCCGACCAAGTCTTTGACAGTTCGTTGATACGCTGTTCCATATGTCGATTAATATAGGCCATAATACACCTCGGCTGAGTATAGTTTTCTTCATTTACATTATACTTTATTATACCCGTAAAGTCAACGAAAATCTCGGCTAAAATGTGAAACAATCCTATTTTAGCCGAGATTTTGCTGTTGCACTTCCTAATAGAACAAAAAATCAGCACGGCGTGAAACCGTGCTGAAATTCTTTATTTATGCGGTTTTGCGGCGGTTATGTCACCAACCACACAAACCGTTCTATATTGTTACTGCCGTATGTACCGTTGATTTTGATATGCCGTATTTTTTGGCGCATGATCTGACCGTTGCACCGGTATCCGCAATATATTGTCCAAGCGCTATTGCACGGTCATCATAAATCATTTTCATATGATAAAATCAACCCCTTAAATTGAGCTTCTTGTAAAACATATGCTCAATCTAAGGGGTTTATGTCATTTTATGAATAACCGTGAGCGGTTATTTTAAAAGCTGTTTTGCATAGTTGTTAAACGCTTTCATTCGGTTATATCCGATATAATGAGCAGCTTTCGCAAAATCCTCATAATGATGTCCGTGTTCATGAATGTCGCTGCCTAAAAAGCATACATAACCACGGTCGATATATTTCATCATACGCCTTTTTGTGAAAAACGAATGAAAAGCCGACGCATTAACCTGCATTCTGACATCCATATCAAAAAGCGGATCGACAAGCTTTGGGTCATAGCGGTCAATATGCGCCAAAATCGGCTCGATACCACGGTCACGCAATTCATCAATGCTGTTATAAACCCATTGACTCCAGTTCTGATTCATCGGCATTTCAAGCAGCATATAGTGTGTATTATCAATGCAAAGCTTATCCAAATCATCAATGGAAGTGAGTCCGAGTTGAAGATTAACCTCAGCGCTTTTGATGAAATTGAACCGCAAATTTGTTTTTGACACAGCGTTCATTAGTTCATCAAAGGTTTTATCACGCCGAATTAAAAATTCATCAATCGAATCGATGTCAACATAAAAATGCGGCGTCAAAAAGATTGTGTCTACCCTCGCCTTTTTTGCTTCATTCAGCTGATAAAGCGATGTTTCAACGCTGTCGCTGCCGTGGTCCGCACCCGGCAATATATGGGAATGAAAATCGGTATAATACAAGGTAAATCAGCCTTTCTTATACATTAAATCTGAATAATACTATGTCGCCGTCTTTCATAACATACTCCTTGCCTTCGCTTCTGACAAGTCCCTGTTCTTTGCAAGCGTTCATTGAGCCGAATTTAATCAAATCGTCATATGAAACGACCTCGGCACGAATGAATCCACGCTCAAAATCAGAATGAATCACGCCTGCCGCCTGGGGCGCTTTTGTGCCTTTTTTGATTGTCCATGCACGAACCTCGGGCTTGCCTGCGGTAAGATATGAAATCAAACCGAGCAAAGAGTAGCATTCTTTGATCAGGCGGTCAAGACCCGACGATTCGAGATTCAAGTCTGCCAAAAACATCTCTTTTTCTTCATCGGAAAGTCCCGCAATTTCGGCTTCAAGCTCAGCGCAAATCGGCAATACACCCGCATTTTCGCTTTTGGCAATTTCTTTTACTGCATTAAATCTTGCGTTGGTTTCAATGTTATTTGTAAAGTCGGATTCCGACATATTGCAAGCGTAAATAACCGGCTTTGAAGAAAGAAGCGCAATCGATTTCAAAATCTCGTTTTCGTCATCGTCACGCTCAATCGACCTTGCAGGAAGTCCGTTTTCCAAATGCTCCTTGAGCTTTTTAAGAAAATCAACTTCCTTTTGAAGCGATTTATCGCCCTTTAACAGCTTTGTCGATTTATCGATTCGGCGCTCGACCATCTCAATATCGGAGAAAATCAGCTCAAGGTTGATGGTTTCAATATCACGGGATGGGTCAACCGAGCCGTCAACATGAACGATGTCGTCGTTGTCAAAACAACGGACAACATGAACGATTGCGTCAACCTCACGAATATGCGACAAAAATTTATTGCCGAGTCCCTCGCCTTTTGACGCGCCTTTAACAAGACCCGCAATGTCAACAAATTCGATTACCGCATGAGTCACCTTTTCGGGCTCATACATCTCGGCTAATTTATCAAGGCGCTCATCAGGCACTGCGACCATGCCGATATTCGGCTCAATCGTGCAAAACGGATAGTTTGCCGCCTGCGCTCCTGCGTCTGTAATTGCATTAAAAAGTGTCGATTTTCCGACATTCGGAAGTCCAACGATTCCAAGTTTCATTTATAATTTGCTCCTTAAAAATTTATACTTTAAACGCCGAAAATCAGCGTAATTTTTTAAAAAAATCGGATAATATCATTCCGCATTCTTCACACATCTGACCGCCGAAAATCTGCGGTTTGTGGTTATATTTAAGCTCGGACAGATCCGTCACAGAGCCGAGCGACCCTGCTTTTTTGTCATATGCCCCAAAATATACCTTTTTGATTCGGGAATTGATGATAGCTCCAGAACACATCGGGCACGGCTCAAGCGTTACATATAGATCACAGCCGTCAAGCCGCCAGCCGCCGAGCGTTTTGCAAGCCGAATCAATTGCTTCGATTTCGGCGTGAGCAAGCGCATTTTTAAGCGATTCTCTGCGGTTGCGCCCTTCCCCTATTATCATACCGTCTTTTACTACAACTGCTCCGACAGGCACCTCACCGTCATTTTCAGCATCATGAGCCAAATATAGCGCCGCTTTCATAAAATCTTCGTTATATGCCATATATTATACACCTTTGAAGAACGAAAGCGATGAGATCAACATAATAATTACCCAAATTATGTTGCAGGGTGAGAAAAAGATCCTGCAAAATCTGCCGCCGGACGAAAGGGTTGTCGGAACAGATTTAATTCTTGACATTGCACCGTTTTTAAAAAGAAAAAAGAGCGAAACAAGACCGAAAATCATGCAGAAAAAATTAAATCCGACATTGAACGGATCAATGATTGATTCGGGAAGAAACGGCAGCAAAAGCGCAAGCGAATTGTTAAAAAAGTGAATGAATATGCACGGCCGGATTGAGCCTGTGACCACTCTTGTGAACGCAAGCGCAAGTCCTAAGCAAAATGTATAGGGTATCTGACCGAAGTTTCCGTGCATGAGTGCAAAAGCAAGCGATGAGAATATGATTGCAACACCGTCGCCGAATTTTCTGACAATTCCGAAAATTGCGCCGCGAAAAGCAAATTCTTCAAGCAGTGCCGGCATTATCGCCGCATTTAAAAATGTGAATGCAAATGTAAATAAGGTGTATGTACCGTCACCGATTTCGGGAGTATATGCCTCCTCACCGAAAACAGCCTGTGTAAAAACATTGAACACATTTGTAACAAGCGATCCTACCAAAATCATAAACAAACACAGTCCGAAACACCAAATCGCCATGCTGTTTTTCTGCGGTTTATTAAATCCGCAGGTGTCGCCGACAGGTCGTTTCATGATTTTTAGAATTAAGTAAAATGTCAGAAAAAACATCAAAAAGCAAAGCAGGGTGTTAAGCCCATATGATGCAACAACATCAGCTCCGCCAATCATTTCCTGAGCCTCGGTCAAGCTGTATTTTCCCGTCAGCGCTAATAATACTACTATGGCGACGGTAATGACAGTCGGCACGATCTGACCGATAAGCAGTCCTGCGCCGATTATATTTCCATGCTTAAAGCAATCCTTTTTTTCTGCCTTGTAAGGCGAAAAACCAAAGCTGTTCATATAATCAATTTTCCCTTTTCGTTTTATTATATTATTTTACCATAAATAATATGGCATTTCAAGTACATTCACTTATTCATTTGTGCTATCAACGCTCTCAATCAACCGAATAAATGACTCTTCAAACCGAATGTCGTCATCTGCCGTTCTCGGTTTTGGACCTTTGAGGTGATTTTTGTTGGATTTTCGCAGCTTTTTTGCAACATGGCGCACAGATAAAAGGCTGTCAATGTTATCATTTGTATAAACCATTCCGCTTTGATGAATCGCATATGCACGCTTACTCAGTGCCATTGCCGCAACGCCGTAATCCTGGGTCACGACCACATCACCCTTTGAACAAAGGTTTGCAAGCCGAATGTCTGCGCTGTCGGCACCCTTGTCAACAATTACGACCTTTGCATAATCCGAATTTATCAAGTGCGCAGTGTCGCATATTAAAACAAGCTCATATCCCCTGCTTTTTGCGATATTTTCAACTATTTTCACAACGGGACAAGCGTCTGCGTCAACTAAAATTTTCATCAATATTTATTCCTTTGAAAACACAAGTCCGCACATATAATTTATAAATGCACGGACCGTTAATTTATGATTTTTTTACTCTCAAAAACGAACCGACCGTAATCGGCTTATCATAATGAAATTTCACCGTGCTTGCGGCTTTGTTGGCGGTTTTGATCTCGTTCATGTCCTCGTCATAGAGCTTATCGACATTGATTAAATAGCTGCCTCTGTCTTTATCAAGCACATCAAGCGTTCCCGGATAAAATTTATTTCTCTGTGAAATTGTGCAAAGACCGTTCTCATATCCCGTGACAATTCCGACAAGCTCATAGTTTCTGATATATCCTCCTGTGTCAAGCACCTCGTTCGGGCGCTTATCGGGATAGTAAAACCCTGTTGAATATACTCTGTGGCTAATTTTGTCGGTTTCATCGACAATTTCCTTTGGCACAACATAATCTTTATCATAGCCGCTTGCGATATAACCGTCAACCGCCCTGCGATATGCGTTTGTGACAGCCGCTGTGTAATATTCGGTCTTGGCTCTGCCCTCAATTTTAAGACTGCATACACCCGCGTCAACAATTTCGGGAATATGGCTGATGAGATTCATGTCCTGTGCATTTAAAATGTAGCTTCCCTCTTCATTTTCCACTACCTGCATATATTTTCCCGGCCGTGTTTCTTCCATCAGCGAATATTTCCATCTGCACGGTTGAGCGCAGTCGCCTCGGTTTGCGTCTCTTCCGACAAGATAGTTTGAAAGCAGGCATCTGCCGGATATCGACATACATATCGCACCGTGGACGAACGCTTCAAGCTCAAGGTCGGAAGGAGTTTTCGCTCTGATTTCGGCAATTTCCGGCAAAGACAATTCTCTTGCAAGAACAATTCGTTTTGCACCCAAATTATAATAGAAATTAGCCGTATTATAGTTCAAAATGCCTGTTTGAACCGAAATATGAAGCTCGGCTTTGGGCGCATATTTTTGCACAAGAGGAATTGAGCCGACATCGGTAACGATAAATGCGTCAATGTTAGTGTCGGCGACCGCTTCGATAAATTCCGGTAATTTTTCAACCTCGTTGTTTCTCGGAAGCGTGTTCAGAGTCAAATAACATCTTGCATTATGTGAGTGCGCATATTCAACGCCCTGTCTGATCTCATCAATCGACAGATTTGACGGCGCCGCCCTCATTCCGAATTCTTTTCCTGCAAAATATACTGCGTCGGCACCGAAATCGACGGCTGATTTAAGCCGCACAAGGTCGCCTGCAGGTGATAATACTTCAATCTTTATATTCATCAATACTCCCACAAACCTTGGTTTTTAAGACTCTGGATAATAGAATTATGCTCCGAGAGCGAATTTGTATAATAGAATTTTGCGTTCTTGTCGGTAACGAAATATGTAGCCGTGACTGTTTTATCGGGGTCAACAGCCGCCAAAACAGCGTTAAGGCTCGGAGAATCAAGCGGTCCGGGCGGCAATCCTTCGGTGTAGCCGACGTTTGTATTATATCGCTTGTCGGGATAATTTGCGGTCGGCGTCGACCCGAGATAATTTGCGTCGTCCCAATTCAGGCGGTTGTAGAACACCTGAGCAACCTTTGCCATGTTGTCGGGAGAGCCGCCTGCTTCAAGCTGAACGATCGACGCCATTGTCAGCACCTCATGCATTGAATGACCGAGTTTTTTTGCTTTTGCGATATTTTCATCGGTAAACAAACGCTCGTCCGTCACAGACAGCATTTTGCTGATAGCTCGCTTAGCGTTATTAACGCCCTCGTCCTTTACATATGCGAATTTATAGGTATCGGGGAACAAATATCCCTCAAAACGGTAATAAACAGAGCCGGTCGGTATCTCGCTGACAAAATCATAATTATAGCTGCCCTTGTTCATTGCCTCCAAAAACTCGGATTTTGTGCAAAGTCCGTTTTCCTCAAATATTGCGATAATATCACGAATGCCCGAGCCTTCGGGGATCGTGATTTCCTTTTCCTCCGCCGTTGCACCGACGGTCTGGAGCGTGCTGATGATTCCCTCATAGCCCGAAGACGATGTTACGGTATAATATCCATATTGATATTTGCCGTCTTCGCCTTTCAGCTTAGAATAGAGCCTGAAAATCAGCGGATGGTCGATTGCGCCTGCGTCTTTTAATATGTTCGCAATATCTTCGGTGCTTGATCCTTCGGGAATTGTGATGTCATATTCCTTTGCTTCAGAAAATGTGATTCCCGAAATGTCAAAAAACGCCATGAGCGCAAAGGCTGAGATTGAACCCGCAATGATGATTATGCCCAAAACCCAGCAAAGCGAGGTAATGAGCTTTCTTTTTTTCTTGTTCCTGCGTTTTTTCATAGACTTCTCTTTTGCCTGATCGATAGTAACATTTTTATTGCCTGTATCCGCCTCAAGCGGCTTTTCATCGTCAACTACTGTGAAAAACGATGATTTATCATTCGCCGAATTCAGAATGTTATCAATGTTAAATTCGTCGTTATTCGGCTTTTGGTTGTTATTGTTGTTATTATCCATAAGCTAAATTTTTATTGCAAATAAAATTTGCAAAAATCCTTTCTTTGATAATATTTCAATATATTTTTATCGGTTTTTCTCAATCGTTCTTTTATGTTTGAATTTCGTTGAGATTACACCTTTTTCTGTCAAAATCAAGTTGCATTTGCGGTCAAATCTGCCGGTAATCAGCGAATTGACAATGCACTCCGAGTAACAAATTCCGACTATATTCCCCTTAAAATCAGACAAAAATCGGTCATAATACCCTTTGCCGTAGCCGAGCCGATAGCCGTTTTTGTCAAAGCAAAGTCCGGGAACAATGCAAATGCTGTTTTCGGTATCGGTAATGAGTCTTTCCTTGTCGGGAATCGGCTCATCAACCGAAAACGAACCGGGTTTTAAGTCGTCAAGGCTGTCGATTTTATAAAACTCCATCTGCCTAGTCCCCGGAACGCACCGAGGAACGGCGACTGTCTTGCCGTCTTTTAATGCATGGTTTATGAACTCACGGGTATCAACCTCGATCGGTGTTGATACATAGCAAAAAACGGTTTGACACGAGCGGTATGAAAACAAATCGGTGATTCGCTTGCAAATTCGTTTATCTGCGGCGGTCTTTTGCACCTTTGGCATATTCAGCCGCATGGATTTATATTTTTGCCTGAGCGTGCTTTTATATTCCCGAATATCGCCTATTTTGCGCATTGCATCGATTCCTTTACCTTTTTCGCTTTTGCGCCTTTACCGAGTGCCGACGCAATCTCAAATGTAAAATCAAAAACAGCGCCCGCACCCTTACCGGTGATAATATTGCCGTCTTTTTCAGCCTGATTTCCGCTATATTCTGCGCCGACAAGCTCCTGCTCAAATCCCGGAAAACAGGTCGCACGCTTGCCGTTAAGCAATCCCTTATGACCCAAAATCGAGGGTGCCGCGCAAATTGCGCAAACGAGTTTATCGTTTTGAACGCAAAAATCAATCATTTTCTGAACATATTCGCTTTTTTCTTCATTAAGCGTACCCGGCATTCCACCAGGCAAAACGACCGCCTGGACATCATCTGTCGGCGCCGCCATGTTGTCAACGGTATCCGCCAAAACGGTGATGTCATGAGCGCCTGTAATATCCTGTGAGCCGACGCCGACGGTAACAACATCAAATTCGCACCGTCTTAATATATCGACCGTCGCAAGCGCCTCTATCTCCTCAAAGCCTTGAGCCAAATATAGATATATCATACTTTCACTCCCATATCATAAAACAGATTTAATCTGTTGTAATATTTTATCTGTTATTGTTTCGATCGGCAGCGGATTTTCGCCGTCGTCGCATTTAATTGTTTTCCAGCCGAGTTTTACTGCCGAATAATGCGCCGCATTTCTGCAAGCACGAAGATAATCGGTGTCACGCTCATGAATATCCTTTTTGCCCTCGTCGTTATTATATCTGTTTGAGAGCATTTTTTGCGAAACATCAATGTCCATGTCCAAAAATATAACCAAATCGGGTTTCGGAATGCCGATAAGATTAAATTCGTAGTCGTAGAGCCACGACAAATATTCGTCCCATTTGTCTTCGGGCAATTTGCTTACCTGATGAATTGCGTTTGATGTGGTATAGCGGTCCGCCAAAATGACCGTGCCGTTATCATAATCCGCTTTCCAGTGCTGTTTGTAGCTTGCAAAGCGGTCAACCGCATAAAACGACGAAGCCGCATATGCATTGACATCATCGGGGTGCGAGCCGAATTTGCCGCCTAAATACATCTTAACTAAAGTTGATGACGGATCGTCATAATCGGGCAGTTTGATCTGCTTAAACGATATGCTTTTCCTTTCAAACTCTTGTTTAATTCTTTCTACCTGAGTTGACTTTCCGCAGCCGTCAAGCCCCTCAATTACAATCAGTTTACCCAAAATCATTCACCCAAATTGCCATATTTTTCAACGACAGATTTCATTTTACCGCAAGTCATTTTGCCCTCTGGACATTTTCCGTTCATGCATGACGGACCTGCGTTTTTAAACAATGTCGGTGCAACCTCACGAACAAGCCGCAGCATTTCGTCCGCTACCGCATGAATCTCCCATTGAGCACGGTTGCAGCAGCGAAGATTGAAGAAATTATATAGGCTTCTTGCGTTGAATGTCGCAATCATTTTTGTGCAGCAAGCGTTCGGCAAAACAAATCTTGCGTCCTCGATCGCTTTTTTCTGTGCCTTTTGACGGGCATTTTTTTCGTCCATGCCCTCAGCCAAAAATGTTTCATAGTGCTTTTTTTGCAAAATGTCGGCTAACATATTGTAATGCTTTGTGTCCTCTTCCATTGCCCTCATATATTCGGCTTTGGCTTCGGGAATCAATTCGATTTCGGGAGGCACGACAAATTCAAAATTATTCTCCGCAACATATCGCTGACTTTGGACCGAAAACGAAGCGATCCGATGACGGGTGACCTCAGCCAAAAAAGATCTCGAAACACCCTCGATTCCGAATGTAAAGGTAACATGCTCAATCGGGCTTTGGTGACCGATTGAACCGAGCATTTCAATAAATGATGATGCTTTTTCGTCGGTCAGTCCGTCCATTACGGTGTCGATCGTTGACGGCGAATAGCAAAGCTTAGCCGCACAGGCAATCGTTTTTTCGGGTTCGGGTGTATGTGCAATCAAAGTAACTTTCATTTCGATAATACTCCATCATTTCATTATTGGATTCATTATAACAAAAAATCGCAAAAAATACAACAAAAACCGCAAAATATTTGCATAAAACAAAATCTGCCGTACGATATTTGCATATATTGAGCAATTTATCAAGTTATGCTTGTATTTTTGCATAAAATTAGGTATAATGAGATGAAAAGGAGAATTGAGATATGCTTGAAAGATTTTTGGAAGGCTCGCTGCTCGGCGAACTGATCACATCAATAAGAAATGCCGATGTTTGGGGGCTTATCGCCTCGATCATAACGATTGCCGTTTTGCTTCTAATTTGCCTGCCGATTCATGAAGCGGCTCATGCGTTCATGGCGCACAAACTCGGCGACAACACGGCAAAATATGAGGGCAGACTGACGCTGAATCCTTTTAAGCATCTTGACCCACTCGGCGCATTGATGATTATGATAATCGGCGTCGGCTATGCAAAGCCTGTTCCTGTCAACATGATGAATTTTAAAAACCGCAAGCGTGACATGGCGCTGACAGCCGCCGCAGGTCCTCTTTCGAACCTGTTAATGGGCATTATTTTTACATTTCTTTATGTTCTCGTCGGTCAGTTTTCGGTCGTTCAAGACAGCGTTTCATATTACATTCTGATTGTTTTATATATGATTTTTACAACCGCCGCTTCAATCAACATATCTCTTGCGGTGTTTAACCTGATTCCGATTCCGCCCTTTGACGGCTCACGGATTCTGGGATTTTTCCTGCCCGACCGAATTTATTACAAGATAATGCAATATGAGCAGATAATTTTCTATGTTGTTCTGTTCCTGCTTTTCTTCGGTTTTCTTTCAGGACCCCTGTCCACCTTCATCGGCTGGATCCAATATGGCATATACTGGCTTGTATCACTGCCTTTCAGACTGTTTTAGACAATATTCACACACTAATCCCGAAAGGATATATTCGCTTTGGAAATCGACGCACTTTCCTTTAAAATCGATGTATTTGAAGGTCCGCTTGACCTGCTTTTGCAGCTGATTGCAAAAAACAAACTGAATATATATGACATTCCGATTTCACTGCTTGTCGATCAGTACATTGAACAGATCAACCTGTTCAAAGAGCATAACACCGACATTGCAAGCGAATTTTTGGAAATGGCGGCAAGGCTCATCTATATTAAAACTGCAACTCTTTTGCCGAAATATGAAGATGAGGGCGAGATTTTGAAAGCCGAGCTTACGGGCGAGCTTATCGAATATCAAACCTGTCAGCACATGGCGGGGCTTTTGTCGCAAATGACCGACGGATTCAATATGTTTGTCCGCCGTCCGTCACAGGTCGAGATTGATAAATCATATAAACGCACGCATGAACCCGAGCTTTTGCAGAAATATTATCTTGACGCTGTCGGCAGAGGCTTAAGAAAGCTGCCGCCGCCTGCGACCGCATTTTCGGGAATCGTTTCAAAGAAAATCGTTTCTGTATCTTCACGGATAATTCATGTTATCCGCAACCTTTATAACGGCAAAAAGCGCAGTTTTCGTTCATTATTTGAAGATTCCAAATCGCGCTCCGAGGTCGTTGCAACATTTTTGGCGGTGCTTGAACTTGTTAAGGCTAAACGAATCACCGTTGACGGCGACATTGACAACATGAGCGTAAAACTCGAAAGGCATGGTAGAAAAGTTGGAAAAGAAGAATAATCTTGCAATATTCGAGGCGATTTTGTTTGCCGCGGGAGAACCTCTTGAAACGGACAAAATTGCAGAGGCAATGGAAATATCAAATGAAGATGTGATTACTCTTTTTGAGCAGTTAAACGAAGAATATAACAAGCGAGACGGCGGCCTTACCATATTAAAGCTGGCAAATAAAATTCAGCTTGCGACAAAAAAGGACTATTATCCATATGTCAGAGTGGTGCTTGAAATCAAGCGCAACACTCCCCTTTCTCAAGCCGCTTTTGAGGTCCTTGCGGTAATCGCATATAACCAGCCTGTCACAAAAAGCTTCATTGAGCAGGTCAGAGGCGTTGACTGTTCGGGTGTTGTGTCAAGCCTTTGTGAAAAAGGATTGATTGAAGAACGAGGCAGACTCGACCTCCCCGGAAGACCGCTTCTATATGGCACAACAGATTCATTTTTGCGTTGTTTTTCGCTTTCTTCTCTTGCCGATTTGCCGCCGCTTCCTCATGATGAAGAAAACGGCGAAGAAAATGACGATGAATCGGACGAGCCGAGGGATAAGCAGGAGCAGGAAATAATCGACGACGCAAAATCAATTGAGCTTACCGTCGAGCGCCCCGAAAACGACGAACAGAATGAGCATGACGGTGGCAGTGACAGCGATATTAACAACGACGACAATTCACAGATAAAATTTGATTAAAACTGATTGAAAAATCGGATTTACGGCAAAAATATAACTATGATTGCCGAATTTGAGGTGATGTGCATTTGACAGCGTTATATATAATCGGCGCAATTTTAGCCATGCTGATGCTGATTTTGCTATCATCTGCAAGACTCTGCGTTAAATATGACGAAGATTTCAAATTATCTTTGCGGTTTTGGTTTATAAAAATAAATCTCTATCCGCAGGAAAAGAAAGATAAAAAGAAGAAATCGAAAAAAGACGGCAATGATAATGAAACCGATTCGAGCAAGGAAAAGCTAAAAAAATCGGTTGATAAAAAGGGCTATGCGGATACATTCGTTTTGATTAAGAATTCGCTCTCCGAGCTTTTGAAAAGCCTCGGAACGCTTGTTTCTCACATTCGCATAAAGCCGCTAAAACTGAAATTAATCATGGCAGGAAAAGACGCCGCAGACCTTGCAATCGAATATGGCAGACTGTGCGCCGTGTTCTATCCGTTTTTGGCATATCTTTGCGAGATCATGACGGTAAAAAACAAAAATATATATATCGGCGTTGACTATCTGAAGCAGAATTATGAGTTAAAGCTTGATTTAACCGTGAAAATTCGTGTAATTTTTATGCTTAGCTTTGCAATCAAAGCACTGTTCAGCCTTATCAAGACAAAAGTTAAACAGATTATAGAACAAAACAAAATCACGACCAACAATACCGAAAGGAATGTTATAAAATGAGCAACAACATCAACAACATTATGAGCGATACGGTTGATAAGATTAAATCGATGGCGTCGGTTGACACAATAATCGGCGACCCGGTTGACCTCGGCGACGGAATCAGAGTTATCCCGGTTTCAAAGGTATCATATGGCTTTGCCTCGGGCGGTTCGGACATTCCGACCTCAAAAACTCAAAAGGAAGTATTCGGCGGTGGCGGCGGTGCCGGCATGACCGTTACTCCGGTTGCGTTTTTGGTGCTTCAAAACGGCAATGTCAAAATGCTGAATGTTGACATGACCCCAAGCTCGCTTGATAAGGCAGTCGAGTTGATTCCGGATATGTTTGACCGTGTCGTGGGCATGATCAATAACGCTAAATCAAAGACAACCAAGCTTGATGACAGCGAGATCGTCGAAAAAGCGAAAGAAGAAATGAACAAAAAATAATTTTACAACATTTCTTGTAACCGAGCGATAGAAATAATCATGCAATTTACAACCGCCTGCCGCATATATCTGATTATGGCAGGTGATTGTTTTGATTAGAAAATTTTCGGCAGTTGTAATATGCGTTATTTTGTGTTTTTCGACATTTAACCACTGCGCATTCGCTTATTCCGCACAGTGCTATGTGCTCTATGACCCAGAAAGCGGTCGTGTTCTTGACGGACGCAATGCAAAAATGCATCATTCAATGGCAAGCACCACTAAGATCATGACGGCATTGCTTTTGTGTGAGGACGGAAATCTTCATAAAATCGTAACGGTGAACGCAAAAGCCGTCAGAGTCGAGGGTACATCAGTCGGATTGAAAGACGGCGACAAAATTACACGGGAAGCGCTTTTATACGGGCTTTTGCTTGAATCGGGCAACGATGCCGCAAATGCTATCGCATATGAGCTCGGCGGAAATATCAAAAATTTTGCTAAGATGATGAATGACCGTGCAAAGCTGATCGGCATGACAGGCACGCATTTTGTAACGCCGTCCGGGCTTGACGATAAGGCGCATTATACTACCGCATATGACATGGCGCTGCTTGCCGCAGCTGCCATGAACAACGATTCATTCAGAGCTGCTTGTTCAAGCAAAACATACCGTGCGGTTTATAACGGCGAAAATTCAACAAGAACATATTCAAACCACAACCGATTACTATATTCCCTTGAGGGTGCCGAAGGAATAAAAACGGGATTTACCAAAAAATCGGGCAGATGTCTTGTGTCGTCATGCAAAAGATTCGGCAAACGGCTGATTGCGGTAACACTTAATGCAGGTGACGATTGGAACGACCATAAAGCGCTCTATGATTATGGATTTTCACAATATGAAAAGGTTGTTTTGGACAGCAAATTTGATTTTAAACCGCTGTGCGTTGCAGGCGGCAAAGAATCATGCGTAAAACTGAGCGCAAAGCCTGTTGAAATAATGCTTCACAAGGACGAAATTTCCCGTGCGGAATATATAATCGAGCAGCCTCGGTTTGTCTATGCTCCCCTGCTTTGCTCGGAATGCGTCGGATATGTTCGGTGGTATGTAAACGGCAGAGAAGTCGCAAAATCCGAAATAATGACGGAAAACGCTGTTGCAAAGCAAGATATTAACGAGCCGAATGTCGGCGAAATAATTTTAAACTGGATAAAAATAATGATTAGTTTCAGCTAAATGAAAGGAATTTTTAAACTATGGCAAACGAGCCTGTCAGACTTCAAAAATATATGTCGGAATGCGGAATATGCTCAAGGCGCAAAGCCGAAGAGATGATTGCCGACGGAAAAGTCAAGGTAAATGGAAGAGTTGCCTCGATCGGCGATAAAATCATGCCGAGAAAGGACAAAGTGACCGTTTCGGGTCAGCTCATTAAATATGACGGCAGCGACAGACGATATATCATGCTCCACAAGCCCCGTGGTTTTGTCACGACAATGGATGATGAGCTTGACAGAAAATGCATAACCATGCTGACCGAAGATGTCGGAACACGGGTTTATCCCGTCGGCAGACTTGACAAGCAAAGCGAGGGTCTGATTTTGCTGACAAACGACGGTCAATTTGCAAACATGATGACTCACCCGAAGTGTCATGTGCCTAAAACATACCGTGTGACGGTCAGACCGCCGATGAGTGATGAGCAAATGCTAAAGCTCATGGAAGGCGTGACGCTCGATGACGGATATGTTACAGCGCCGGCCGAGGTCACGGTCGCAGTCAATGAGGACAACCGCATTGTTTTGATGATGACGATATATGAGGGCAAAAACCGCCAGATCAGAAGAATGTGCGAGGCTGTCGGGCTGGAGCTTATCAGGCTCAAACGCACCGCAATCGGCGAGCTCCGTTTAGGTATGCTGCCGCAGGGTAAATGGCGTGATTTGACCGACCTTGAGGTTCGCTCGCTCTATTCATTTGCAAAGCGTGAAACAGCAACCCCGAAATCCACAAAGAAAAGAAGGCGAAGAAGATGATCAAAATTTCGCTTGCCGACGATAAAATCAAAAATAAATATTCAATCGAAAATGACGCATATGTTGTTTTGGATAATGATGATATGATTTGCGGATGTGAGTTTAAAATGAATCCGCCCTCTGTTACGCTTTGCAGAATATACGGTGATGATTTAACTTTGCTTGACGGAGTAATTCGCCAAACGCTAAGCTACAGTCTTGACCATGAATGTCCTAATGCCGAGTTTGACGGTGAAATCCGGAAATTGTTATTTAAGTTAAATATTATTAAGAAAAATAATCAACAAACACTTGATATTTTGGAATTTTTCACAAAACTTAATTGTGTTGAAAAATTTTAAAAAAAATCCTTGACAAGAAGCGTTATAGTTGATATAATAGTTCTTGTCGCTACGAGTTATTAGCTCAGTTGGCAGAGCACCTGACTTTTAATCAGGGTGTCCGGGGTTCAAATCCCCGATAGCTCACCATACCCTGTGGAGTCAAGCTTCACAGGGTATCTTCTTTTATCAAAGCGACATTTATACATATTAGTTTGAGTAGGATTATGAGCGTAAAGTGCCACATGAACGGGGAGTTGTCATGCGGACGAAAAGCGAAACGCTTGCGGTTCATAATTCGCATCCCGCTGACTTATAATATGAAGACTTATCTCTCCCTATTATACAGCGTGAAATTCATCGCATAAAGGGAGGTTTTTTTATGCAAACAAAACTCGAACAAAAAGAAAAGCAAAAAATCACAGGAAAGGTTGCCACCAAAACGATCGCAATTTTAGGTGTGCTGACGGCGCTCGGCGTAATATGCACAATGCCGTTCCCCTATGGACTGACGATTCGTTTCGGCAACTCAATCAAGCTCTCTTTCACATTTCTGGTCGTTGCGCTTGCCGCAAGAAAATACGGCCCGATTGCAGGCGGAGTTGTCGCTGGTCTTGCCGACATCATCCAGACACTGGTTTCCGGATATGGCGCACCGAACCCGCTGATATGCCTGTCAGGCATTTTGGGCGGTGTAATATATGGACTGTGCCTACACAAAAAAGCGTCGTTCACAAGGGTTCTGATCGCCGTTTTGACTAAAATGATAATCTGCTCTGCCCTGCTTACGACTTTGGCTTTGTCGCTGATGTACGGCGCACCGTTCATTGCAAAATTGATCGAGCGTTTGCCCCAGCTTCTCACAATGACGGTAATCGAAATCGTTGTTATGTATGTTCTTTTTGTAAAAACAAATATTCTTGTAAAGATAAAATATCTCGACGAATAATAACTCCCGAAAAGTCTAAACAAAAAACTGCGATGAACAATAATTCATCGCAGTTTTTGTTATATATGAGAAATCACATCAGAAATTTCGTTTGTATTTTGATTTGATATGCTCTTTTTGTTCTTGCGTCAATTTTTCTTCTCCGGAATCTATCGGCTCTTTATCGGAAAAAATCGCTTCCTTATCGATTGCGGAACGGTGAACCATTCTGCCGTTTAAATAAACATATTCCGACTCGTTTTCGTCTCTTTCGGGCGCAATATAATCAAGCGTGTCGCCTGTGTCAACATTGCCTTTGTTGCCCTCCGCCGTTTCTTCGGGGTGGTCTTTATAATATGGGTCAAGAATATATTTCTTGATTGAGGGAAACGTGAAGAACGATGTTGTATAAAAAATGAATCCGAAGAATAAAAGCAGGAAGAACGAGATTACAAGACCGTATATAAGGGCGTTTTTCCAATATATCGTGTAGATGCACAGTTCATATACCGCCGCACAGAAAACACCCAAAATCGCCGTTAAAGCGAGGTTTTTCAGCAAGCACAAAAATGAGAATATCACCGCATTTTTGAACAACTCTCTGATTTTGAGTTTAAGCGTTACGCACATCATATAAAGATAGTAGCTCATGAACAAAACTATCAGCGCAACGAACAGCGCAACGCCGAGTCCGATCACATAAAAGATATGAGTGCTGCCCTCAGTTGCGTTCATTCCGCTGTAATAGAACGGAATCGCAACATAAAGCCCCCAGATTACAACATATTGGAACAAGGCGATCACGGTGGACTGCTTCCAGTTGTTTTTTAGCGCAAGTTTAAAATCCTCCGCCATGAAGCCCGGCTCACGGCGAACATAATCACGGCACAGCGTTGTAACCGCCGCTGTGATCGGACCGAGCGCCACAAGCGGCAAAAGCGCAATCGGTGCTAAATATGCCGTCAGCTTGAACACCGAGAACAAGAGATATGCAAGTACGCACGAAATTACAAGCAAAATTGTCAAAGCGGAAAAATAGATGACATTGAGCAGTAATATTTTGAAAAACTTTTCTTTATATATCTCAAAATATACGAGCAGCGAATTTTTTTCAAGAGTTTTCTTTGCCAATTTGTAAGTCCTCCGTAATTATCGGTGTGCGCCGGCTTTTGGGTGAAATTTATTATATGAATTTTCATATTTGCGGTTGATTATCTGCGTATAAACGGCAGTTGACGAATTGCCCGAATGACCGAGCATTTCCTTGACATCGCGTATTCCTGCGCCGTTTTCAAGCAAATGTGTCGCAAATGAATGACGAATGGTATGCGGTGTAATGTCTTTATCAATGTTAGCCGCCGCAGCATAGCCTTTAATTATTTTCCAAAAGCCCTGACGCGTCAGCCTTTCGCCGTTAAGGTTCAAAAACAACGCCTTTTCTTTTCTGTCAGTCGTGATTATCGGCCGAACACGGGTCAGATAATCTTCGACCGTATGTATCGCTTCCTTATAAACAGGAATAACTCTGTCCGCCTTTTGTGAACGGCAATGAATTATCGAAACCGACAGGTTTATGTCGTCGATGTCGAGATCAATCATTTCGGTAACTCTGATTCCAGTTGCATACATCAGTTCCAAAATCGCTTTATCTCTGCACCCTCGAAAAGTTGATATATCAGGCTGTTCGAGCAGTCTGTCAACCTCTTTTTGAGTCAAGATCTCGGGCAGTTTTTTCTCAGCGTGCTGAGGTTTAATGTCCTTTGTCGGGTTTACATCGATCATGTCGCTGTAGATCATGAATTGATAAAACGAGCGGATCGAAGCAAGACACCGAGTGATGGTTGCGGCGGTTTTGCCGTTTTTCTGCAATACCTTAAGATATTTTGAAATATCGTCGCTTGTTGCTACTGCCGGTTCAATCGAATATTTATCGCAAAAGTCAATATATCCCCTAACATCACGCAAATAAGAGTCAACGGTGTTCGCCGATGACCTTTTTACATTTGTAAGATAATTCTGATAAAGCGATATATAGTCCGCCATTTTTAAACCATCCTTAATATTTATAAACTGAAAAATCGAATAAAGCAAACTGATAAAACCGAATCGATCAATGATGATATTATCAAAATTCCGAATAATATTCCGAATTTTATTGAAAACCGTCTGAATGAAGCAAATATTAAAAGGTTGTGCTTTGCAGATGAGAGCAGGGAAAAATATTTTGCAGAAAAATGAAAGCTTTCAGCGCATGAAACAATCAAAACAAGCGACGAGATGAAATATGACGGAAACAATATCAGCGCAAAAAAGCCGATTCCGTAAAGCGCATAGGTATTATAGAGAAAGCCTGAGATCAGTCCTATGCAAAATCCCCGAAAGAGCGGCACAAACATACATAAAAAAATGCCGAACGAGCAGTTGCCGAGGATAAACAATGCAATGAGCCAGGGCGCTGTTGACAAAAGCGAATAGCCGAATGTTTCAAAGAATGATTGCGAAAGCCGAGCTTTGACCGAATTTTTGATAAAATCTCCGATTCCGTAAAAGCCTGCTCCTGAGCACAGCGATATTGCAAACGCTCCCAAAATCAGCCCTGTCATAAACACAGCGCAGCTGATGAACAACAATAAATTGCCGCTGACAAAGCTTTTGAGCGTTCCTTTTTTATATAACGACGATAGATTAGTCATATTTTGTCCTCCGAACAACCTGTTACTAAAGAGATATGAACGAATCGGACAACTTATGACCGAAATATTTTATTTTGAAAGCTCCTCCGACCTTTTAGCGCAGGCAACAAGCGCATTTTTGACAACATCGTCGAAATGGTCGCTGTCAAACGAACAAAGCGCCGCATAGGTCGTGCCGTTGGGAGATGTGACATTATCGATCAGCGTTTGAACCGAGGATTTTGTCATGTCGGTATTTTTGATCATCATGCAAGCGCCGAGCGCCGTTTGAACGGCAAGCTCGATCGATTTATCAAAAGACAGCCCCAAAAACTCTCCGCTTTGAGCCATATCCTTTATAAAGCGATAGACATATGCGGGACCGCTGCCCGAAACAGCCGTTACTGCGTCCATTTTGTCCTCTTCGGTTTCGATTGCAACATTTTTGCCGCCGAAAATCGAAAGCACAAAGCTAAATTCATCATCCGAAACAGGCATTTTTTTGCATAATCCTGACGCGCCGAATCCGATTAGCATCGGAGTATTTGGCATAACTCTGATAACCTTAGCGTCAAATCCGAGCATAGCTTTGATTTTGTCGATTTTAACACCCGCCGCAATGCTGATGAAGCATTTATCGGGTGTGCTGACCGACTTGATTTCATCCAAAACAGACGGCAAAACCTGGGGCTTGACGCATAAAAATATGTAATCACTCTTAGTTACAACATCACGGTTTGAGTCGCAAACCGTTGCAAACGAACGATATTTTTCCAGCTTATCCGTGCTTTTTGACGAAAGAAAAAAGCTATAATCATCGGACGAATTTTTAACAGAGTCAATAATAGCACCGGCCATATTTCCGCCGGCGCCGATAAAACCAAGTTTCATATATATTACTCACTTCTAAATATTATGTAAATCAATTTATACAATAAAGCCTTTATATTATACCAAATTATTTTAGTCATTGCAAGACGAATTTTCTATTTTTCGGACTTTTATAGATATACACAAAGTTATGTAAATATTTTTATGTTAAGTAGCTAAATCTTATGTAAACCTATAATGTTAACAACTACAAGTAGTGTCATAAACTGATTATGTCTACCACTTGTAGAAAGATGTAACGGTTCCTATTTTGCATTTTAGACAAAATATAAGGAACCGTTAGATGAAATTCGACATAAAATTAAAGAGATTTTTTTATTTGTCTTACCGATTTTACAAACATATCAACCTGTGATTCATTATTAAATACGCTAAAGGCAGCCCTTACTGCTCCGCCGTCCTTTGTGCCGATATATTCATGAGCAAGCGGTGCGCAATGAAGTCCTGCTCTGACCGCAATTCCCCTATCGGCTAATTTCTGTGCCGTTTCTTCGCTCATCAGACCGTTTATATTAAACAAACATATCGGAACATGATTTTCATCCGCCTTAGAATATATGCTGACGCCGTCTATCTTTGATAGTTCATTGTGCATTCTCTCGGACAGTCTCTTTTCACGCTTGATTGCGGATTTATTACGCTTTATAAAATCGATCCCGGCGCCGATTCCTGCAATTCCCGGCACATTCAGCGTTCCGCTTTCATATTTATCAGGTGTAAATTCAGGCTGAAATTCGCTGATCGAATTACTTCCCGTTCCTCCGAAAATCAGCGGTTCGGGCTTTCCGTCGCTGATCAATATGCCCGTGCCAAGCGGTGCATATAATCCCTTATGAGGTGCTATGCACAGATAATCAATATTCATCTTTTGAATGTCAATATCAATTATGCCTGCCGTTTGCGCCGCATCATCAATGAATATCAAGTCGTATCTGTCGCATATCTCGCCGATTTTTAAAATCGGCAGAATTTGCCCTGTGATGTTCGACGCATGAGTGCATACTATCGCTTTGGTATTCGGTTTTATCAGTCTTTCAAATTCAGCTGTTGTTTGCTCGTCATTGTCATATACATTAGCAATATCAAACCATGCGCCTCTCTCTTTGAGCGCAACTGCCGTCCGATAGACCGCATTATGCTCTAAAGACGATATAATAAAATGGTCGCCCGAATTTATCAAGCCCTGCATAACAATATTCAATGCCGTTGTGCAATTTTGCGTAAATATAATGTTCTCGGCGCTTTTTGCGTTAAACAGCTCCGCTGATTTCTCACGAACGCCATATATCATCTCGGAGCATTTTATCGAGCGCTCATATCCGCCTCTCCCCGGATTTACAGAATAATTTAACATTGCGTTTCTTGCCGCATTTATAACCGACATCGGCTTCGGCGACGATGTTGCGGCGTTGTCAAAATATATCATATAAAATCACGCTTCATCAACCGAGAATCCGTGATCGTTCAAGATTGCCTTTGCCGCCGCAAGATCTCCGTCTACTACAATAATGCCATAGCCGCAGCCTTTTTCAATATCATTTGTCTGCCGTTCGATTTTCGCTGTTATTCCGACGGTTTTAAGCAAATCTCTTGCTCTTATCGCCCGTGTTATCGATCCTAAAAATATAAGTTCCTTGCCCATTTTAAACCCTTCCTCTCTTACATTCAAAGTTTTCATATATAAAAACAGCCTCGATACATTTTATGTATCAAAGCTGTTTTGGACAATGTATATATGAGCTTATTTTTCTTCCAAAAGCACCGCCGCTTTTGCGCTGATTCCCAATCCCTCACCTGTGAATGAAAGACCCTCCTCGGTAGTCGCTTTTACTGAAATACGAGATATATGCACATTGCAAATCTGCGCAATATTTTGCCGCATTTGGTCGATATACGGACGCATTTTCGGGTTTTGCGCCACAATTATACAATCTAAATTGCAAAGTACATATCCCTCATCATATACTCTGTCAACCGTGTCTTTAAGCAAAATCTTGCTGTCGATATTATTGTATTTCGGGTCATTGTCGGGATATAATTTACCTATATCCCCCATAGCCGCCGCACCCAAAAATGCGTCTGCGACAGCATGAAGCAGAACATCTGCGTCCGAGTGTCCGAGCAATCCTTTCTCATATGGTATCTCGACTCCCCCAATGATAAGTTTTCTCCCCTCAACCAATCTGTGAACATCGTAACCGATTCCGATTCTCATAAATATTCTCCTTTATTATAGTATTTCGCAAAGCACGGCATTTTGAACAAGCATTCCTTTTTCAGTCATTCTCACACCGTTTTCATCAACATTCATTAAACCCATTTTCTCAAATCGCTTGCATTTGTCAATAAATCCGTCGGGAATTTTAAGTCCACGACTTTTAATATCGCAAAATTCAAGTCCCCATTTCAGCCGCAGCCGCAGCATTGCATATTCAGAGAACCCGTCAAAACCACTGTCAAACAGCATTTCTCCGCCGCTTACAAAATAATCAAAATCCCTCGGATAATAATATCTTTTGCCGTCCAAAAAGGAATATGCCGCAGGACCGAGAGCATAATATTCATCGCAGTTCCAATATTTCAGATTATGCTTTGAATATGTGCCTGATTTTGCAAAATTCGATATTTCATAATGCTCGTAGCCGAATTTTTTTAGCGTTTCCACGGCAAATTCAAACAAATCCGCAGTCTTGTCATCATCGGGAAAATCATCTCGATTTCGGCTTGAAAACGGTGTGTCGGGCTCAATTTTCAGCATATATGCCGAAATGTGCGGCACGCTGAGCTCATTGCAAAAATCAATCGTATGAGCAAGACACGCTCTTGTCTGCCCCTCAATTCCGATCATTATATCAAGCGATATATTGTCAATCCCGGCACTTTTTGCATTATAAACCGCATTTTTAACATCAACCGCCCTGTGGGTTCTTGTGAGTTTTAAAAGCTCATCGTCATTTGCCGACTGCAAGCCGATTGAAATTCGATTGACGCCCGATTTTGCAACCGTGTTCATGAACCTTGCGGTTGCGGTTTTCGGGTTGCACTCAACCGTGATTTCGGCACACGGGGTCGCATGAATATGAGACAATATTTCGCAGATTCGGCGCTCGCCGATACACGACGGTGTGCCTCCTCCGAAATATACCGTGTCAACCTCATCGTCAATCAAATCGAGTCTTTCACAAACCGCTTTTGTGTATATGTCTGCATTTGAGTTTGAAAAATTCATTGAATAAAAATCGCAGTATCCGCATTTTATCAGGCAAAACGGAACATGAATATACATTCCTCTCAAGCAAATCCCTCCGTTTTTATATTTTACCCCCTTTTTTTACATATGTCTACATAAATCTTGCGGCATTGTTAAAATAATATCCCGGTAATCAGTATATATTGCTTGACATTCCTTTAATTTCAAGGTAAAATAACTATATATTGATTTTTTGAAATTATTTTATTTTTTAATATATATAAAATAATATAGCGGACTGTTTGACCCGTTGCCATCTCGGTCCGATTTAACATCAAAAGGCAGGAATATAATTTTCCCATGCCTTTGTTTACACTTGTAATTTTTTAACGGAGGTATTCATTTGAAAGAAAACAAAATTAACATTGACGCAACACATGATAAAACATCAAAATTTCTTGACACAACTGCACCGCTTTACAGCAAGATAAAAAGCGACAAGCCTAAAAGGGACAAGAACACAAAATCAACCAAACAGACAAAGGAAAAGGCGTCGGCAAAGCGCAATATGACAAACGCCGCAAAACAAAACGACGGCAAGACAAAATTGACATCAAAAAAATCCATGCCGAAATCAAATTCAAATTCGGCTAAAAATATATCCAAAAACAAGCCGAAACAGAACAAAAATAGCATATTCAAAACACCCGTGAAAATCATTCCGCTCGGCGGTCTTGATGAAATCGGCAAAAACTGCACCGTTTTTGAATATGAGGACGAAATGATCATAATCGATTGCGGAATGTCATTCCCCGACAGCGATATGCCCGGTGTTGACATCGTAATCCCCGATTTCACATACATCATCAAAAATCAGAGCAAAATCAAGGGATTGTTCATCACTCACGGTCACGAGGATCATATCGGCGCAATTCCCTATCTCATGCGTGATATTAATGTTCCGATTTATGCCACAAAGCTAACAAACGGCTTGATCAAAGGCAAGCTCACCGAGCACGGACTTGACGGAAAAATCAAGCTTTATGATAAAAAGCCCGGCGATATTGTTAAAGCAGGCAAATTCACTGTTGAATTTATTCATGTAAACCATTCTATCCCCGACGCTGTCGGATTTGCGATTCATACACCGATCGGCGTAATTCTTCATACAGGCGACTTCAAGATTGATTCAACGCCGATTCGTGACGGTGTAATCGATCTTGCAAGAATCTCACAGCTTGGCAATGAGGGCGTTTTGGCGCTCATGTCGGATTCAACAAATGCTGAACGACCGGGATTCACAATGAGCGAACGCACAGTCGGCGAATCGTTGTCGTCGCTCTTTAAACAGGCTGAAAAGAACAGAATTTTGGTTGCTACATTCTCATCAAACATTCACCGAATCCAGCAGATAATCGACGAAGCGGTAAAATGCGGCAGAAAGGTTGCGGTTTCGGGCAGATCAATGATAAATGTTGTATCGATTGCAACCGAGCTCGGCTATTTGAATGTGCCGCAGGGCGTTTTGATTGACATTGACACGATCAAACGCTATACACCCGAACAGCTTGTAATTGTCACAACAGGCTCACAGGGCGAGCCGATGAGCGCATTGCACAGAATGGCGCACGGCGATCACAGACAGGTTCAGGTCACCCCGAACGATACAATAATCATTTCGGCGTCGCCTATTCCGGGAAATGAAAAGACCGTTTCAAATGTTGTAAATGAGCTTATCAAGCTCGGCGCTCATGTCATTTACGAAAAGATGTATGATGTTCATGTTTCGGGTCACGCTTGCCAGGAGGAGCAAAAGCTCATTTTGGCGCTTGCAAAGCCGAAATTCTTCATTCCCGTTCACGGCGAACAAAAGCATTTGCAGCATCATGCCGATTCGGCAAAGGCTGTCGGAATCGACAAGAAAAACATTCTGATCGGCGCAAACGGCAAGACGATTGAACTGACCCCCGATTCAATTAAATTCGGAGCAACGGTTCAGTCGGGCAGAGTTTTGGTTGACGGACTCGGCGTCGGTGATGTCGGAAGCATTGTTCTTCGTGACCGCAAGCATTTGTCCGAGGACGGAATCATAATCGCCGTCATGACGATTGATTCGGTGTCCGGCGACATAATTTCGGGACCCGACCTTGTTTCAAGAGGATTTGTTTATGTTCGTGAAAGCGAAGACATGATGAACGAAGCGAAAGAGGTCATCTACAATGCATATGACAATGCCCTGATGCACGGCGCAACAGACAGAACGGTTATTAAAGGCAAAATGAGAGACGCACTCTCGAAATTCATGTATGAACGAACGATGCGCTCACCGATGATTTTGCCGATTTTAATGGAAGTATAATTTAGAAAAGGAAGATTTTACAAAATGAAAGCAAGATTACCTAAGGAATATCAGTCAAAAAGTCAGGCAGAGCTAATGCGCCAGGCACAGGAAATGCAGGAAAACATGACAAAAATGCAGCAGGAGCTTGAAGAGCGTGAATATTCGGCGAGTGCGGGCGGCGACATGGTTAAAGTAACCGTCAACGGTAAGCATGAAATATTAAAGCTCGACATAAGCGCCGATTTGATTGAAGACGCAAAGGACGACAAAGAAATGCTCGAAGATTTGGTTATCACCGCAATCAATTCGGCAATCAAACAGGCAACTGAAAATTCGGACGATGAGATGGGCAAGCTGACATCGGGACTCAATATTCCCGGTCTTTTCTAAGGTAGGAACATGGCTTACAATGTACCGGCGCTTGAAGCGTTGATTGATAAATTTGACTCTTTGCCGTCAGTCGGAAGAAAATCGGCTCAGCGAATCGCATTTCATATGCTGGAGCTTGATGATGAACAGGTCAAATCGTTTTGCGACACGATTTTAGACGCACATGAGCATATTCATTGCTGCAAGGTCTGCCAAACGCTGACAGACGGCGAAATATGCTCAATATGCTCCGACAGCACAAGAGATCATTCGACCGTGTGCGTAGTCGAATCTCCCCAAGATGTGATGGCATTTGAGCGCACAGGCGAGTTTCGCGGAACATATCATGTTTTGCATGGGCTGATCTCCCCTATTGACGGCGTGACACCCGACAGGCTGAAGATCAAAGAGCTGTTATATCGTGTAACGAACGAAGACATAAACGAAGTTATCATGGCAACAAACCCGACAGTTGAGGGCGAAGCGACCGCAATGTATATTTCAAAGCTGCTAAAGCCTTTTGAAATAAAGGTGACCAGACTTGCATACGGTATTCCGGTCGGCGGTTCGCTTGAATATGCCGATGAGGTAACGCTGATGAGGGCGCTTGAAGGCAGAAGCGTGCTTGATTAAATCGGAATGGAGGTGTAATGATGGATAAAACAGGAACAAAGACGATTGCATCAAACAAAAAAGCATATCATGAATATTTCATTCTTGACAAATATGAGGCAGGAATTGAGCTTTGCGGAACCGAGGTGAAGTCATTACGCCGAAACGGTGCCAATCTCAAGGATTCATGGTGCATGATCAAAGACGGCGAGATTTTTGCGAACAACATTCATATTTCGCCATATGAGCAGGGCAACATATTCAACCGTGATCCATACAGGGTTCGTCGGCTTTTGATGCACAAAAAAGAGATAATGAAGCTGTTCGGCAAGATAAAGCAGGATTCACTCACGCTGATACCGTTATCATTATATTTCAAAGGGTCAAACATCAAAGTTGAAGTCGGCGTTTGCAAGGGCAAAAAGCTCTATGATAAGCGGGAAACTGCGGCAAAGCGTGATGTTGCACGGACGATCGACCGAGAAATTAAAGAAAGAAACAGATAAATTGATGATTTGTTCATCTTTATCTGTTATAATAATTTTAATATTTATATATGGGGGCGTAAAGGTTTCGACGGGGATT
Source organism: uncultured Eubacteriales bacterium (assembly GCA_934394855.1). Lineage (GTDB taxonomy): Bacteria > Bacillota > Clostridia > Oscillospirales > Acutalibacteraceae > CAKRRH01. The sequence goes on from CAKRRH010000008.1 coordinate 29,410, forward strand.
TTGAACCATTTTAAGCGAGCAGCGGTGCGGTACCGCTTTAATCCGCCGCAATTTATAAATTAAACAACAACAATAAAGTTGCTTTAGCTGCCTAAGGGCGGCTCGTCTGTATCGGAACTACCACGACCCGATAAATCAGGCGTCGAGTAGTGGTGAACGCATTTTGAGAGAGCCGTGTATCAATCTGTGTACCAAACGGCTGGCAGTGAAATTAGCCTGATAACCGGCGAATTTTGTTGTAAGATTTAGTAGATTATCTGCGCTCGGAGAAAGATTTGGGAATAGATTTTCGGACAGGAGTTCGACTCTCCTCGCCTCCACCAGCGGCAAGTTGCCGCAGACAATACGAGTATTTGGTCGGGTATAAAAAATTGGTTTTGTGCCCGACCATTGTTTTGTTATAGTATTTAGTCTTAGATTAAATAACCTTATCGATTTTCGGCAACAATTACTTTTATTTGAGTTAGATAGAATCGAACAGGACAATCTGCATTATGGAAAAATGATTTCGACAAATTGTAATTTGTATAATAAACTATAAGTACTGGAGAGATAAGCAAATGTGTTTAATATGTGACAGAATTGAAATGATAAAACAAGGAACGAATCCTTTTTTTGTTAAGGAATTAGAAACCGGATATGTTGTTATAGGAGACAATCAACATTTTTATGGTTATACTTTATTTTTATACAAAAATCATGGTAATAAAACAGAGATATTTCATTTAGAGAAAGATGAACGATCAAAATTTTTAGAAGAAATGACAATAGTTGCAGAGGCAGTATCAAAAGCATTTGGTGCAGAAAAAATGAATTATGAATTGCTCGGAATGGGCGACGCTCATCTTCATTGGCATTTAAACCCGAGACGGAATGGAGATATTGCTAATTACGGAAACAATGGAAAAGGACCGGTTTGGTGGTATCCAATGGAAAAAATGTATAGTGATGATAATAGACCATCAGAGGAAGAACTTGAACAAATGAAATCCAAGCTACTAATAGAGTTAGATAAGTTACTGTAAGATAAATTCCGGTTTGTCAGCACGGTTTGAATGCTTGCCTTACTCCCACAAGTGTGCAACTGGCGAAAAAACTTCATTCCCTTGACGGGGTTCTATCAAAATTACGGTTCTTTGCCAGCGGCAAGTTGCCGCAGACAATACGAGTATTTGGTCGGGTATAAAAAATTGGTTTTGTGCCCGACCATTGTTTTTGTGATAGAATTAGACTAAAAATCGACAATGACATTTGCGATACCTACGATTCATTTAAACTTGGTATTCTAAAAAATCAAACTAAAAAGCCCTGTATTTAAAAAATACAGGACTTTTTTCATATATATGTTTATCTTTTTTTGCTGAAAACTTTGTTTAACAGACTAATACATACAATAATTATGCACATGACGACTATAATTGTCAGCATTCCGTCGCCCATTAATGGCAAATATTTCAGAAAATTTGAAAAGTTTATATTCATAAAGCAAATCTCCTTTTACATAAAATAATTCAAAACAAGGCCGCCGGCAATTACCGACGCAATTTGCCCCGACACATTTACACCGATCGAATGCATCAGCAAAAAGTTTTGCGGATCCTCGTCACGACCCATTTTATGAACGATTCTGCCTGACATCGGGAATGCCGAAATTCCTGCCGCACCGATCATCGGATTGATTTTATTCTTCAAAAAGAGATTCAGGAATTTTGCGAAAAGTACGCCGCCTGCTGTGTCAAATATGAATGCAAAAAGCCCCAATCCCATAATTATGAGCGTTTCTTTGCGCAAGAATTGTTCTGCCCTCATTTGTGACGCAATTGTAATTCCGAGGACGATCGTCACGAGGTTTGCGAGTGTATTTTGCGCAGTTTGCGACAATGAATCAAGTCGTCCGCATTCCCGAATCAGGTTGCCGAACATCAAAAATCCGACAAGCGACACCGATGACGGCGCAATCAGTCCTGCAATTACCGTTACAACTATCGGGAATAATATTTTTGTGAGCCTTGACACCTGCTTATTTTCATACGGCATTTTAATCAACCGTTCCTTTTTAGTTGTCAAAAGCTTGATTACAGGCGGTTGGATTATCGGCACAAGCGCCATATATGAATATGCGGCTACCATTATTGCGCCGAGATATTGTGAGCCTAATTTTTGTGCAACTACAATAGCAGTCGGTCCGTCAGCCGCACCGATTATTGCGATTGATGCCGCATCATTTATCGGAAAGAACATTGATGCTGTACATAGAGTAAAAAATATGCCAAACTGTGCGGCGGCGCCGAATATCATCAGCTTCGGATTTGCAAGCAACGGTCCGAAGTCAATCATTGCGCCGATTCCGATAAACAATATCAACGGAAACAGCTCGTTTGTGATTCCTGCGTCAAATAATACCGACAATGCGCCTCGCTCGGTTTTTCCGTCTGAAATCAGCTGGTCCACGGCTCCGGAAAAAGGGATATTGACCAAAATCGCACCGAAGCCTATCGGCAAAAGCAAAGTCGGCTCCATGTCCTTTTTTATTGCAAGATAAATCAAAACTCCGCCAATCAGCCACATGACTAACTGTTGCCATTGAAAATTTTGCAATAGGTTCTTGTAGATAATCTCCATAAAAATCTCCTTTGATCATGATAATAAAAAAGACTCTTTACTGCTGTTACACAGTAAAGAGTCTCGCTTTTTAATACAACAGCGGGCATAAAAAATGCCGTGATTTGACGCCGATTGTCACGATTATTAAACCGTAAGCTACTCCCTCTTTGGAATTAAATTTTTAATTATAATAACACATCTACATTAAAAATGCAAGCATTATTTCAGCAATTTTACCGCCGATTTAATCATTTTAGCATCAGCAATCCCTGTTTGCTTAACACCGAGCTTTTTCTGCAACTCTTTCGTCGCAACCTCGGTGCCGCCGCCGAATATGCCGTTTGCGTCAACGCCCTGCTTAATAATGCCTTTAGCTTGAAGCTGTATTAGAATCAGCTTATATGCAAAAACATAACTGTTATTGTCACCCAAACGCAAGTCAAATCCCCTCCTTGAAAAATATTCGTTAAAATCAATCTGCGATGACGGACGAACCAATTTTTCGCCATAATTCCACTCGACATTATTTTGCACTTCGATATGCAAATGAGGTCCTGTGGAATTGCCGCTGCTGCCCATTATACCGACCGTTTGAGCTTGAATCAGCTTATCACCGACAGAAACCGTCGGGCGTTCCTTCATATGCGCCATAAGTATTGATTTTTTATCCGTTGTATGAATTATCAAATAATTGCCATATCCTTTTTCATCGAATCCAACATATGAAACCACACCGCCACACGGTGAAACAAGCGTTCGGTCATCGCAAATCCAGTCCTCACCAGTATGAAATCCGGCACGATAGTTGCCGTCTGCTTTGAACGCAAGGGTCATTGTCGCTTTATCGGTAAACGGCGATCTGTAATTCATTTAAACCACCTCTCATTATATTATATGCAACGCAAAAACCGCAGTGTTTTAAACTGCGGTCAAATAATAACATAAATTTGAGTTGACATTCAAGGACAAAACCGCCCATTGACAATGAGCGGTTTTGGTTTAATTGCAATATTTATTATTCTGCTTTGCCCTTTGTTGCACATTTGATTACAAACAAGGTTCCGACCATGAGCAAAATTCCGATCGGCAAAGTGATGAGCCAATTTCTGATAAATCCCGAAATTATATAGCAGACAACCGAAACACCTGCAACGGTGAGCGCATAAGGCAGCTGAGTTGATACATGATTAACATGGTTGCACTGAGCGCCGGCGGATGCCATGATTGTAGTATCTGAAATCGGTGAGCAATGGTCGCCGCAAACTGCGCCTGCAAGACAAGCTGAAATTCCGATGATAAGGATTTCGCCCTGACCCTGGAACACACTTACAACGATCGGGATAAGAATACCGAATGTGCCCCATGATGTACCTGTTGCAAAGGAAAGTCCGACAGCAACGAGGAAGATGATAGCCGGCAGGAAGATTGAGAAGCTTTGAGCCGAGCCTTTCATGATATCCGATACGAACACAGCCGCACCGAGTTTGCTTGTCATGCTGTTAAGCGTCCACGCAAGAGTAAGAATGAGAATCGGCGGAACCATTGCAATGAAGCCGTTTTTAAGGCTGTCCATTGCCTCGGTAAACTTAACCGTTCTGCGGCAAAGCATATAGATAATTGTGGCGATAAGTGAGATAAGACCGCCAAATGAAAGTCCGACTGATGCATCAGAATTAGCAAATGCAGATACAAAATCCATATATGTATCGCTTGATGAATCGAAGAATCCGCCCGAATAAATCATGCCCAAAACGCAGAAAATGATGAGTCCGATAACCGGTAAAACAAGGTCGATAACCTTTCCGTTTGTGTTGACGGCGGTTTCATTTTCATCAATATTTTTTTCGCCTTCTGTGAACAAATCACCTTTGATTGCATTCAATTCATGTCGTTTCATCGGACCGTAATCAAACTTCATAAGGCTGATTGAAATTATCATAACGATTGTGAGAAGCGAATAGAAGTTGTAAGGAATCGCCTGAATAAACAATGATAATCCGTCTTTTCCCTCAACAACACCCGAAACTGCGGCAGCCCATGATGAGATCGGAGCAATCATGCAAATCGGTGCTGCGGTTGCGTCAATGAGATATGCGAGCTTTGCACGGGATACATTGTGAGTATCGGAAAGCGGGAGCATTACCGAACCGACGGTCAGGCAGTTGAAATAGTCGTCGATGAAGATGAGAACTCCGAGTGCGAATGTTGCAAGCTGAGCGCCGACTCTTGTCTTGACGTGCTTTGTTGCCCATGCGCCAAACGCCGCAGAACCGCCGGATTTATTGACAAGTGCGACCATTGCGCCGAGAAGCACCAAGAAAATCAAAATTCCGACATGAGATGAATCGGCAAGCGAACCGATAAGACCATCCTGAACAACGGTTGTGAACGAATCTACAACATTGAAGTTTGAATAGAAAAGTCCGCCGGCAAGAATACCGATAAACAGAGATGAATATACCTCTTTGGTGATGAGCGCAAGTCCGATTGCGATAATCGGCGGAACAAGCGCCATAAATGTTGAATAATACATACTTTGTGCTTTGACTGTACCGGTTCCGCCGCAGGTTTCGCAAGCAGTAGCAGCACCCTCAAGCGCACCGCTGCCTTCACAGTCCGGGCATTCCATCATATGTGTGCCGCCGAGTGTAAAGCTCAAAGCAACGATTGCCGCAAGCGCGACAACACAAACAATGATTTTAACGATTGTGCTCTTTTTCATTGTAAACCTCCATACAATATAAAAAATAAAAGACTGCGAAAAGCAAATCGCAGTCTAAAAAAGATCAAATATGCGATAGCTCTCCACGATAAGTGACAGTATGCATGATATTTTCATACATACCAACCCTTGAAAACCGAATCATTTTCAAGGATTTCGGCAAAATTTCCTTTCATGCGCACATGAGTCGATGTGTCAGCCGTATTACTGATAAATTTTGCGCCTCTACCCTTTTTTACATTATAATACATCAATACACAAAAATCAACAATTATTTTACAATTTGTTAAAAATTAAAAAGAGCAGGATTTTTGATCCTGCTCCGTTTTTGTTTAATCAGAATCCCCAGTTGTATGTTGTATATGAGAGGGTCATATCCTCATCATTTTCAACGAATACATTAGCCGAGGTGTTGTAGGTCATTGCCTTATATGCGTCAGCGGTAATTGTCGAACCGAGCGGCAGGTTTACCGAAAGACTCTCAAGAGGAGTATTTACAACCTGTTTGATACCGGTCTGCTTGTTGTAGTCGGTCTTGAAGTGGAATTTATATGCCATGAAGCATTTATTCACATCTGTTCTGAGAACCGGGTCGCCCTTAGGCAATACAAATGTATGAGTTGCGGCGTCATAGCTTCTTTCGTTGAATTTTGTCGAAACTCTTACTGTATAAACAACAGTACCTGCAATGCCGTGACCGTCGTCTGTGTATGTATCTGTGTCCCAATCGTTTGAGCACATCTGGAATTTATAATCTTTACCTGTCTCAAGAACAAGTGTGTCGCCTGTTTTATAAATCTTGCCGTCCTCAAAACGAACTGACATTTTCTTAGGAGTAACAATGCCCATCTGGATGCTGTTTTCACTGTCGATATTCGGTTTATCATCAGTCGGTTTTGCTTTCCACTGAGCATAGAGCGTTGTCACATTTATGTTCTTATCAAATGCAAGGGTGTTTGCGGCAAACGATTGACTTGCAGAATATGAAATGCCGCTGCCGTCTGCCATTGTGTTCCAACCTACAAATTCATATCCATCACGGGTGAAACCGTTTTCTTTGATAACAACGGTGTCGTTTTTATAATAATGTGCAGGGTCAGTTGTTTCACCTGTCGCATCATCGGCATTTGCCGAATAAACAAAGGTGTAGAAAGGAGTAACTACGCCGTCAACATGCCATCCGTCACCTTCATATTTAACAACATACCAAACGATCGACTGACCATCTTTAAGCTCAACCTTCGGCGCATTGATAATGCGATCGTCAACGCCGTCTTCGTTGTAATATGACTGCATTTTGTTAATTGAACCGGTGCCGACATGAACATAGTTAGCTTTCGGCTGAGAGCCGACGCCTGACGGAACCGGAAGACCTTCTTTAAGAAGATAGAATTTCGCGGTGGTACCTCTTGACGGAGCCGCAGCAACAGAAATCGAGCAGGTTACCAAAAGACATACTGCGGTAACAAGTGCTAAAATCACTGATGTAATTCTTTTCATAATATCAACCTCTCATGTTATTCTTCAAAAAACAACAGAAAACAAAAAAGTTGCACCTTAATAACTCATTGATAAAATCACTGTTTGAGTTAAAGTGCAACAAGACAGCCGTGGCAAATAAAATTGCTGTAGGCTCACTGCTTTGTGTCCTATTGTTTCCAATAGTTTACCAAAATTTTATTTGTTTAGATTATAACATACAATTTCGTCATTGTCAAGTCTAAACAGTAATTATTTTCATAAAAGTATATTATTCTCACATAAATTTATTTGTGCATAATAACGAATTATTCGGATATGATTTAGTACATTTTCCGATGAACAACATAACATAAAATATGGTGCAATTTTGAGAATTTCGTCTGTCGTATAAACTAATATCTATCATGTTTTTTTACCTACAAACAGAAACTATAATAAAAGAACCTCGACTACGCATTCTACGAAGCAAGGTTCTCAACTGTGACTGTGCGACGAAATTGCACATAATCAAAGCTTCGTCTCGTTGATGTGGATCGATACATTTTACCGCAGTTTTTTTAATTAATTTTTGATGTATTTATTGAAGAAACAAGTTATTTTTTCACTTTGATGCCTATTTCTAAAATGTTATTTATTGTTATAATAGCCGCTTTCAATTCCTGCATTATAATTCGTGCCGTAGGCACACCTAACTTATTACCTATTACTTTTTACTTATTACTTCCCAAAAATCCCTTATCAAACTATATTTGAAGTAAGAGTGAAGAGGTAAGAAGTAATAAGTAAAAATCCTGCTCACTAAAGTGAACAGGATTTTTGGCGTTCCCGAGAGGATTCGAACCTCCGACCTACCGCTTAGGAGGCGGTCGCTCTATCCAGCTGAGCTACGGAAACTAATATAGGTAATCGACCTATATAATTATACATTTACCTGTCTTGTTTGTCAAGCAAATTAGAGTGTGTTGTCAATATATCTGCACGCATTTACCGCCGCTGTTGCTCCGTCGCCGATCGCAGTCGTCAGCTGATAGACGCTCTTTTTGCGGCAGTCGCCCGCAACATAAATGCCGCCTTTTGCGGTACATTCATCATCAACCTCGGCGTGACCCGATTCATCTAACTGAACCAACCCTGAAAATGCTTCATTTTGCGGTGCCAATCCAATCGATATGAAAACTCCGTTGACAGGAATTTGCGTTTTTCTGCCCGACAGTATATTCAAAACACCGACATTACCGACAGCGCTCTCCCCTGTTATTTCATAAACCTCGCTGGTTTTTATTACTGTTATATTATTGATATTACTAAGCTTATCTACCAAAAACTTATCCGCACGAAAATCGGCTCGCCGATGAATCAGATAAACCTTTTGGCAAATATCCGACAGATAAATTGCCTCTTGCAATGCCGAATTGCCTCCGCCGACAACCGCTGTTATCTTATTTGTAAAAAATGTGCCGTCACAAACAGCGCAATATGACACGCCTTTTCCGAGAAAATCATTTTCGCCCGGAACATTCAGCCGTCTGTGATCTGCGCCAGTTGCGAAAATCACAGTACGACATTCATATCTGTTATTCTTACAAACAACGGTTTTATTGTCGCCGTTGTCTACAACCGAAACTGCCGCATCAATCGCATATTCTGCGCCCAGCTTCACGATTTGGTCATGCATCTTCATGCTGAAATCATTTCCGCTGATTTGCTCAAAACCCGGATAATTTTCGACCTTTGGCGAATATGTTATCTGTCCGCCGAAGGCTCGTTTTTCAATCAACAATACGCTCTTATTTGCCCTGAGCGAATATAGCGCCGCCGTCATCCCCGCAGGGCCTGCACCGATAATAATTATATCATACATAAACTTCACACTCCCCTTTTATCATGTCCGAAAGTGAAGAAATATAACAAAAAACCGCCGACAGATTTCTCTATCGACGGTAAATTGTAATATTCAGTTTAACCAACCAAACCGCTTCGAGAAATTGATTCAACGAAGAATTTCTGGGTAAATGCATAGAGAATTACCAGCGGTGCGATGATTATAATGATACAAGCATTTTTTACAAGGCTGACCGTAAGGTCGCTCGATACGGTAGATGATGCGCTTGAGCCCCAACCTGAGCTGTTTACAAGGTTATATTTAGTCGAAATGAGCGAAACATTTCTCATAAACAAAGAGGTATAGGACGAGTCAAGCCACTGCCATACAAATGAGAACAGGAATACTGTTACCATCATTGATACAGCGCCCGGCAACATGATTTTAACGAATGTTTTCATCGGACCTGCACCGTCAACATAAGCCGCCTCTTCTAGTTCATGAGGCTGACCTTTGAAGAACTGACGCATAAGGAAAATATAAAGCGAGCATTTAAGACCTGTGCTTGTTGCGGCAAATGCAAGAATCGGAATCGGAGTGTCACAAAGATGCAACTGAATGAACATCTGATATCTCGGTGTGAAGAACAAGTCAGACGGAACAACCAGCGCAAGAATTACGAGCGCAAAGATGAGACCGTTGAGTTTGAACTTGAATCTTGCAAGACCATAGCCGACGAGAGTCGAGCTAATTACGATAAGCACTGAGCTTGCGAGAGTCATTAAAATCGAATTGATGAATGTTTCCATTCCGCCGATCGACTTCCAAGCCGTTTTGTAGTTATCAAAGGTAAAATGCTTCGGAATATAGTTAACGGTTGCATCGTAAAGATCTTCCGCATCCATAACCGACAGTGAAATCTGCTTGAACAAAGGATAAAGGATTACAAAGCACATTCCGATAATAAATATCCATCGAACGATCGATATAACATATTTAAAGGCATATTTTTTGACTTTTACTTTGTCAAGTCTTTTGCCCTTTGCCTGTTTTGAAGCAGGCGCTGTTTTAGTTAAAGAACTCATTTATATCGACCCTCCTTAATCCTGATAGAATACAAGCTTAGACAGAACTCCGAATACCACTAACAAGATGAGAACGATAATCAGTGAGTAACTGCACGCCATTGCGGACGCAACGTCATAGTTTGTCTTAACGATTGTCTCGTGGATTGAAGCAATAACAGCGTTTGATGTTCCGTTAAATACATCAACGATCGTGTAAACAACCGACAAGAGGATGAGCGGGCTGACCATCGGGAGGCTGATTTTCCAGAATACTTCCCACTTTGTCGCACCTTCGATATATGACGCTTCATAAATTGAAGGAGAAATACTCTGAAGACCTGCGATAAAGATTACGATTGAAACCGCACTCATTGTTACGATTGAACTGATGTTGTTGACCGCCGACATAATGAAGCTGATAAGCGACGGGTCAAGGTCCATTCCCTCAAGCATTGTCTCAAATGCTGTTGTAACCTGGAATGTTCCGCCCGCAGTAGAAGCAAATCTGTCAGCCGAGTCAAGAAGGTTTGACGCTGTGTTGCTTGAAAGGTTTGTTACGATACCGGAAGCAATTATAACCGGCATGAACATTACCGAACGGGCAAAGCCACGACCGATAAACTTAGTATTAAGTACACTCGCAATAAAGAACGAGAAAATTACAACTACCGGCACATTTACGCACATATCGCGAAGTGACGCAAATACTTTGTCCGAAAATTCGGTTGTCTCAGTCCAAATGCTTCGATAGTTTGCAAGCGGATCCGCAAAATTCATAACAAGACCCGCATCCGGATCAAATGTTACATCCGAAAAGCTCTGCAAAATCGAGAGGATCATCGGATAGACGACAAACAGGACAGCACCGATAATGAAAGGGAGCGTGAACATATAGCCGTATCTGCGCTTTTTCACTTCGACTGAGCGACGCCGTTTAAAAAGAGGATTCTTTTTTACTTGTTTTGTCATTGTAGTGTCACTCATCAGCTTATGCCCCCTTTACAACAGCGTAATCCTTGGCCTTGCAGGTAATTCCGTTTGCCGAATAATCGCTGTCGGTGTAGTTAATTACAATGCTGACACCGTTTTCATATGTAACCATATTTACATCATCAGCAAGGATTGTGTGTTTTGTGATTTCAAGACCATATACATCGTTGAGCGCACTCTTGAGATAATCAAAAGAACTGATAACAATATCTTTAACATCCTCATAGTTAGTAGCGTAAAGCTCCTGCATATCCGTCTCCGAAATATCGGCATATTGTGTGCCGGACAAGATGTAATATGCGCCTGCGCCGCCTTCTACCATATGAAGCAAATCAAGTCTGTCGTTATTTGAAAGATTGATTGCGTCTGCTGTGTACTGAACATGGCCGCTGAGTACCATCGGAACGAAAGGTACGCTGTAATCGGACTTATCATAACCCGCAGAAACGATTGGTGTTTCATTAAGATAATCAAGATATTTAAGGAACGGTGCGTCTCCGTTTGTTCCCATAATATTATATTCCTTATCTTTAACACCCGACACCTGTTTTACAATGTTCTCCATGGTTTCCTGACGCTCACAGAAATCATCTTCACGATAGTTTGCTGTGATCTTATCGCCGATTGAACGCATTGAAATGTTCTTGATGTTATAGTCAGCGTAGCTGCTCATGAAGTCGTTTAAGTTTCTCTCCATTGCAGATACTGTAAGAGCATATTTCGGCTGCCATACTGTTTCCTGGAAGAAGATATTGTACATTCTTTCGAGAATGTTTCGACTGCCGTTGAGTCCCGATGAATTGTCGCTTCTCTTAACAGACTTTTCATTCGCATAAACATACTGATAATCGACGTCCGGGAAAAGTCCGATTTTGTCGTTTGCCATTGTATCGATCAATGACTCAAATTCTTCTTTGCCGCCAAGGTTGCTTGATACCTTTATTTTATTGAGGTATCCGTGTTCATAACCTCCGTTGCACCAGCCGGAAAGCTTCACATTGAGGTTAGTAAATCCGTTTTTCTGAAGATCCTCTGCAATTTCCTTTGTCTGTTCAAAGGTCGTAAGAGCGATTTTCTTGTTGTAGGAAATACCCATGAACAAACCGTTGCCATTGATTTCACCAATGGTCTCTACCGCTGAATAATAATCCTTCTTCTCAGCCTTTTCGTCTCCGAAAAGCTGTTTGCGGTAATAGTTTGCCATTCCTGTATATGTTGCGTCGTCGCCGCTAAGCATATGATATACAACGCTGAGCTCGCCGAGGTAACGCTGGAACTGATATTTTGAATATCTTTCGTCCGAATCGCCCGCATTTGATGAAAAGCTCTTCATCTTCATGCACTCGTTTATTCTGAATTCGGTAAACGCTCTGTTATGAGTCGGAATGTCGCCGACAGGTGAACCCGAATGAGCCTCGATTCCGGCAAATGCGTCACCGCTTTCGATGGTTGCAAACAATCCGTTGTAGCTTGCAGTATTTTTCTCGTTTACGAGTTCCGAAATAGCTTCGGTTTCTGCAGCTACGGGTTTTGCAGCCTTAGAACGAATCGTGCAGCCGTAAACCGGAAGGATCGCCTCATTGTAATATGCTGTTTTTTCTTCAATGCCGCGAGCTTCGTCAACGCCGTACATTTGAATGTAGATCGGGTCGTTTCTGAGTTCGTCCTTGCCGTTGTTGAAGTTAAGGATTGAACCCGAACCGTCCGGCAAGAGATAATAGCCGCTGTATGAATTATCGAAGTCAAGCAGATTCGGATGAAGCTGGATCGATTCGATCGTATAGTTTGTTGCATAATAGATCTTATCTTCGGGGATTGAAACTTTAAGATCGTCACCGACGAGAGTGTAATTGATTTGAACATTAAACTCAGCTCTGTCAAGATCGGCAACCTTAACGCCGTCGTTATCCTTGTTCATGTCAGCGTCGGTGTATGTTGTGATTTGAACACGCCAAAGATCATGAAGCTCGTCAACATTTCTCTGATTGATTCCGGCGGTCATATAATACCAACCGTTATCCTGGTTAACAGCAAGCGGATAGCTCTCCTGTTTTTGTTTAAGATCTTCTTCGCTTGTCTGATCGGGATCCTTATAAACATCATCATTGAAGTTGATAAGCTCATATGCATTATCAAAGATTTCCTGCTGTTCGGGAGTCATTTGATTGTAGAACTGATCTTTTCTTTCAGGTGACATTGCAAGCGGAAAATCAATTACGAAATTGATGTCGCCGAGACCATATTGAACACCGATACCATTTTCGATATCCAAAATACGGAACTGACCTTTTTCCACACTGTCACCGGCTGAGCTCATGCTCAAAATCGCACCGGTATTGGTGTAATAGTTAAGGGTGAAAACTTCACCGCGTGTTACCGTATTTTCCTCGAGAATATCGTCATATGAGTTATATTCGGTTGACCAAACAAAGCCTGTTTTCTTGTTAGTCAGACGAATGTCGGTCGTAAGATCGTTAAACTCAAATTTAGTATTTTCGGTTTCAGCGATTGTACGATATACATCGCTGTCCAAATCATATTCGCTTGTATCCGTTTCCGGAATGTCGTCCGGTCTTGTCGGATTCTTTGATTGTTTACTGCCACATGAAGAAAGTGAGAGAGTTGAAACAATCAATGCAACGAAAAGAAGTAATGATAAAATTCTTTTTTTCATTTTAAATAAATCTCTCCTTTCTTTTAAGTTCGTGTGGCAAGCTCTTGCAGGAGTCTTGAAACAAAGTCATACATCTGCTGAACAAGAGCGAAGAACAAAACTGCAAGGAATATTACCAAAATCATTACAACAAGTGTGATGAACAATTCCAAAACAGCAAATCCCGGTCCGAAGTCATGGATTCTCATGTTTGTCGCAAAGATGAGAAGCAAGGTAAGAACCATGCCGAGAGTAACGAAGATTGAGAAGAAGTCGCCCTCTTCTTTGAGCATTATGTTACTGAACAAAATTGCGAACGGATAGAGAATCAAAATCGGAGTCAGCGAGTAGCAGGTTCCGATATAGATTGCTCTGAAGTTACCTTCACCGTTAAGAAGCGATGTTACGCACCAGTTACAAACACAGAAAAGCATTACCGGAGCAATGATTTTGAGAATTTCAAGAATGATGTTTACATATTGCGCCTGAGCATTGAAGATAAATCCTGTAAATCTTGCCTGCAAAAGACTCATGATCGAGGTGGCAATCAACAATGTTGTTGCACTCGCAACAGACGCATGATTTTCACGAACCAAGAACCAGCTTCCGTTGAGCGGTCGTGAAAGAATCGTTCCCGCATATTTCAGGTGACCCCAATATGAATCTTCTTTTGCCGGAGGAACAAATTTCTTCCAAAGCTTTTTGATTACAATAATGATTGCAACAATCAAGATGATTCCCAAAAGTCCCCAACCGAAATACTGTTCAATTATCTGCTGGCGTTTATATTTGTAAGCTAAAGAGTAGTTGTCCTGGTCTTCAATGTCCTTGAAGTATTCCATTGCGGTGTCATAATCGCCCAAGCGATAATATACTTTAGCGATATTTTGTTTAGCCGCCGCACTGTTAAGGTTTTCTTTCAAAACCTCTTTCCAGCACTCTTCTTCTTTTGAATATTCATCATGCATATGATAATCATTCGCCTGCATGATGAGCTTTGCGTAGTCGGTCATTACAAATGTTTTAATGTAACCCGTTCCTGCGTCAAGCACGATGCACGAATTGTTGTGCCATGCCATTGAAATTGCGCCGGACAACATATCGTCAAGATATGTTACATGAGTTGTGTCGCCCGGATCTTCACGAGTACCGAACTCAAAAAGGTTTACACCGTCTGAGTTATAGAAGAATACACGACCGCGAAGTGCGTCAAGAACAGCATAGATTCCGTTGTCAAGCGCCATTACATCGACAAGCTGCGACGGACCTGAATATGTTCCCTTCCACGGAGCGTCAGAATCACCATATGGCTTTGCGGCGTCGGAAATTTTGCGAAGAACGTTTTTACCTTTTGCGTTGAGCTTCGCAAGCATTTCCTTTTGGTCAGCCGTTTTCTTCTCAAATGTTGAGTTGGTAACATAAAGGAAGTTGTCTTCGTCAACTGTTATGCCGCTGTACTCGGTAGATACGTTTTTGTCAGCTTCTTCCTTTTGCGCTTTGGTCATGAACATACGCTTGATAAGCTCTGCCGCACTGTATGTAACCTTTGCGGCACCAAGGCACTGAACGAACTCACCTGCTTCGCTGAGCTCCAAGATACCCTGAATGCACTGACGTGAAAGAACAAAGATTCGGCCTGCGTTATCAACAACCATTTTCTTAGGCTGGAAAATGAATCCGTCCGGAAGAACTTCGCTGTTGATTCCGGCAATCTGTCTTACAAAATTGCCGTTTTTGTCAAGCTGAACAACACGACCCGATGTACCCTCGGTAATTTCATCTGCAAGATTTGCGTTTACATTATCTTTTTTAGCACCGTTTTGGTCGCAGATGTAAATTTCGTCGGTGTTTGTATCAACAAATACATATGTAGGAAAGCTGAATGTATCTGTGAAAGTCTTTTTTGTTCCGTCAGCCAAAGTAATTGTATTTTGGAATGACGAAATTATTTTGTAAAGTGAATAGTCGCTGTTGAGAATGATGATTCTACGGTTTCCGGAATCGGCAATGAACACTTTGTCATCATGAGCAACAAAAATGTTGCCGGGTGTTCCGTCTGAACCCGAAAGGTTAAGATCGCCGATTGCCTTGCCTTTGCTGTCTTTGATCTCTCCGACATCAATGCTCGATTCAAATCGGAAAGCGTCCGGTGCGATTGACGGATTACCGTTGTTGTCATATACATATGACTGGTAAGCCGAGGTTGCCCCGACAGGCACGGAGAGCAGACAGAAAACTGCAAGTGCTACCGCTGTCAGACGGAGTAATGTTTTAAATTTCACTGATCTGCACCTCCCCTTATTCTTTGATACCGCTTGATGCCATTGTATCAAGGATCTGTGTCTGTGAAAAGATGAATATGAGAAGCGGCGGAAGTATCATGATTAGCGATACTGCGGCTGCCGCACCTGTTCTTGCAATACCGCCCGATGCGATCTGCGAAAGAGCATATTGAAGCGGTTTTTTTGCTTCCGAGAAAATTACGGTGTTACCCGTAATACCCCACATTGACTGAACAGATGTCATTAACATTGTAAGCCAAGCCGGTTTAACAAGCGGCATTACGATTTTCATAAATATTGTAAGCTCGCCTGCACCGTCGATTCGAGCCGCCTCAAGCAATGCATTCGGAATTGCCGATGACATATGCTGTTTCATGAGGTAAAGACCCATTGAACCGCCGATATACGGAATGATAAGAACCCAATATGTATCGATCATTCCAAGCTTTGACTGAATGATGTAGTTCGGGATACCCGTAACTGCGGGAGTAAACATAAGTGAAAGTGTGATTACTTCCGAAATAAGTTTTCTTCCCGGAAAAGCTCTTTTTTCAAGCACATATGCAGCGAGTGAAGCAAAAACGATGTGAAAGAATGTTGCTACAACCGTTACAAAGATTGTGTTGAAGATATAACGTGAGAAAGGAACCCACGACGAGCTCATGAGAGTTGAGATGTTAGTAAAGTTAGAAAGCGTCGGATGTTGAACGAATATCTTAGGCGGATAAAGGAACAACTCATCCATCGGCTTGAAAGCGTTGTTTAAGATGTAAAGGAACGGGATAATCATGAACACGCCGACAAGGCACAAAAACAGGAAGTTGATGATTCGACCTGCTCTTGATCGTGCAAGACCCGGATTAAAACGCTTTTTTGATGATTTAAGCTTTGAAACATCGATCTGCTTTGAAGTCGTCTGCATTTATTGTCCCACCTTTCTCAGCAATCGCTGGATTATCTGGTTGCAGGCAACCATCATTACAAACAGAACGGTCGCAATTGCGCAGGCATAGCCCATTTCAAAGCGCTGTCCGCCATAGTCCTGAATATGGTTAAGAATCGTATGCGTCGCATAGTCGGTACTCGGGAATCCGAAAAGAGTTGTGCAGATGTCGCCGACTGTGAACGCCTGAGTAATGCTCATTACCGCACTGAACATGAGCATAGGCTTCATCTGCGGCAGGGTGATGAACCAAAGCTCCTGCCAACGGTTTCTGATGCCTTCGATGTAACCTGCTTCATAGAGCGAACGGTCGATCGTTCTGAAACCGGCAACGTTTGAAAGGAATCCGGTACCGAGCGACATCCAAATTACAACAATGCAGCAAACTGTCATCATATATTTGGAGTCGGTCAAAAACTGAAGCGGTTCATTGACAAGTCCGAGGCTGAGGAGCATACTGTTGATCCAGCCGTAAGCGTCGCCTGAGAAGATGATCGCCCAGATCGTGTAAGCACCGCCCGAAATTGACGGAGCGTACAAAATTGTAACCATGACAGCTCTCATTGTGTGCGAAAGCTCATTGATGAGCCATGCAAACAAAATTGACGACAAATAACCGATAGGACCGGTAATAACCGCAATGATGAGAGTGTTCTTCAGTGCGATGATAAATACATCGTCCGTGGCAAGAAGGTCACGGAAATTATCGATTCCGATGAAAGTCGGAGCTTCGAGAATGTTGTAGTAAGTAAATCCGAGAAAGATTGATGCGAGTACGGGCAAAACGGTAAACGCGAAAAAGATAATGCCGTACGGTGCCATATACAGATAGCAGTCCCAATTTTGCTTAAAGCTCTTTTTAAGCAGATGACGGTCTTGCTTTCTGATCATTTTTTTATCAGTAGTAGTCATTTTAACCCCCGTGTCATCACTTATCGTTTACAGTGGGCAGACCAAACTCGGCACGCTTGCTGGTGATCTCACTGTCAATTACATTTGAATAATCGTACAAAGTATCTCGTGCGTCTTTATCTTTATAAATAACCTTACGGAAAGCGTTGAGAATGTGACGGTTGATGAAATAGCTTCCCGCAACCTCAGGCATTGATTCACAGGTTTCAAGCTGTTTATTCATTGCGCTTATTTCCTCGGAGGTCCAAGGCAGCTTCTGGAACGCTTCAACGTTTGCGGTATTATATCGGGCAGACGAACCGAGCACGCACTCAAGGCGGTTACCGTAGCTTGACTGGGTTTCAGCCGATGTCCACCATTTCAGGAATTCCCAAGAAAGGTCATAGCTGATGTTGTCTTTAAGAATGAAGCAGTTTGTATCAACGAGCGAATCGCCGCGGTTGATCTTTCCGTCGCTTCCGACAACACCCGGAACCGAGGTGAATCCCCAAAGTCCGCGAATTTCAGGAGCCGATACTGCTAATGTATTATATAATGTATATGTATCAACGCCGAGCGGCATTTCACCTGTTCTGAAACGGTTCTTAAAGTCATATGTCTTCGGGCAGTCGTAGTTTACAAAGAAGTTAGTCCAAAGCTTGAATGCCTTTGTAGCATTTGTCGATTTGAGGTTAGTTGACTTGTAGTCTTCCGTATACATCGAGCCTTCATTTTGAATAAGCAATGTATAGAACATCTGCAATGTCTGCGGCATACCGAATTCCATGTTATTCTTGTTCAAAACGGTAATGCACTGAATCAGCTGATCCCATGTATTCGGAATTCCGAGTCCAAGCTCTGCCAAAACATCCTTACGATAGAACAGCATATAGAAGTCCTGGGTTTCGGGCAATGCATAAAGATCGGTTGTTTTACCGTTATTGAAGTAAAATGGAACGAGCGCCTCTTTTGAGAATCGCTTTGTTACCTCGCCAAGATCATCAAAATTAGAAAGGCTGTAAATTGCGTTTCTGAGCGCATAGTTTACAGGCTCGTTCTTAGCCTGACCAAGTACAACATCAGGTCCGATTCCCGCAACAACTGCTGAAAGCAATGCACCGACATTTACAAGCTCAAGGTTGACCTGGTTTCCGGTAGACGCTGTGTAGCTGTTGTTGATCAAAGCACGAAGCTGCTGATATTGGTCACGGCCGGAAGCGATCCAAACCGTGATTGTTTTATTATCATCTTTTTTCTTCTCAAGTGAGCCGATTGCGTTATAGTCAACTACGAAAGAAGAAATGAATCTGTTAAACTCATAACCGAAATTGGTGAAGAAATTAGCCGTTGCTTTTGCCGGCTCTGTTCCCGGAGCCGAAAGAGAAATATAATCGAGCTCAAGCGGAGTATAGTTAGCGTTATTCATCCATGTACCGTATGAGCTGATGTTTGTCTTAAACGGAGAAAGCTGTTTTGAAATCTTGTCCGGTTCTTCCTTGAATGTTTTAAGCTGTCTTGCCAAGGTTTCAAGCGAAGACATATCCGAACCCTTTTGACCGGTAAATTCAACGATCGAATTAACGATATTGGTAAGGTTCTCGGACTCTGTTACCATGTCGTCAAGCACATCCGGAATGAGCTTGTCAAGCTGATAGTCACGGTTGGTATCGGGAGATGAACCTGTGATCATGATGATGCTGCGGTAGATCTCGTTGATGTTGTTCATCGTTTCTTCAGCCAAACGAAGGATCGGACCCATATCACCGAGCGTTGCTTCAAGCGTGAGCGTGTCGCCGGCTTTGAGATGAATCAGACATTCTTCCCCGTCGTCAGTTGTCGGAGAAACCAAAGTCCAGTTGTTTGAATATTTAAACTTGATTCCCGAGCATTCAGCATAAGGAATCTCACCGTTTACATAAAGCTTGCGGGAAGAAATCATACCTTCATATTGATTCTTGCGAACCTTGAAGTTGATATTATACATACCCTCTTTGACATTATTCGGAACAGTCCATGTAATCGACTGCTGAGTATACTGCCAGTTGCTGCCGCCGATCATGTTGATCGACTGAATGTATGCGTTCTGCTTTCCGTCAGCCATTGATGTACTTGCGGAAGAAACATCGGTATTAGGATAAAGCGTCTGATCCGACTTGCTTGTCGGCGACTCACCCTGAATGAAAATTTCTTCGCCCGAATAGTCTGCGTAGTTTTTAGAATCGCATTCAGCCTTATACTGCTCATATGATTTTGTTTCCTCGGCAGGAACGAGCTTGATGCAGCCGATCGTCATCGGCTCTTTTACTGCTTCAAGCTTGAGACTATTAACACCGTCTTTAAAGCTGAACTGAAGCGGAGAGGTGTAAAATCCGAGGTTATCATAGAAATATGATGAAGTCCACTGCGAAACCTCAACCTGATCGGGGACGATTCCGTTTCCGTAAACATCCTTGCTGAATTTAAGGTTGCCGTTTTCATCCCTGTCAACATTATCTTTCCAAACACGGGTAAAGTTGACATCCTCGGCGGAGTTAAACGGAATTTCACCGTTTACATATACAGCTCGCTCGATTGAAACATTTTTACCGGGTTCGGTATAATATTCAATGTATAGATTATACAAGCCGGCTTTAACATTAAATTTAAATTCAACGCTGTCAGTCTCGGTTGTATAAATCGAGGAGCCTGCTCTTCCCTTATAGTTCGTCACGATCTTGACGCCTGCGGTCTTTGACGAAATGTTAGACGGACCAAGCGTAATTTCCGACGAACCCTTCGGGTCGTTTTTATGCTTTTCGGCATAATCCTGATATGACATATACTCGGTATAATCGATCGGGGTTGTGCTCTCGGCTTCATTGAACGAAGCTTCGGCAGCGGTCGATTTATCGTCCTGCGCTGCAAACGCACTCAGCGACAACGACGACATTACCATGCATAGTGCCATGAAAGTAACGAGTAATCTTTTCATCACCATTCTCCTATTTCAGAATTTTTAGATTACGGTTGAGCAAAATCTTAAAATAAATTATATGTAAAATAATGGAATAAATCAAATTGTGACCAAATTGATTATGCATTATGTACATACTGTGAATATGCATTTTATGCAAATTGCATAATTATTCTATGATATTTGCTTTTACAACGCAAATAATAGCACAATAAAAGCCCTCTATCTTGCCAAATAGTGATATTTATTGTATATAATAACAAAAAAGATATATCGTTATTCGTACAAAATCAACTACAAACGACAAAAGTTAAAATCGGTCAAGCAATAATATATATTCACTATAAAATATGACAGCTTGTCATTTTTTACAACCGAAAAAAACATCGTTTATGCAAAATGCACAAACGATGTCATCTACATTATATTTTTAATTATTTTACAATATACTTTGCCTTTTTTGACGGCTTTGAAAGAAGCTTTACCATGTTGAAAGCCGCCTGATAAAGGAACGGATATTTCTCCATATAGGTATATGCGTCACGGCGAAGCTTTTCATCGTCAACCAGTGCGGGTCCCAAAATGCAGAATGTGATTGTTGTGGTAACTGCGCTGTCGCCAAGAATGTAGCATGAATTAAGAAGCTCAAACAGCTTTGAAACCTGCTTTTTGTTGCCTTCCGAAACCACATTCTTAACAACCTCAACGCCATATTCGGTGAAGAACTTATCATACATAAATTCGCCGTAGTCCGAAACATTTTTCATATATGCTTCTTTATATGATGTAAAGATTGCAAGGAAGCGGGCTGTAAAAATGTCGATTGTGACAGTTTCGGCGTGCTTTTCCTTGCTCGGAAGCTCAACCTTGTTGATTCCCTGTGCGGTAGCCTTAACGCCGAGCTGCTCAAGAACAGTATCCGAAAAATCGTTTCCGATGCTCGAAAAATCATTCTCGGTTGCCGACTCATCAAGCATCCATGAAGAAACCGTTTTAAAATCGACTCCCTCACCCTCTTTGAGAATCGCAAATTTAAGCTCGATCGTCTTAGCCTCGTCGTTATATGCGATCATGAACGCACGGCTGTCGTCCGAATAATATTCAAGGTCTCCGTCTTGTTTAAAGCCAAAGCCTTTTTCGACAAGCGTTTTCTCAACGATTTTTGTAATAGGCGCAAAAAATTGTTTATCCATTATAATAAAACCTCATAAAAATTTCATTTTATTGTATTATAACAGATAAAATTCGATTTGTCACTATAAAAATAAAAAAGATTGTAAAAAGATTAAAAATAAACTTGAATTTATTCTGCACATTCTCTATAATTATTGTGTAATCACATAAAGGAGCATTACCCCAATGAATATAAAACGGATTATTTCGGCAGGATTGATTCTGACTGCGCTCATAATGCCGCTAAGCCTTGCTTCATGCAGCAATGATTCGCAGTCGGTCACAATGGGCGATGACCAAATCGTAAAGGAAGACGGCAAAATCAGCACCACCCCCTATTCCGCTTCATATAACGACGACGGAACTTTCACGCTGAATGTCGCAATCTATAACGGAACAAAATTCAGCAAAATTCTAAACACCGTCAACATTGACAAGTTGACCGATTCAAAAGACAGAATCATCGTTCAAAACGGCAGCTTTGAGCTTGAAGATAAAAAATATCTTGAACCAAAAACAATTTCATATATCGAATGCGTCTTTGACGCCGATCAGGTTGAAAACAAGGTCAAGCTTGACGAGCTTAATTCGACAATATCACTTGAATTCTACGGCTGTATGTATAAAGCCGCAAAACCGCAAAAATCCAATAAAGATGGCTATTTGATGACCGTCATTAACGGTGAGATCACCGAAACAGGCGGCTTTGAAGGCACGGTTTGCTTGAGAAATAATTACAAAACCGCAATGAAACCGACAACAATTTCATTTGATGTATACGATAATACCGGCAGAAAGCTAAACAACAACACTATTATCAAAACAAATGATGTTTCAATCGACGCCGGCGGCACATATAATTACAGTCTCGGTTTGTCATATGATAATGTTAATGAGGATATTTCGATAAGCCGTGATTTTGATACGCTGGAAATCAGAAATCTCAAGGTTTCATAATATTTTTAAGGAGATATAACTATAATGGTAAAATTTTCACCGTCCATTTTGACTGCCGACTTCATGCACTTGTCGGATGCAATAACCGAGCTTGACAACGCGGGAACCGACCTTTGGCATCTTGATGTCATGGACGGAATTTTCGTTCCGAACATCTCTTTCGGTATGCCGGTTGTATCATCAATCAGAAAGGCGACAAAAACACCGCTTGATGTTCACCTGATGATCGACCGTCCGCACAGATATATTGAGCAGTTTGCAAAATCGGGCGCAGATATTATCGGATTTCACATCGAGGCAGGCTCGCCTGTTGCGGACACGCTCAATAAAATCCGTGAGCTTGGCTGCAAAAGCTGCCTGACTATCAAGCCGAACACACCTGCAAACACTGTGTTTGAATATCTTCCGCTTTGCGACATGGTTTTGGTCATGTCGGTGGAACCCGGATTCGGCGGACAAAAATTCATGCCTCAGGCGCTTGATAAAATCACCGAAATCAGACATGAAATCGACCGCTTGGGACTTGACTGCGACATTGAGGTAGACGGAGGAATCAATCTTGAAACCGCACCGCTTTGTGTTAAAGCAGGCGCAAATGTGCTTGTAACGGGAAATGTCCTTTTCTCGGCAGATGACATGACAAAACGGCTCTCAGAGCTTCGTGAGATTACAAATATATGACCTAATCTTGATTTATACCCGATGATTTAAAATTGGTTCAGAATTAAAATCAGGATTTATAAAATTAGGACTTAAATAAATTATCAGATATTTGCAAAAACAACGGTTTCGCCCTTGCTTTTGTGATATAAATTTTCAGAAAATACTATTTATGGAGGCATTGTTATGAAAAAAATCATATCATTGTTACTGACACTTGCCCTGACTTTGGGGCTGCTGACGGTCTGCGTTTCAGCTGAAACAACAACCAAGCCCGCAAAAAAATATTTAGCGCTTGCGTTTGACGACGGCCCTAACAACACGACTGCCGTTGACCTGCTCGATGTGCTGAAAAAGCATAATGTTCCGGCTACATTTTTCTGTATCGGAACAAACTGCACGACCGACACCGCTGACACACTGAAAAGAATGGTGGCGCAAGGCTGCGAAATCGGAATGCACGGAAACAACCATGAAAACTTCAGCGGTTGGACAGCAGACAGAATCAACGCAAATCTTCAGACCTGCTCCGACACGATCTATAATCTCTGTTCCGTTCGCCCGACTCTTTTGCGACTTCCCTATCTCGGAATGCCCGACAAAAAGGTAGCGCCGCAAATTCCCTATCCGCTGATTGCAGGAAGCGGCCCTGTTGATTATGTCACAACGCCGGTCGAAGACAGACTTCAAGGAATTCTTGACAACGCATCGGACGGATTCATTTATCTGCTCCATTGCTTTGAGGGCAACGATAACACTGTTCAGGCAGTAGACCGGGCAATCCCGAAGCTGATTGAAGAGGGTTATACATTCGTAACGGTAAGCGACCTTTTTAAAGTTAAAGGCGTTACCCCGACGCTCGGCTATCAGTGGTATCAAGTTCCCGACGGCAAGGATATAAATTATCCCGAAAATTCAACAGTATTCGACGCAAGATCTACAAGAACCAAAAATGATTCTTCGTTCTATACACTTACACAAACCGACATTGCGCCGTTTAATTCAAAAATGATTTATTCCAAATGCAAGGTCGGTCAGCGACTTGAATGCACGCTTAAAGACCTGAAACCGGGCGAATATAAGTTATATTGCTATTTAAGAACAGATTCGGACAGAGGCGAATGCGAACTAACCGTCAACGACACACAATATTTGGGCAAAATCGACCAAAAAACCGACAAAAAAGCATATCATTGCTTCTCGGAGAGCGAAAACGGCGAATTCATCATCAAAGTCGGCTCGGACGGACAGGCAAAGCTCAGCTTCAAAACAACCCGTGAGGGCGTAATCTGTCTTGATAAATTTGCACTCGTAAAACTCAGCTCGGATATATTATTCGGCGACACAAACAACGACGGCGCAATCAACATGAAAGATGTCCTTTTGATGAGAAAATTCATTGCGGGAATGAATGTTGAAATCAACGAAGAAGCGGCAGATGTCAATCATGATGAAAGAATCAACATGAAGGACGTTTTGCTGATGAGAAAATTCATTGCAAATATAATCACATCTTTTGATTGATTATAAATATAAACGATAGGGATTATTTCAAATTTGGAGGAAACTAATGAACTTTAAACGAGGAATCAACATCGGAGACCACTTTGAAGAAGTCCCGATTCCGAGCGAAAAATTCAAAAATCCGATGGGCGACGAGTATTATGACGATGTGAAGCGTTTGGGCTTTGATCATGTTCGTTTGCCTGCAAAATGGGACGCTCACACGGACGATGAACACGGCTTCAAAATCGACCCGTACTTTCTCGATATGTATGTTGACAGCGTTGATAAATTTTTGCAGCGTGACCTTTCGGTAATCGTCAACATTCATCATTTCCGTTAGGCAATGGACGCACCGAAAGCAAACAGCAAAAAGATTTATGCGATTTGGGAACAGCTTGCCGACAAATTCAAGAATTATTCCGACAAGCTCGTGTTTGAGGTCATGAACGAACCGACATGGCGCACGACCGCCGAAGAATGGAACGAGGTTCAGAATCAGGCTGTCAAAATAATTCGAGAGACAAATCCGACAAGAGAAATCGAAATATGCGGAATCGACTATTCGGGTCTTTTCGCAATGGACAAACTGGTTCCGCCGAAGGATGACGAAAATATTATCGGCACATTCCACTATTATTTTCCGCTTGAATTTACTCATCAAGGCGCACCGTGGTCTCCGACCTATGCCGATTTGCATGATGTTCATTGGCTCGGTACTCCCGAAGACTATGAGAATATTCGCAAAAACATCACAGAACACGCCGTTGCATGGAGCAAAAAATATAATCTGCCCGCAAACCTCGGCGAATTCGGCGCATATC
Source organism: uncultured Eubacteriales bacterium (assembly GCA_934394855.1). Lineage (GTDB taxonomy): Bacteria > Bacillota > Clostridia > Oscillospirales > Acutalibacteraceae > CAKRRH01. The sequence continues at coordinate 54,936 of CAKRRH010000008.1, forward strand.
GTGCGGCAGAAATGACCGACCGTGCGAAATATACCCGTGCAGTAAGAGAGATTTGCGAAGAAAACGGAATCTCATGGACATATTGGGAATATAACCGCAACTTCGGAATCCGCAATCTGAACACCGACGAATATTATCAGCCGCTGATTGACGCTCTTGTTCATTAAGTACATATTCCGCAACTAAATCAGACCGTCCGAAATCGGGCGGTCTTTTTATAAATATTCAATTATTGTATATTTTTCTTGCAAAATGTTCATAATTATGTTAAAATAATTTTATATTTTTTTATTTTGAAACATATAGCACGGAAGGAATGTTTAAAACATGACGACAGAAAAAATATGTATGCTGATTGCAATAATCGTGTACCTGTTGTTCGTACTCGGAATCGGAGTATGGTTCTCAAAAAGAAATAACAGCGCCGATGATTTTTACCTCGGCGGAAGAAAAATGGGTCCGCTTGTCACCGCAATGAGCGCTGAAGCGTCGGACATGAGCTCATGGCTTTTGATGGGCTTGCCGGGTGTGGCTTATCTAACAGGCGTCGCAGATGCATTTTGGACAGCGGTCGGACTCGCAATCGGTACATATCTTAACTGGCTTATCGTTGCAAAGCGAATCCGCAGATATACTCAAAAAACAAATTCAATCACAATCCCCGACTTTTTCTCGGACAGATTCCGTGATAAAAACCGCATTTTGATGTTGATTGCGGCAGCTGTTATCATAATCTTCTTCGTTCCCTACACAGCGTCTGGATTTGCCGCTTGCGGACGACTCTTTGCTTCACTTTTCGGAATGAATTATCAATCTGCAATGATAATCAGCGCTGTTGTAATCGTCGGATATACAACGCTCGGCGGATTTTGGGCTGCAAGCACCTCCGACCTAATTCAGTCGATCATAATGACGATCTCGCTTATCACGATCGTCGGATTCGGAATCTATTCGGCAGGCGGCGCCCAGGCAGTAATGGACAATGCCCGTTCGCTCCCCGGCTATCTCGGTTTTGATACGCTTTATAATAAAGCAACAAACTCAGCCGATTCATATGGATTCCTTTCAATCTTTTCAACTCTTGCTTGGGGTCTCGGCTATTTCGGAATGCCTCATGTTTTGCTCAGATTCATGGCAATCAAGGACGACAAAAAGCTTAAACTTTCAAGAAGAATCGCAACCGTTTGGGTTGTAATTTCACTCGGAATCGCAATATTCATCGGCATTGTCGGACTTGCAATGACAAAAGTCGGTGCTATCTCCGACCTTTCATCAGGCTCTGCCGCCGCCGAAACCGTAATCATCAAAATCGCCGACTTGCTCGGTTCAAACGGCGTTCTTTTGGCACTTTTGGGCGGTGTAATTCTTTCCGGAATTTTGGCGGCTACAATGTCAACTGCCGATTCACAGTTGCTCGCAGCGTCAAGCAGTGTTTCCGAAAATATCGTTAAACGCTTCTTCAAAAAAGACATGAGCGACAAAAAAGCAATGTTTATCGCTCGTCTGTCGGTAATCGCAATCTCGGTTGTCGCCATAATCATTGCATGGAACCCGGACAGCTCGGTATTTGAAATCGTATCGTTTGCATGGGCAGGCTTTGGCGCAGCGTTCGGTCCCGTCGTCCTTTTTGCTCTTTTCTGGCGCAGAACGAATATGTACGGTGCTTTGGCAGGCATGATCTCAGGCGGCGTAATGGTCTTTGTCTGGAAGTTCCTCGTTCGCCCGAATGTTGCGGCGCTTAACTTCTATGAACTCCTCCCTGCTTTCATTCTTGCGTGCATTTTGATCGTAGTTGTAAGTCTGCTTACAAAAGAACCGTCAAAGGAAGTATATGACGAATTTGACGAAGTTAAAGCAATGAAATAATTTCGGTAAAAACAAAATAACTGCCCTTTGATGAATGTTCACAGAGCAGTTATTTTTTTATCTCGATTTAACATATATTTTACGGAAAATGTAAATTTTACTATTTACAACTTGTTCTATTGATGTTATACTTTTTAAGTCAAATTTATTCGTTTAAGGAGTTATTATTATATGGCTGAACAAATTACCGGCTGGTTATCGAGCATCGGATGTCCGCCTTGGCTTGCAATATTCATAATATCGCTTTTACCGATTTTGGAGCTTCGCGGCGGATTGATTGCGGCGGCTCTGATGAATCTTCATTGGATTCCCTCATTCATCATTTGCTACATCGGCAACATCTTGCCTGTCCCGTTCATCTTGCTCTTCATCAAGAAGATTTTTGAATGGCTCAAAAAGTTCAAATCGACACGCAAATTCGTTATGTTTTTTGAAAACCGTGCTAATAAAAAAATTGCCGAAGCGGACGGAAAAGAAGGCATCGGCAAATTGATTTTCGTTTTTTGCTTTGTGGCAATTCCGTTGCCCGGAACAGGCGCATGGACAGGTGCATTGATTGCAAGCTTCATGAACCTTAAGCTAAAGCATTCGATCCCGACAATTTGTCTTGGCGTTCTTTGCGCAGGAATCATCATGCTCACCTTGTGCTATGTTTTCCCGTCGATTTTCTCAAGCTTCTTCGGACTTTCGATTTCATAATATGATCATGCCGCCGATGTCGGTGAGTTTTCCCGATAGCGACACGGATTTAATATTATGATTATTGAGAAATCGGACAATTTTTTCACCGTCCGAGATTGAGTATATATCGCCGAAAAACAGCATTGTAGACTTATTGATCATCTTGGCGCTGCCGCCGATGAATCCGTGGTCAAAACCCGGTAAATTTATGTCTCGGTCGCTGATTTTCAGCACATCAAAAAAATTATGTAAAGCATTATAAATACCGTCATCCGCCGTGATGACGGTATTTTCATTTACAAAAAGCGTTGAGCACCCCGAATAACCTTGTTTCACGCAGTATATGTCATAGCCGTCCGATTCAAGCTGTGATAAAATGCCTTTTGAAACCGTGTTCGGGTTTATGACTGCATTTTTGCCGCATATCGCACAGTTTAAGTACACATCAAACGGATAATCGGGGCAAAGCTCTGATATGATTTCATACTTTAATTCTAATTCGTCTAATTTTGCAATGATTTCTGTTTGCTCTTTAGCAACATAAATCATATCCCCGATTTTTGCACAGTTCATGTCCGCATGATAAGCAACCGAACGCTGTAAATTCGGATTTAACTCGGTTTTCAGTAATGATAACCCGAATTTTTTAAGCTCGTTTGAATATTCATATTCACCTGAAATCACAGCATATTTCATATTTAAACCTCATTCATATCTCAATGCGTCCACAGGCGTCATTTTAGCGGCTTTAATTGCGGGGTAAACTCCGAATATTACTCCCGAAACAATCGCAAATAACACCGAATATGCCGCTCTTGAGTAATCCATGATTATATCCGTCTTAAATAAAACGGTAGCCGCCGCACAAACGCCTATTCCGAACGCTGCTCCAATTATACTTCCGATTATCGAGATAGTCAACGCATCGGACAAAAATTCGGCAAAAATATTCCAAAAAGACGCGCCGATTGCCTTTTTCACGCCGATTTCACGAGTTCGTTCGCTGACCGATACAAGCATCACCGTCATAATCCCTAATCCCGACACAAACAGTGCAATTATCCCAATTATGCCAAGCACGCTTGTGACAATGTTCATAATGTTGTCGAGCTTGTTTCTTTGCGACAACAAATCATCTACTTTAATTGTATCGTCGCCCTTTATGCTGTTCATCGTTGAGATTATTTCTCGGCTGACCGATTTTGAGTCATAACCCTCGCTGACCGTCACCGTGATTGAGCTCAGTCCCCTGTCACCGCAAATGCTGCTCATGAATGTATATGGAATATATGCAAAATCGGGCACGATAGTTCCCGCAACGCTTTGCAAAAATGCGCTGTCGGTCGTTGTGACGCCGACGATTTTCAAATTACTCTCGTTGCCGTTTACGATCACGCTCATCGTTTTCCCGACAACATTTCCCCGACCGAACATCTTTTTCGCCGTCTTTTTATAGATAAGACATACATTTTTTCCGTCCTCGACCTCAGATTTAGTAAAATCCCTGCCATAATCGATTTTAGTTGAAAACACCTTATTTTCATCGCTTTCCGTGCCCCAAAGCGACACATTCTCGCAAATGTCATTATATGACAGCTTTGCCTTAACAGAGCAATAGGGCGTTACGCCGTCAATTCCGGTAATACTTCGCAGAGTTTTTGCATCGTCAAATGAAAATGAACCATCGTTGCTTTTAAATGCGACTGACAAGCCGTTTAATCCTAACGAATCAAGCTCATCACCCACCGCTTTTTCTCCTGAATCGGAAAATGCACCGATAAGCACCACTGAGCATACACCGATCGAGATTGCAAGAATTGTTAAAACAGTGCGAAATCCCTTTCGGAATAGGTTATTTATTGAGTTTTTTACTGCAGAAATCATTTTTCTTCACTCTTTACATTCGCAATTACATTCACCGACTCACCCTTCAACGAACCCGCATTTTTAATAACACCCTCGCCCTCATCGATGCCTGAAAGCAAAATAACCTTGCCCATTGAATAGCTTTTTGTCTTAACGCTCTTTTTTTGAGCGCTTCCATTCTTATATACATAGACATACTCATCATTATTATCCTGGCTGACAGCGCTTTCGGGCAACGACACAGCGTCATCAATATTTTCAACAACGATTTTCAAATTCACCGTGTAACCGCTTTTGAGCCGCCGGTCAGCATTATTTATTGCAACGACGGTATTAACGCCGCTTGAGCCGTCGGCACTCGTTTCGGCATATGCTCCGATCGAATCTATTACCCCGTCATATTCACCGCTAAATGCCGTGCCGCTGATTCTCACCTTTTGACCGACCTTTAAATCACGCAGCTTGCTTTCTCCGATGTTCGTGACGGCTTTCAGCGAATCGGTCGGAATCAGCGTGAACATCTCTGTTCCCGACGGCAAATTTATGTTAGATTTAACGCCGAGCTTTGAAATATATCCGTCCTTTTCGGCTGTGATGTAACGCTTGATTTTGTCGGCTGTTTCAAAATCCTGCTCGGACAAATAATATCCCTTTGTTGCCTCAACATCAACCTCAATGATTTTGTCGCCTTTTTTGACATATTCACCGTCCTTTACAAGCACCTTTTTTATGACCAATTCATAGTCCGAAATGACTGTTTTTTCATCAGCCGAAACAATTTTTCCGACCCCCGACTGAATTATCTCGACGCTCTCCTTTTTCGCCCTAATCACATCAACTTTCATTGCAGAATTATACATAATATCGGGCAAAACAACAACGCCGAGCATGAAGATTGCAACCGCCGCCATCAGTACCTTAAACTTATATCCGTAAAAAAAACCGTTCAAGCAAATTATCCGCCTTTCAAAACTAATCAACGATAATATCTTTTCAGTTTTACGGGTTAAAATACATTGCAAAAAATGTATTTACTTATTATTTTAAATTTAAAAAGCCGAAAGGCTTAAGCATAATAAGGAAGTATTGGTTTCTCGCATAAAAATCCATTATTGACTTGTCAAAAAACCTCGCAAGGCGTCAGCCTTGCTTCATTTTTTCGACTTCATAATAAAGAATTTTTATAGCTATGAAACTGCGAAGCACTTCAAAATGATATATTTTTGATACAAGAAAAGGCAAAATCCCCGAATAATGCTAACGCATATTCGGGAATTTTAACGCATTATTGTGCAAAAAGATGTTATTTTGAAGCAATAATGCCTTATAATGCTTAAGCCAACCGCCTCGGCATTGATTATTTATGGAATTATTCGGCTTTACCGATTACATAAGACTTTTTGATTTGGAACGACTTTTCGCCGTTGATCGCAAACGCAACATTGATTGCATGATCCGAAACACGCTCAAGGTCGGTTACCATATCGGTAAAAATGACGCCGCCTCGCGGATTGCAAAGCTCTTTTTTGAGTCGGGAAATGTGGTTTTCGATATATAGATCCTTCAAATCGTCGATTTCTTCTTCCATTTCGCTGATCATATTCAGCTTGTCAAACTCGTCCTTATCATATATCTCGGACGCAAGCTCTACAACCTTCATTGTCTTTTCAGATATATTTTTAAGCTCCTCAAAGCCCTCTTTGCTAAATACAATTCGCTGATTTGACTCAATCTGCGAATATTCTGCAATGTTTTCCGCATGATCGCCGATTCGTTCAAGGTTAGAAACAACTCTGAACATCATTCCGACAGTTTCCTCGTCCTTTTCATTCAGCGATTTTGAATGAAGCCTGATAAGATAGCCTGTGATTTCGTGGTTAAGATAATTTATCGTTTTTTCAACATCGATAACCTCATCGGCATATTTGCAGCCGTCCTCAAAAAAGTCCTTGAGCGACAGTCTGAGGTTATTTGTCGCAAGCTCACTCATTCTCATGATCTCTCTTTTAGCCTGAACTATTGCGATTGACGGAGTGATCATGACTTCCGGATTGAGATAGAGGAGCTTTTCGGTTGTAAATTCATCTTCAAGCTTTTCGGGAATAATTTTTGCAACAAGCTTGGTGATGAGCTTAACAAACGGAAAAACGCAAATCGTTGAAATTATGTTGAACAGCAGGTGCATATTAGCAATCTGTCTTGAAACATCTGTCGGCGTCATGTTGACGATAAATGTTTCAATATACGGAATAAGCAAATAAAGAATGATGAATATTGCCGAGCCGAGAATCTTTGCAAATACGCCCGAAAGCGCCGACTGACGGCATATTTTGTTGCCTGAGAACGAAGCAAAAACGACAGGAGCGATTGCGCCGATGTTCATGCCGATGATCATATATATTACCGAATGAAGTCCGAAGGTCGTTGCAGCACCCGTTGCGGCTGCCTGTCCGATCAATACCTGCAAAATGCCGATTGAAGCGGAGGACGACTGGATGATTGATGTGAAAACAACGCCAAACAGCAACATCAAAAGCGGATTGTTGAAATTTTCAAGGAATGTCGCCATGAATTCCGACATCTGGAGCATATCTGCGGCATATTTAATCAGGTAAATTCCGACAAAAAGCATACCGAAACCGAGCACGACAGCGCCGATTTTTTTGATAATTCGCTTTTTGACGAAGGTATATAAAATCATGCCGACAAAAAGGATAAGCGGTGCGATCGTCTCAACCTTGAACGCAATTATCTGCGCTGTGATCGTTGTTCCGATGTTAGCGCCGAGCATGATATACAGCGACTGCGCAACATTAAGCATTCCGGCGTTTACAAATCCGATCGCCATTACGCTTGTCGCGCCCGAGCTTTGAATCAATGCCGTGACGCCTGCGCCGACCAATACGGTGACAGCGCCGTTACCGGTCATTTTTGACAGCACGCCGCGAAGCTTTTCACCTGCGGCTTCTTTAAGCGAAATTGACATAAAGTTGATTCCGTAAAGAAACAATCCGATGCCGCCAAGCAGCATAAATACACCTTCCAAATAGTCCATATAACAACCTACTTATTTTTAACATTTATTTTACGCAAACTTTACCCAAATATCATTATAGCAAAGCAGCCGACAAAATGCAACATAAAATGTAACTTGAAGCAAAAAAATGACCCGAAAAATCGAGTCATTTTTTTATCTATTCAGTTTTGAATCAAAAAACGATTTTGTGCCGATGATAAGTCCGCTTGAATCCTTAAAGTCAATCATCTCGCACGGCTCGTCTTCACTCAATACGCTTGCAAGCTCGGTCGTTACCTCAATTTTGTTATCGACATATGGCAAAACAACCGTTGTGTTGCAGCAAGCATTGTAAAAATCGACCGTCATCGGGTCACGAGAGCGTCTTGCACCGTTCATAAACCGAGCATATTGCCATTTGGACTTAACATACAAAGCACCCTTGACTACCGAAATATACAGTTCCTTTTTGCGTTTGTAATAGCCGTCGGGCAAAGTGATTTTGCCGTCCGAATAATCAATTGTAGTTCTGTCAAAGCTCATGCATTCAATTCCTTTAACATATTATCGCGAAGTTCAACAACACGCTCAATGGCATTTGCAAGCTCAACCTTTTCGGAAATAGACTTATCTCTTGAAACGATCTCACATACTCCCTCTTTGAGGTTTCTCGGAGAAACAATTATTCTAAGCGGAATGCCGAGCAAATCAGCATCAGAGAACATGACACCCGCCGAAACCGAACGATCGTCATAAATTACTTCGACGCCTTTAGTCTGCAATTCGTCATATATTCTATCTGCGGTTTCACGAACATTATCCGAATCGGGACGAACAGCGCATATATGAATCTGCCACGGCGCAATCGTCATCGGCCAAATCGGACCGTATTCATCATGATGAGCCTCGCAAACACTTGCCGCAAGTCTGCCAACGCCGATTCCATAGCAACCCATGATCGGCGTATTAGTCTTGCCGTTTTCATCAAGATAGGTCATGCCCATTGATTTTGTATATTTCGTGCCGAGCTGGAAGATGTTGCCCACTTCAATGCCTCGAGATACTTTGATAGTACGCTTGCCGCATGACGGACAAATTCCGCCCTCAACGATCTTCGCAAAATCATGATATTCAACATTTTCACAATCACGCTCAATGTCAAGACCGGTATAATGATAGCCGTCTTTGTTTGCGCCGCATGAAAGATTGTTGGTATTTTTAAGCGATTCGTCAAACAGAATCGTTGCATTTTCGGGTGCATTAACAGGTCCGATAAATCCCGCATGAATGCCCGATTCTTCGGTGATTACAGCAGAATGAATCTCGCACTGAAGGAAGTTTGTAAGCTTTGTTTCATTAACATCAAGGTCGCCGCGAATGAACAAAATGACATATGAATCGTCCTCATTGCGCTGATAAACGACAGCCTTGCAGGATTTTTCCTTCGATGTATGCAAAAATTCGCAAATATCTTCGATCGTATGAATATTCGGGGTTTCGCAAAGGGTCAGCGGCTCGGACACATCATCACGGCTATTCTCAATTATGCTTGCAGCCGCTTCCATGTTGGCACGGTAGCCGCACTCCGGGCAAATTGCGATCGAGTCTTCGCCGATCGGGGTCAGAAGCATAAATTCATGAGAAACGCTTCCGCCCATCATGCCCGAATCGGACTTGACCGAAATCGTTTCGGGAATTCCGGCTCTTGCAAAAATTCGCTCATATGCCTTGTGGCAGCGGTCATAATATTTCTCCAAATCCTCTTGCGAAGTGTGGAATGAATATGCGTCCTTCATTGTAAATTCACGAACACGAATAAGACCGGCTCTTGGTCTTGCCTCGTCACGGAATTTTGTCTGAATTTGGTAAATCATGAACGGATATTTTGTATACGAATTGGCATATTCACGAACGAGCTGAACAGCGGCTTCTTCGTGGGTCATGCCCAAAATCATTCTTGACTTGTTGCGGTCGGTAAATCTCAAAAGCTCGCTTCCGACCGATTCATATCTGCCCGATTCGTCCCAAAGAGACGCAGGCATTACAACCGGAAATGACACTTCCTGACCGTCGATTTTGTCCATTTCTTCACGCAAAATCTGCTCAATTTTCTTTGTGATTCGTTTCAGCGGCATATATGATGAGTAAATTCCGTTAGCGACATATTTCATGTAGCCGCCTCTGATCATCAGCGCATGAGAATCGATCACGCAGTCGGACGGTTTTTCCTTAAAGCGGTCACCGACTAATTTTTCAAGCTTCATTATTTATTTCATTCCTTTTTTTGGATTTCATACGAAAATGTTGTAACAATTTTCACAACACAGATAAATAAATTATACCGCCAAAACCTTAATATGTCAAGCAAATTGCAACATAAGAAAAAACACAGGGTATAATACCCTGTGTTTTTATAATACAAATTACTTATTCCAAACATCGTTAAATCTTTCAGCTTGATTTCCGTCTGTTTTAAGAACAAAATCTTCAAGAGTATAATCTCCGCTTGTCATAAGAACATCGGCAGTTTCAAAGTTTACGATTTCAACCTCAGGTTTAGTATATTTTTTCATAACTCTGCTCCTCCCTATTATTTGCCCAAAGCGTCGCTTGACTCTTTGATATAATCATCAGAAGAACCTTCAACTACAACTGCACCGTACTGATCTTTAAGAATGCTCATCTGAGTTTTAGAATAATTCATTGTTGTATCATTATACGCCGCTGTTGCAATCTGCTTCATTGAACGAGTGCAAGTTCCCTGTGTATATTTCGGATAATATGTTCCTGTTCCAATGTTTGAACTGGAAGTTGTAGAACCATTTTTATAAGTAATGGTCATATAAGGACGAGCTGTGATGCTGAGCGAAACAACTTTGCTTGAATCAAGTTCAGCATTGTCGCTGATCATCATGCCGGTTACACCGCCATAATAATACTTATATCCGTCTGCTTCGCCGTACATAAGGTTATTAGTATTAACAACATTCAAACCGTTATTTATCGAATTAACAGCGCGGCCAATATCAAATTCGCCTGCGTCATCAAGACCCTCGATTTTATTACTGTTAGCGCATCCAGCAGATGCCGGAACAATAAGTGTACCTGTTGTAAATGTTGTTGCCGCAGAAAGTCTTTCAAGATCAGATGCTTTAATCTTTGTCTGGAAGCGCAATCCACGATCGTCTGCTGTTTGTGCCCAACGAATGCTTGCACCTGCCGACATTGACATATCAAGTCCGATTGCGGTAAATGTAACATCTTCAGTAAGACCAACCTCTGCACCGGGTTTGTAGAAACCACCGTCAGATGACTTCCAACCTACAAGGTATCCGCCGTCTGCAACAGTAACATCAGATGATTTCGGAAGAGTTACTGACAAAGCTTCTTTATCTGCAATTACAGTTGTTGTACCTTCAAATTTTGCAACAGGAGTTTTACCTGCTACATAATACTGAAGATCATCAATATAATATGTATCGTTTGCTGTACCTTTTTCACCATTGTCAACCGGTTTACCGAAGTTTACATAAATGCCTGTGCATTTTGAAAAATCAAGACTATTGATTTTCGGAAACTGAGAAGCATTTGACCAGTTATTCTGAGTAGAAAACTGTGAGCCTTTAAAACTTGCTTTTGAATTGACAATAATGCTGTTGCTTGTCAAGTCAATCGCATACCATGCACCGTTTTCGGACAATGTGCAAGGCATATCATAGTCTGCTCTGAAACCAACACCGTAGTATGTAACAGTTTCACCATCGGTGAATTTAAGACCGAAGTTTGCTGTATTATACTTTGATCCGTTTGTTGATTTTTTACCAACCCAAACTCTAAGCTGAGTAGCATCTGTAAGAGTACCCGCTTCAATCGGGAAGTTTACGGACATAATGTTGTAAGCACCCTGTCTGAATACTTTAAGAATCTTTGTGCTGTTGTTGCCTGTGTTAATGCAACCTTCATCGTTTTTGATTGCATAAGCAGTTGTACCGCCGACTGAAGGTTTAACATCACTTTCAGCATCCCAAATTGTGTTCCAACCGGAGCTTGCCGCGCTTGCTGAAATCGGGCTGATTGCGAAAACACTGACAGCCATAATCAAAGCAAGCAAAATTGCTGAGATTTTGATCGTTTTTTTCAAAACTATCATCCTTTCGTTTGTATTAAATTATCGCGTCTACTATTTTACCACTAAATTTTGTAAATGTCAAATATAAAAATAACAATTTTTAAATAATTATTAACAAAAAAGAATGATGTTATATGTGTAATATTACCTCATCATTGAAAATGGAACATTACCTTTTGAACATCGTCGTTGAACATATTGTCCTTTGTGACGGTGATTACGTTTGTCGTTTCATCAAGCCGTTCGTTCGACGGCAGCTTGCCGTTTACAATATCCGCCGCATTTTTAACGCCGAGATAGCCGATTGCAAACGGATTTTGCACGATAAGCGCGCTCATTTCGCCCGTTTCGAGCATTCCGACCGACTCGACATTTGTATCAAAGCCGATTGCGCTGATTTTCCCCGACAAACTGAGATTTTTCATCGCATTGCCGATTCCGAGCGTCATCAATTCATTGAAACCGACTAAAACATTGATTTCTGGGTGCTCTTTCAGCATTTGTACCGTTCCCTGCTCCGCACTGATCACATCGCTTTGCACATTTATTGCGCCGACGATCTCGGCATTGTCCACATTTGCGATATAATCACGAAAGCCCTGTTCCCTTTTGAATCCGTTGTCGGTTGCGGCATCATAATTGACAAGCCCGATATACAGCTTTTCATTCTTCTTTCGGCTGTTTTGCGCCGCCGCACCTGCCTGTTTACCTGCAGCGACATTATCCGTTCCGATAAACATACTAACCTGCTGCGAGCCGACATCGCTGTCGATCGTTACTACCTTAATGCCTTTTCTGACAGCCTTTTCGACAGAGTCCACCGATTTATAATAATTTATTGCCGACAAAACGATTGCGTCAACCTTGTTGCTGATCGCTTTTTCGATCATCTCATTCTGCTTTTCATATTCGTCTTCGTTTTCTGGTCCTTCAAATGTCACAGATACATTATATTCGATAGCCGCCGAGTCAACTCCGCTTTTAACATTATGCCAAAAGTCAGTATCGATTGCTTTTGATATGACGGCGATTTTGAGCTTGTTTTCCGACGATGTCGTGCCGCATGAGGCAAATGAAAACAGCATTATCAGACAAAGCGCCGCCGCAATTATTCTTTTATAATTCATTTACCTGCTCCTTAGTGATTTTCGGGATCCTGACTTTTACGACAGTTCCCTCGTCAAGCTCGCTTTCAATCGTGATTCCGTATTTTTTGCCGAAATAGATTTTCAGTCGGTCGTTTACATTTTTAACGCCGATTCCGCTTGAGTCGCTCCGTTCTTTCTGCAATATTTTTTTGCATTGCTCCTCGGTCATACCGACTCCGTTGTCCTCAACCGTTATAATGATGTCGCTGTCGTCGTCCTTTGCGGTGTTGACGGTGATTTTGATTTCGCCCTCATCAACCATTCGGTCGATTCCGTGATATATCGCATTTTCAATCAGCGGCTGAATGGTTATTTTATTGCACACAAACTCCTCAAGACCCGGCTCAACCTGAAACCCATAGCTAAATTGATTGCGGTATCTGAACGACTGTATAATAAGGTAGCTTTTTGCGTGTTGAAGCTCATCTTTTATCGGAATAAGCTCCTGACCGTGGCTGATGCTGATTCTGAACAGCCTTGCAAGTGCACCGACCATTTTCACAGCCTCCTCATTATTCCCTTGCTCGCACATCCATTGAATCGAGTCGAGCGTATTATATAGGAAATGAGGATTGATCTGCGCCTGAAGCGCTTTAAGTTCGGTTTTTCTGAGCGCTGTTTCATCGGAGCGCACCCGTTCCATCAGCCTTTTGATTCGATTGGTCATGTGTTCAAACGAATCGGACAGTTCATGAAGCTCCGCAACGCACTCGGTTTGACCTTCATACATAAAAGTGTCGGTATTTTTCTCAAACCGTTTCATCTCTCTCATCAGTCTTCTCATCGGAGCGTTCACGATATGAGAATATACGATCAAAACGACAGCCAAAATCGCCGCGCAGCACAAAATCGATATTGCAACGCTGTAAATGATCTGTGCCGAGCGCTCTTCCGACATTTCTTCGGTAAATGCAACGCCGACAACTCTCCATGACGCCGCTGCGGTGGATTCAAGAGTATAGATTACATTATCACCGTTGTGAACGCCGTCTTTATATGATGAAATTTCATCAAGCGGTTCGGATTTCAGTCCCGAAAAAATGAGCTGCTGCTGTGGGTGATAGACAATGTTTCCGTCACCGTCTATCATGTAGCAATAGCCGTGTCTGCCGACGCCGACATTATCGATATATTTCGCAATCTCGTTGAATTTGAAGTCGATAGCAATATATACATCTCCGCCGAATAGCTTGCAATTCTCGCGTCTTGCCATTGTAACGACCCACGGATATTCGCCCTCAAAAAGCGTTTGAACATGAGGTCGGGATACTGCATATTCCTTTGCATTTGAAAAAAGCTCACGGTCATAGGACAGATTTCTGTAAATCTTGTCTTTTTTGTCAAATTCACCGTTGATGCAGCTGACAATCGTTCCGTTTTCTTTATATATCATCACGGCGTAGATGTCGCTTTGCATATTGGTAAGCACCGGCGCCTGTTCGTTAAATTCGGTTATTGTGTCGCAAAGATTGATCATCTGACCGACTTTATCAAGCTTATCCTTCATGTTTTCGAGATAGTTGTTCATCGCAATCGTCGTTTGCTGAACCGACTGTTCGGAATTGACCTGAGCGTCACGAATCAGCGCATTGCTGTAAACATTTGCAAAAACGGTTATGCTCACGGCAAGTGCCGCAATTACCGCAAGGGTAATCGAGAGTGAAGTCAAAACCGAAATTGAAATATGAACCCTCTTCGAAATCGAAGCATTTATTTCTTTTTCTTTCTTTTTTTTCATCAGCCTTCTCCCCTGGTCGTGCTTCTGACCTTGTTCGGACTCTCGCCGTAAAACTTCTTAAAACAATAGCTGAAATAATGCTGATCGCTATATCCGCACCGCTGTGCAACTTCAAGCACTTTCATCGTTGTGCAGACTAGCATATCATGAGCCTCTTTCATTCTGCGTTCGGTCAAAAGAGTGATGAAATTTTTCTTTTTCGTTTTCTTGATCAGTGCGCTCAAATAGTTTGGGCTGACAGCAAGAGTGTTTGATACACTCGCCAAAGACAGATTTTCGTCTGAATATTGCGAATTGATTATCTGAATTACCCTGTCGCAGAGAATTTCGGTGTCACGGCGCTGAGATTGATTGATGATCGACTTTGCATTAATGCAAAAATCAAGCAATTCGCCTTTCATGACGCTTTCACTGCTATATGATGTGATTCGTCCGAAGATTGGGTTTGAATCGACAAGCTTTGCAACCTCATTCTTATCGGATACCATGCTGACAAGACGGTAAACGGTTGCCATTATCTGAACGATCAACAGATTGACATTTTCCGGAGTATTGTTTTCATACAGTCCGTCAATGAAGCTGCCGAGAGCCTGTTCATCGCCGACTTTAAGCATCTGTTCAAGCTTCAAAACCGACTTTTCGACAACATCAAGCTCAAATTCGCTGTCACGCTCCTGGTCGTCGATGAATCGGACTTCGCCCGAACCGTCTGAAGTATATCTTCTTGCGGTGACTGCCTGAAAATATGCACTTGAGCCTTGTGATAACCTGTCAAATTCACGGCTGACGCCGATCGTGCAAGTTTGCTCATGAACACGCCGTGCGGTTTGAACGATCTCACGAAGCGGCAATTCAAGAGCATAACTGAGCTCATCTCCGACAACATCAACAAGCGTAACTACTCGACCGTAAACAATGAATGTTTCGGAATGCATATATCGGTTCATAATTGTGTTTATGAATGAAGTGTGGTCTTTGCTTGAAACCGTTTTTCCGATTTTATCCTTAAATTTTGTTACCAAAACGCAAAAACGGCGGTCGTTTTCATCATTTATGATACCAAGCTCTGCG
>CAKRRH010000009.1 GCA_934394855.1 uncultured Eubacteriales bacterium
AGGGGAACTTTTTATAAAAAGTTCCCCTCGTAATAAAATTCCAAAAAACACAATAAGAATTTGACTTGACTAATCGGGGCAAATACGCAATAATATAGATAACAGCAATTATTTTTTCGGCGGTGAGACGATGGACGGGCTTGAAAAAGCAAAAGATATACTTGAAAAAACAAACTGCTCGGTTGTAATTATTTGCGTCGGCGATACATATACATCCGATAAAAAAGGGATCATGCCGCTGATCGAGTTTATTTCATGCGGCACCGATTTCACAGGAGCTCATATCGCTGACAAAATCGTCGGCAAAGCGGCGGCAATGTTATTTTCAATCATGAACATCGGCGAGGTTTACGGCGCTGTAATGAGCCGCTCGGCGGTCGAATTTCTAAAAAGCCGCAACATTCGCTATTCATACGGCACGCTTTGCGACAGCATTATCAATCGCAAGGGTGACGGAATCTGCCCGATGGAACAGACGGTCGCTGACATTGACGATGAACAGCAAGCGTATTGTGCGCTTAAAAATAAAATCAAACAAATGCAAAATCAGAACAAATAAGAGGGTTATTGAAATGAACAAAAAACTTGGATTCGGACTGATGAGATTACCGCTGAAAAGCGACGACCAGCGCGACATTGACATCGAAGCGGTCAAGAAGATGTGCGACTATTACCTGGAAAACGGATTTACCTATTTTGACACATCATATGTCTATCACGGAGGACTGAGCGAAAATGCCTTTAAACAGGCGGTCGTTGAGCGCTATCCGAGAGATGCATATACCGTTACCGACAAAATTCCGACATGGATGTTAAAGAGTGAAGCTGACCTTCAGAAATATTTTGATGAAATTTTGACAAATCTCGGCGTTGATTATCTTGACTATCTTTGGCTTCACACGCTCGGAGAGGCTAATTATGAAATTGCACAGAAATATCACGGCTTTGAGTTTTTGCAGAAAATGAAATCCGAGGGCAAGGTTCGTCATATCGGATTTTCATATCATGATAAATCGGGTCTTTTGGACAAAATTCTGACCGAGCATCCTGAAGTAGAATATGTTCAGCTTCAGATCAACTACATTGACTGGGAAAGCGAATCGATCGAGAGCCGCAAATGTTATGAGGTCGCAACAAAGCACAATAAGCCCGTAATCGTAATGGAACCTATCAAGGGCGGTGTGCTCAGCAAGGTTTCCCCCGACATTGAGAAAATGTATAAAGACAAAAACCCCGATCTCAGCGTGTCGTCATGGGCAATTCGCTATGCGGCGTCGCTGCCAAATGTTGTAATGGTGCTGTCCGGCATGAGCAACATGGAACAGCTTTGCGACAATGTCAGCTACATGAAGGATTTTAAGCCGCTTGACGATGACGAACACAAAATCATTGACAAGGCAACCAAAATTTTGATTCACGGAAGCGAAATTCCGTGTACCGCTTGCAGATATTGCACAGACGGATGTCCGATGAAGATAAAAATACCTGATTTGTTCTCGCTTTATAACGACATCAAGAAATTTAAAAACGAGATTTCGGCAGGCGATTATTATACCAACATGACCGAAAACGGCGGCAAAGCGTCAAGCTGTATTGAATGTAAACAATGTGAGAGGCACTGCCCGCAACACATTAAAATCACAAAATGGCTCAAAGCGGTTGCCGATAAATTTGAAAAATAAAGAAAAAGGCTGTTCGTTGATATGCACCCCAAAAGTGTCTAACTTTTGGGGTGCAATTCAGTTGAACAACCTTTTATTTTACCTTTAGTGTGCGTAAATATGTTTTTTGTTCGGGAGTTATTCGATAGCTTTCGACCGCTTTTTGAATTGCTTTATTATTCGAACGGTCGCTCAGCCTGTGCTTTTCAATGTAAACAACGGCGCTGTCATATTGCTTTGCAAGAGCTGTTGCAAAATACCACGCAATCATCATATTTATGTAATATTCGTCCGAACGAACCGCCGCAACACGCTCAAGATAATCCACCGAAAAATTGTCGTCAAGATAATATTTCATCAGCATTTCAATTGCAAAGCGAACGGTATATGTTTTATCCGACTTGATCCATTCGTCGATTTTTGTAATTAATTTATCGGTATTTTTTGCAAAAACTTTCGGGCTCATTGCGTCGCAGGTCGCCCAATTATCGACATATGGCAAAAATCGGTCAAGCTCGAAAATCAGCCTGTCATAATCCTTGCTCATTTCAAGCAGAAATGCATGAAGATTATTTTCCTCATAATATTCATGCGGCAACGAATTTATAAAATCGAGCGCTGTGTCGGTTTTTGCGATTTCTTTTGCAAAACTGCGAAGCAACGGCGTTCTTACCCCGATTATTCGGCTTTTGTCGATATTTGGAATCAGCTTTCCGTGAAATGCCGCATAATCATCGTCCTTCATTGAAAAAAGCCGCTCTCTGATAAAACTGACGCTATCCATGAACAATCCCCCCTGACAGTCATGATTATATCCCCATTTGCGCTTTCTGTCAATTATATAAAATAACGAAATGAATTAGCCAATCTGTCCAAAATCATCATTCAGAACGAACCTGTTTTTATCAAACGACAAAATGCCTTCATCCCTCATTTTGCAAAGCTCTTTTGACATTGCACTTCGCTCGACCGACAGATAATCGGCAAGCTGTTGGCGGTTAAACTGAATTTGAAAGTCGGCGCTGTTTGACGCTTGCGCCTGCATTGACAAAAACGACATCAGCTTTGATCTGGTCGTGCGTTGAGAAATATTGTTTATTTTCTCGTTAAGCCTCAGATTTTTCTCGGCAAGACAAGCAACCAAATTTGATATTATGCGAGAACGAATTTCGCAAGCGGCTCTCTCGGTGCTGAGCAGCTTTTTCGCATTTATGAACACAACCAGAGTCGGCTCGTTTGCCGTGACGATCACCGATGATTTTGCACCCAAAATCACAGCATAGCTTTCGGCAAACATTTGCGGCGATTTCAGCTTTGCGATAATGTTGCGATTGCCCCAAAAATCTTCCTTTGAAACGGTGACGCTGCCGCTTACAATTATGCCGAACGAAGTGACATCATCACCCATATTCATCATAATTTCGTCTTTTTTAAACGATTTTTCAAAAAAATCAAGACATTTTAAAGCCGATTTTACTTCATTTTCATTCAAATTCGCAAATAAACGGCTCATTTTCAATTTTTCAAAAATACTTTGCATTTTTATCGCCTTTCGTTGTTTTTGCAACAGACATTACAGTTTGATTCTATTATAATATGCTCAGAAAGTCAATAAGCAAACACACAAAAAGGAGATTTATCATGAAAAGACGAATTATTGAAATAGACGAAGAAAAATGCAACGGATGCGGAGCTTGTGCGACCGCTTGCCATGAAGGCGCAATCGAAATGGTCGACGGCAAAGCAAAGCTCATGCGTGATGATTACTGCGACGGGCTCGGCGACTGCCTGCCGTCATGCCCGACGGGTGCAATCAGCTTTGTTGAGCGTGAAGCGGCGGCATATGACGAAGCGGCTGTTTTGGCAAACAAAGCAAAAAACGCCGAGAAAGTGAAGCATAATGAGCCCCACCACGGCGGCTGCCCCGGTTCCCGACTTCGCTCATTAAAGCATGATGCAAAGGCGCCTGTTGCCGATAATATGAATTATAAACCGCAGTCACAGCTTTCACAATGGCCTGTGCAAATCAAGCTTGTGCCTGTAAATGCGCCGTATTTTGACGGTGCAAAGCTGCTCATTGCGGCGGACTGTTCGGCATACGCTTACGCTGATTTTCACCGTGAGTTTATCAAGGATCATATCACGCTGATCGGCTGTCCGAAGCTTGATGAGGGCGATTACAGCGAAAAGCTGTATGAAATCATCAGCAACAACGACATCAAAAGCGTGACGGTTGTCAGAATGGAAGTTCCCTGCTGCGGCGGAATCGAATATGCCGCTAAAACAGCGCTTCAAAAAAGCGGAAAGTTTATTCCGTGGCAGGTAATAACATTGTCCGTAGACGGCAAAATAATCGACAGATAAATATTTATTATAGATAAAAGGAATTTTTTAAAATGGACAAAATGAAAAACATTGACAAAGCCGAGATTCTTGTGCTAAAGGATCAGATTGCTTATCAAAAGGGGCAGGTAGTAAGCAAAACGCTTGCTCAAAACGACAGTTTAAGCATCACCCTGTTCTCGTTTGACAAGGGCGAAGAAATCAGCTCGCACAAATCGGGCGGCGACGCATTTGTCACCTGTCTTGACGGCGTCGGCAAAATCACAATCGACGGCGAAGATTATGAGCTCGTGACAGGTCAGTCAATCGTAATGCCTGCGGGTCATCCCCACGCGGTATTCGGTCAGGAGCAATTCAAAATGCTGCTTGTGGTTGTATTTTAAAATACCTAAATCAAAACCACCGTGAATTTTTAATCCACGGTGGTTTTCTTTATGGCATATAAATTTTATTGTTATGTTTTATGGCATTTACCGCTCATCGGGCAGTTAGCGCAACCGCAACCGCAAGAGCTTTTGCCCTTTTTCTTGTCTTTGACCATTCTGTAAACGATTACCGCAACGATTGCCGCAAGTATTATCGTTACAACGATTGTACCAATATTATTTGCTAACCAGTCAAGCATAACACACCCTCCTTTACGGTATTTTTTAAATTGACTTACGCTTTAATTTTTTTGGTAAGCTTTGTTGACTCTTTGTAAGGACGAACAAGCATATATATCATGAAAATGAATACCAATGCTGCTGCGATGAGTCCGATTACATTGAGATCGCCTGTGAAGATCGAACCGAACTGGAAGATCATCAGCGAAATCGCATAGGCAAATATGCACTGATAGCCGATTGCAAACCAAGTCCACTTAGCGTTATTCATCTCACGCTTGATTGCGCCGATTGCAGCAAAGCAAGGTGCGCAGAGGAGGTTGAATACGAGGAACGAATAGCCGCTGAGTCCTGTGAATGCTTCTGCGATTGCGGCATATGCGTTGCCTGAACCGCCATAGAGGATACCCATTGTACCAACGATATTCTCTTTTGCAACAAGACCTGTGATCGATGCAACGGTTGCCTGCCAGTTACCCCAACCGAGCGGTTTGAAGATCCAAGCGATTGCCGAACCGATTACCGCAAGAATCGAGCTGTCGATTTCGTCCTCTGAGAGCATACGGAATGTGCCGTCTACTACTCCGAAGTAGGTTGTGAACCAAACAAGGATTGTCGAAAGAAGAATGATTGTTCCGGCTTTCTTGATGAATGACCAGCCGCGCTCCCACATTGAACGGAGAACGTTCTTGACTGTCGGCCAGTGATATGCCGGAAGTTCCATTACGAACGGTGCAGGATCGCCTGCAAACATTTTTGTCTTTTTGAGCATGATACCCGAAACAATGATTGCCGCCATACCGATGAAGTATGCTGAAGTAGCAACCCAAGCAGAACCTGCGAAGAGTGCGCCTGCGATCATTGCAATGAACGGAAGTTTAGCGCCGCACGGGATAAATGTTGTTGTCATGATAGTCATTCGACGGTCACGCTCATTTTCAATCGTACGGGAAGCCATGATACCCGGAACGCCGCAGCCTGTGCCGATGAGCATCGGGATGAATGATTTACCCGAAAGACCGAATTTACGGAAGATACGGTCAAGGACGAATGCGATACGAGCCATGTAACCGCAAGCCTCGAGGAATGCGAGGAGAAGGAAGAGCACAAACATCTGAGGAACAAATCCGAGTACTGCGCCGACGCCGGCTACGATACCGTCAAGAATGAGTCCCGAGAGCCAATCAGCTGCGCCTGCCGCTTCAAGGCCGTTGCCGATAAGTGTCGGAATGCCCGGTACCCATACACCGAAGTCTGCCGGATCGGGTGCTTCAAAGCCGTCTTCGCCTTTTTCCGTGAAATATTTAACAGCGTCTGTGTAAGACATCTGAACGACATCTTCGTTTTTGCTTTCCGATTCCGGAACTTCCGAATAATAAACCTTCATTTCGGTAACTGCGAGAGTTTCCTCATCTTCAACATCAACAGTTCCTGTTGCGCTGTCTGATTCGGGTTTATAATTCTTAATGTCGGTGAGCGCCTTAGCAGCGTCAAAATCTTCTGCTTCGGGATCAACTTCAACAAATGCGTTGATTGCGTTGAGCGCGTCGGTATATTCGCCGTCTGCGTCTTCATATGCGCTTGTACCGATTCCGAACAAGTGCCAGCCGTCGCCGAACACACCGTCGTTCATCCAGTCTGTTGCCATTGTACCTACTGTCGAGATTGACAAGTAGTAAACGAGCGCCATGATTACTGCGAAAATCGGAAGTCCGAGCCAACGGTTTGTTACAACACGGTCGATTTTATCCGATGTTGAAAGCTTTCCGACATTTTTCTTTTTATAGCAAGCTTTAAGGATTGACGCAATGTAAACATATCTTTCGTTCGTGATAATGCTTTCAGAGTCGTCGTCGAGCTCTTTTTCAGCTGCTTTAATATCTTCTTCGATGTGTGAAACAACCTGTTCGTCAAGGCTGAGCTTTTTAAGAACTTCTTCGTCACGCTCGAAAATCTTGATTGCATACCATCTCTGCTGTTCTTCGGGCATATTATGTACTGCTGCTTCCTCAATATGAGCGATTGCGTGTTCAACAACGCCCGAGAAATTATGCATCGGAACGGTCTTGCCGCTTTGAGCCGCTTCGATCGCCGCTTCTGCCGCTTCCATTGTGCCTTCGCCTTTAAGCGCAGAAATTTCGATTATTTTGCAGCCAAGCTCACGAGAAAGTTCTTCGATGTTGATCTTGTCGCCGTTTTTCTTAACGACATCCATCATGTTGATTGCGATTACAACCGGAATTCCAAGCTCAGTTAGCTGAGTTGTCAAATAAAGGTTTCTCTCAAGGTTAGTACCGTCGATGATGTTTAATACAGCATCGGGACGCTCGTTGATAAGATAATTTCTTGCAACGACTTCCTCAAGTGTGTAAGGTGAGAGTGAATAAATACCCGGCAAGTCGGTGATCGTAACGCCGTCATGCTTTTTGAGCTTACCCTCTTTCTTCTCAACTGTAACGCCAGGCCAGTTACCGACAAATTGGTTTGAGCCTGTCAGTGCATTGAACAATGTGGTCTTACCGCAGTTCGGGTTACCGGCAAGAGCAATTCTGATATCCATTAAATTTTTCCGCCTTTCGTCAGTTAGTGAACGCTAACCTAAATTCAAAATAAAAGGGGATCAAAGCTCCCCAAATCGCCTTGGATCACTGTACTTCAATCATTTCAGCGTCTGCTTTTCTGATTGACAGTTCATAGCCGCGAACGGTAACTTCGATCGGATCGCCAAGCGGCGCAACCTTGCGAATGTGCACCTCTACGCCTTTTGTCAGACCCATGTCCATCAAACGGCGCTTTACCGCACCTTCACCGTGAAGCTTTACAACTTTGACGGTGTCGCCGACCTTTGCCTGCTTTAAAGTGTTCATGAATTGTGCCCTCCTCTGATTTCTGAAATATATCAAACCATGATTTTTTGTGCCATCTCACGGCTTATTGCAACTCTTGCTTCTTTGACATTTACAATAATGTTTCCGCCGATTGACGAAATCACAGCAACGGTTCCGCCTACCACAAATCCGAGATTTTCAAGATGTTTTTTTACCTCGGGTGTTCCGCCGATTCGTTTAATGATGTTATCTTCGCCAATGCTTGCTAAATTAAGCGGCATCATGATTATCCCTTCCCTTTGCAGTTAGTACACGCTAACCTTATGTCAAAAATAATTAGTCAGCTCAATCTAATTAGTCAACGCTAACCATATGATATAATACACAATCCGCTTTAATTTGTCAAGTAAATTATGACAAAAAAATGAATCAACTGAATAAATTCGGCAATTTATACAATTAGATTAGTTAAAGCTAACTCAATTTATGTAATATATTTTGATTTTATTCCTTTTAAAAGAAACACCGTGAACCGGGTCTTGACCCAATTCACGGCGAATCTTTTAATCAAACATTTGATGTCAGCGAAAATTAGTTTTTGGCGATGTTGTCCACTCTGTAAACAATCAGCGGAATCAACGCCCATTGGAGGATCAATCCGGGAAGTCCGACAGCGATGCTGGTCCAGATTACCGCAACATTCATTGCGCTGCCGAGCATATTTACACCGATCAAAATTGCAACTGCTCTGACCGCTCTTCCTGCGACCTGAGCAACCAGCACCTTTGCAACACACGGCATTTTCGCACTGCGAAGCAATCCCGAAACAATGCCGTAAACACAAAGCTCAATCATCATGAACGGAAGCATTACGATTTTCGGCATTCCCGTGAGCATGAAGCTAAGAAGCGGACCTAAAGCGCCTGAAACCGCACCCGCAACAGGACCTGCGAAAAGTCCGACTAAAATAATCGGCAGATGCATTGGCAAAAATGTTTCGCCAAGCGCAGTTCCGAGTCCCGACACAGCGCCTATCGCATGAAAAAACTGGGGCAAAGCAACAGCCGCCGCAATCGCCGCAATCGCCGCAATTGTCTGTGCCTTGACAGACGGCTTTGATTTTGAATTATAATTCACAAGTACATTTGTCATTTCAATCATACTCCTAATATTCTTTGATTGATATTATACAATAAACAACCGTGCAGTTCAACATAAATTATAATCTTTTTTGTTAGAATTTTTACGCTGATTTTGTTTTCCGCAAATATAGCGGTAATTTTTCCGTACAAGTCCAAATAAAATGATATGAGTAAGAATGTGGTTTGCTTATTCATTGTGCATATTATACAAAATTTATTAACAATATTCAGCGGTTAATATGCAAATAGTTGTTGAATTTGCAATTAAAGCGTGTTAGAATGAATATTGTAGACAGCAGAAAGAATTTAATTTGCTGTCAATCCAGCTACCGAAAGGGTGTTAATTTTGAAACAATATGACGCATCAAAAATTAAAAATATAGCGCTGGTCGGTCACGGCTCATGCGGTAAAACGACGCTTGCCGAGGCAATGCTATATACTGCGGGCGTCAGCGACCGTTTGGGCAAGGTTGCGGACGGCAACACGATCACCGATTTTGACGCAGAAGAAAAGAAGAGAAAAGTATCGGTATATTCATCTGTCGCATCTCTTGAGTGGCGTGACAATAAAATCAACATAATCGACGCCCCCGGTCTTTTTGATTTTGCAACCGGAACTGCCGAGGCAATGAGAGCCGCTGACTGTGCGCTGATCGTGCTTTCCGCAAAATCGGGTCTTAATGTCGGCTCGGAGAAAGCATATAAGGAAGCGACAAAGCTCGGACTGAAGAAGGTATTTTTCATCACAAAAGCCGATTCACAACACGCAAACGCTTCCGATGTTGTCGCAGGGCTAAAAGCGGCATATGGCAATAAAATCTGTCCGGTAATCATTCCGTTCGGCGTTGATCACAAGGTTGAATGCTACATAAACATCGTTACCGGAAAGACATGGAAATATGAAAACGGCAAGGCAGTTCAGATTGACCGTCCCGAAACCGGCGGAAAGTTTGAATCGATGTATAATATGCTTTGTGAAGCGGTTGCAACCACTTCCGATGAATTTATGGATAAGTATTTTTCGGGTGAACAGTTCACCGAGGAAGAGCTTTTTGAGGGCTTAAAGAAGGGTGTTGCAAGCGGTGACATTGCACCGGTTTACTGCGGTGCGGCTCAGGAAAACGAGGGTGTTGATTTGTTGCTCAACGCTCTTGTGAAAATTGTTCCGAGTGCGTCTGAAACCGCCAATGAATATGGCGTAAACGAAACGGGTAAAGCACCCGAGATTCCATGCGACATTAACGCTCGTTTTGCCGCTACCTGTTTTAAAACGATTGCTGACCCGTTTATCGGCAAGCTGTCATATTTTAAAGTAGTTGCGGGCAAAATGACTCCGAACATGACAGTAAAAAATGCGAGAACAAACGAAACCGAGCGAATCGGCAAGCTGTCGTTTGTTTGCGGTGCAAAGCAAATTGATACCGATTATATCGGCGCCGGCGACATCGGTGCGGTTGCAAAGCTGTCGGGTGTTAAAACGGGCGACACGATTTGCGACCCGACAACGCACATTCAACTGAAATCGGTCAATGTTCCGACAGCGTCGATCTCAATGGCGATTTCGCCTAAGAATAAGGGTGATGAGGACAAAATCGCACAGGCAATGACACGAATTGTCGAAGAAGATCCGAGCATTGAGTTTTATCAGAACAAGGAAACTCATCAGCAAATCATTTCGGGTCTCGGCGAACAGCATTTGGATGTTATCATCTCGAAGCTGAAGGCAAAATTCGGCGTTGAAGCGGTGCTCGATAAGCCAAAGGTTGCTTACAGGGAAACTATTCGCAAAAAAGTAAAGGTTCAGGGCAGACACAAGAAACAGTCGGGCGGTCACGGTCAGTTCGGTGATGTATGGATCGAGTTTGAGCCGTGCGATTCGGATACTCTTGTGTTTGAAGAAAAAGTATTCGGTGGCGCTGTTCCGAAGAACTTCTTCCCGGCAGTTGAGAAGGGCTTGCAGGATTGCGTCAAGCACGGCGTGCTTGCAGGATATCCGGTAGTCGGACTCAAAGCAACGCTTGTTGACGGTTCATATCACCCCGTTGACTCGTCGGAAATGTCGTTTAAAATGGCTGCGGCAGCAGCATATAAGGCAGGATTGCCGCAGGCAAGCCCAGTACTTCTTGAGCCTATCGGAACGCTCAAAGCAATCGTTCCCGATGACAACATGGGCGATATTATCGGCGACATCAACAAACGCCGAGGCAGAGTTTTGGGCATGAATCCGACAGAGGACAGATATCAGGAAATAATCGCCGAAGCGCCGATGGCGGAGATGAGCGATTTTGCAACGGTTCTGCGGTCAATCACACAAGGCAGAGGAAGCTTTACACTCAGCTTTGAGAGATATGAGGACGCACCGCCACAGGTAGCCGACAAGGTAATTGCCGAAGCTAAGGCAAACGGATTTACCGAATAACAGAACATATAAAAAGCAGATGTCGCTTGACATCTGCTTTTTTTCGTTATTTATCAAGGTGAACATCCATCTGCGGATAAGGAATTTCGATTTTATTTTCATCAAAAAGCTGCTTTACACGCTCGGTTATCGAGTAAAACACCACCCAATAATCCGACGACGAACACCACACAAACAGGACAAAATCGAGCGACGAATCATTATGCTTTGCAAGATGAACCTCAATTTTCTCTTTATCAATTATGTTATTGTTTTCATTTGCGGCGGCTTTTAACAATGATTTCACCTTGTCAATGTCGCTGTCATAAGCCACGCTGAAAGTAAAATCAACTCTGCGTTTCGGATTTGCCGAGTAATTTGTGATTGCGGAGTTCGTCAGATTGCCGTTTGGCAATGTGATTTGCTTATTATCAACCGTCACAATGGTCGTGTAAAATACGGAAATGTCCTTGACAGTACCCGAATTATCGCCGACAGCAATAAAATCGCCGATTTTAAACGGCTTGAATATTACGATCATGATTCCGCCGGCAAGGTTGCTGAGTGAGCCTTGAAGCGCAAGACCGACAGCCGCACCTGCGGTTGCAAGCACCGTGACGATCGACGCCGCAGGGAATCCTAAAACGATTGCCGCCGAGAAAATCACGATTATGTTCAGCGCAATTTTGATGAAGCTTAGCAAAAAATGTCCTGCCGAATCATTTATTTTGCTAAATCCCTTTGATTTTCGCAAAAACTTCACAAACGATTTTACAAGAAACAGTCCGACAAGCAAAATGAGCAGTGCAAACACGATTTTTATGCAAATCGGCGCTAATTCTTCAATCAAATTATCAATGAATTTTGCCACATTCTCCACCATTCTCTCACCTTATTTCTTTAAATTATACTATCATTTTATAATTTATGCAAGAGAAAACGGGCGAAGAACCTTTGGTTGCAATAATAAAAAAGCGAGAGCAAATGGCTCAGCCCATGCTCTCGGCTATTTTCATATTTTTTATTCCCCCACACGGCGGTCGGTTATTAAAAACTTCCGCCGCACCACCCATATGAATTGATTTTCGGTGCATTTTACCTGAGCGCACAGTCAATTTATGAATATTCAAAATTCCCCTATTATTTTTAACTGTCCGCTCAAAATGTCACCGCTCATTTCGGCATTCTTTTTTCACATTAAATTTAGAGTTCACTATCATTTTTTCAATATCTTTTTCAAAATTCCCGACAACGAAGAAATGCAGAAACAATCATCATTCATTCCCCTGTTTTGCGGCACAAGCGACTATGTTTATAACCGCTCATGCCGCGCATCTTTAAGCCATGATTTATTCTTCGTCTGCTTCAACTTCGTCGTTTTTTGTCTCAGCCTGCTCTGCAATCACCTGATCGACCGCTTTTTTGGTTGACTCGTCAATATCCTTAATCAAGAATTCTGGCATTTTCACACCCGCCATTTTGAACGCTTCATTAAGCGGCGGCAATGATTTCATCATGCCTGACAAAAAGTTTGCGGTTGTCGGAGTATTGTTTTCGCCGTTCATTGAGTCCCAAACGGTGATCTTGTCGATTTGCAGGTTCTTGATTGCCTCGACCTGAATCTTCACAAGATCCTCAATCTTATCGACCATCATAAGCTGGATTGCCGAATCAGCCGAACCGCCTGCGGCGTCAATTATCTTCTTGAAGCCTTCAGCCTGCTTTGCAAGCATTTCCTGCATACCTCTTGCCTGTGCTTCCATTGTCGCATAAATCGCGTCGGCTTCACCTTTTGCTTTTCTGCGGCGCTGTTCAGCCTCGGCCTCAGCCTCCAACTCTCTGCGCTCTTTTTCAACCTTAGCCGCTGTGATAATATCAGCCTGTTTGGTTGCAAGCTCACGAGCCGCTCTGGCTTTTTCTGCCTCCTGCTCTGCAACATATGCGTCTTCAAGCGCTTTCGCCTCGGCAATTTTTTCCGCCGTTACCGCTCTGCGCTGTGCTTCAGCCTCTTTTTCACGGCGAACCGCATCTGACATTGCAACTGCCGCTTTGGATTCGTTTTCACCTGCGATCGCGGTAGCGTTTGATGATGCAACGCTGATTCGCTGATCCTTCACCGCCATTGCTTCACCGATTGAACCGTCACGGTTTTTCTCGGCAACGGTGCGTTTTGCGTCATTGATTGCCTTTGCCGCCGCTTCTTTACCGAGCGCCTCGATGTATCCCGATTCATCTGTAATATCGGTGACGTTTACGTTGATGAGTCTGAGACCGATTTTTTTAAGCTCGGTTTCAACATTATGAGATACCGCCTCAAGGAATTTATCTCTGTCGGTGTTGATTTCCTCAATGTCCATTGTGGCGATTACCAAACGAAGCTGACCGAAGATAATATCTTTCGCAAGCTCCTGAATTTCGGCAAGCTTGAGTCCGAGCAAACGCTCCGCCGCATTTTGCATGACGCCGGGCTCGGTTGAAATTCCGACCGTGAATCTTGAGGGAACATCAACACGAATGTTCTGGTGCGAAAGTGCGTTTGTCAAATCGACATTTATCGACATCGGAGTCAAGTCAAGATATTGATATGACTGGAATATCGGGAGCACAAGCGCCGCACCGCCATGAATGCATTTTGCGCTTCTGGTTGTGCCGTCTTTGTTTGTGCCGACTTTACCGTAGATGACCAAAACCTTGTCGGACGGGCATCTGCGATAGCGTGTGAGTGCAACGAGCAGCATTGAAAACAGCACTACTGCGATGACTACGATCAAGATGATTACATTAGGTGACATATTTTTTTCCTCCTAAAATTTATATATAAAATGTACTTACTCGACCGGACGAACGACCAAAATATTATCAGCCGTGACCGAAACGACCTGTACCATTTTTCCCGTTTGAATGTCGTTTTCGCTGTCTGTTACAGCGTCAAGCTCCTGGAGCGAGCCTTGAACATTAAGCGTGATTTTTCCTGTCGAACTGCGTTTTGGCGGTATTCTGATATATACCCTTCCTGTTTTTGCAACGGCATTTTTTGCGTCATAGTTTCCGCTTTCCTGCATATCATAGAGCAGCTTCAGCACGAAACCGACAAACAACAGCGCAAGTGTTCCGCCAATGAAGGCAATGATTGAAGATAATGCAACGCTCAGTCCCGTGTCGATCAGCGCAATTCCGAGCCAACCGCCGACTGCGAAGAATGCAACAAAGCCTCTTATCGAGATGAGCCGAACGCCTGCTCCCTGGTGTGCACCGTCATGCTCCGCATGACCGAAATCATGGTCATGATCATAGTCGTGGTCGAAATCATGATCTAAGTCATGGTCGAAATCGTGGTCAAAGTCGTGAGAAAAATCATGATCAACCTCTCCGTGATCGGTATCATGACCTCCGAAGCCGAAAATCAACAGCACGGTTTGAATTATCAAAATTACCGTTGCCGGAACGGCGAAGCAGGCAAACACCTGCTGAAGCAACGACAGCGTCGCCCACCAATCTGTAAACCAAGTCATATATCTATTTCTCCTTTACGAAAAATTATGATTCTGAAATTCATTAAAATCGAGCCAAATCCGTCTATCCCATAAGCTCGTTGTAGAGCATATCAGCCTGCGCTTTGAGCTGACCCGAAGCATATGCCATTACCATGAGCGTCAGTCCTTTGCAAAGCTTGTGCTTTGAATCGTCAAACGGACCTTTATAATCCTTGATTATCTCAAGCACCCGTTTTTGCACCGTGGTATATGATATGCCTTTTGCGATGTCTATATCGCCGATTATTACACATAAATAATCATATAAGACCGCTTCTCTGATGATGTCGTCCGATTCGTCATCAACCAGTCCGTTCAGATATTTAAGCAGCGCCTTGATTCGGTCAAGCTGCATACAATCTCTGAGCGCATTTATCAAAAGGATTCTTGCAAGCTGTCTTTCAAAATATTTTTTATCAATCGGCTTTGCAACCAGCCCTCGTTTGACCCAGTTCTGAATCGTGCTGCCCTCAAGTCCGGTAATTGTGCATACCTGTGAGAGTGATAAGCCGCCCGTTGCGGCAAGCATTGGCTCAAACAGCTCAAACGCACCGCCCGACAGTGACGAATAGGGCATTGTTGTTCCAGGCACATACTTAATTTGCATTATGTTCTACCACCTTTCCGAAGATTATATTTTCATCAACATTCTTTTTAAAATCAGTTCATATATTCTTTTCTTATGTTGATTTGATTATATCACATGGTCGTATGAACTTCAACATCCGAAAATATATCTTCACAAATTAAATATCGGTCAGCATGAATCTAAAATCCATACTAACCGATATTTTTCTCTTATTTTCTGATTTTTTCGCCATATTTCATGCATTTATCTCGCAAATGAGCGTTATTTATGATATTTTGTGCCTTTGTTGATCATGAACGCACGGTAAATTTGTTCACACAAAAGTACCCTTGCAAGCTGATGGGGAAAGGTCATCGGAGACATTGACAAGCGCAAATCCGCCACGGCTTTAACTTCATCGGACAGACCGAACGAACCGCCGATAATAAAGCATATCGACGAAGCGCCGTGAGCGGCATAATCGGAGATTTTTTCCGCCAGCTTTTCGGACGACAGCATTTTGCCCTCAATGCACATTGCAACGACCCTTGATCCGTGCGGAATTTTTGCGATTATGCTCTTGCCCTCTTTGATCAATGCATTATCGATTTCCGATTTTGACGGCGAATCGGGCAAGCGGCATTCGGACAGCTCGACAATGTTAAATCCGCAAAGTCCGCCAAGACGCTTTGAATATTCGGCGACCGCCTCTTTAAGATATTTTTCTTTGAGCGAGCCGATACAAATAATCGTAACCTTAATCATAACACAATCATTCTGTTGCCAAACGGCGCCGCAACCGCAAGGCGATAGTCTACCTCGTCGTTTGCACCGCTAAGTTCGAGCCGTTCCTTTGTTGTTTCTCTTGCAAGCGTCGGCATATTGTTTTCTCTTGAGAGATGCGCCAGCATAAACCTTGTCGTGCCGCTCTTTAACAATTTGACCGCCTCTTCCGCACAGGCATTATTTGACAAATGACCCACATCGCTCATTATTCTGCGTTTGAGCGGATAAGGGTAATATGAATTATTTTGAAGCAGCTTTAAGTCATGGTTTGATTCAAGCATTACCATGTCACAGCCGGAAATTGCGGTGTGAACCTCGTCGCTGACATAGCCTAAATCGGTACATACCGCCAATTTGCGGTCGGCAAGCTCAATGACATAGCCGCACGAGCCCTCGCAGTCGTGAGATGTATTAAAATGACTGACCTTTGCAAAATCAAGCAAAACATCGCCCTCGTCAAGCAAATTATATTGCACATTTTCCGAAAAAGCGTTCGCATTTTTAATGCCGTCAAGCGTGCCTGCGGTTAAATATACCGGAATATTGTTTTTTGCCGCAAACACTTTGATTCCGCTGATGTGGTCGGTATGCGCATGAGTTACGAAAATCGCCTTAATTGTGTCAGGGTCAATGTCATGTTCCGCAAGCGCCTTTGTCGTTCTTGCCGCACTCACTCCGACATCTATCAAAATTCCGCCGTCGGGCGTGCCGATATATGTGCAGTTGCCCGAACTGCCGGAAAATAATGAACAAAATTTTGCCAAGACAAAAATCTCCTTTTTTAAACATCTCGATTACAAAACACAAATGCAAGTATAGCACAGTTTAATTGATTTTGCTATATTTTTTTGCAATAATTCATATTTTTGAAATATCTTTTTAACTCTACTATCCGTTTATTGAAACTTAGCAAAAGATTATATATACTATATTAGGGTGATGAATTTATGGATCTACAAAAAACAGGTTCGCTGATAAGAGGACTTCGGCTTTGAATAAATCATCTCTTTTCAGGGCAAAATAAAGCTATCCCAAAGGATAAAGGAGATGAAGAAAATGAGCTGCAACTGCACACCGAACCACAGCATTGAATGTACTGTATCTAACTGCAAGCATCACTGCACAGATGAACAGTACTGCGCACTTTCAAAGATTCAGGTCGGAACACATGAGGCAAACCCGACAAAAGAGGAATGCACCGACTGCATGTCTTTTGAAATGAAATAACACAATGCACCTATAAAAATACGAGAGTCGAATGAACTAAAAATTCGACCCTCGTATTTATTTTTTCATTAAATTACGCAGATAACATCATTCAGAGTATCAACGACATATTTTGCGTCGTCAAGGCTCATTTTTGAATTGAGTGGCAATGTGATTTCATTTTCAAACTGTGCTTTCGCATTAGGATAATTTTTGATGTCAAAGCCGAGATTTTTATATGCCGTGAGCATCGGCAGAGGTTTATAATGAACATTGCACGCAACGCCGTTTTCTGCCATTTTTTCAATCAGCCTGTTTCGTTTATCGGGTGAAAAGCCGTCCACCCTTAGCTGATAAAGATGATAGGACGACTCAAAATCTTCGGTGCAAAGCGTGGGTTTGATGAATATATCCTTTTTGAGTCCACTGTCATATATCGCAACAATGTCTTTTCTTTTTTTCTCAATCTCGGAATAGCGCTTTAACTGCGCAAGTCCGATCGCCGCCATGATGTCGGTCATGTTGCATTTATAAAGCGGCGCCGTGATGTCATATTCCCAAGCGCCTGCCTTAGTTTTTGCAAGTGCGTCCTTGTTTTGTCCATGAAGCGACAAAAGCATATATTGCTTGTAGAGCGCTTCATCGTCAATGAACGGCTGTGCCTTCCAACAAGCCGCTCCGCCCTCTGCTGTTGTGAGATTTTTGACCGCATGAAATGAAAAACAGGTAAAATCCGCAACATTGCCCGAATTTTTGCCGTGATAGCGAGCGCCTATCGAATGAGCGCCGTCGGCAATCACAATTACTCTGCCAAAGCCTTTTTGAATATCGTTTTTCGGGCAAAACAGCGATTTTTTCTCATCTGCTACTTCAAAAATCCTGTCATAATCGCACATCACGCCGCCGACATCAACTGCAATGATTGCTTTTGTTTTCTCGGTAATCAGTTCGCCGAGCTTGTCCATATCCATGAAAAAACTGCCCTTTGCGGTGTCGCAAAGCTTGATCGTCGCACCGACATGATAGATTGCAGACGCACTTGCGGTGTAGGTATATGCAGAGGTAATTACCTCGTCGCCCTCACCTATTCCAAGCGCACGAAGAGTACATTCGAGTGCCGCTGTCGCAGAATTAAGGCAGGCAGTTTTCGCCGCACCGGTATATTCGCTAAGTTCTCTCTCAAACTCCTTGGTTTTCGGTCCGGTCGTGATCCAGCCCGACTTTAACACCTCAACTACTGAATTTATCTCATCTTCGCCGATGTCAGGCGGTGAAAACGGTATTGTTCTCATATATAAAACATCCCTTTATCGCTTGAAATTAACTTTATTATAATCCTTTTTTCAAAAAATTGCAACATGAGTCAAATTTAGCCCTTGTGATTTGGTTTTAAGTTGATTATAATTATATTGTAATTTCAATTTATCGGAGGCAAAAAATGAGCTATACCAAAGATCAGCTTGAATATCCCTATGATTTGCATATTGAAACCTTTGATTCGACAATCAACTCAAATATGCGGCTTGAAAATATACTTAAATATCAGCAACAGGCGGGCGAGGACCAGCTTGAAGTATTCAATCTCGGCTACAATGAGCTTTGCCGCCGAGGCTATGCATTTGTTGTTACCAATGCAAAAGTCATCATCAACAGAATGCCGAAATATCTTGACGAGATTACGCTTGTCACCTGGAACAGAGGCATTAAAGGTGCAAAATATTTCCGTTCATATAACTGGTATGACAAAAACGGCGAACTGCTTGTTGAAAGCTCCACGATATTTGTCATTGTAGATGTAAAGGAACATAAGCTCAGAAAGCCGGACTGCATTACGGTTGGGATTCCATATGATTTTGACAGGCAAAATGCGGCGGAGAACCCGAAAAAGGTATTTTTGCCCGACGAAGACATTTTTAAAAAGGTCGGCGAAAAGCGGATCGTATTCAGCGAGCTTGACGGCAACGGTCATCTTAACAATGCGTTTTATTCAAACTTCCTGACCGATTTCACACCAAACATCGAGCACAAACAAATCACCGAATTTTCAATTGATTTCATCAGCGAAGCACGGCTCAACGACATTGTAAATGTATATTCCGCAACAAAGGACGGCGTAACATATTTTTACGGTGAACACGAGCGCGGAAGATGTTTCCGTGCAAGTTGCATATATATTGATATATAAATTTGTATTTATTGCTAAAATTGAAATAAAATCACCCGTCAGCAAAACAAATGTTTGCTTTTTGTGAGTGTATGTGGTATAATTCTATTTAAGAGAAGCAAAATTGAAAGGACGAGCAACTATGACGGATAATCAGCGTAAAGTATTTGATTTTTTGCGTGATCGTCTTCGGGATAATCTGCCGCCGACGGTGAGAGAAATTTGCGACGCAACCGGGATTCGTTCGACCTCGTCCGTTCACGGAATTTTGAAAGCACTCGAAGACCAGGGGCTGATTGAGCGTGACAACCAAAACGCACGGTCAATACATATAGTCGGCGCAACCCCTGCGGTTCAGATTCCGATAATCGGTCAGGTTCAGGCAGGAATGCCGGTGCTGGCTGTTGAGCAAATCGAAGGATACATTCCGTTTGCACCCCATTCTCTTTCAAGCGACAAAGAATATTTTGCGCTGAGAGTTCGCGGAGAAAGCATGATAAACGCCGCGATTTTGGAGGGCGACATTGTTATTTGCGAACGCACGGGCGATGTTCGTGAGGGGCAGATCGTTGTTGCGCTGATTGACGATGAAGCAACGGTCAAGCGGTTTTACCGTGAGAAAAACGGATTCAGACTTCAGCCCGAAAATGATGATTTTTCGCCGATTTACTGCGCCGAGCTCACAATTTTGGGTCGTGTTGTCGCTTGCATTCGCAACTATGACTGAGCTATACATTATCACACAAACATTAAAACCATGATTTATGCCTAATTTGACATTAAATCATGGCTTTTTTATATTACTTACAAAAAACATGGTTGCCGATCGTCAAAATCACCGGACGGGATCTGATCCATGCGCTTTTTGCGGTTTTCGGGTTATAATAATAGATGGCTCCGCCAGACGGATCCCAACCGTTCAGCGCCGCAGTCGCCGCTTTATATGCGCTGTCCGCAACCGGCTGATTGATGTTGCTGTCGGTCATGCAGCTGAATGCACCCGGCTGATAAACCACGCCCGCAATCGTGTCGGGAAACGATGAATGAGCCACTCGATTTAAAATAACTGCACCGACTGCGACCTGCCCAGTATAGCTTTCGCCTCTTGCCTCGGCGCTTATCACTCTTGCAAGCAAATTATAGTCCGATGTGCCGCTGCTTGCGGTTTTTGTCGAGCTGATTCCGAGTGCGGCAAGCGTTTTCGGTCCTGCAATTCCGTCAATGCTCAGTCCGTTTTTCCGCTGAAAATATTTGACCGCTTCCTTTGTCGCCGTGCCGTATATTCCGTCAACCGAGCCTTCATAATAGCCCCATTTTTTCAAATTAGTCTGAATTTTCGTAACCTCTGAGCCTTTCGAGCCGACCTTTGAAAGCGCAGATATTTTAAACGCACCGGGAAGCGTCATGATAACGCTAAGCGCAAAGCAAATTATAATTTTAAATAAATTCTTGTGATTTTTCATAAAATAACCGCCTTTTTATCTCAGTTATTACGATTATTCCCGATTTTTGTTCAAATATTTATCAGAGTTACAAATTCGATTGACAAGGCGATTTGTTTGTTGTAAAATTATATTGCAGTAATTTAAAAAACTATTTGGGAGGATTTTTTAAATGAGAATTTTGGTTACAGGCGGCACGGGTTACATCGGCTCACACACCTGCGTTGAGCTTTTAAATTCGGGCTATGATGTTACAATTATCGATAATCTGGTAAATTCATCGGCAGATGTTGTTGACAAGATCGAAACGATCACCGGCAAGCGCCCTGATTTTGTCGAGGCTGATTTGCGTGACAGAGAGGCACTTGAAGATCTTTTCAAAAACAATGATTTCTATGCGGTAATTCATTTTGCCGGACTTAAAGCGGTCGGCGAATCGGTTGCAAAGCCGTTGCTTTATTATAACAACAACATTATCGGCACGCTCGTTTTGCTTGAAACAATGCAAAAATATGGCTGCAAGAGAATCGTATTTTCATCTTCCGCTACCGTTTACGGTGCTCCGAAGACTGTTCCGATCACCGAAGATTTTCCGCTTTCGACCACCAACCCCTATGGTTCGACAAAGCTTTACATCGAAGGCATTTTAAAAGACCTTTACAAAGCAGATAAAGAATTTTCCGTAATGCTTCTTCGCTATTTCAACCCGATCGGCGCTCATGAAAGCGGTTTGCTCGGTGAAAAGCCAAACGGCATTCCGAACAATCTCATGCCGAGAATGATTCGTGTTGCCCGTGGTGAGGACGACGCAATCACAATCTTCGGCCGTGACTATCCGACTCATGACGGCACAGGCGTTCGTGACTACATTCATGTTGTTGACCTTGCAAAAGGTCACATCAGCTCGCTCAAACACATGGAAAAACCGGGTGTAAACATTTACAACCTCGGCACCGGAATCGGCTATTCGGTTTTGGATCTTGTAAATACATTTAACAAGGTCAACGGTCTTAACATCAAGACAATCGACTGCCCGCGCAGACCCGGCGATGTTGCCGCTTGCTATGCGGATCCCGGAAAGGCATATGAAGAGCTCGGCTGGAAGGCTGAACTCGGAATTGATGAAATGTGCCGCTCATCTTGGAAGTTCTCCGAAAATTATTGATAAAATATGCATAATAAAACACCGTTTGCAATATTCAAACTGCAAGCGGTGTTATTTTTTATTCAATTTCGGCGTTTGTCGAATAGATTATCAAAAGCGAGCCGTCTTTTACCGATATTGTCGCACGCTCTCCGATAAATTCATTGCTTACGCCAAGCGGATAGTTGTTTGTCATTGTGTAATTGTCAAGAGTATATTTTAGCCCCGACTCCGACACTCCGAGTGCCCTGTCGTTTAAGGAAAATACCGAAACAAATCCGACGGACGAAGAATCAAACGAAATTTTGCCGTTATGAAGCACCGTCAGCACCTCATTATCTCCGACAAGACTACACTTAACGCCTCGCTCAGCCATCTCAGCCATCATCTGAATGTTAGCGATAGTGTGAGATGTTCTGCCGCCGAGTCCGCCATAAACCAAAAATGATTTATAACCCTGCTCTTCACCATATTCAACCGCTCTCATCGTGTCGGTTATATCTTTAATCGGGTTTAGCTTAATGATGTTGTCGCGGTCGGTCGGCATTGACGACGAATCAAAATCTCCGATCAGCATATCGGGCACAATTCCGTAATTATTAAGCGTAATCTGACCGCCGTCTGCGGCGATTATAATGTCGTTTTCACCTTTTTTCAGGCGCAAGCTGTTGATCTCAGCCGCTCCGACAATATGACATATGCCGTTGTTTTTCTCACTCATAAAAATCACATTCCAAGCAATTCATGAAGCAGTTTTGTTGCAAGTCTTGCGTCCGCCTTGCCTCGTGTCAGCTTCATTACACCGCCGACAAGTGCGCCGAATGCCGCAGTTTTGCCGCCTTTGATGTCGTTTACGACCTTTTCATTTGAGGCAATTACCTGCTCGCAGATGCCTTTAAGTTCCGACTCGTCAACTCCGCCGAGGTCTGATTTATCAATCAATTCATCGGGAGTTTTGCCGCTTTCAAGCATTTTTTCAAGTGTGGATTTCGCAAGGTTATTGTTTATCTTGCCCTCTTCGAGCAATTTTATAAGCGAAACAAGGCTTTCCGCCGAAATTTTCACATCAAAAGCCTCTTTGTCACTCTCTGTCGGAAGCTTTCTGAAAATTTGAGTAATGATGAAATTAGCAACCGTTTTCGGCTTATTGACATTCTTTGCAACTTCATCCATAAACTCTGCAACCTTGCGATATTTCACAATGATTGCGGC
This sequence comes from uncultured Eubacteriales bacterium, assembly GCA_934394855.1. GTDB lineage: Bacteria > Bacillota > Clostridia > Oscillospirales > Acutalibacteraceae > CAKRRH01. The sequence continues at coordinate 23,033 of CAKRRH010000009.1, forward strand.
GTCAGTTTCGGACAAACCATATTCATTAACATATCGGTCAAATTTTGCGTCGGGCAGTTCGGGAAGCTCATTTCTGATTTCCTCAACACGCTCACGCTCCGTTTTGATTGTGACAAGGTCAGGCTCACGGAAATAGCGATAATCATGAGCGTCCTCTTTAGAACGCATTGACGCTGTTTCGCCCGTTTCGGTATCAAAACGCAATGTTTCCTGAACAACTTCTTCGCCGCTCTCGATCAAATCGATCTGACGGTCATATTCATATTGCATTGCCTGTCGAATGAAGGTGAACGAATTCATATTCTTGATCTCGGTTCGAGTGCCGAATTTATCCGAGCCCTTTTCTCTTACCGAAATGTTTACATCACATCTGAGCGAGCCTTCCTGCATTTTGCAGTCGGAAACGCCGATATATTTCATGATAAGCTGAAGCTTTTCGACATATTCGATTGCTTCGTCAATGCTGCGAATATCCGGCTCGGAAACAATTTCGATCAGCGGAACGCCGCCACGGTTATAATCGACATAGGTGTTGCCTTTTTCATGAACCAGCTTGCCTGCGTCCTCTTCAATGTGGATTCTTAGGATTCTGATTTTTCTGCCGTTCGATAACTGAATGTATCCGTTTTGGCAAAGCGGTTTATCATATTGCGAAATCTGATATGCCTTCGGCAAATCGGGATATACATAGTTCTTGCGGTCCATTTTTGCGATCTCGGCGATTTCACAATGCGTTGCAAGACCGGCTTTGATTGCAAAATGAACTACCTCTTTGTTAAGAAGCGGCATTGTTCCCGGAAGACCAATGCAGATCGGGCAGCAATGAGTATTTGGTTCAGAGCCGAACTGCGTGGTACACGGACAGAATATTTTTGATTTTGTTGACAACTCAACATGAGTTTCAAAGCCCGATACAAGCTCATATTCTCTCATTACAGTTCAACTCCTCTCTCAACCTTAATAAATTTATCAGTTGCCTGCTCATATTTATTTGCGATGTTCAAAAGCCTTGCTTCGCCGAATGTATTTCCGATTAGCTGCATTCCGATCGGAAGTCCGTCAGCACCGACTCCGCACGGAATCGAAATTCCCGGCAAGCCGGCAATGTTCAGCGGAACTGTGCAAATATCGGTCAAATATGTTTCGACTGCGTCTTTTGAAGTAAAACCGTTCTCAAATGCGGTCATCGGAACGGTCGGCGCCAAAAGCACGTCACATTCGCTGAGTGCGTTTCTGAACGCCTTGACGATCGTGCCTCTCATGTTCTGTGCCTTTTTGTAATAAGCGTCATAATAACCCGACGACAAAACATAAGTGCCGAGCAAAATTCTGCGTTTAACCTCTTCGCCAAAGCCCTCCGAGCGTGTTTTGCACGCCATTTCATGGAACGAACGGAAGCTTTCGGTGCGATAGCCATAGCGCACGCCGTCATATCTTCCGAGGTTTGAAGAAGCCTCTGCGCAAGCAAGAATGTAGTAAACGGGGAGCGCATATTTGATTATCGGCATATCAAAATATTTGATTTTTGCGCCGAGCTTTTCATATTGCTTGATTGCGTCTTCCAAAGCCGCTTTGACATCATCACGCACGCCGTCGAAATATTCCTTTGCAACGCCGATCGTAACTCCGTTTATACCATCATCAAGCTTATCAAAGGTGGTTTCCTTTGCACCGCTTGAGGTTTGGTCCATTTTGTCCTTTTTTGCAATTGCGTCAAACACGATCGAAGCGTCACGAACCGAAGTGGTGATTGGACCGATCTGGTCAAGGCTTGACGCATAGGCGATAAGTCCGAAACGGGATACTGCGCCATAGGTCGGCTTGAATCCGACAATACCGCAAAATGCGGCAGGCTGACGAATTGATCCGCCGGTGTCCGAACCTAGCGCAAATGCCGCAATGTTGCCGCCGACAGCCGACGCGCCGCCGCCCGAGGAGCCGCCTGCAACATGACCGATGTCATGAGGATTTTTTGCGCCGCCGAAAATTGATGTTTCACACGACGAACCCATTGCAAATTCGTCCATGTTGGTTTTGCCGAGACAAACACTGCCCTCGTTTTTGAGAATGTTCCAAACGGTAGCGTCATAGATCGGCTTATAACCCTGAAGTATCTTTGAACAGCAGGTGGTTTCGATTCCGTTTGTGGATATATTATCCTTCAAAGTCATCGGAACGCCCGCAAGCAAGCCGATTTCTTCGCCTTTTGCGATTTTTTCATCAACCGCTTTTGCTTCTGAAATCGCCGAATCCGCAGTCACTCTGATATATGCGTTTAAATCTTTGTTCTCTTTTTCGATTGCGTCAAGATATTTCTGTGTAAGCTCAACGCTTGATATTTGCTTTGAGGTAAGCAAATCATGTATTTTCAAAATCTTTGATTCAGACATAATTTATCGTTCGACTCCTTTCCCGATTACAGCTTCATTTTGACAGGAAAATAGCCGTCATGTCCGCCGTCAACATTTTTAAGAATTTCCTCAACCGGATAGCTCTCTTTTACAACATCATCACGAAGCACATTTGACAAATCATTGATATTGTCAAACTCGTCCTGCTCACCCTCATAGGCGTTGATGGTGTCGGCAAATTCGACGATCTGCGACATCTGACCAGTCAGCTCGTCAAGCTTGTCTTCATCTATTTCAAGTTTTGATAATATGGCAAGATCCCTGATTTCATCTTTTGTAACCATTATAACTCTCCTTTTCGGTTTAATTGAAAATTCCTTTGTATTCGGGTTTTCGGAGCATATTTTAAAAGATTTCAGATATATGCATCGCAAACAGCCGCAGTATAAAATGCTGAAAATGTAATTGGCATTAAAATATGGCTGCCGCTAAAATCGGTCTTTACAAAAATAACCGCTCTTAAAAACTGCCCCTAAAAATAACTGTCCTTAAAAAATAACTGCCCCTTTTGTATGGCTATATCCCCGCTGAAATCAGCAGGGATATTTTGTTTAAATTATCTTAATTTAATGTGAACCTCACGAAGCTGCTGCTCGGTAACTTCGCCCGGTGCGCCCATCAGCAAATCCTGTGCGTTTGCGTTCATCGGGAATGCAATTACCTCTCTGATCGACTCTTCGTCGAGCATGAGCATGATCATACGGTCGATGCCGATTGCCATTCCGGCATGAGGCGGAGCGCCATATTTGAATGCATGATAAAGCGAGGTGAATTTTGTTTTGAGGTCTTCCTCGGTGTAGCCTGCCATTTCAAATGCTTTAAGCATTATGTTAATGTCATGGTTTCTCACAGCGCCCGACACAAGCTCAACGCCGTTGCAGACAATGTCATATTGATATGCCAAAATGTCTGTCGGATTTTGGTTGTTAAGTGCGTCAAGACCGCCTTGCGGCATTGAGAACGGGTTGTGTGTGAAAATGAGCTTGCCTGTTTCTTCGTCTTCCTCATACATCGGGAAATCAACAATGTAGCAAATTTCAAATGTATCGGAAAGCAGCTCAAGGCGTTTGCCGAGCTCGTCACGAATCTGACCCGCAAGCTTCGGTGCCGCAGAATATGAATCTGCAATGAAGAACAAAACATCGCCTGTTTTGAGATTTGCACGACTGCGAAGTTCTTCACGCTGTTCGTCACTTAAAAATTTATCAATCGGGCCCTTATAGCTTCCGTCCTCAAGGACATTGATGTAGCCAAGACCTTTCATGCCGATTTCGGTAGCAAATTTGAGCATTTTCTCAAAGAATCCCTTTGAGCAGCTGCCGGCAGGTGCATTGATCGCACGAACGCATTTCTTTCTGAACGGTGCAAACTCGGTTTCAACAAACATATCCGAAATGTCGATTATTTCGAGCGGATTGCGAAGATCGGGCTTGTCTGTGCCATATTTGATCATTGCCTCTCTGTAAGGAATGCTCTTGAATTCCTTTGAAACAGGCTTGTCTGTGAACTTTTCGAAGCACTCATACATTACTTCATGAGCAACCTTTAAAACATCTTCCTGAGTTGCAAATGCCATTTCAAGGTCGAGCTGATAAAACTCGCCCGGTGTGCGGTCGGCTCTTGCGTCCTCATCACGGAAGCACGGAGCTACCTGAAAATATCTGTCAAAACCCGACACCATCAAAAGCTGTTTAAAAATCTGCGGTGCCTGCGGCAATGCGTAGAACTTACCCTTATGTTTGCGTGACGGAATCAAATAGTCACGAGCGCCCTCGGGCGATGACGCTGACAAAATCGGAGTCTGAATATCCAAAAATCCGAGTGATGTCATCTTATCACGCAAAAATGCGATTACCTTTGAACGGAACACAATGTTATCATGAACCTTGCGGTTACGCAAGTCAAGAAAACGATATTGCAAGCGGACATCTTCACGAACCGATTTAGACGAAGCAACTTCAAACGGCAGCTCATTCATCGCTTTGCCGAGAACGACAAGGCTTTCTGCCTTGACTTCAATCGTGCCTGTTTCGATTTTCGGATTATAGGTTTCCTCATCACGGCGAACGACCTTGCCGCTGATTGAAACGGCACTTTCTTTCGGAACGCCCTTGATCATGTTTTCATCTTTCATTACGATCTGGGTAGTGCCATATTGATCACGCAGATCCACAAACAAAATTCCGCCGTGATCTCTGATGTTTTCAACCCAGCCTGCAAGTCTTACTTCTTTATCTATATCGCTTTCACGCAATTCGCCGCATGAATGGGTGCGGTATTCATTTACCGATATCATTTGTTTTCCTCATTTCTCTGCCATAGGCTAAATCGGGAATATTCCGCAATGAACGCAATTTCCACCATAATTACAGTTTATTTTATCACAATTTCACTTCAATTACAATAATATTTACTCAAAAAATGCATATTTTTCTCATAAATCAGCCTTATTTCAGACAATTATTCATCATTATTTGCACTCGGCTCCAATTTATAGAGCACATCGGCACTTTTTTCGCCGGAATAAAGTCCGGTCATTGAAAACGCAAGAAGCGAAAAAACAGACGTTTGAAGTCCGACAATTTCGCAATCGACCATTCCGTTGACGGCGATTGAAACGATTATTCCGCAAAGCAGGGCAAAATGCGGATTGTTTGTCGCGTAGCCGCAGTTTTTGAAAAGCAGAAGCCATTTTTTCAAGATGTAACCCGCAAGAATCAGCGAGCCGACAAGCCCATAATTATAGAGTGAATCGAGAATTATGTTATGAGCGTGCATTTTCCAGCCAAAATGCTTTCCCGTGAAGAGAATGTCAAATCCCTCTCTTGCAAAATGCTCCATGAATTTATGGTCGGATTTCATCGAATCGTTTAACACGCCGAGCAGTCCGTGACCGAAAACGGGTCTGTCGAAAATGCCCCTGATTGCCATTTCCCAATAGGGTTTTCTTCCGTCGTAAGACACATCGATCTTGTCAAGTCTAAGTCCTGCAAATATATTGATATTCGGGAAGAAATACATCAGCAGTCCGAGCACCGCAACAAATGCGGAAAAGATTCCGAGCAGCTTATATTCCCGTTTAAGCAGCAATATTATGAACAAACCCGAAAGCAAGCCTGCCCAGGGCATTCTGCCGCCCGATAAAATCATGCTCAGCGAATTAAGAAGTAGCGCCGGAATATATATTCTGCGGTATTTTGAAACGGTTATGATTCTGTATGTGCAAAACAGCAGCGCAAAAACGATAAAATATGAGTAATAAAGCGGATTTATGAAGGTAGATGAACAACGATATTCTTCATCCGCAAGCCGCCCGATCAAATATTCCGGAATGCTGTAAAGCGAAGCGATTATGCTGTATCCGATGAATATTGTAACCATATCTTCAAACGATTTTCGGGTTATATGCTGCATGAAATAGGTCATGCAAACACTTGCCGCAAAAACAAACGCAAGCGCCAGCAAACCGAGAAAATTCCGGCATATAACCGCAATCACGGCATTCAGAGCTAAAAAGAAAAACATCGGCTTATTTGAGCCGGTTCTGAAAATGTCCGCCGCAGCGTCCTTTCTGCACAGCAAATAGACGCCGATCGCAAATGTGCCGATAACCGAGGTAATCATGTTGGCAAAACACAAAACCAGCAATATGAATATTGCTCTGAGCTCGTTGTCATATGTCCTCATTCGGGTAAAAAATCCGACTGCTGAAGCTTTTATAAACTGAAGAAAGGGGCTTTTTGCCGCTTTGCTTTCGCTCATATTCTGACTCCTTTAAAGCAACTATAAAAGGGGCGGATAAACTCCCCGCCCCTTTTGCTTTTTAATATTGGTTTATCTTCTGTGCGGACGGTTATTTGTTCGTCTTGGACGGCGCTGTTCCTCTTCAACATCGTTTTCCGGAACTGCTCCGTTAATTTCGATGAGAGCCGCTCTTCTTGAAAGATTGAGTCTGCCCTGATCGTCGATCTCGGTAACCTTAACCATTACTTCGTCGCCTACCTGAACAACATCTTCAACCTTTTCGGTGCGCTTTGTGTCAAGTTGGCTGATATGAACAAGTCCTTCTTTACCGGGAGCAATTTCAACGAATGCGCCGAATGTCATCAGACGGGTAACAACACCGTTATAAATTGCGCCGATTTCAGGATCGTTTGCGATTGTTTCGATTATTGAAATTGCACGCTTTGCATTTTCAATGTCAAGAGCCGATACAAATACATGACCGTCTTCTTCGATTGAAATTTTGCAGTCGCACTGCTCTTGGAGCTTCTGAATAACCTTGCCCTGTTTGCCGATAACATCACCGATTTTGTCGGGGCTGATTGTTGTTGTGAGCATTTTGGGTGCATAGGGTGAAAGCTCTTTTCTCGGCTCCGAAATAACCGGGAGCATGATTTCATCGAGAATGTAGTTTCTTGCTTTATGTGTTTTAGCGAATGCCTCTTTGATGATCTCGGGAGTAAGACCGTGAACTTTAAGATCCATCTGGATCGCTGTGATACCTTTCTTTGTACCTGCAACCTTGAAGTCCATGTCGCCATAGAAGTCCTCAAGGCCCTGAATGTCAACCATTGTCATGAAGTCGCCGTCATCGCCTGTGATAAGACCGCATGAGATACCTGCTACCGGTGCTTTGATCGGAACGCCTGCTGCCATGAGTGCAAGTGTTGAACCGCAAATTGAGCCCTGTGAGGTTGAACCGTTAGATGAGAGAACCTCAGATACAACACGAATTGTATAGGGGAATTCTTCAACCGACGGAATTACCGGCAAAAGTGCCTTTTCAGCAAGAGCGCCATGACCGATTTCTCTTCTGCCCGGTCCTCTTGACGGTTTTGTTTCACCGACCGAATATGACGGGAAGTTGTAATGATGAATATATCTCTTTGAGGTTTCTTCGTCAAGTCCGTCAAGAGTCTGTGCGTCATCGATCGACGCCAAAGTTGCTACCGACAAAACCTGAGTCTGTCCGCGTGTGAACATACCTGAACCGTGAACACGGGGGAGAAGGTCAACCTGAGCGTTGAGCGGACGAATTTCATCAATTCCTCTGCCGTCAACACGCTTTTTCTCATTTTTAAGCCAGTTACGAACAACATGCTTCTGAACGAGGTACATGATCTCTTCGATTTTGCCCTCTTGACCCTCGAATTTTTCGTCAAATTTCTCATGAACAGCTTCATAAATCGGCTGAAGAGCAGCGTCACGAACCTTTTTATCGTCGGTATCAAGCGCTTTTTTGACATCTTCAATGCAGAATTTTTCAATCTCGTCAAAAATCTCCGGATCCGGATCATTTGACTCAAATGCAAACTTCGGTTTACCGATTTCGTCTGCAATGCCCTGAATGAATTTTACGATTTCTTTGTTAGCCTCATGAGCCTTCATGATAGCGTCAAACATTGTTTCGTCCGAGATTTCGTTTCCGCCTGCTTCGATCATTGCAACGAGCTCCGAAGTTGAAGCAACGGTAACATTCATCTCGCTCTTTTTGCGCTGTTCAAGCGTCGGGTTGATGATGATTTCACCGTCAACAAGACCAACCTGAACGCCTGCGATCGGGCCGTCCCACGGAATGTCCGAAATTGCAAGAGCAGCCGACACGCCGCACATTGCGGTGATTTCGGGGCTGCAATCGGGGTCGACCGACATTACGGTAGCAACAACCGAGCAATCGTTACGCATATCCTTCGGGAAAAGCGGACGGATCGGGCGGTCAATGCAGCGTGATGTCAAAATAGCCTTTTCAGACGGGCGAGATTCTCTGCGCTGGAATGAACCCGGAATTTTGCCGACCGAATACATTTTTTCCTCATAGTCAACAGAAAGCGGAAAAAAATCCACGCCTTCGCGCGGTTTTGCCGATGCTGTTACGTTGCAAAGTACCGATGTGTCGCCATATCTTGCCATGACCGACGCATTGCTGAGCTGCGCCATCATACCTGTTTCGATTTTGAACGGTCTGCCGGCGATAGTAGTTTCATAAACCTTGTAGTTTTCAAACATGAATTTATACCTTCCTTTATAAATATATTTATCAAGGCAAGGCTTTGATTTTGGTTTTACCTGCGGTTTAGCAATAAACAGGTTGTCCGAATTTTCAGGCAGTCTGTTCACTGCTAAAAAACGCATATTTCACCGTTTCACCAAAGCAAATTGCCTTCGATTTTGAGTTGATCAGCATTTTAAAGCTAATATATAAAATGCCGAAAAGCAGGAAGGCGAAGCGCCGCCGACCTGCTTTTTTTGAGTACTTATTTACGAATACCGAGTTTTGCGATTATTGCACGGTATCTTTCAATATCATTTTTCTGAAGATATGCAAGAAGGTTGCGTCTGTGACCGACAATTTTGAGAAGGCCGCGGCGTGAATGATGATCCTTCGGATGCATTTTGAAGTGCTCGTTGAGTTCGTTGATTCTGTAAGTAAGAACAGCAATCTGAACTTCGGGAGAACCTGTGTCGCCTTCATGTGTTGCGTACTCTTTAATGATTTCGTTTTTCTTTTCCTGTGTCATGATTAAATCACCTTTCTTAAATAGATAGTCCGCATAACCGTACCTGTCGCTTATCAGGTGATACTGCGTAGAGCAGAAAACGCCAACGGGCACAGTAATGGGTAGTTTTTGCGCATGAGTCATAATATACACATACGCATTTGATATTCTATCACATAAATCTAAATTTGTAAAGTGTTTTTTGCCATTTACATAAAATTTCACATTTTCAGACTGAAAATATTCAATATTAAATTCCAAATACGATGCAAAATCGGGTCGCCAAAAGACGACCCGATCAAAATTAATTATTTCTTGCGGGATTTGATGATTACAAATCCTGCTGCCGCAGCAACAAACATTGCAGCGATAGGAGCAGCTGTTGCACCTGTGTCAGGCATTGAATCGCCGCCGAGATCATAATAGATTGCGATGAGTTCGCCGACCTTATCAAAGAGGCCGAGTTTTTCGAAGTAATCGCCGATCTGTGCAGGAGCATTTGTATATGCCTCTACGAATCTCTGCAAGAGTGCGAAGTTAGCAGCATTCTCATAGAGTGACGGGTCTGTTCCCGGGAGCTTTTTGTAAAGCTCATAGATTGCATCAAACTCTGACTGGTTGCCTGCAGCCTTTGTTGTTGTCGGAGCACCCTTTGCGTCTTTGCCCGGAACATATACTGCCGAATGCCAAATGTTGATGTCAGTCATACCGCAAGAGTTGCCCTTCGAGTCAACGTTTGCGTAGTTCATCGGTGAAAGTCTGACTAAAGTGATGTTGTCCGGGTTATATGCAACACCGTCTGTGTCCTTTGTCGGCAAATAGAGTGTGACTGTCTGACCGACATTGCACCATTTCTGTGCCTGCTCGTTCTGCATTTCGTCCTTCATGAGAATCATAAGGTCAACGATTGACGAACAGTTTTTCTTAGTTTCAGGATGCTTAGCGCTGTTCACTTTAACATCAATTGCCAAGAAACCGAGACCTCTCGGATCGTTAGCATATGCATAGCCCTGTTTGATTGAGTTAGTCAGCTTCTTTGAAAGAGCTTCGGAGACTACTGTTGATTTTCCGCTTGTATCATCTTTTCTTGATTTGAGCAACCAAGCTGCCTGATATTGCTTATTCTTTCTGGTCTTGCTGATCATTGTAACATCGCCGTCGTTGCCGAATACTTTCTGTTCGGCCGTGCACCATGTTTCAGCACCCCAATATTTATCCATTGCTTCTTCTGTGAAGTCATATGCATGGTAGCCTGCACCGGGGTTGTTTTCAGCAGTTGTTGTAGCTTTTGTCGGAGCCTGTGTTTTGATTGTCATCGAAGTTGTCGGAGCAGACTCGTCAACAACTGTGATCGGTGAGAAGTAAGCAACCGGGCAAAGTGAAATTGCTTTTACGCCGGTACCATACTGGATTGTTGTTCCGTTTGCATCTGTAAGCGGATCGTTTTCGCCCTGTTTCTTATACTGAACCATGTTACCGTTTTCATCATAGTACCAATAGTTCTGCATTGTAAGACGAACAGCCTGGAGATCATTTTGCTTATAATTTGATAAATCAAATGTATATGTAACGGTTGTTCCGGGCTGCTGCCAAGCGTCAATAATCTTTTCGTAGCCCTTTGAGAATGTAACAAGCAAGATTTCAAGCTGAGCTGCAACCGGCTTGTTATCTTTATCTACACAAGACTCAATGTATACTGTCATCTGAGCTTTGTGTGAACCGCCCTCCTGATTTGCAACTGCAAGCGCATAGTTGGAGGTGTCATGGTTAAATTTGTGGAATGTCTGGATCTGCTGACCGTAATTTCCTGCACGGTTTTCATATTTAACCCAACCCGGACCGCCGTTTTTCTTGAACTTCGCTGTTCCGCCGAAGGTCGCACCGCCGTCGGTTGAATAGAGGATGTTGTCCGGTGCTCCGCCGTAATCCTGTCTGTAGTTAGAATCCCAGTTCACAAGGGTTGCTGTGGTGTCAAGTTTGCCGTCGCCGTCAGAATCTTTAACCTGAACATCCGGAACTTCCGGAACAGACGGATCGCCTTCAACTACAAATGCTGAAACAACTGCGCCCTTTCTTGACTGGTTCCAGTGATATACATCGATTTCCATTGACTTAACATCGTCAACGCTGTCCATGATAACAGAAACATCTTCATCATTCTCATTTTTGTAAGAATATTTGAACGGGACCGTAACCTGTTTTGTGCAGGTCATGTCGAGATATGAAGTGTGAATCGTACGAACAGTGTCGTCGTTCATGATGAGCTTTACGATGATCTGAGAGTCGATCTGAACATCTTTCTTAGTAACCGAATTTGTTACTCTGAGGATAGCCTGTGCAGACGGAGCGACCTGTTCAACCTTTGATTGGTCAAAAGCAACGCCCTTTTTCTCAGCTTCTGCTTTAGCTGCTTCAACATCAGCGGCATATTTCTCTGCAGCCTGTTTTTTTGCAATTTCAAAGGCTGCCTTGAAGTTGTCGTCAAGTTTCCACAATGTTTTAATACCGTAGATATACTCTTTTGTTTCAACGCCGAATGAAAAGTCGTCGTTATATGTCATATCTCCGGTTACTGTTGTATCCTTCTTGATGGTATCGAGCTCGCCTGCCTTATATGTACCAAAGCCCGTGAACGCATCTTTTGTAAATCTCTGCATATAAACCGGCTCGACTTTAGCGGTATCTTCTGCGGACGCAGAAACGCTTGCTGTGATTGCAACAGTTGCAACGAGCATTGTCAGAGCAAGAATAATGCTTACGATTTTCTTGGTCATTTTCATAGTTGTGCCTCCTGTGTTGTTGGATAACGAGTATATTAACCGAATATACTTTGTTAATTTATTATATCTTAATTTTAAAATTTCGTCAATATGCCAATATGATAAAATCTATACAATATTTTATGTCATTTTTCACAAAAAAATCGACCCCGTTTTTTGTACGGAGTCGACTGACAATATATATTGTATATTGCGATTTTTTTACCACAATGTATATTTTTGAGTGGTCTGCTGTTCGGACTGTGTCGAATAGCTTGATGTGCTTGCGTCCTCAAGCATATTTGCAGTGAGCGTTTTATATGATTTAGTCGAAGCGATATATACCTTAACGGTCATTTTGTCGCCCGCCTTTGAATCGTCGATTATATCAAGCGCAACATCGGCAGAGGTGATTTTGGTGCCGTTGATTTCGGTGATTATGTCGCCTTTTTTAAGTCCCGACGAATAGAGACTTGAGTCAATGTCGATCGACTGAATGTAAAGCCCGCTCGGCATATCGTTGACAAGCGCCGCTGCCGCCGTGATTTCAGAATAGGTGATTCCGAGTCTTGCTCTTCCGACGACCTTTTTGTTCGCAATCAGGCTCTTTGCCGTCTTGATTGCGTCATTTGACGGGATTGCAAAGCAAAGTCCCTCATAGCCGCTTACAACGATTTTCGACGAACTGATTCCGATCACCTGTCCGTACATATTGACAAGCGCACCGCCCGAATTTCCGGAATTAAGCGCTGTGTCGGTCTGAATTACTCTCATGCTGTAATTGACCGTCTGACCGTTTATCGTATTTGAAAACGATATTCTTCTGCTCGGTGCAGAAATAATGCCTTTTGTTACTGTGCCTTTCAAGCCATAAGGCGAGCCGATTGCGATTACATCATCGCCAGTTTCGATTTTTGACGAATCGGCGAATGTTGCCGGTGTCAGATTCTTTGCGCCGCTCATTTTAAGCACGCAAAGGTCGCTTCTGCTGTCGCCCGCTACATATGTTGCCTTGTAGCTTGTGCCGTCGTTGAGCGTGATGACAAATTTTGCATTCGGAATTTCCGAATAGATGTGGTCGTTTGAAATGATGTAGCCGCTTTTATCCATGATGACACCAGACGCGATTGCCGAATTATTGCTGTCGTCGCTGTAAACGGTGATGTTTACGACCGAGTCGGAAACCAGCTTTGAAACGCCGTCTGCGCTATATTTTCCGTCTTTGTCGGCAGTCACGCCGTCTTTTGACGGAACGGTGCCTTGCTGAATTACGACCGAATCATCATTTGAGCCGAGATCATTCTGGCTGTTGTCATATCTCAAATCCGTGTTGCCGCCTGCGATGTAACCGATCGTCACTCCCATTGAAAGCAGAACCGCAACCGCAAGGATCACGCAAAATACCTTAAATCCCTTTTTGCCGCTCTTTGTTGGCTTTTGCGGAGCATAATTTTGTCGGGGCGCTTGATTATAATTGCCCTGCGGCGCCTGCTGTGCATAATAATTCTGATAAGCTTTCGGCTGAGGATTGCCATACTGCGGATTCTGATATTGCGGATTATTGTATTGTGCGCCTTGAGCGGCGTTTGGTCTTACCGGGTCAAAGCTGCGGGTATTAAATCCGCCGTTTTGGTTTGGTGCAGAATATCCGCCGTTTATATTTCCTTGGGCATTTGTGCCAAAGGGAGAATTAACATTATTCTGTGCATTTGTACCGACCCCGCTGTTTGAATATGTCGGTGCGGTATAGGTCGGGCGTGTAAACTGCGGCGGCGTTTGATCCGCCTTCGCATTATTTGCACCATCATTTGCAGTATTTGCACTCTCATTTGCGCCGCTGTCCTGTTTTGCGGCATTATCTGCGTTATCCGTGGGCTTTGCCGCAGTTGCCTTGTCATTTGTCGGCGGTGTTTGCGCCGTTGTATCAACCGGAACGGAATTTGAATTGATGCCCTGCTTATTATTTTCGGGTTCATTTACCGTGCCGTCCGCCTGACGGTTATCATTTTTCTCAAATTCACTCATTTGTCCGAATCTCCTTTTTCGTTTTCATCGCTTTCGATTATCTCAGCGTCATATGTCTTGTTTTCCTGTGATGAATATTTGTGACCTGTCGGGCGAAAACGCTTATCCGACTTGGCCTCATTCACCACGATCTGTGCCGGATTCTGAACATCATTGGGCAAAAGCACCGTAAATTTGGTATATTCGTTCAAAACGCTTTCTGCCGTGATTTGTCCGCCGTGAAGTCCGACGATCATTTTTACAATATACAATCCGAACCCCATGCCGGTTTTATCATTGCTTCGGCTTCGGTCGGTTTTGTAAAATCTCTCAAAAATTCGGCTGAGCTCAACGCTTGTCAGTCCTTCACCCGAATTTTTAATCGCAATTTCAACATTATTTTGTTTGTCCTCTGACACCCGAACCTCAATGTAACCGCTCTCGGGTGTAAATTTGATTGCGTTTTCAACCAAATTGTAAAGCACCTGATAGATTAGGTCGCTGTCGGCAAAGAGCATAATCTTTTCGGTATCCTCAAGCCCTCTTAACTCGATTTTTTTATCCTCGATCCGCTTTTCAAATGATAACATGATTCTAAGAAGCAAATCGGAGACATTGAATGTTGAACGGTTGAGTTTAACATTGTCGTTTTCAAGCCGTGAGAGTTGGAGCATTGAGTTTACAAGCCGCGAAAGACGCTTTGTTTCGTCCGACACGATTCTCATATATTTAGGATAGCTTTCTTTCGGAATCGTTCCGTCAAGCATTCCGTCAACAAAGCCGGAAATTGTGGTCATCGGCGTTTTCAACTCATGAGATACGCTCGAAATGAAGCTTCGGCGCATTTCCTCAAGCTGGCTCAATGATTTTGACATTCGGTTAAACGCCTCGACAAGCGCACCAATCTCATCGTTTCGTCCCGTTGACTGAATTTGGACAAACTCACCGTTTTCCATCTTCTTTGCCGCCTGCGCCATCTGACGAAGCGGACGGGTCATTTGCGACGAAATGATATATACCGCAATGAATGCGAGCATTAAGATAAGCAGCGAGCAGATAAGCAGCATTTTGAACATCTGGCTGACCGCAACGCTTGCGCCTTCAAGCGGTGTTGACGCAAAGACCGCTCCGACCGCCGAATTTTCCACAACAATCGGAGTTGACACCGTGTAGCAGGCACTTTGATAAATTCCGCCCATCGTGCCGGAATATGAGTTGTCGCCGCTAAGCGCCCGATTCATGTATTTTTTGTCAATCACATTTGTTTTATGCCGACAATCGGTTTCTTCATCAGAGCATAAATAGCAGTTGCCGCTTACATCCGCAACATAAATATCCGCACCGATTATTCGGCTGATAACCTTAACGGTGCTGTCAAGCTCGCCGCGAAAATCTTTTCCCGACACAAGCGTGCTTGCGGAAAAATCGGAAATCGTGTGAACATTGTTGCTGAGCAGCTCCTCTTTATCTTCACGCCACTGATTTTTCGTAAACACAAGCAAAATGCTTCCCAAAATCACAAAGCACAGCAAAAGAATGCTTGCAATTATGGTGAAATATTTATAAAATATGCTTTTTTGCATTTAAAACTGTCCCCCAAAGGGTATTTTTATTCCGTACAAATCGAAAATCAATTATATTCGGGCTGTTTTGTTTCAAATTTATAGCCGACGCCCCAAACGGTTTTCAAGCACCATTTGTCCGACACGCCCTCGAGCTTTTCACGAAGTCTTTTAACGTGAACATCAACTGTTCTCGAATCGCCGTAATATTCAAATCCCCAAACCTCGTCAAGCAGCTGGTCACGGGTATATACCTTATTCGGATTGCTTGCAAGATGATAGATGAGTTCAAGCTCTTTCGGCGGTGTGTCGATCTGCTTGCCGTCTACAATCAATTCATAGTTGGTAAGATTGATTACGAGCTTATCATATTCAACCCGCTTGATTCCGTTATTTTCCGAAACGCCGCTTCTGCGAAGAACGGCTTTGATTCGTGCAATTACTTCTTTTGCGTCAAACGGCTTTACAATATAGTCGTCCGCACCGAGCTCAAGGCCCAAAACCTTGTCAAAGGTTTCGCCCTTAGCGGTGATCATGATGATCGGCACCTGGGAGGTTTTGCGAATCTCTCTGCAAACCTGCCAGCCGTCAAGTTTCGGCATCATTACATCAAGCAAGATCAGCGACGGATTGAATTTTTCAACCGTGTCGAGCGCTTCCTGTCCGTTATGACATACGCACACCTCATATTTTTCTTTTTCAAGGTAAAGGCTCAAAAATTCGCAGATGTTGCTGTCGTCGTCAACGACCATTATTTTTACATCACTCATTATAAATACAGTCCTTTCAGATAGTATATATTTTTTACACAAAAATTTAGTTTACAAATGAATTATAACTCAAAACGGCGCAAATTGGTGAACATTATTTGAACACATTTGTGATTTTTTGCAAATTTCTTGTTCATAAGTTGGTAATTTTGCAAAAATTATGAACAAAACGACGGCAATTCTGATTTCTTTAAAAATTTGAATTTTGTCGTCATGGGTCATATTATATTACATTATATAACAAAGCAATTTCAAATCAACCGCATTTTTCCAAATGTTCAAAATTTATTCTTTTATTTTCACAGAAAATGTGCTACAATGATTGTAATTTGATAAATTTGCATCATGCAATATGAAAGGGTTGATAAATATGAGTCTGAGAGATCTTTTGGTTGGCAATTACAGCAAACGCCAGCTTAAAAAAATCGAGCCGATCAAAAACCGAGTTTTGGCGCTTGAAGACAAATATAAAAAATATACCGACGAACAGCTTAGAGAATGCACAAAAAGCTTTAAGGACAAGGTTCAGACAGGCACAACGCTTGACGAGATTTTGCCGGACGCATTTGCGGTTTGCCGAGAGGCTGCCGACCGTGTGCTCGGAATGCGCCCCTATCCGGTTCAGGTAATCGGCGGAATCGTTTTGCATCAGGGCAGAATTGCCGAGATGAAAACAGGCGAGGGTAAAACCTTGGTTGCAACAATGCCGGCATACCTTAACGCGCTCAGCGGCAAGGGCGTTCACATTGTAACCGTAAACGACTACCTTGCAAAGCGTGACTCGGAATGGATGGGTAAATTATATCGCTTTTTGGGACTATCCGTCGGACTGATCGTTCATGATTTGACATCGGAACAGCGCAAAGAGGCATATAACGCGGACATTACATATTGCACAAACAACGAGCTTGGCTTTGACTATCTTCGTGATAACATGGTCACCTATAAAGAGGACAAGTCTCAGCGCGGCCACAGCTTTGCAATCGTTGACGAGGTTGACTCGATTTTGATTGATGAAGCAAGAACACCGCTCATCATTTCGGGTCAAGGCGAAAAATCGACCGAGCTTTACACAAGAGCCGACAAATTTGCCCGTTCTCTTCGCTGCGTCAAGGTTCGCCAAACCGACGCAAAGGTTGACAACGACGAGGAATATTCAAACGGCGACTACATCGTAGACGAAAAGGCGAAAACCGCAACCTTGACCGCAAGCGGTATCTCAAAAGCCGAGCAATATTTCGGAATTGAAAATTTGAGCGATTCCGAAAACCTCACGATCGCACATCACATCAACCAGGCAATCAAGGCTCACGGCATTATGCAGCGTGACATCGACTATGTTGTTAAAGACGGCGAAGTTATCATTGTTGACGAATATACGGGTCGACTGATGTTCGGCCGCCGCTATAATGAAGGACTTCATCAGGCAATCGAGGCAAAAGAGGGCGTTAAAATCGCAAATGAATCAAAGACACTTGCGACGATCACCTTCCAAAACTTCTTCCGTCTCTATGATAAGCTTTCGGGTATGACCGGTACGGCAATGACCGAATCACAGGAATTCGGCGAGATTTATCATCTTGACGTTGTAGAGATTCCGACAAACAAGCCGCTTGCAAGAATCGATATGCCCGATGTTGTTTACAAAACAGAAAAGGCGAAGTTTAATGCGGTAATCGACAACATAATCGAATGCCACGAAAAAGGTCAGCCGGTGCTTGTCGGCACAATTTCGATTGAAAAGTCGGAATTGCTTTCAAAAATGCTGAAGGCTAAAAAAATACAGCATAATGTGCTTAATGCAAAGAACCACGAGCGGGAGGCGGAGATCATTGCCCAGGCGGGCAAATTCGGCTCGGTAACGATCGCCACCAACATGGCAGGCCGTGGTACGGATATTATTCTCGGCGGCAATGCCGAATATATGGCGAAAGCCGAGATGAGAAAGCGTGATTTTTCGGACGAGCTGATTGCCGAGGCAACAGGCTTTGCCGAAACAGACAGCGAAGACATTCTCAATGCAAGAAATGTTTTCAAAGAGCTTGAGAGCAAATATAAACAAGAGCTTGCACCCGAAACCGAAAAGGTTTTGCAGGCCGGCGGATTGTTCATCATCGGCACAGAGCGTCATGAATCACGACGCATTGACAACCAGCTCCGCGGTCGTGCAGGCCGTCAGGGCGATGTCGGCGCAAGTAAATTCTATGTATCGCTCGAAGACGATTTGATGAGATTGTTCGGCGGTGAGCGAATTTACAACATGATGGATTCGCTCAATGTTGACGACGACACACCGCTTGAGATGAAAATGCTTTCGAAATCGATCGAGGGCGCTCAGCAGAAGATTGAGCTTCGCAACTTTACTCAGCGTAAAAATGTCCTTGAATATGACGATGTAATGAATGTTCAGCGTACGATCATCTATAACGAGCGCAACAAGGTGCTTGACGGCGACGATCTCCATGATACTATTATCAAGATGATGAACGAATGCATTTCGGCAACCGTTTCACAATATCTCACAGGTGAGAGTGCAGACGATTGGAATTTTGACGGACTCAAAGCAAACCTTTCAACATGGCTGCCGTGTGACGATATAATCGACGAACAGCAAAAGGATTTGAATGCGGTCACGGTTGAAAGCGTAACGGACGCTGTTAATGACTTTGCAATGAAGAAATATGAAGCCAAGGAAGAAGAATACGGCAGCGAGCTCATGCGTGAAATCGAGCGTGTAATTTTGCTTCGTTCGGTTGACACTCACTGGATGGATCACATTGACGCAATGGATGAACTGCGAAACGGAATCAGACTTCGTGCATACGGTCAGCATGATCCGGTTGTAGCATATCGCAACGAAGGCTATGATATGTTCACCGCAATGAACGAATCGATTCGTGAAGAAACCACAAAGCGCTTGCTTAATGTTCAGGTAAGACGAGATGAGGATGTTAAGCGTGAAAAGGTTGCAAAAGTTACCTCGGAATCGGGCGCAGATGACGGTTCGCTGAAAAAACAGCCTGTCAAGGTTGCCAAAAAACCGGGTCGAAATGATCCGTGTCCGTGCGGCAGCGGCAAAAAATATAAAAAATGCTGCGGCAGAGACGAATAACATATTTGCAGAACAAAAGAGAAGTACATTTTAAAATGTACTTCTCTTTTTATATTGCATATTATCCCACTTTTTTGCCGTGAAGAACAGCCGTGGAAAACAGAAGATGATCTGTCCGTTTTCTCTTGTCGGATATAATTCCGCTCAAATCAGCCGCATTTTAAGCCGATCGGCAATAATCCTGCTGCTGTTTCCGGGACCGCAGCCCAAATCGAATATGGTTTTCGGCTCGATGTCAATTCGGGCAAAAAGAACCTTTGCCGGCTGCGAACGCTGATCGATGAATTTTTATTGTAAATTTGCGCTCCGATCTGCCATTTTTAATGCTTCCTTTTAAATTACACCGAATAATTTAATCCCAGGGTGCTACTTTCCATCCTGCAATGTGCTTTCTTAAAATAAGCACATCTTTCATGTTGATAGCCTCATCCATATTAAGATCGCAATTTGTCTTGTTTATCTCAATGTTATAGCCTGCGATGTACTTTCTCAAGAAAAGGACATCTTTCATGTTGATGCTGTCATCACCGTTTGCATCGCCGTAAACTGCGTCGGGATTATCACTGGATTTACCCGGAACATATATTGCCGAATAGCGAACATTAATGTCGGTCACGCCGCAAGCGACGCCATTTTCACCGGCATTTGCATAGTTCATTACGGCAAGCTTGATGAGTTGAATGTTATCGGGGTCATAAGCAACGCCGTTTTTGTCTTTTGTCGGAATCGTAAGAATTCCCGACTGTCCGACATTAAGCCATTTCTCCGCCGTTACATTTTGAGATTCATCTTTCATTATAAATGAAACTTCGCAAAGCACTGCGCAATCTTTATTGGTTTCGGGATGTTTAGCGCTGTTTACTTTAACATCAACAGCCAATACACCCAGACCGTTCGGGTCGTTTGCATATGCGTAGCCCTGTTTGATAGAATTGATTAGCTGCTTTGAAAGAGCCTCGGATACAACGGTTGTGTTGCCAGTAGCCTCGTCTTTTCGGCTCCTTAGCAGCCAAGCCGCCTGATATTGCTTATTATTTTTGCCCTTGCTGATCATTGTAACATCGCCGTTATTGCCAAACGATTTTGTTTCAGCCGAGCTTGATGAAGAATTGCCCCAATATTTATCCATTGCCCCTTCTTTGAAGTCATATGCATGATAGCCTGCGCCGGGGTTATAGTCAGGTGTTGTTACATCATCTGTAGGTTTTGTCGGTGTAGTCGGATTGTTGTCGACTATCGTGATCGGTGAGAAATAAACAACAGGGCAGATTGAAATTGCCGTTACACCCGTGCCATAGTTGATTTCTGTTCCGTCAGCATTTGTAACAGGGTCGTTCTCGCCCTTTTTCTTATATTGAACCATGTTGCCGTCTTCGTCATAATACCAATAGTTCTGGACTGTAAGACGAACACCTGCAAAGTCGTTTTGCTTATAATTTGACAGGTCAAATGTATAGGTTTTTGTTGTTCCGGGCTGCTGCCAAGCCTCAATTATCTGTTCATATCCCCTTGAGAATGTAACAAGCATAATACTGAGCTGAGCCGCAACCGGCTTGTTATCTCTGTCCACACATGACTCAAGATATACTGTTATCTGAGCTTTGTGTGAGCCGCCCTCTTGATTTGCAACCGCAAGACCGTAATTTGCTGTGTCATGGTTTAATTTATGATATGTCTGAATCTGCTGACCGCAGTTTCCCAAACGGTTCTCATATTTAATCCAGCCGGGTCCGCCGTTTTTCTTGAACTTCTCTGTTCCGCCGAATGTTTCACCACCGTCTTTTGAATAGAGAATACTATCCGGCGCTCCGCCGTAATCCTGTCTGTAATTTAAGTCCCAATTTACAAGTGTTGCCGTTGTGTCAAGTTTGCCGTCGCCGTCTGAATCTTTGACCTGAACATCCGGAACTTTCGGCAAAGTCGGATCGCCCTCTACAACAAATGCAGAAACAACCGCGCCCTTCTTTGACAAATTCCAATGATATACATCAATCTCAAGCGATTTAACATCGTCAACGCTGTCCATGATTGCGGTGACATATTCGTCATTGTTGTCTTTATACCTATATTTGAACGGAATTGTAACTTCTTTTGTGCAGGTCATGTCAAGATATGATGTATGAATCGCGCGAACGGTATTATCATTCATGATGAGCTTGACAACGATCTGAGTATCGATCTGAACATTCTTTTTGGTAACCGAATTCGTTACTCTGAACAGTGCCTTTGCGGACGGGGCAACCTGTTCAACCTTTGATTGGTCAAATGCAACGCCCTTTTTCTCCGCCTCCGCTTTAGCCGCTTCAACATCAGCGGCATATTTATCCGCCGCCTGTTTTTTAGCAATCTCAAAAGCCGCCTTGAAATTGTCATCGAGCTTCCACATCGTTTTTATTCCAAAGATATAATCATTGGTTTCAACGCCGAACGAAAGATCGTCGTTATATGTCATATCGCCGGTTACCGTCGTATCCGATGTAATGACATCGATCTCTCCCTTTTTATATGTGCCAAAGCCTGTGAATGCATCTTTTGTAAATCTCTGCATATAAATCGGCTCGACTTTAGCGGTATCTTCTGCGGATGCAGAAACGCTTGCCGTGATTGTGACGGTTGCAACAAGCACCGTCAGAGCAAGAATAATGCTCACGATTTTTTTAGTTACTTTCATAGTTATACCCCCAATGTTGTTGGATAGTGAAATATATTGACTTAATATACTTCTTAGGCTAATTATATCTTAATAATTGTATTTCGTCAATATAGCAATATAGTAAAATAAATACAATGCTTTATGTTGTATTTTACCAAAGAAATAGCTTGAATACATACAAAATCAACTATAATTTTAATCAAATGTTATATATGTATCGGTCGATATAATATACATCACGGCGATTGGGGGAGCAAAAAGACCGCGGCTTATAAATGTGAATACACTTAAAACCGCAGTCGATTTAATGCTGATTATTCAAACATACCTTTTATTTTCTCAAAAAAGCCTTTGCGTTTTTTATAATTTGATTCGGTGGTTGAGTTGTCAAACTGTTTAAGCAATTCCTTTTGCTCCGATGACAAATTTCTCGGAACCTCAATCACGACTTTAACATATTGATCGCCTCTGCCCGAACCGTTAAGCCGTGCAATGCCCTTTCCGCCGAGCTTAAATTCATCATTCGGCTGTGTGCCCTCATGAATCTTGAACTTAACCTTGCCGTCAAGCGTCGGAACCGAAATTTCCGCACCCAAAGCCGCTTGTGCATATGTTATCGGGATCTCGCAATATACGTTATATCCTTCACGCTCAAAAATCGGGTGCGGTCTTACCGACACTTCGAGTCTTAAATCGCCCGTTGCGCCTCCGTTGATTCCTGCATCGCCCAGTCCTCTGACATTTAGCACCTGACCGTCGTCAATGCCTGCGGGAATGTTGATCTGCTGTGTTTTTGTAACACGGATTCGTCCCTGACCCGAACACTTCGGGCACGGATTATCGATTATTTTACCCTTGCCGCGACATCTTGTGCAAGGGCGCTGTGACTGCATTTGACCGAATGCTGTGCGCTGAATCGAGGTTACATAGCCAGTGCCGTGACAATCGGGGCAGGTTGATGAAGATGTACCTGCCTTGGCGCCCGATCCGTGACAGTCGGGGCATGATTCATAGTGCGTGAATTTGACCGATTTCTGACAGCCCTTTGCGGCTTCCTCAAATGAAAGCATAATGTTTGCCGCAACATCCGAGCCACGCTGAGGTGCATTTGGATTGGCGCGTCTGCCGCCGCCGAAACCGCCGCCGAATATGCTCGAAAAAATGTCGCCGAGATCGCCGAAATCTCCCGAAAATCCGCCGCCGTATGGGTTGCCGCCGCCTGCTCCGAAATTTGGATCAACACCTGCATGACCGAATTGGTCATATCTCGCTTTTTTCTCGCTGTCGCTTAAAACCTCATAAGCCTCGTTGACTTCCTTGAACTTTGCTTCGGCTTCCTTATCACCCGGATTCAAATCGGGGTGATATTTTTTCGCCATCTGCCTATATGCTTTTTTTATGGTTGCTTCGTCGGCATTTTTATCAACGCCGAGCACCTCGTAATAATCTCGTTTATCTGCCATATTATCTGCCCCTTCTTCAAAAGGGTTATCTCCCATCAAAATAAATTACCGATTAAAAGTCAATATCCGCCCGAAAAAATATCTATTAACGGGCGGAGTCATGCCATTTCGGATGCGGCAACCGTTTCAGTTGCCGCACGGCGAAGTGACACGCCATTATTTTTTCAATTATTTGTTTTCACCGTCATCGGGTGTATATTCGGCGTCATAGACATTGTTGCCGTCATTGTTCGGATTGGCATTTGCCGCATTCGGATCGGCATTCGGAGCTGCCTGCTGTGTTGCTTTGTAAATCTTTTCGCTTACTGCATATACAGCTTTCTGCAATTCTTCCTGTTTAGCCTTGATGTCGGCAATGTTGTCGCCCTTGAGTGCTTCTTTGAGTGCTTCACACGGAGTTTTGATTGAGTTTTTCTCATCTTCCGAAAGCTTGTCGCCGAAATCGGTGATTGTCTTTTCTGCCTGATAAACCATCTGGTCGGCATTGTTGCGAACATCTACCGATTCCTTGCGCTTCTTATCCTCTTCGGCATACTGCTCTGCTTCATGAACCGCACGCTCAACATCTTCTTTTGACATTGATGTGCTTGAAGTGATTGTAATATCCTGCTCTTTACCTGTTCCTTTATCTTTTGCGGATACATGAACAATGCCGTTAGCGTCAATGTCGAATGTTACTTCGATCTGCGGGATTCCGCGGGGTGCCGGAGCGATTCCGTCAAGATGGAACACGCCGAGAGTTTTGTTATCCTTTGCAAATTCACGCTCGCCCTGGAGTACATGAACCTCAACAGAGGTCTGACCGTCAGCGGCGGTTGAGAATATCTGTGATTTCTTTGTCGGGATAGTTGTGTTACGCTCGATTACCTTTGTCGAAACGCCGCCCATTGTTTCAATGCCGAGGGACAGCGGAGTAACATCAAGAAGAACCATGCCCTTAACATCGCCGCCGAGAACGCCGCCTTGAATTGCAGCGCCGACTGCAACGCATTCATCAGGGTTAATGCCCTTGAACGGCTCTTTGCCCATGAATTTCTGAATTGCTTCGTTTACTGCCGGAATACGGCTTGAACCGCCGACCATGAGCACCTTGTTGATGTCTGATGCGCTAAGACCCGAATCGGACAATGCCTGACGAACCGGTCCCATTGTAGCGTCAACAAGATCTGCTGTGAGCTCGTTGAATTTAGCACGGGTAAGGGTTGCTTCATAATGCTTCGGACCTGTCTGGTCAGCCGAAATGAACGGCAGGTTGATGTCTGCACTTGTTACGCCCGACAAGTCGATTTTAGCTTTTTCTGCAGCCTCTTTGATTCGCTGCATTGCCATTTTGTCGTTTGAAATGTCGATTCCTGTCTGCGACTTGAAATCGTTGATGATATAGTCCATTATGCGCTTATCGAAGTCATCGCCGCCGAGACGGTTGTTACCTGCTGTTGCCAAAACCTCCTGAACGCCGTCGCCCATTTCGATGATAGATACATCAAATGTACCGCCGCCGAGGTCATAGACCATAACCTTCTGGTCAGCTTCCTTATCAACGCCATATGCAAGAGCTGCCGCTGTCGGCTCGTTGATAATACGCTTAACCTCAAGACCTGCAATCTTACCTGCGTCCTTTGTAGCCTGACGCTGTGCGTCTGTGAAATATGCCGGAACGGTGATTACCGCCTCAGTTACAGGTGCGCCGATATATGCTTCTGCGTCGCTTTTGAGCTTCTGCAAGATGATTGCCGAAATCTCCTGAGGAGTATAATTTTTGCCGTCAATCGAAACGGTGTGCGATGTGCCCATTTCACGCTTGATTGATGCGATTGTTCTGTCAGGATTTGTGATAGCCTGGCGTTTTGCAACATAACCGACCATGCGCTCGCCGTCTTTTGAAAATGCAACAACCGACGGAGTTGTTCTTGCACCCTCTGCGTTAGCGATAACGACCGGCTCGCCGCCTTCCATTACAGCAACGCATGAATTTGTTGTACCCAAGTCAATACCAATGATTTTTCCCATAATTGTCAACCTTTCTTAATGTTTAGGATTTATTTTCATTATATATAAATTGTAATCGGTCAAACTAAAATTTAATTAAACACCGGTTGCAATTTGTAAGCCGATTATCAGTCGCAGTTTGCGACCTTGACCATTGCGTGTCTAAGCACCGTATCGCCGATTTTGTAGCCCGGCTGCAAAACCTGAACGACAATGTTTTCGCCGACCGTGTCATCATCCACACGCATTACCGCCTGATGATAATTTACATCGAACGGCTCGTTTTCGGGATTGATTTCTTCAAGACCGAGCTTTTTGAGTGCGTCAAGCAATCCCTTAACGGTCATTGCAACACCCTTTGCATAATCAGCGGCATTTTCGTCCGCCTGCATTGCGCGGTTGATGTTATCAATGCTCGGAAGCAGCGCCTTGATTGTTTCCGATTTCACAAAGCTTGCTGTTTTTTCTCTGTTTGCGGTTTCACGCTTTTTGAAATTATCAAACTCCGCCGCTGTTCTTAAAAGCATATCCTTCGCTTCTTTAAGCTCGTTTTCAAGCTTTTCGATTTTTTCTTCGGCTTCCTTTGATTTTTTATCCTCTTTTTTGCTATGCTTGCCGCCTTTTTCCGCTTTGGTTTCTTCGACCTCGGCGTTCACAGCCTCATTTTCGATTGTTTCGTTCTGCTCTTTCTTTTCTTCAGCCAAAATCATTACCGCCTTTCAAAATTTCCTTTTGTCTATAAATCTCCGTCATCGGAAAATGTATTGTTAAGAAGTCTTTGCAACGAATCACGGAAATATAACATTCCGGGGATTATCCGTTCGTAATCCATTCGTTCCGGACCCAAGATTCCGATCGTACCGGAAGTTCTTCCCGGCAGGTTATAGTTTGTAATTATCATGCCCGAGCTCATCAATGCGTCCTCGCCTGTTTCATCTCCGAGCATTACCGTTATGTTTGACTTCGGTGCTTTCAGCATTCCGAGAATTGAGGAACGGTTTTGCAAAAATGATAACAGTCTTGCTGCTTTTGCGCCCGAAAAGCTGTTGTTTATCAGCAAATTTGACTCGCCCTTGAGCTTCAACTCCGACTCAACCGCCGAAATGACCGCGTCGACTACCGCCGTGACGATCGGAGCCAATAAAAGCATATCCGCGCCGAGCTTGCAAATCACATCTTGCGATGTTGCCGCCGAAATGTCGTCAAGATTCTTGCCGACCATTGTCGAGTCGATTGCGTTTTGCGCATTTTCAAGCTGTGACGGTGAAACATTCATGTCGCACCTTGCAACACGGTTTTTTATGATCCCGTTTGATGTTACGATTACGGTCATAACCGTTCGCTTTCCGATTAAAATCAGCTGAACGCTTCTGAGCGTCGCCGTTCTCTCACCCGGCGTTGTCACCATTGCCGCACACCCCGTCAGCGCCGCCAATGATTCGCACGCTTCTTCAAGCACGCTCTCCGTTGAACCGTAAAGCGGCTGCAGCAATCGGTCAATATTGTTTTTCTGATCGGCACTCAATGAATTTTCCTGCATGAGCTCTTCGACATAAAACCTATATCCCATTGCTGTCGGGACTCTGCCGGCAGATGTATGAGGCTGAGTCAGAAAACCCATCTCGCACAAATCCGACAAAACCGATCTGATCGTTGCACTCGACACTTTGATCGGCATTACCTCACAAAGCATCTTTGAGCCGACCGGCTCGCCTGTCATAATATATGTCCTGACGGTAGCCGATAATATTTGTTTTTGTCTTTCGGTTAATTCCATTCTATATTCACCGGCTCCCTTCTGCCTTAATAAACAAGCGTTAATTTTGATTGTTAGCACTCATCATCATCGAGTGCTAATTTTCAACATCTTTAATTTACCACTTGTCAGCCCTGTTGTCAATAGCAAAATTGTAAATATTTTATGAAAATTAGACTTTCCCTGACCTTTAGTGATATAAACGCTTATTAACACTATGTTTTTCTAAATTTACGCCTAAATACATTTTTAATGAATAACCCTTTGAAATGTCGTCAAAACTAACGGTACAAAGAAAATTTATGCAAAAAACAATCAATTCGGGAAGGAATGAGCATATAATGGATAATAAGCCGTTAGACGATTCAAAAAGAGAGAAAAGAATTCGCAAAATGAGTATGTGCGTGTCGCTGTTTGTCTGCATTGCGGCACTCGCTCTCGGATTTTGGTCGGCAATCAACCGAACCGCAAAGCTGACGGGAAACGCAACAACCGCTCATCATACTTATGTTTCAAGCGTTAAACAGGTTGAGCAAAATCAGATAAAGGTCAAGGCACCGACAAAATCGACTGAAAATGATGAAGTCATTACCGAAAAAACGACCGAAGAAATTGACACAACCGCAAATTTCTTTTCAATTCCGGTCGGCGGCAAAATCACAAAGCAATATGACGAAAAGCAGCTGCAATATTCCAACACATATAAGGATTGGCGGCTTCATCTCGGAATCGACATCACCGCAAAGGAAAATGCCGATGTTCATTCGGCAGGCAACGGCAAGGTAAAGTCGGTGAGCAATGACCCGCTTCTCGGTCAGGTAGTTGAAATCGACCACGGCAACGGAATCGTCGCATATTACTGCGGTCTGAAAACTCCGACGGTAAAAGCTGGTGACTTAGTCGAAATCGGCAACACAATCGGAAGCATCGGCAGTGCGCCGTTTGAATCTGTTGACGCAGATCATCTTCATTTTGAAGTTAAAGTTAACGGAAAGTATGCCGATCCGTTCAAGGCAATGAACCTCAAATCAGAATAAAACCTGCCTCCGTTTCGTTTAGGGGCAGCCGCACTGACGGTCAAACATGAATCATGAACGACCGTCGGTGCGTTTTTTCATATAACCGCATTTTGCAATCATTATTTATATTGCAATTTGGCTCTTTCGCTGATATAATAAACTCATCAAAAATATATCGGAAGGGACTACATATTATAATGAAAAGCTCATATCACTCAAAATCGCTGTTAGCGTCATTATTATGCCTTGCACTCATAATCTGCACCGCCTTTTCAGGCTGCGCACCGTCTGCAAGAGATAAAAGCGGTGCAAATTCCGATGAGAATTCATCAAGTCCATATAAAGCATATAACGACACGCAGAAGTTTTTGCAAAACATCAAGGTCGGCTGGAATCTCGGAAACACCTTTGAAGCCACCGGCAGATGGGGTGAAGAATGGAACGATTCATACAGCGTGAACGACGTGGAAACGGGTTGGGGAAACCCGACCAC
The DNA here is from genome assembly GCA_934394855.1 of uncultured Eubacteriales bacterium. GTDB lineage: Bacteria > Bacillota > Clostridia > Oscillospirales > Acutalibacteraceae > CAKRRH01. Next base: position 51,524 of record CAKRRH010000009.1, read on the forward strand.
CACAAAAGCCATGTTTGACAAGGTGAAAAAGACAGGATTTAATGCGGTGAGAATTCCTGCGACATGGTATCGTCACACCGATGTTGAAAATGCGACATATACCATAAAAAAGGATTATCTAGAACGAATCAAGCAGGTCGTTGACTTTGCAATAGACAACGATATGTATGTCATCCTCAATATGCATCATGACGATAAGGATTGGCTCGACATTTCGGCAAACGATGAAAAATGGGCGGCAGTCAAAAATGAATATGCCCAAATTTGGACTCAAATCGCCGAGCAGTTTAAAAATTATGACGAACGCCTCATTTTAGAGGGTGCAAACGAAATCGTGCTCTACACCGGCGTTGACGAAAACGGCAACAAGCAATATGACTGGTGGGGTCAGGACGACCAAACCTTTGAGCGTGTAAATGAATTGTATCAGGTATTTGTCGATACTGTCAGAAAGTCGGGCGGCAAAAACGATAAACGCTATTTGATGATTCCGACCTACGGCGCACAGTGGTATCAGCACCAGATCGAGAAAATCATAATACCGAACGGCGACGAACGTGTAATCGTCGATGTCCATTGGTACACCGACGAAGCGGACGAAACAAAGGTACGGGATACGCTTAAAGTAATCTATGATTATTGCTCATATTTTGAAATGCCGGTTGTTTTGGGCGAATGCGGAATCCGAAAGGCAATGACCGAGGAGCAAAAGCAAAACTGGGCAAATAATTATATCAAAATTGCCTCAAACATGGGTCTTAGGTGCTTCATTTGGGACGACGGCGGAGATTATCAGGTGCTTGACCGAAACACTGTCAGCTGGGTATCGGACAGCTTTGTCGAGTCAGTTGTCAAAAATGCCGTCGATGTCGGATCAGTCCCTGAGCCGACAAGTGAAGCATTTGATGAAATCGACAGCGAATAATAATAATAATTAAAGGAATAATAAAAATTATGAAACGATATTTTAGTATATTGCTGTGCTTGTCAATGCTGTTGTCGCTGATGCTTTGCGGCTGCGGCGACAATAATGACGCTCAGCCGACCACGATCAAGGCAACGCAAACATCAACCGCAACGGTTGCGGCAACAACGGTTGTGACAACAAAAGCAACAGCCGCAAAAACTACCGAAGAATATATTCCCGATGAGGTTGAAAAAACCACGCAAAAGCCTAAATTGACCGAGGCAATGAAATTTGCGCAAAAGATAAAATGCGGGTGGAACCTCGGAAACACGCTTGAAGCCACAGGCAGAAGAAGCGGAACATTGCCAGAAAAATATTCGGTCACCGACATCGAAACCGGTTGGGGCAACCCGAAAACCACAAAAGCAATGTTTGACAAGGTAAAATCGGCAGGCTTTAACGCGGCACGAATCCCGGTTTCATGGTGCAGATTCATCAACAAAAAGAACGGCAAATATGTCATTCGTGAAGATTTTCTGAAAAGAGTCAAGGAAGTGGTAAACTATGGCTACAACAACGGAATGTATGTCATAATCAACATTCACCACGATGACGCTTATGAAGAATGGCTGCATATTTCGGGAAGCGATTCGGAATTTTCATCAGTCAAAACCGAATTCAAGCAAATTTGGACGCAAATCGCCAACTATTTCAAAAGCTATGGCGAACGGTTGATTTTTGAAATGGCAAATGAGCCGATCGGCTATTATGACGACGGCACGGGCGATTGGAACGGCGGCGAGCCGCAATATTTTGTTCGGCTTGACGAGCTGTATAAAATATTTGTAAACACGGTTCGTGCAACGGGCGGCAACAATAAATCACGCTATTTGATGATTCCGACCTACGGTGCTCAAAGCGGCAGTCAGATCTATTATGTAAAAATCCCGAACAACGACGCTCATGTGCTTGTTGACATTCATTATTACACCGACGGAACAAATCAGGGTGCGCTTGAAGATAAATTCAAGCAAATCGCCGAATATGGCAGAGAAAACGGGATTGCCTTCATTCTCGGCGAATGCGGAATCAGAGCAAACTCGGATCCCGACACTCTTTCAATGTGGACGCTTGCATTTGTCCGAACAGCGTCGGAATATGGCTTGCGGTGTTTTGTTTGGGACGACGGCGGAGATTATCAGGTGCTCGACCGAAAAGGACTCACTTGGGTCAACAGCGCATATGTCAGTTCGTTTGTAAAAAATGCGGTCAAAATGTCAAAATAATAATTTATATATAATAAATCCGAGGAGAAATTCATCTCCTCGGATTTTTCGTTTTATGAAAACAGCTTTACACATTCATTTATCTGACTGTCGCTTTTATCATCCAAAAAATAGAACCGTTTTGATTCATCTTCCGATAGCTCGACCTCAACATCGGGCTCTAATCCCTTTTTGTGATATGTTTCGCCCGATTTATCCACAACATATGCGGTTGTGAATTTGACTGCCGACGAATCGCTGAGTTCATAGGTTGTTTGCATGATCCCTTTGCCAAAGGTCTTTGTCCCGACAATTTTTCCTCGCTCATTATCACGAATCGCACAAGCAAAAATCTCCGACGCCGACGCACTGTATCCGTTTACAAGCACACAAAGCGGTGTGTCGTCCATGTTCTTGTCTGAATGCCCGATCACGCTGATTTTGCCGTCATTATACCGCACCCTGCAAGTGTCGCACTCACCGAGCAATTCATCAAGCACGGCGGTACAAGCGTCAACCGAACCGCCGAGATTGTTTCGCAGGTCAATTATGAACCCCTTGACCTTTTCGCTTTTGAGCGATTTAACCGCATCATCAAACTGCTCTTTTGTCGTGTCGTCAAATGTCGTAATATTTATAATTCCGAGATTCTCATATGTCCGCCAATTAACCGAATCTGCGGTGTAATCGGCACATTTTAGCCGAATGTCGATTGTTTTTCCGCCACGCAAAATTTTTAGCGAAACATCTTTTCCTTCCTCACCCGAAATCTCTTTTACAAAATCATCGGTAGTCTTGCCCTTTGCCGAAATGCCGTTATATTCTGTCACAACATCATATTTTTTAAGCCCCGCTTTAGCCGCAGGCGACTGCCGATTGACATATATCACCGTGATTTCGCCGCTTGTCGGGTCAGCCGCAATGTTAACTCCGATTCCGAACCGACCGCCTGCCGTGTCCTTTTTGTTCTCCGCCTCATTTTCAACCGAAAAATATTCGGCGTAATCATCTTCAAGCGTTGACAAATAGCCCGAAGCAGCATTGTCCGCGGCTTTCTCAAAATCATAGTCATCAACATATTTATGCCCGACATACATATCGACCTGTGCCATTTTTGAGAGCAACGACACTTGAGACGGCAGTCTTGTCACATCAATTTTGAATACGAAACAAACAACCGCCAATGTCAGAACAATGCTGACACAGGATGTCACGGCATATCCGCCTATCCGACGCCCTTTTTTCATCAAAAATCAGTGCCTTTCATAACAAAAGCCGCCTCGAAAAACGGTATCAAACCCAAATTCCCCCGAGTACGGCTTATTGTTTTTATTATATGATTATATTTTCAAAATATGAGCAATAAATCTTAGAAACAGCTAAGCGGATTGATGTCGTTGCCGTTTACCCACACTTCAAAATGAAGGTGCGGTCCGGTCGAATTACCCGTGCTTCCGCAACGGGCAATCAGCTGACCCTGTTCAACATGATCGCCTTCGCTCACAAGCAAGGTCTGGCAATGTGCATAGAGCGTGTTGATTCGGTCGCCGTCCTTCAGACCGTGGTCAATTACAAGACAGTTACCATAGCTGCGGTTGCTCCATGTCGCTCTTACGACAGTACCCGATGCGGCGGCATAAATCGGCTTGCCGAGCGCACCCGAACAAGTGATGTCGATTCCTGTGTGGTTTGCATATCCGTAATAACCGCATGAAATGTAATATGATGACTGGAACGGCCAAACAAATCCGAATGATGATACTGCGCCGTTTGAGTTGCCGCCTGAACCGCCGTTGCCGGAATTACTGTTTCCGCCATTCATCTGATTGTTATTATTGCTGTTAGCCATTGCCGCTGCCTTAAGTTCTTCCCTCATCTTAGCCTTAGCCGCCGCAATCTCTTCCGATTCGCTTTCAAGGTCGGATTGCTGTGAGCTGATCGAAGATGAATTTGCCTGAGCCTTTTGATAATCGGCGTCAAGCTCATTTTGCTTATCAACAAGGCTTGCTTTCATTTCAGCCGCGTCTTTTTTATCCGATTCGATCTCTTTTTTGAGTTTGTTGATCTCTTTAATGTCGTTGTTCAGCTTTTGCATAAGCTCGGTATCGTGCTTTGTAACACCGCGCATAAGCTCCGCCTTTGCAAGATAATCCGCATAACTGTCGGCACTCAGCAAAACCTGAAGCTCGCTGTTTGAGCCCGCAATATAAATTGCACGGAGGCGCTCTTTCAAAGTGTCTTTTGCCTCATCAATTTCCTTTTGCTTTGCGCTGATTTTCTTTTCGGCCTCGTCCATCTTCTCATTTAATGCGTCGATAGTATCATTAACAAGACTGATCTGCTTTTCAAGATTATCGATTTTTTCTTTAAGCGCACTTGCAATATCGTCTGCCTCTGCTTTGTCGTCCTCAAGCTTCGACAGCTTATTTTTGATTTCCTGCTCGCGCTGTTCATATTGGCTGATTTTGTCTTTCATCTGCGAAGTGCTGAGCGCTTGCGCTTTCGGTGCCGGCATTGACGCAATGCAAAAACAAACCGCTCCGGCAATCGCAACCGTAACCGTTTTTTGAATAATTCCCGATATTTTTTTATTAAAACGCACGGAACTCACTGCCTTCCTTTTTAAGATATTTTCCGATTGAGAACATACTTCCCACAACGCCCGAGAACATTCCGAGAATGCAAAATGCAAGGAACATCCAACCGGCGATATTCATAAATCCTATCGGTGAAAATCCCGAAATCGTGACTCGGCCGACAAGGAAATTGTAAACAAAATAGAGCAAAACCGTTGTAATCAGCGCCGAGATTATACCGAAAACCATACCTTCGACGATAAACGGTATTCTTACAAAGCTGTTCGTTGCGCCGACCGCTTTCATAATGCTTATCTCAAGCTTTCTTGAGTTCATTGTAATGCGAATCGTGTTTGCGATTATCACAAGCGCAGTTACCATCAGCAATGCGATTATTGCAACTCCCGCAATAGTTACCGTTCTGCGGACAGATACGATATATGAAGTCATTTCGCTGGAATCGTTGATGTGATCGACTCCCTTGACTGCCTTGATCTGCTTGATCGTTTCCGAATATTTTTCAAGATCGTCAAACGAAACCTGAACGCCATAGGGCAAGAACGATCCGCTTGAATCCTCGTTGTCAAGATAGTTGAACAAATCTTCATATTGCTCGCCCATGTCCTGCATAAGCGAATCCATTCCCTCTTGTTTGGTAATGAATTTCGCCGATTTGACATTGTCAAGCCCCTTGATCGTTTCATATGCCGTTTTTGCTTCCGCTTCGGTCGCGTTTTGCGAAGTATATACAAGCACGACATTTTGATCGGACAGCGTGCCGAGCGCTTTGTCAACATTCAGCGAAAAGAGCGTTGCCGCGCCCATTAGGAGCATACACGCAACAAGAACGCCGACCGACGCTACCGACATCAGTCTGTTTATCCAAATATTTTTAAATCCCTCTTTAAGAAGGTATCTTAAGCTTCTGAATTTCATCAGATATTCCTTTCCGTTTAGTTTGCATAAATCAACCGAACATAATAATGCTCAAATGTTCGATCATGCACTATATCGAAATTTGATTATTTATAAAGCTATTCTTAAAAATCAGCCGATTTCACCGTCGGCATTATCCGCCACGATTTTACCCTTTTCGAGCATGATTACTCGGCGGTTAAAATCACGCACGAGCTGGTGTTCATGAGTTACCATGACAATAGTCGTGCCTCTGCGGTTGATTTCGGTAAGCAGCTCCACAATTTCATATGACATCTCCGGGTCAACATTACCCGTAGGCTCATCCGCAATGATAAGCGACGGATTATTTACAAGCGCTCTTGCAAGACCGACTCTCTGACGCTCACCGCCCGACAGCTCCATTGGGAATGCTCTTGCTTTGCCGCCGAGCCCGACCATCGAAAGCGCATTTGCCACTTTTCGTCTGATTTCACGGTTAGACGCACCGACAACACGAAGTGTGAACGCAACATTGTCAAAAACATTCATCGTGTTGATGATTCTGAAATCCTGGAACACAATTCCCATTGTTCTGCGAAGATAAGGAATCTCTCTGTCCTTGATCTTGCTCATTTTATAGCCGTTGACAATGACCTCACCGGCATTCGGCTTTTCCTCTCTCATGATCAGCTTAATAAAGGTGGATTTTCCGGCGCCCGACGCACCGACTACGAAAACAAACTCACCTTTATATATTTTTATATTAACATCATTAAGTGCGTGTGTGCCTGTGTTGTATGTTTTTGACACGCCCTTGAACTCAATAAGAGGACGATCGTTGTCTTCCAATATTTGAACAGTCCTGTTGATGATAAACACTCTCCTTTTTAAAAATTTAATTCATATTATTAAACTTGTCCGCAAAAATCGGACTAATCGGAAAATCTGTGATAAAATGTGATGTCATGGGTAAAATTTGCCGAAAAATAACGCAAAAAAGCAGACAATAAATTTATTAAATTCATGTCTGCTGTTCGGACACGGTTATCCGACAAGATTTCCCCCTATAAATATTAAATTACAAAGTATGTCTGAAAACCGGTTTATTATCAGAACTTGACCGGATTTGATGTCAGATATTTCTTAACCATCAGCGCAATTTTGAAAACGATTGCGTCTTCAAATTCACGAAGGTCAAGACCTGTCAGCTTTTTGATCTTCTCAAGTCTGTAAACAAGCGTATTTCTGTGAACAAACAGCTTTCTTGATGTTTCCGAAACATTGAGGTTGTTCTCAAAGAATTTCTGGATCGTGAACAATGTTTCCTGGTCAAGGCTCTCAATCGAACCGCGTTTGAACACTTCTCTTAAAAATGTATCGCAAAGCGTTGTCGGCAGCTGATAGATAAGTCTTGCAATGCCGAGATTTTCATAGCTCACGATTGCCTTTTCGGTGTCAAACACTTTGCCGACTTCCAACGCAACCTGCGACTCTTTGAATGAGCGTGCAAGATCACGGATTCCGTCGATTATCGTGCCGATTCCGACAAGACTGTGAGTATAGAACTCGCTTGAAAGTGTGTCAACGATTGAACGGGCAAGCTTTTCAAGGTCACCCGGATCGGTATTTTTCTTAACTTCCTTAACAAGCGCAATTTCCTGATCGCTGATATTAACAATGAAGTCCTTTTGCTTGTCCGGGAACAGATTTTGAATTACATCATAAACCGAAACATCGTTTTTGGTTATGGTTCTGATGAGCAAAACGGCGTGCGACGCTTCAAGGTTAAAACGAAGCTCACGAGCCTTGATGTAAATGTCGCCCGGCAAAATATTGTCAAGTATGATGTTTTTAACAAAATTCGCCCTGTCGTATTTTTCGTCAAAGAATTGCTTTACATTTGCAAGCGACACCGCCATGAGCGATACAAACTTGACCGCTTCTTCGTCGGTTCCCTCAACAAACATAACATATTCCGGAGCGCCACCGAGCGTACCAAACGGTTTATATGTAAAATTGCCGCGGGTAAATGTGTCGGAAAAGTTGATTATGTCGGATACGCTGAAATCAACCGACTCGCCGACCATTCCCAATTCACTGCACGCAGCTATTACAGAATTTTCATCTACAACGCCGACCGTTCTGTCGATTGCGTCGCGCATTTGATGAACTACTCCCTGAAAAAGACGATTTGACATAATTTACACGACCATTCCTTTCATCGCCGAGATACATTTGACAAATTGCACAAAAGCGCATTTGTAATATATGCCGACGCTTTGGGTATATGATTTTTATAACATTATCCCAATAAAGCGAAATAATATATATACATTTTACACAAAACGGAACGGTTTTTCAAGCATATTTCTCTTTTTTTCAAAGAAAAAGCCGAAAATCGGCTGTCATTTTCGCCAAATTTAACAATTTGTTCATAAACTGCCGCAGTTTTAGTAAGTTATTAACAAAAATTCTCGCTATTATGTGTATGTTTTTTTATAAACACAAACACAAAAATGCACTTTTGTCGATAAATTTGTCAAATTTCCTAAACGGTTTTGGCTTTCTTTAGACGATTTATAATAATATGGTGTCATTTTAAACAAATCGCCGATCGTTTGACCGTCGTCCATCGTAATTTCATATTCAAGCTCACGGCTGTCGATCATCTCAAAGCCATCAAGCGACAGATCCTCGACATCCTCGTTGCGCACTTCGTCATAAATCGCCTGTTTTAAGCCTATCAAATGATTTTTCCTTGCAAACGCTCTTATCACAATGCCGTCATTCTTGATGACCCGTGAAAATTCGCTTGCCAAAAACGGAGCGAATATATTAACAAGGCAGTCAACAATGCTATCTCCGATCGGCAGTTTAAATGCGCTTGCGACCGCAAACTCAGCGGTGACATCATCACGGCACACCCGCTTATTTGCAAATCTTAGCGCTTGTTTTGAGATGTCGATTCCGATAATCTTGTCAAAGCCTGCGTTTTTTGAAATTATGTCGGTATAATAGCCCTCACCGCAGCCGATGTCCGCCAAAACACCGCCGCTCGGACAATGTTCTTTCGCAAGAGAAGCAACGGCGTTTGCAAGCGGCAAATAATAATCCTTGTCTAAAAAGTCACGGCGAGCCGTTACCATCAGCGTGTCGTCGCCATGCCGCTTTGATTTTGACGAATTGCTCTGCAAAAGGTTCACCGTGCCGAATTTCGATATGTCGAAACAGTGGTTGTTCTCGCATCGATAGCTCTTTTCGTCATGTTCCATTTCACCGCCGCATACCGGACAGCTAAGTAATGATTTTTTCTGCACCCGCTCCACCTCGCTCGTCTTATATAATATCACAATATTATGAACATTTCTATTGTATTTTATATTTTGCGATATATTTTTGCGAGAAAACTTTTTTGTAAAAAAGATTTTCTCGCGCTCTTTCAAAAAACTTTATTTATGAGGATTTTATTATAATAGAGCTAACAAAAAACTTAACTCTAAATATATCCACAACCGTTTTTGTTCCTTATTATTTTTCCTCATTACCAATCTTTCGGAACAAAAACTCGTTTTAAGGGGTGTACGATAAAGGCGCTCAAACCACCCTCATTCACATATCTTGTCGTGCCTTTCCTTAGCACGACGGTTTGCACGGTTGTAAAATTCTGTTATCGTACAGGGGGATGTGATACCCCCTCGGGATTTTTAAGGGCGCAGCCCTTAAATGCACT
>CAKRRH010000010.1 GCA_934394855.1 uncultured Eubacteriales bacterium
AACAACTTCAGACAACAAAAAAAGAGAGAAACTTGAAGTTTCTCTCTTTTCAATGACAAATAATCAGTCGCTTACATAAGGCAAGAGTGCAAGGTGACGAGCACGCTTGATAGCAACTGTAAGCTCACGCTGATGGCGAGTGCAGGTACCTGTTACACGACGGGGAAGAATTTTTGCTCTTTCCGAAGTATATTTGCGAAGCTTAGCGATATCTTTATAATCGATAAATGAACCCTGCTTGTCTACGCAAAAGCTGCAAACCTTTTTACGACCGCGACGGTTACCTCTCATCGGGCGTTCAGCACGCTCCGGGCGCTCTGCACGCTCAACCGGCTTTTTAGCCTCTTCAGCAACCGGTGTTGCATTAGTCTGATCCATGGTATTAGCCTCCTTTATATGAGTTTAAGAAATAATCAATTAAAATCAGAACGGCAAATCATCGTCCGACATTGAGATTTCCTCAAAGTCGCCCGTGTCAACATTAGAAAATGAAGCGGGGGCATTGTTTGCCGACGCATTTACGTTGCCTGTGCCGCTCTCTGCTTTTGAACCGCAGAAATTAGCATTATCGACAACGATCTCAAACGCATAGCGCTTGTTACCGTCTTTATCGGTATAGCTGCGCTGTTGAATGCTGCCGTTTATTGCAATCATCGAACCCTTGCGAAAATATTTTGAGATAAACTCGGCTGTCTGACGCCATGCAACGCAATTTATGAAATCGGTCTGGCGCTCTGTGCCTGATTTTGAATAATTTCTGTCTACTGCAACCGAAAAGCTGCAAACGGAAACGCCGTTTGGTGTAGATCTAAGCTCCGGGTCAGCGGTCAAGCGACCCATGATAATCGCAATGTTAAGCATATCTGTTTACCGTTCCTTTCAAGGTTTTCGGAAATGATCCGAACTTTTTTCACAAAATCGAGGAAAAATTATGCTTCCTCACGGCTTGTGATGAGATATCTCAGTACGCCGTCAGCAATGTTGAGCTTACGAGTAAACTCAGCAACAAATGAAGGCTCGCTTTCATGCTGGATTACAACATAATAGCCTTCGTTTTCGTAGTTGATCGGATAAGCAAGTCTGCGCTTGCCCCACTCGTCAACATTCTCGACGGTACCCTGTGCTGCGATCTGCTCTTTGTACTTCTCAGCAAGCGCCTTTGCAGCCTCTTCTGATTCCTTTACAGAGAAAACCAGCACGGTTTCGTATTTAGCCATCTAAAATGCACCTCCTTTTGGTCATTCGGCATATACATTCACAAATTTATATATGCAAGGATGCTTCGGGCAACGCTAATCACCCAAAGTAACAGAATGATTATACCCCACATTTTTACTTTTGTCAAGCAAAACAGTCACATTTTTTCGCAAAATCACACCAATATCCGCTCATATTAACAAAAAAATCCCGCAGTGAAACTCACCACGGGAACGAACTTGCATATATCGGTATCCGGGATATGCTTATTCTTCGCCACGCATTTTTGCGAAGCACTCACTGCAATAAACCGGACGGTCATCACGGGGCTCAAACGGAACCTTAGCTTCTCCGCCGCACGATGCACATGTAGCAGTATACATTTTTCTTTCTGCTCTCGATGCATTTTTGCGAGCGTCACGGCAAGCCTTGCAACGCTGCGGCTCGTTTACGAAACCTTTTGCTTCATAGAATTCTTGTTCGCCTGCTGTAAATACGAATTCGTTGCCGCATTCCTTGCAGACTAATGTTTTGTCTTCAAACATTTTAATACCTCGCCTTGAATAAATAGAAATTTTGCTAATATATAAATTTTATAAAAGCCGTAAATAAATTGTTTTGCGCCGATTTGCCATGCATCATGCATTAGAAAACAGCTCACCTGCGTCACCGCAGTTTTGAGCGCACCCTTTGCATTGCATTATCGACCGATTTTTGAGATATGCCAAGTTTTTCGGCAATTGCCTCATAGCTTTGCCCCGTTAAATATGCCGAAAGCACATTAAACTCGGTCTTTGACAGCTTATTTTCAATGCTCTCACGCAGTCTGATGTAATCTTCCTTATCGATTACCGCCGTTTCGGGCTCGTCCGCCGTCACAGCCGTCACAACGCTGTCGGACTCGTTGTCGTCAATGAATATCATCATCGACTTCGGGATCTGCTTTTTTCTCAGCGATTTTCTCACCGCAGAAATAATGTTTCGGTCAACGCAAAGCTTTGCAAAAGTCGAAAATTTTGCGTTGCAGCCGCAATCAAAGCAACGAACGGCATTCATCAAGCCAATGAACCCCTCTTGCATTAAATCGTCAAAATCAAGCGAATCGGAAAAATATCCCGAGGCACAATTCCTCACTAAAAAAATATATCGCCCGACCAAAACGGAGTAAGCGTTGCTGTCGCCCTTTTGTGCCAACTCAACAAGCTCATTGTCCGAAAGATCGTGCAAACCAGATAAACCGTTATTAACCATTGTCATCTCAAAACCAAATGGGCAAATTTTGCCCTCTGAATTTAACTTAATGATACAACAGAATTTGTAAATTGTCAAGATTTTTTTGCACTTTGTATAAAATCTAAAAATAAATTTGGGCAAAATAATGTCAAATTATATAAACATTTGGCAGTTTGTTTGATTAAATTTACCAACACAATATACAATATGCACTACATATCAGATTAAATTTCGTCAATATTTTCGCCCTACAAAAGCTGCCGACGCATTAAATTTAATACATATTTTTCCCGTCTTGACACCGAAACCTGAGTCATTGACAGTTCTTTTGCCGTCTGCGATTGGGTCATGTCGCAAAAATAACGGAGATAAATCAGCCGTCGGTCGTTGCCGCTGAGCTTTTCGATCGCACTTTTGAGCGCAATTTTCATAATCTGCTTTTCCTCGTCATAATCGGACGGAATGTCACGCACGCCTTCTTTATCCTCATCATCCGCAGTCAGCGACATTGCTGGAATTTGCGCCTGAGCCGCTGCTGCGACCTCCTCGACAGAAACATTCATCGCCGACGCAATTTCACCGACAGTCGGCGAACGCATGAGTTCATGTTCAAGCCTTGTCCTGACGGCAACGATTTTCAGCGACATATCTTTTATCGACCGACTGACCTTGACCTGTCCGCCATCTCTGAAAAGCCGTTTGATTTCTCCCAAAATCACCGGAACGGCATAGGTTGAAAAATTATATCCCCGACTTTCGTCAAATCCGTCATATGCTTTGACAAGCCCGACGCACCCTGCCGCATACAGGTCGTCATATTCGACTCCTTTTCCCGTATATCTGTGGGCAAGCGTATGGACAAGCGGCAGATTTTCTCCGATAAATTCATCTCGCCGCCGCTCTTTTTCGGTTATGTTTTTTACCGCCATATCACGCTTTTTCGGTCAATATTTTTTTAAACGAAACACTCGTGCCTTTTCCGACTGTTGAGCGCACGCTGACCTTATCCATGAAGCTCTGCATCACCGCAAAGCCAAGACCTGCCCGTTCGTCGCCTGCCGTGGTATATAGCGGTTGCATCGCAAGCTTGATGTCCTCGATTCCGCAGCCCTTATCCCTGATCGTAATCGTAACGCTGTGGTCATCGATTATCTTCACTGTGATAAATATGTATCCGAATTTATCTTTGTATCCGTGGACAATGCAGTTTGTGACCGCCTCCGACACCGCCGTTTTGATGTCGTTAATTTCCTCCAAAGTAGGGTCAAGCTGTGCGATAAATGATGCAACCGCCGTTCTTGCAAAGCTTTCGTTGCACGATCTTGAATATAATTTCATGGTGAAACTGTTTTTCGGTTTCATTTTTCTTCTTCCTTTCTCTCGTCGTCCGAATCGATTATTTTGCAAAGCCGCTCCAGCCCGCTCAGCTTCATTACCTTTTTGATTGATTTTGACGGATTGAGCACCTCGACCCGACCGCCGTATAGCTGCGTTTTTCGACATCGCCCCATCACAAGCCCGATTCCCGAAGAATCCATGAACGATATTTTGGAAAAATCCAAAAACAGCGTTTTCGGACGGTTGATCTCCGTCTCACGGTCGATTTCTTCCCTGATCGGCGCAACGCTGTGATGATCGATTTCACCGATAAGCTCCGCTTTCATAATATCGCCCGTTACAGTTATTTGACATTCCATCAGTATATGCGCACCTGCCGTTCTTTATTCAAAAATGCATAAAAAATAAACCTCTATAAAATCATAGAGGTTTATCCTTGAAAATCGGCACGAATTTTGTCAGCCGATTAAAATATTCGGTTTTATAATCGCAAATTAAAGTGCTTTGCCTTCGACAAGCGCCTTTGTATCTCTTGCGATGACCATTTCCTCATCAGTCGGAATAACATCAACAATTACGCTCGAATCATCTGTCGAAATTACGCCGCTGCCGCCTCTGACTGCCGCTTCGTTCTTAGCGTCGTCGAGTTTAAGACCCATATATGAGAAGTGCTCGCAGACATATTTGCGAAGAGCCGCCGAGTTTTCGCCGATTCCGCCCGTGAATACGATTGCGTCAACGCCGCCGAGTACTGCGATGAATGAGCCGACATATTTTGTGATTTGATAGCGCTGCATTTCGATTGCAAGCTTTGCTCTCTCGTTGCCCTCAGCCGCCGCCTTTTCAACATCACGGTTGTCGCTTGATACGCCCGAAATGCCGAGGACGCCCGACTGTTTGTTGAGCAATTCAGCCATGTCGTGTGCGCTGATGTTTTCTTTTTCCATCATATATGTAACGACCGACGGGTCAAGAGAACCCGAACGCGAACCCATCATGAAGCCGTCAAGCGGAGTAAGACCCATTGTGGTATCAACGCATTTGCCGTCATAAACTGCGGCAAGCGACGAACCGTTGCCGAGATGGCAGGTGATGACCTTTGAGTTTTTGGGCAATTTCAAATCTTCGATTGCCTTTGCGCTTACATAACGGTGAGATGTGCCGTGGAAACCGTATCTGCGAATCTTGTAATCGGTGTAATATTTGTAAGGAACCGCAAACATAAATGCTTTTTCGGGCATTGTCTGATGGAACGATGTATCAAAAACAACAACCTGCGGAACTTCTTTGCCGAGGCACTCAATGCAAGCGTTGATGCCCTGAACATGAGCCTTGTTGTGAAGCGGTGCAAGGTCTGCAAGACGAAGAATCTCTGCAATAACATCCTCGTCAACCAACACCGATTTTGAAAATGTTGCGCCGCCCTGGACGATTCTGTGGCCGACTGCGCCGATTTCGCTCATTGAGTCGATTGCCTTTGCAGGACCGCTTGTGAGACATTTTTCAACGCACTTGAAAGCGGCTGTATGATCTTCCATCGGGATTTCCGCTTCAAAGGTTTTGCCGTTTGAATTTTTATGGGTGATCTTGCTTCCGGAAATACCGATTCGCTCACAAAGACCCTTTGCAATTACCTTTTCGCCGTCCATGTCGATAAGCTGATATTTCAGCGACGAGCTTCCGGCGTTTACAACTAAGATTTTCATGTTTTTTTGTTGCACTCCTTATTTTAATACATTTTTATTAAAAATAGCTTAAAATGATAATACTCACTCGGTTATTATACTCCCATTTTACCCCGATTTCAACATTTTTTATCAAAATGAGTGATATTTTTATACCACAGCTCCTGCTGCTTTGCCTTTTTATAATTGACACCGCCGATCAATAAAAGTATAATGGTAATATCAATAAGGAAACAGCAAGGGAAAAAACTTATGGATAATAATACAAACATTGACAAGCTGCCGTTTGTAACGGTGGTTATCCCGGTAAAAAACGAACATAAATATATTCGCTCCTGCCTTGATTCGGTACTGCTTCAGGACTACCCGAAAAACCTGCTTGAGGTGATTTTGGCGGTCGGTCCGTCAAATGACGACACGGCGGAGATAATCGAAGAATACAGCAGACAATATTCCCATATCAAAATGATCAAAAACCCAAAGGGCACGATTTCATGCGGCGTTAATTTAGGGATAAAAGCCGCTCTCGGCGAATATATCGTTCGGCTTGACGCTCACACCGAATTTGCAAGCGATTATGTTTCAAAATGCGTTGAATATCTCATTAAAACGGGCGCTGACAATGTCGGAGGTCCGACGGTTGTCAAAGGCAAAACGCCTGTTCAAACTGCGGTTGCGGCGGCATATTATTCGCCGTTTGCACTCGGCGGCGGAAAACAGCATATTGCAAATTTTGAAGGATACAGCGACACGGTTTCATTCGGTTCATTTAAAAAAACGACCGCTGAAAAGGTCGGTTATTTTGATGAACGGCTGATTCTTAACGAAGATGATGATTTCAACTTCAAAATCTCGGAAACCGGCGGAAAAATATTCATCACAAGCAAAATCCGCTCATTTTACTATCCGAGAGACAGCTATCCGGGGCTCATCAAGCAATATTTCGGCTATGGGCTTTGGAAGGTTGCGGTAATCAAAAAGCACCGCAAGCCGGCGAGAATATCGCACCTGATTCCGCTGATGTTTGTGCTGTTCATCACACTCGGCGCACTAATCAGTGCATTTTTGCCGATTTTGTTTATCCCCTATTTTGCAATACTTGCGTTTTACCTTTTGCTTGACATTATTGCCTCGTTTAGACTGAAATCGCCTGACCAAAAAATCACACTTGCAACAAGATTCAGGCTTATCTACATTCATATTCTGCTTCATTTGTCCTACGGAATAGGTTTTTTATGCGGCATATTCAAATTCATGTTCACAAAATTCGATTCGGAGATTGACGGAAATGGCATATGAAATCGGCAGCGACGAGCTGAAAAAATTACAGCAAAAAAGCCTTGAAATGGCGAAATATTTTTTAAAAATATGCCGTGAAAACGGTCTTTTGTGCTATCTTTGCGGTGGCTGCTGCATCGGTGCTGTGAGGGGCGGCGGATTTGTTCCGTGGGATGACGACATCGATTTTTTCATGCCCCGACCCGACTATGAACGGCTTATCAGAATTTGGGATAAATGCGCCGACACAGAGCGCTATTCGCTTCAGGTGTCGACCCGCAAAACCGAGACACGAAATCAGTTTTTGACGATATGCGACAACAACACAACATACATAAAAAGCTACATGGCGGATCTTGACATAAATCACGGACTGAGCCTTGACATAATCCCGCTTGACGGCAGACCGAAGCCCGGAAAGCTATATGGCATAAAGCGCAAAATACAGATAATCAATGCGCTGGTCTATTCGCTTTGCATTATCGGAAAAGCCCCGACAAACCACGGAAAAGCGGTTGAAACGCTCGGAAAAATTTTGCTCGGAATTTTCCGAGGAAAAAGACTTCGGTTCAAGCTTTACAGCTTTGCCGAAAAATGTATGTCAAAATATAATTTTTACGGTTCGGAATATGTTGCAGAGCTTACAACAGGACCTGTGTTCATGAAGCGCGACTACCCGACAAAGTGGTTCATCAATTCGGCAGATCTGCCGTTTGAGGACACAAAAATGCCTGTTCCCGTGGGGTATGACGAATATCTCACAATGGCTTTCGGCGATTACATGACGCCGCCTCCCGAATCAGAGCGCACATTTCACCATGATTTTGAGTTCATCGACATGGATCACCCATATACCGATTACAAAGGAATTTACTACTGCAAGGAGTGAAAAAATATGATTTTCGGCGCAATCGTTGCAGGCGGCACGGGAAGCAGGCTGAAAAACGATAAATCAATAACCGACAATTCGCTGCCCGATTTGCCAAAGCAGTTTTTGACGCTGAAGGACAAGCCGATAGTCTGCTATTCTGTTGATACATTTCTGAAAACGGACGAAATCGACAAGCTGTTCATCGGCGTTCACCCCGATTTTGTCGATTATATGGCGCAGATCGTCGATAAATATTTCAGCGACAGGCGTGACGATATTATCATAACGGTCGGAGGCGATGACCGAAACGGCACGCTGATGAACATAATCGACAAGGCATATTCGCTTTTCGGCAAAGCTGAGCGTCATTTCATCATCACTCATGACGCAGTTCGTCCTTTTGTTACAAAAGACATGATCGGACAAAACATCGGTCTTGTGAGAAAATACGGCGCAGTTGACACGGTATGCAAGTGTACCGACACGGTGATTTCATCGGTCGGCGGCGAATATATCGACTCAATTCCCGACAGGGCGACAATGTATAACGGTCAGACGCCGCAAAGCTTTGACATGGCGCTGTTTGAGCAATATTACAACAATTTGAGCGACGATTTGCGAAAAACGCTGACCGACGGGTGCAAAATTTTCAGCGCAAACGGTCATAAGGTATATCTTGCAAAGGGCGAAAGCTTTAACATGAAAATCACCACAAAAAGCGATTATTATTCCGCACGGGCGCTCGTGGATTTGCTTTTGGGGTAAAAGCACTTGACAAACAGCGGCGATTATGATATAATAGCCAAAATTTACAAACAAAGAAAGCAAACTTCGGGTGAAACTTATGTTTTATTTAGTTAAAAACAACAGCCTACACCATGCTCGTATGAATTATCATGCCGGGCTTTGTTTGCGTATTGATTTTTAATATAATCATACAAGTATAACGCACAGTTCGGTTATAAACCGAGCTGTGTTTTTTTATATTTATTTTAGGAGGACAAAAAAATGAACTACTCAAAAAACATTATTTTTGAGCGCTACGAAAAAATTGACGAAGATATGCGTCTTGAACGCACCAAAGGTTCTATGCTTGAGGCACATTATACCAAAAAGCATTTATCGCCGTATATTACAAAATCATGCGATATTCTTGAACTCGGCTGTGCAACGGGCTATTACGGAATGTATTTTGCGGATAAATGCGCACGCTATCTCGGAATTGATTTTTATGCGCCGCACATTGAGCGATTTTGTGAAAAGGTAAAGGACAGCGGCATTGAAAATGTATCTGCAAAGGTCGGCGACGCAACAGATTTGCGTGAAATTCCCGATGATTCGTTTGATGTGGTATTGTGTTTGGGGCCGATGTATCATCTGCCGAAAACCCGATGGAGCGAATGCTTTTCGGAATGCCGCAGAGTATGCAAAAACGGCGGAATCGCGGCGTTTGCATATATTAACAAGGTCGGACTTTATGCCGGAGCGTGTGAGAGCGACCCCAATTATTATCCCAATGAGAAAACAAATGAATATGTACTGAAGTTCGGCACCGACGACGAGGCTCCCGGCGTATTTTATTTCACAATGCCCGAAGAAATTGAGCAATCCGCTTTAAAATATGGTTTTGTTAAAGAAAAAAATCTTGCAACCGACTTCTTTTTCGACCTCGGCGGAATAAGTTCTGCCGACGACAAAAAAATGAAGCTCTATATGCCGTTGCTTGACAGCATGACGGCATATGAATCATGCACGGGCATGGCAAATCACGCTTTGCTTATCTGTAAAAATAATAAGGGGTGACGGCAAAGCAAAAAACGGTATGAGCTTTGACACTCATACCGTTTTTATTTGTTTTAAATAATGTTATGCCGAATTATTTTGTATGTTTGTCGGCAACCTTTTTAAGCGCTTTTTGCTTGTCAAAATATGCCTGTGTTTCTTTAACAACAACACCGCTTAGCGCGATCAAGGCAATGAGGTTAGGAATCGCCATGAGTCCGTTTACGATGTCGGCAATTGTCCAAACTGCCTTGACGGTCATGTACGGTCCGATGAAGATTGCCGCAATGTAAATCCAGCGATAGATTGAAATTGCTTTCTTTTTGCCGTTTGTGAGATAATCAAGGCAACGCTCCGAATAATAATCCCAGCCGAGAATCGTTGTGAATGCGAAGAATACAAGACAAATCATCAAAAGAAGCGAAGAAATGCTCTTGTCAAACGGCAAGCCCTGGTTGAATGCTTCCGCAGTAACATCATATCCGTCAAGACCGATGTTCCATGCGCCTGTGAGAATGATTACAAGACCTGTCATTGTGCAGATGATGATTGTATCGAAGAATGTGCCTGTCATTGAAACAAGACCCTGTCTTACAGGTTCATCTGTTTTAGCGGCAGCCGCTGCAATCGGAGCAGAACCGATTCCGGCTTCATTTGAGAATACACCTCTTGCAACACCCTTTTGCATTGCAACCATCATTGCGCCCAAAGCGCCGCCTGCTGCGGCTTTAAGTCCGAACGCACCCTCGAAGATCTGAACAAATGCGTCGGGCAATTTTTGAAGATTGCAGAAAATGATGATGAGTGCAGTCAATACATAAAGAACCGCCATGAACGGTACAACAACCTGTGCAACCTTCGAAATACGCTTGAGACCGCCGATAATAACGAGCGCTACGCATATTGTCAAAACAACGCCTGCGACGATTGTTGCCCATGAATATTTCATGCCGAAAATCGTTACTGTTGAAGCCTTGTTAGGATCAAAGAAAGTCTGAACGGCAGATGAAATGCTGTTTACCTGTGAGAATGTACCGATTCCCAAAAGTCCGACGAGGATTCCGAAAACCGCAAATATTTTAGCAAGCCATTTCCAATTGCTGCCCATGCCTTTTTCTATGTAGTAGAAAGGTCCGCCGACAATGTGTCCGTCGTCCGATACCTTGCGGTATTTAACAGCGAGCATACATTCGGCATATTTCGTTGCAGTGCCGAAAACAGCCGCAATCCACATCCAGAAAAGAGCGCCCGGACCGCCTGCTACAAGAGCTGTTGCAACACCGACAATGTTTCCCGTGCCGATCGTTGCGCTGAGCGCCGTGCAAAGAGCCGCAAAGCTCGAAACTTCACCGTGTTTTCCGCTTTTGTCGCTCTTAAAAACATATTTTAATGCGCGAGGCAGCCGAACCACCTGAAGTCCTTTAAGTCTGATTGTAAGGAATATGCCCGTGCCGATAAGCAACACGATCAGCGGAACACCCCATACAAAATCATCGATAAAACCAAGTATTGTGTCAATCATTAAGTTAGTTTCCTTTCCCGTAATTTTTCTACGATTGATAAAATTTTATCATAAAATGTAAATTATTGCAATAACTTTTTGTTCATTTGTTGTTCAAAAAATATACAAAATATATGCGTGAATTTAATATAATATGCATAAAAGGTGTATATTGTTTGTTATATTTTACGAGAAACCTTTTTTATAAAAAAGGTTTCTCGTGCTCTTCCAAAAAATTTTCATTATAAAAAACAAAACAGAGATACTGCGTTAGTGTGGCTTGTACTTCTGTTTTTATTTATATGTTTGTATTCGGTGCGTATTATGCCGACACACCCTACATTTATATTTAGAGGCATGATGTATTGTAATGCACTATAAAAAATCCTCATAAATAAAGTTTTTGAGGAGAACTCATCAATATAAATATTGATGTTAGAGGGACTTTTTACAAAAAGTCCCTCTCGCATATTCCCATATATAAATTAAATAAATATGTGCTCATGCCGCACGGGCACACCATTTCTCATGCAAGAAATGGCGGAAAGTGCATTTAAGGGCTGCGCCCTTAAAGATCCCGAGGGGGATTTCGATTCCCCCTGTACGATAACGGATTTTTGCAACCGTGCAAACCGTCGTGCTGATGAAAGGCACGACAAGATATGTGAATGAGGGTGGTTTGATGACCGTTATCGTACACCCCTTAAAACGAGTTTTTGTTCCGAAAGTAAGAGGTGTAGGAATGCAATAATGGAACAAAAACGGTTGTGAATTCATTAAGAGGGTAGTTTATTTGTTCGTTCTATTATAAATTATCTGCATATTTAGAAGTAGGTTGTATTGTAATGCACTATATAATAAAATATTTCATAAATAAAGCTTTTTGAAAAAGAGCGCGAGGGGAAACTTTTTGAAAAAAGTTTCCCCTCGCATAATCTATTCTATTTTTTACTTCTGCCAAACCTTGACCCAATCGACTGAGAGAGTTTGAGGAAAGACGGAATCTTCATTTGGCGTGCCTGCCCACGAGCCTCCCATTACGATGTTGAGGATCATATAATGAGGCTGATGGAACGCCTGTCTCATTGACGAACGGGTGATGTCAACGGTGAAATATGCGACATCATCGCAGTAGAATGTCATGTATTTTTCAGTCCACTCAACTCCGCAAATATGCCATTCGTCATTTAGCTTATTTATATTTTCCGGTTGATATGTGTAACCGCAGCTGAGCTTTGACTTGCTCGGCAAATCGCCCTCGTCCGTGTCGGTTGCGCCGACATTTGTTGATGTGCTCCATGCATATTTGCTTGATAGATTCGGGTCGCACCAATGAAGATTGCTCAAATATTCGCCGTCGCGGTCATGACCCCATGCCGTGCCGCCGACAAATTCCATTATGTCGGTTTCGCCGCACCACGGCCAGCCTTGGTTTTCGCCCATTGTCCAAAATGCCGCCCACATTCCGTAGGAATAGGGAATTTTGCACTTGATCTCAAGTCTGCCGTATTTAAACGCCTGTTTTCCCTGCGAATTGATTGCACCGCTTGTGAGGTTTGAAACCTTAGGTGTGTTCCAGCTGTCGGCATCGCCCGTATATACTTTGTCTTCACGCTTTGCCCACAAATTCAAAATTCCGTCATCAACCGTAACATTTTCACGGCGATTGACCGACTCTTCCGCTTGATTGTAGTTCTTTGTATATATCGTCCAGTTCTTGCTGTTGAGTTTGTCGCCCTCAAAATCATCGATAAATACTAGACGATATTCATCTCCGCTTATCGGCGAGTTGATTTTGTCACCCAGGGTTTTCAGATTCGAGCCTAATGCGTCATCGGGCAAAATGACCTTGTAATCGTCAAGATCGATTATACCTGCAATGCCTTTTCTGAGAAGCAAAACATCCTTCATGTTGATTGCGCCGTCGTTGTTAATGTCGGCTGTCGCCTTGTCGATCGTAACATTATGCCCTGCAATATGCTTTCTCATGAACAGCACATCCTTCATGTTTATTCGGCTGTCGGAATTGACATCGCCCTTGTACTGTGTTTCGGCAGAAGCAAATGTGCATGAAGCGGCTGATAATGATAGCACAAGCACTGCGCAGATCATGCACTTTATAATCGCCCTTGCCTTTGATTTTGTTCTTTTCATTTTTGATTTCTCCTTGTATTTTCCGATTTGCTGTTATTCTATCATATCTCACCCGATTTTAAAAGATATTTTTTATGGTTTAGATGAATTTTATGCGAGAGGGACTTTTTGTAAAAAGTCCCTCTCGCGCTCTCTTCAAAAACTTTATTTATGATGATTTTTTATTATATATCGATACTACTAACACATAATACCTCTAAATATAAAAGCAGGGTGAGGCAGTATCATGCATCTAAAAAACTACCCTCTTAATGAATCCACAATCGTTTTTGTTCCATTTATGCTATCCTAACTATCCCACTTTCTGAACAAAAACTCGTTTTAAGGGGTGTACGATAACGGCAATCATACTCCCCATATTATTTCATCTCGTCGTGCCTTTTTTCAGCACGACGGTTCGCTTGAATGTCAAATTCCGTTATCGTACAGGGGGATGTGATACCCCCCTCGGGATTTTTAAGGGCGCAGCCCTTAAATGCACTTTGATTTTCGATATTATTTTCATGAGAAACCTTTTTTGTAAAAAGGTTTCTCACATCAATATTTATATTGATGATACTCTTCTCCAAAAAACTTTATTTATAAAAAATTTAATTATATAGTGCATTACAATACACTCTGTTTCTAAATATACAAAATAAATACACAAAAACAGAGGTGCAAGCATTTTACACTTGCACCTCTGTCTGTTTTTTTACATATTAACAACAATCTCGTGAACTTTGCCGTCGCCGAAGATTTTGATTTCATTGCCGTCAACATTATTGCCGTCAACTGTGATTGATGATGTTCCCGACTGTTTTCCGCTCTCATTATTAACCGTGATTTTATAAACATCACCACGGAATTTGCGGTCGAGAGTGACCTTCTTCCAATCATGCGGAATGCACGGGGTAAGCGTGAAGCTGTCATATGACGGATTGAAGCCCATCATATACTGCGTGATTGCTCTGAACATCCAGCCCGCTGTGCCTGTTACCCATGCGAACAATGTTTCGCCCTTGCGTGGGTTATCGGGACCGAAGAACATATTTGTTACGACATATGGCTCACAGCCCGAGTGAGCCGACGGATTTGTCTTTGAATCGGGCAAAATCTTTGAAATCGTTTCATATGCCTTGTCGCCTCTGCCCTCCAAGCAATCGGCAACGACCTTAAATGTGCCGCCGTGGCAATATGGCGTGCCGTTCTCCCAAATTCCGGGGATAAAGCTTGTGAGTCTGCCGATTTTATTGTTAAAGCTTGTATATGTCGGATAGAGTGTGAGCGGTCCGAAATCGCTGTCAAGATATGTATCAACAGCGTCAAGGCACATCTTTTTGCGCTCATCGTCCGCAACGCCCGAAAGCACTGCCCATGTCTGCGAATTAAGATAGATCATGCCCTCTTTTTCGGTATGTGAGCCTACCTTGTCGCCATAATCGTTGATTGCCGCAAGATACCATTTTCCGTCCCAACCGTTTTCGTTAACGGCTTTTTTGATTTTCTCGGCACGCTCTTTCATTTCGTTATAGATTGCTTCATCTTTTACGATATTGCGTGCAAGCTCCGCTGTGTTGTTAAGCGCATAGTAAAGTGCGATCGATGTCCAAACGCTCTCGCCCTTGCCTTTAAGTCCGGTCATGTTCAGCGAATCGTTCCAGTCGCCGTCACGGGAATGAACCAAGCCATCAGCGCCCAAATCGTCGGAAGCAAAACGAGCCGCCGTGAGCATATGTTCCCAAACGGTGTCCTCTCCCTCATCAAGGTACTTGACACGCTCATTCAAAAATGCAGCGTCGCCTGTTTCTTTAATATATGCATTGATTGTCGGAGCAACCCAAGTAGGACCGTCCGAATATACATGATGATCAAGAGGCAGCCAACCGCGAACGCATCTGCCGTCGGAATACATATATGTAAGTGTTTCAAGTATTTTTTCCTTTGCAAGCGTCGGGTTGAACGATGCAACAGCCCATGCATCCTGGAGCTGGTCTCTGAAGCCTTTTCCGGTATCACGACCGACCTCGGCGCAAAGCTGAACCTGCTGCTTTAACCAATAGTTCGCAAAATTATTTATCTTTTCATCGGGTGTGTCAACGAAAATATCCGTTGCCATGCCCTTTTTCGATTCCAGCAGCTCGTTAAAATTGCTCTCGATTTTGCCGTCTGTAAAAATCTTCTTAGCATATGCATTTGCGGTGTCCATGCTGTCAACAGCGCCGATAATCACGCTGAATGAAACGCTCTCATGCGCCGCAATCGTGAAATCGTGCTGAAGAACGCCGACCATCTGCTCGCAGGCCGCCAAAGAATTTGACAATTTATCATTATTAACGCCGTCGGGTGAAAATACATTTCCGTAAACACCCAAAAACGCACGCTTTGAAGTATCAAACGCAATCGGCGCAATGTTTGATGCCATGAAACCGTTGAACCATTCGTGCGGACGCTCCATTGCCTTGTTGAAGCATACGATCACATTGTTTTCCTTGTCAAACTCACCGTGGACATATGAGTTATAGTCGCTGTAACGCTGATAACCCTCAAGCTGGAATTCGGCAAATGAATATGCGCTGACTTCCTTTGTCTTGTCGGTGTCGTTTGTAAGTGTGATTGTCCAAATCTCGCACGGATCTTCGGCATTGATAAATACTCTTGCTTTTGCGTTCAATCCGTCGCAGGTCGACTGAATATATGAATATCCGAGACCGTGAATGCATTCAAAATCCTCAACCGGGGTTTTGCACGGATACCAACCGGGGTTAAAGGTCTTGCCCGTTGATTTATCCTTGATGTAAAAATAACGGTTGCCGTCACGAATTACCGAGCAGCGGCCTTTTCCGTCGGGATCAATGTAGCTTTGCGCACGAGCGCCGTATGCACCGACGCCTCCGCCCAAATGGTTGATGCCTGACAAAATTCTTGCGTTCCAGATGTAGTTTAACATCGGGCGCGGCAGTTCGGTTTTGACAATGCGATATTCATTGCCCTGTCTGTACTCGCCGAAATCATTCCATTCGTTCATTTGATAATCTTCCTTTATATCTGTTTTAGTTTATCTTTTTATCTGCTTTTGGTAATTTCGTTTACAAACGAAACACATTCATATAAATCATCGACCGCATTTTTCATAAGCTCCGAATCAAATCGAATCGGAGACTTTAACAGCGAAATTTTGGCGGCAGGCTCAACAAGCGCGCTTGTTTTGATTATGAAATCAAAGCTGTCGCAAAGCGGCTCTTTTTTAAATAATCCACGCTTTGTTTCGGATTTTTGCTTCATCACAACAGAGTAAAGCTCATCAGCCGTTTTGCCGATTATGTCCTCCGCTTCTGTTGTTTTGCCGCAAACTTCAATTTGACAGGACAAAATATCACTAAACTCATGAACATATGCCCGATTTGTGAGATGTCCGCAAAGCCGTGACCAATATTTATTTTTTGAGTCTGCGCAAATGAGTCCTACCGCAAATTTGTCGGGAATCATCTGCGCTCGCCGCTTGTCGCTTTCGTTTGCGTCGTCAATATAGGGTCTGATCTCATCCGCCGTCATTGACGAAATCTTCAAAAAATCGTTGATTCCGGTGCGGTCATAGCACTTATGACAAATGTATTCCCGACCTGCATAATCCTTTTTGATAAGGATTTTGTTCATGTCGCATTCTTCATGACAAAATGAACACACTTTTCCTGCCATGACCTCACCTCGTTTATGTTTTGATTTTCAGTCGAATCAATATGAATCAAATTCAGCCCATTACGACCGTTACGTGTCTTGTTTCGTTCTTGCCCGAC
Organism: uncultured Eubacteriales bacterium; assembly: GCA_934394855.1. Taxonomy (GTDB): domain Bacteria; phylum Bacillota; class Clostridia; order Oscillospirales; family Acutalibacteraceae; genus CAKRRH01. The sequence goes on from CAKRRH010000010.1 coordinate 16,816, forward strand.
GGTTTAACCATGTTTCCGTCCTGATTTACGCCGTCAACGGTGATGTATTTAACACCCTTCTGAACGCCTGCGGTGTTATCAACGTCAATGATGAATGTATCGCCTCTGAACTTGCGTGTAACGGTGAATTTTTTGAGTGTATCGGGCACGCACGGATTGATTATCAGTCCGTCATAGTCGGGCATGATTCCCAAAATGTAGCGTGATACATTATAGAATGTCCATGCGGCGGTGCCTGTTAGCCATGAGTTTTTGGCTTCGCCGAAGTTTTTAGCGTCTCTTCCTGCAATCATCTGCGAATATACATAGGGCTCTGTGCGGTGAACATCGCTGATTTCCTCAAGATATGCGGGGCAGGTGCGTTTATATACTTCAAATGCACGGTTGCCTCTTCCGATAACCGTTTCGGCAATCGAGATCCACGGATTGTTGTGGCAGAATATGCCGCCGTTTTCTTTATATCCGGGCGGATAGCTCGAAATTTCGCCAAGCTCCAGGTGATAACGGGTATATGACGGTGAATTGAGAACGATTCCGTATTTTGTATCAAGCATTTCCTTAACCGAATCAAGCGCTGTTACTGCTTTTCCGTTTTCAACGCCGATTCCTGCCATTACGCAGAAGCCCTGCGGCTCGATAAAGATTTTACCCTCGTCGCATTCGTCAGAACCGATTTTTTTGCCGTATGCGTCATATGCACGGACAAACCATTTGCCGTCCCAACCTGCGGTTTCAACGGCTTCGGTCATCTTTTTAACTTCGTCAGCCGCATAGTCGGCTTCGTCGTTCATGCCCTTCATTTTGCAGATGTTGATGTAGTCGGGACCGACAGCAACGAACATTCCCGCAATGAATACCGATTCTGCAACCGGACCCTCTGACGGACCGAATGTCTGGAATGATTCACCCGGTACTTTCGAGAAGCAGTTGAGGTTGAGGCAGTCGTTCCAGTCTGCACGACCGATAAGCGGGAGCTTGTGCGGTCCGAGATTGTTCACAACATGATCAAAGCTTCTTTTAAGGTGAGTCATGAGCGGTGCGGCTTTCGACTCGTCGTTGTCAAACGGCACCATCTCGTCAAGAATCGTCATGTCGCCTGTTTCTTTAATGTATGCCGCAACGCCGAAGATCAGCCACAGCGGATCATCGTTAAATCCGCTTCCGATTTCGTTGTTGCCCTTTTTGGTAAGCGGCTGATATTGATGATATGCCGAGCCGTCTTCCATTTGAGTTGCCGCAATGTCAAGAATTCTTTCTCTTGCTCTTGCAGGAATAAGATGAACAAATCCGAGAAGATCCTGGGTCGAATCTCTGAAGCCCATTCCGCGTCCGATTCCCGATTCAAAATATGAAGCCGAGCGTGACATATTGAATGTGACCATGCACTGATACTGGTTCCATGTGTTGACCATGCGGTTGAGCTTGTCGTCGTCGGACGAAAGGGTGTATGTAGAAAGAAGATTCTCCCAATAGTTTTTCAAATCGTCAAGCGCTTTGTCGACCTGTTCGTCGGTTCTGAATTTTGAAAGCAATGCCTTTGCAGGCGCTTTGTTGATTACATTCGGCGCTTCAAATTTTTCCTCTTCGGGATTTTCGCAATATCCGAGAACGAAAATCAACGATTTTTCTTCGCCAGGTTTTAATGTCATTCTGATGCAGTGTGAGCCGATCGGCGACCAGCCGCTTGCAACAGAATTGCGGGGCTTATCTTCAAAAACGGCGTCGGGACGGTCAAAACCGTTGTAAAGACCCATGAAGGTTTCACGGTCGGTATCAAATCCGTCAACCTCAGCGTTTACGCTGAATACGGCATAATGATTTCTGCGCTCTCTGTACTCGGTTTTATGATAGATCTCGCTGCCGATCACCTCAACTTCGCCAGTTGAGAAGTTGCGCTGGAAGTTTGTGCTGTCGTCCTGAGCATTCCAAAGACAAAATTCAACAAACGAATATACCGAAAAGCTCTTTTCCGAGTCGCTGTTATTTTTGAATTTGAGTCTGTGAACTTCGCAAGCATTTTTAAGCGGAACGAACGAAGTCTGTTCAACCGCAAGACCGTCAACCTGCGAAGAGATTATGCTGTAACCGAGACCGTGACGGCATGAATAGCTCTCATAGGGAGTTTTGACCGGCAAAAATCCGGGTGTGAACACCTTTTTGCCGTCATTTATGTAAAAATAGCGTCCGCCTGCGTCGGTTGGGACATTGTTGTAGCGATAGCGTGTGATTCGCAGCATTCTTGCATCCTTGTAAAAGCAATAGCCGCCCGATGTGTTTGAGATAAGTGAGAAAAAGTCCTCGTTGCCGAGATAGTTGATCCACGGATATGGAGTCAGCGGATTTTCAATGACATATTCTCGCTTTGCGTCGTCAAAATGACCGAATTTCATAGTAATGTTTCCTTTCAAATAAATCTATGCCCGCATCTTTAAAAGACAAGCAAAATCGGGCAAAAATATACATAATATATAATAAATGATAAAATGTGTAAAATCAAGCAATATTTCATATTTACAAGAAAAATAACACAAAATATGCGTCACGGTTATGTAATAATGATTCTGTTTGTTAAATAACGGTATTAAAATTGCACAAAGAACAATTAAAACCATTGTGCATAACGCACTAAATAAACAAAATTTGTAAATAATACTCTCGGTTATTGACTTTATCCGCACGAAGTGGTATAATTGTCACAAATCTATCATAGGGAGTGCAATTTGAGATTATGACTTTTGAAAAGAAATTTTCTACGCTTAAAACAAAATTCAACAAAGCAGATGTTAAAAAGCTTCCCGAGAACTTTGCAATTCAGTTTACAATGACCGACGAAGATTGCGGCGGCACATTTTATATTGCTAACATTGACGGAACTTTTTCTGTTGAACCGTATGATTATGTCGACAACAATGCGGCTGTAACAGGCGCATCTGCCGACATCGCAAAAATCAGCGCAGGCACAGTTGCCGACTCGCTTGAGATCTTCCCCGATTCCGCAATCGTTTTTGAAGTTGCAAAGGCATATAAATCGGAAAAGAAGCCGGCGGCTAAAAAGACAACAAAGACTGCCGCTAAGAAACCCGCTGCAAAGAAGCCTGCTGCAAAGGCAGTTAAGAAAACAGCCGAAAAGGTTGAAAAAGCAACCGCAAAGGTAGTTGCAAAGACTGCTGAAAAGCCTGTTAAAACAGAAGCAAAGGCTGAGAAAGCTCCTGCTAAGACAGAGGCCAAAGCCGCTGCTAAGACCGCTGACAAAAAATCAGCAAAATAATTATCAGCTTATTTCTTATTTCATAATAATCCTAATATTTTCTGAAGCAAAAGCACTGACTTTTAGTTGGTGTTTTTGCTTTTTATTTATATTTTTATCCGCTAAACTCAAACCACTCAGCCGATTAGTTCATTTGAAGCCGCCAAAAAATACTGCTCATATGATTTGCCGATTTGAGCCGCTCAAGCTAAAACGCTCGAACCGAGCGACTTACCCGAAAAACAAATTCACGGTGATGACGCTTACCGTGATTCCGACAAAATCGGCAAAAAGCGCCGCAATCAGCGTATGACGAATGTGTTTTGTGCCGACCGAGCCGAAATACAGCGTTGACGAATAAAATGTAGTTTCGCCCGATGCGCAGATCGTGCTTGCCATTCGTCCCGAAAGCGAATCCGCACCGCAGGTTTTAAGCAGATTATCCAAAAGCGCAACCGTTCCGCTGCCCGAAATCGGTCTTAAAATCAGCATCGGCACAATGTCGGGCGGTATGTGCAGAAAATCGGTCACGACCGCCGCCGAATTTGCCAAAAAATCGAGCACACCCGACGAGCGGAACATCTCAACCGCCGTCACAAGTCCCACAAGCGAGGGTATTATTTGCAAGGTCGTTTTGATCCCGTCGCCGGCTCCCTGCAAAAACACTCCGAAAATATTGCTTTTAAGTCTAATCAACCCGAATATGATTATCACAGCCGCAAGCAAAGGCAAAGCCACTGCGGCAGAATCGACAAATACTCCCATCTATCCGTCCGCCTTTTTGATCGGGCAAAGCCGATTCAGCATATTCGCAAGCGCAATTCCGAAAACCAGCGCCGAGACCGACGCCACCCACACGCACGGCAATATATCAAGCGGCGTTTTTGAGCCTGCCTTTGTCCTTAACATCGCAACGGTTGTCGGAATTATTTGAAGTGAGGCTGTGTTTATTACAACAAATGTCACCATGTGGTCCGACGCATAATCCGAATCAATCTGTTCGCCGCAAAGCTCCTTCATCGCCCTCAGTCCAAACGGCGTTGCCGCATTGCCAAGCCCTAACATATTCGCCGTCATGTTCATTGCAATCGCTCCTGCCGCCGCAGATTTTGTGTTGATTCCGGGAAATATTATTCTAAGTATAGGTCTAAGGGCATAGGTAATTATGTCGGTAAAGCCCGATTTTTGCGCAATGTTCATCAGCCCCGAAAAAAAGCAGATGCACCCGCAAAGACTGATTGCAATTGTGATCGAGTTTTGCGCTCCCGAAAATATTGCAGAGGTAAGCCCATCGGCGTTGCCGGTTAAGACCCCCGAAACGATCGAAATAATCATCAAACCCGACCACAAATAATCTATCATAATCAATTCACCTGCAAGAATAATAAAAATATATGATTTATTCGCACCAATCGGCGTTTATTTTTGATAAAAACCTTGAAATAACCGCAAAAAAATAGTAAAATGAATATAATTATGTATATGAAATTTTGCAAGAGGTGAGAACATGAAGTTAAAAGTAGGTTTATTTAACGAATCATTCCCCCCGACAATAGACGGCGTTGCAAACGCTGTGTTCAATTATGCAAAATATATTCAGAAAAATCACGGAACGGCGACGGTCGTCACCCCGAAATATCCAAATGTTGAGGACAACTACGATTTTGAAGTATATCGCTATCAGTCCGCCGATGTTTCAAAGAGTCTCGGCTACCGTGTGGGCAATATGTTCTCGATGAAAACGCTCCGTGACCTTTATCAAAAGGATTTTGATCTGATTCATATACATTCGCCCTTTACAAGCTCGGTGATCGTGTCGGAGCTTAAAAAGCTTCGTGCCGACATTCCCGTAGTCGTGACCTATCACACAAAATTCGACATCGAATTTCAAAAGCGGCTGAAAGTAAAATCACTTTGCGATGTTGCGGAAAAGTTTTTGCGCCACAATCTTTCTGAAGCCGACGAGGTTTGGGTAGTATCGGAGGGTGCGGTCGAGTCGTTGCGAAATGTCGGATACAAAGGTCCCTATCGCATTATGAAAAACGGAACCGACTTTGAGCGTGGAAAATCATCAAATGAAGAAGTGGCAGAATTACGGCAGGAATATGGCATTTCGCCTGATGAAAAACTGTTTTTGTTCGTCGGCAGAATGATGTGGTATAAAAACATCGGGCTGATAATCGACGCCTTAAAGCAGCTGCCCGACGACATGAATTACAAAATGCTGTTTGTCGGCGACGGCAACGACCTTGAGCACGCTCGTGAATATGTCCGCAGAATAGGCCTTAGCGACCGAGTGGTTTTTGCGGGAGGCATTACCGACAGAGAAAAGGTCAGAACCTGTTTTTCTGCGGCGGATCTGTTTTTGTTCCCCTCAACCTATGATACCGCGGGTCTTGTCGTGATGGAAGCGGCGGCTTGTTCGCTGCCGAGCGTTTTGGTTGACGGCTCATGTGCGGCGGAGGATGTTGTTGATGATTTTTCGGGTTATCTTTGCAATGAGAACGCAAAAAGCCTTGCGGATAAGATAATATATGCAATGTCTGACGACGAAAAACGCAAAACGATCGGCGAAAATGCGTCACGCTATGTTTATCTTTCATGGGAAGATTCGGTTGCCCGAGGATATAAACGCTATTGCGAGCTTTACAATGAATTTCATAAAAACGGCGCAAAAAAGAGCATAATCGAAAAGACAATGCCGAAAAATTTGAAAAAGAGCATTACGACCACCGTCAGCACCGGCGGTAAAATCGTAAAACGAGTCGGGGTTCATATTAAAACCGTGTCGGAGGACACGGCAACCGATGTAATAAACGCATCTAAAAAGGCGGTGTCCGGCGTTAAATCATTTTCGGTAAAAACCGCAGGAGATGTGAAAAACGCAACTCAAAATGCGGCTGATAATGTAAAAAACGCAGTTAAGCGAGCCGCTGATTCGACTAAGGAAATCTTTAAATCAAACGACATTATAAATCAATTTAAAAATAATGATAAATAAACACATTTTGAAAGGAATTTGAAAAAAATGAGCAAACTTCAGCTTGAACCGATTAAGACAGGAGATACCGTTGCGGTTTTGTCAACGAACATGGGCGATATTACAATCAAACTGTTCCCGCAATTTGCACCGAAAACGGTTGAAAATTTCACGACCCATATCAAAAACGGCTACTATGACGGATTGATTTTTCACCGTGTAATCAATGATTTCATGATTCAGGGCGGCGACCCGACAGGAACAGGCTGCGGCGGTGAGAGCATTTGGGGCAGTCCGTTTGAAGATGAAGTATGCGTTGAGCTTCGCAACTATCGCGGTGCGCTTTCAATGGCAAATGCAGGTCCGAACACAAACGGCTCGCAGTTTTTCATTGTCCAGGCAAAAAAGGTTGACGACAGACTGCTTGAACAGATGAAAGAATTTACCGACAGAGGTTACCCCGAAGAATGCATTGAGAACTATTCCGCAATCGGCGGCACACCTCATCTTGATTTCCGTCACACCGTGTTTGGTCAGGTAACGGACGGAATGGATGTCGTTGACGCAATCGCGGCGGTTAAAACAGGCGCTGCCGACAAGCCGATCGACGATGTTGTAATCAATTCTGCCAAAACATATATTGCGGAGTAAGCACCGCGGATATGATTGAATTATTAAGCTATTGCACTGATGTTGCAATTCAGGTAGGAATTTTATTTGTACTGATCGGCGTCGGCGTTGCGATCGCAAAAATCAAGATGATCACAAAAATCGGAATCGATCAGATAATCGACATTTTACTCTATGTTGTTACCCCATGTCTTATCATAGACGCATTTTTATCGGTCGAGTTTTCGACCGACACAATGACCGAGCTTGCAATTGCCGCAGGCTGTGCATTTTTGACCCATGTGATCGGTGCGGTTGCTGCGCTTGTTTTCATCAAGGTCAAACCGATCTCAAAACAGTCGGTCTACCGATTCGGCGTAATGGTGTCAAACGGCGGATTCATGTCGCTTCCGATGGCTCAGGCGCTTGTCGGCGACAAAGGCGTATTTTTGGTATCAATGTATGTTATCGTGCTTAATGTAATTACATGGACCTATGGAATTACGCTGTTTAAGTCGGAACAAAAATCATCAAAGTTCAAAGCATTGTTTAATCCGGGAACGGTCGGCGTTGTAATCGGACTGCCGCTGTTTCTTTTAAACATTCATCTGCCGAAGCTTGTCGCAATGCCGATTGAATATCTCGCAACGCTCAACACGCCGATGGCGATGATCGTCACGGGATATTTCCTATATCACTCGCACCTCAAAGAGGGACTCAAGGACGGCAAGATGTGGATTGCCACCGTGTTAAGACTGGTTGTTGTGCCGCTTAGCTGTGTCATTTTATTCAAATATGGCTTTAAGCTGTCGGGCGACTTGCTGATATGCTGCATAATCCCCGCTTGTGCCCCGACCGCCGTAAACACAATCATGATGAGTGCGAAATTCGGCGGAGACACGGCGCTTTCTTCAAGGCAGCTTTCAATTTCCACAATTCTCTCTGTAATCACAATGCCGCTGCTGCTGATGCTTGCAAAGATGTAGCAGTCGGTTTTTAAAGATAAAATTAAGGAAAGGATTTTATATAATATGAAACAACTTGCAACTAAGTATGATCCGAAAGAAGTTGAGGATCGTACCTATAAAAATTGGGAAGAAAACGGCTATTTTCATGCTAAAGTCGATCCCGATAAAAAGCCCTATACCATTGTAATGCCGCCTCCGAACATCACGGGTCAGCTTCACATGGGTCATGCGCTTGACTGCACCTTGCAGGATATTCTCATTCGTTTCCGCAGAATGCAGGGCTATTCGGCTCTTTGGCTTCCGGGAACGGACCATGCGGCGATTGCAACAGAAGCTAAGATCGTTGCGGCAATGGCAGAAGAGGGTCTTACAAAGGACAGCATCGGCCGTGACGGATTCATGGAGCGTGCTTGGGAATGGAAGAAGGAATATGGCGGTCGAATCGTTAAACAGATTCGCAAAATGGGCGCTTCCTGCGACTGGCAGCGTGAGCGTTTCACAATGGACGAAGGCTGTTCAAAGGCTGTTAAGGAAGTATTCATCGGTCTTTACAAAAAGGACTTAATATATCGCGGCGAGCGCATCATAAACTGGTGTCCGCACTGCAAAACATCAATTTCGGACGCCGAGGTTGAATATGAAGAACAGGCAGGCAAGTTCTGGCATTTGCGCTATCCGTTTAAGGACGGCAGCGGATACATTGAGCTTGCAACCACCCGACCCGAAACGCTCCTCGGTGATACTGCGGTTGCGGTAAATCCGAATGACGAGAGATATAAATCGCTTGTCGGAAAGACATTGATTTTGCCGCTTGTAAACCGTGAAATCCCGGTTGTTGCGGACGAATATGTTGACATGGAATTCGGAACAGGCGTTGTAAAAATTACTCCGGCTCATGACCCGAACGACTTTGAGGTCGGACTTCACCACAGCCTGCCGATAATCAATGTTCTCACAGACGACGCAAAAATCGTTGACAATTATCCGGAATATGCCGGCATGGACAGATATGAGGCTCGCAAAAAGATCGTAGAAGACCTCGAAAAAGGCGGATTTTTAACTGATATTGAGGATCATGCGCATAATGTCGGCACCTGCTATCGCTGCGGAACAACGGTTGAGCCGAGAGTGTCAAAGCAATGGTTTGTCAAGATGAAACCGCTTGCAAAACCGGCTATTGACGCCGTTAAAAACGGTGATACAAAATTTGTTCCCGAAAGATTTGAGAAAATCTATTTCCATTGGCTTGAAAATATCCGTGATTGGTGCATTTCGCGCCAGTTGTGGTGGGGTCACAGAATCCCCGCATATTATTGCAACGACTGCGGCGAGTTGGTTGTAGCGGAAGATATGCCGACAAAATGCCCGAAATGCGGCGGCGCTCATTTCACACAGGATCCCGACACGCTTGATACATGGTTCTCGTCGGCACTTTGGCCGTTCTCAACTCTCGGCTGGCCCGACAACACCGAGGATCTCAAATATTTCTATCCGACTCAAACGCTCGTTACAGGCTATGACATTATCCCGTTCTGGGTAATGAGAATGATGTTCTCGGGTCTTGAGCAAACAGGCAAAGCGCCGTTTGACACCGTTTTGATTCATGGTCTTGTTCGTGACGCACAAGGCAGAAAAATGTCAAAATCGCTCGGCAACGGAATCGATCCGCTTGTTGAGATCGACAAATACGGCGCAGACGCACTCCGCTTTACTCTTGCGACCAACAACGCACCCGGAAACGATATGAGATATTCGCCCGAGCGAGTTGAAGCAAGCCGAAATTTTGCAAACAAGATTTGGAATGCCGCTCGATTTGTTTTGATGAATTTGTCGGACGACGAGCCGACGCCTCATATTCCCGAAACGCTCAAAACCGAGGATAAATGGATTCTTCATCTTTACAACGAGCTTGTTCGTGATGTTACGGACAACCTTGATAAATTCGAGCTCGGTCTTGCGGTTCAAAAGCTATATGATTTCATTTGGGATATTTTCTGCGACTGGTACATTGAAATTGCAAAAATCCGTCTAAACGGTGACAATGAAGCAGACAAACAAAACGCAAAGGATATGCTTGTCTATATCTTCAGCAACACAATGAAGCTGCTCCATCCGTTCATGCCGTTTATCACGGAAGAAATTTGGCTCACCCTGCCTCATGACGGCGAAACGATAATGACATCTCACTTCCCCGAATTTGACGAAAAGCTCTGCTTTACTTCAGAATCGGCTGAATTTGAGAGAATCATGAAGGCAATCATTGCAATTCGCACACGCAGAAGTGAGATGAATGTCGCACCGAGCAAAAAAGCGGCAATATATATTGCAACCGGATTTGAGGATACATTCAAAGACTCCGCTGACATCATCGCGCGTCTCGGAAGCGGCAGCGAAGTCAGCATTGCAGACAGCTTTGAAATTGAAAATTCTGTCAGCATTGTAACTGCCGACGCAAAGATATATATTCCGCTCGGCGAGCTTGTTGATTTTGAGGCGGAAAGAAAGCGCCTTAACAAAGAAAAAGAAAATGTGCTCAAAAAGCTCAATCAAATCAACGTAAAGCTTTCAAATGAAGGATTTTTGGCGAAAGCACCGCAGGCTGTAATCGATAAACAAAAGGCAGACCAAAAAACGCTTAACGAAACAATCGCAATGATCGACGAATCGCTTGCAAAGCTCGGCTAAGCAAAATATCATCACAAACAAAAACGCTCTGTTATCGGCAATTTCGTAACAGAGCGTTTGATTTTTTATATATAAAAACTGACTCCGACAAGAGTGTCGAAATCAGTTCGTAGATTAAAACATATTTTCGCCGTTTGAAAATTTTGCGGCATACATAGACCCAAAAATCGTTTGAAACAAACGGCGGATTTGACTATATCAATCAATTTTTCACAAGTCCGAGATTTTTTGCGGAATTTGTTACAAAATCAAGGAATCGCTTATCAAGAGATGTCAGCGAATATTCCTTTTTGTGTATCAAAACATCCTTATAGGGAATGATCTCGGCGGAACGAACAATTTTCAGTCCGTGTTTTTTCAAAATATGCTCAGGCACCGCACTTACCATCATGTAGCAATCGGGCATTTGAGAGAGCAATTCAAACTGGCTTGCACGCTCATAAATGCAGATTCGCTTTTCGATTTTGCGGTCAAGCTCCGCCTTTTTAACATCCGAAATCGGCATTCCCGGAACATATGGATCACCGTGAGAAAGCTGAACAAGCGGCTCCAAGTCGGTTGATGTCAGCACTTCTTTTTGTGAAAGCGGATTTCGCTCGCTTATCAAAACATTATGAGAAAATTCGGAAACAACCTTTTTAACAAGCCCTTTTTCATAGAGCATTGTATCAAAATAGGGCTCAAATTCGCACCTGAATCTGATTATCGCAAGGCGATAGTCCGACTGCAAAATGCTGTTTACTGCCTTGATTGAATTTGTTTCCTTATAGCGAATGTCAATGTGCTTTGAATGATCTAATGATGAAACAAATCTTGTGAAAGCGTCGCCGATATAGCTGACTCTCGGCACGGAAACCGAAAAATTTTGTTCCTCTTGCGCGTCATGGCTGTACATTGACTCGACCTCGGCAATATGCGCCAAAATGCCCCTTGCCTGCTGCAAAAACTCTTCGCCCTGCTCAGTCGGAAACATACCCTTTGAGGTGCGTTTAAAAATCGTTATTCCGAGCGTTTCTTCAAGTTCTTTCACCGCTCGGCTCAAATTTGGCTGACTTACAAACAAATTTTCCGCCGCTTTGTTAAGCGAGCTTGTTTTTTCAACCTCGACCGCATATTTAAGATGTAAAATATTCAAAAGCCGTCACCGCCTTTTAATAAATTGCATATTTCTCTTATTATTTCCGCTCATCATAAAATCATCGGCAAAACTTCATCGGGCGTTATTTCCAAAACCGCCGAAAATTCGTCGCACAAAAGCTTTTGCGCCGTGCGGAGAATGTTCTCATTTGCAATATGAAACTTTCTCCCCAGTTTGAGAACCGCCTTTTTTGAAGCGCTCATCTGCCTTATAAGTCTCATCAGCTCGCACCTGTCGCCGCTTTTCATTATCTCGCTGCATTTATCTTTATCAAAAAACGACCGGACCTCAGGCGTTTCGCCGCTCACCTTTTGGATTATGTCCATGACCTCGTCCTTTGACAGCATCGGACGAATTCTCTGTTCGCTGCTGTCAACCGGTGCATATATCGTCGAATTTCCCGAATGAACGGGTTTTAAGACATAATAATCCATCAGCTTGTTGTCGATGAAATCCTTTTTCTCAATGTTCGCAATTTTGCAGACGCCTGTCATACCGTAAACTACGGTATCACCTATTTTATGCATGATTAGTCGCTGCCTTTCCGTCTGAAAGCTGTTACCTTCAAACGGAGTCTGCGTTTAAGGTCAAGAGCCTTAGAGAGTGTTTTCGCAAATTTAGAAATATAAATAATTTCTATACTAATAATACCACATTCACGCAAAAAATGTAAGTAATTTTTTCAAAAACTTATAATTTTGTCCCTTATTTCGTCAAATCCGGTCAGCCTTTTCTCAATTTTGACACCGATTCGAACACCGAAACAATGTCATCGTTGATAACCAGATCGGCATATGAATCAAACGCTGTTTTATCTCGGTTGATAATAACGAGTTTTGCGTCCGGGCAGATATATCTGACAAAACCTGCGACCGGATAGACTACAAGCGATGTGCCGATAACAAGCAAAAGGTCGCACTGCTCAACATAATTTATCGACCGTGTGATGTTTTGTTCGTTCAACTGTTCACCGTAGAACACGATGTCGGGGCGGTAGACTCCGCCGCATTTTGGGCAAGTCGGCGTTCCGTCCTGGCTCATTATCTCATGAACATCGGTTTTGTGAAAGCACCGTGTGCAGGTATATTCAAACAGATTTCCATGTACCTCGATTACATTTTTGCTGCCTGCCGCCGTATGAAGTCTGTCAATATTTTGCGTGATCACCGCTTTCAGGCATTCATTTTCAAGATGAGCCAAATATTCATGAGCAAAATTGGGTCGTGCGCCCTCAAATATCATATTTGACTTGAAAAAACGGTAAAACTCATCGGGATTTTGATTAAAATAGCCGATTGAAAGCATTGTTTCATAATCGGCATTTACCGAATAAAGCCCGCTATTGCTTCTGAAATCGGGAATGCCGCTTGCCGTTGAAATGCCCGCACCTGTCAGCGCCACCGCATTTTTCGATTCATCGATCATGCTTGCAAATTTTTTTATCTTATCATCCATCATAATAACCTCAAAAATCCGATCAACCGTTATTTCTGATATATTCCGCCGCAGCTTTAAGCACTCCCTTGTCGCTGTCATGCGTTATCATTTCAAGAGCGTCACGCTCATTTGCCCATAAAAGTCCGCTCACTTCGCACTCCTGATTTATAAGTTCAAAGGTTTTAGCCTTGGCAACAAAGAACACAACATCCTTCGTGCACCCCTCATAGGGCGAAAATGTTATCGTTTTTCTGAAATTTGTGTCAAGCTCGACCTCAAGATTGGTTTCTTCCTTGATTTCTCTTGCCGCTGTCTGTTCCTCGGTCTCGTCGTTTTCCACATGACCCTTCGGAATTGAAACATGACCCGCTTTCATCTTCTCAATTAAAAACAAAAGCTCGCCGTTTTCATATTTATAAACAACCGCCCCGCAGCTTTTTTCCTTTATCATCAAAATCACCCGTTAAAGCATATTCTTTCATTTCAAAAATCAAGTGCGAAGACAAAAATCTTCGCACTTAATAATTTGCAAATTACCTAAAACTCTTGATTATTCCGGCAATGTACTTCCTCATCATCAAGACATCCTTCATGTTGATTGAATTATCGTTGTTTACATCAGCCGCCGTCTCGTCGATTGCAACATTCCAGCCGGCGATATATTTTCTCATCAGCAATACATCTTTCATGTTGATTGCACTGTCGCCGTTTGCATCACCGTAAAGCACAGGTTTCGCCGTAGTCGGCTCGGTTGTCGGCTTAGTGGTTGTCGGATAGTTGATATATTTGTTGCCGGTTTCAACCAAAGCGTCCGCTACCTCTTCAAACATCCACTTATATGTGTATCTGTTAATCAGACCAAACGCTTCATCAGTATTTGATTTTTCAAATTTTCCGTTATCCCAGAAGAAGCACTTAACACCATATTCACCGCAGGTTGAAAGATATGTTTTAATATGCTTAACACGGTCGGCTGTGTTATCTTTATTAACACTGCCCATTTCACCGACAATTACCGCAATTTTATTGTTTATGAATTTCTTCTTAACTCGTTCCATGAGTCGGGTAAGGTCGTTTTTCAGCGTTTCCGCCATTGCGTCGGTAAATTTGTCGGTATCTCCCGTTCCGCCGTTTGTTGACGGGCCAAAACAGAAGTTTCCGGGATCATATGCGTGAAGTGAAAACGCAAGGTGGTTTGCAGGGTCTTCGGGAATTCTGAAGCCGTTGACGATCTGCGGGCTTGAACCTGCCGCATAGCCTTTAAGCACAAGGTATCTCTTTTCATTGTTAGAGCCTGTCGATCTTACTGCTGACACGAAAACATCGTTGATGTCGCAGATCGAATCCCATGCTTCATAATATCCGCTCCAGTTGCTTCCGTCACGAAGCTCATTGTGAGCCTCAAAAATCAGCTTTTCACCATAATCCTTGAATGTGTCGGCGATTTGCGTCCAGCACGCTTTATATTTTGCGAGCATTTCGTTAAACTTATCTGTTTTCGGTGTAACTCCGTCGTCCTCAAACTGAATCGGCTTGAGCCAGTCGCCCTCATGGTGCATATTGATGATTACAAACAAATCAAGCTCCATTGCATAGTCGACGACTTGTTTAACACGCTTTAAATATGTTGATTTGATCAAATACTTCGGTGCGTTGCCGATAGTTTTATAATAGGTTACAGGCAAACGAATCGCATTGAAGCCTTTGTCCTTGATTGCCTTAAGCAATTCCTTTGTAATTTTCGGGTTGCCCCACTCGGTCTCGTCGCCGCCCGGCCACGAATCAAGCGTGTTACCGATGCTCATTCCGACATTTATCTGATTGAAAAAGTCAACCGAATTTTTCGAAAACTGTTCATCTGCCGTCGCTTGAAATCCCGCAAAAAGCGACAAAATGACTGCGAGCGATAAAACAACAGCCACTAATTTCGAAGCTTTAAATTTCATAATCTAACAATCCTCATTTCTTTAAAATTCTGCAAATTATTGTATCATTATAACATTTAATACTCATTAATTCAATTATCCATATTAGCTTAATCTTGTAATGAAAATTTAGTAACATTTCACAACAAGCTTCTTTTTTCGTCAAAAATAAGCCAAAAATCAATTTAACAAAAAATATGTTGAATTTAGCGATAAAATAGGCTATAATATAGTTTATTGAAAATGGAAAACTATTTTGATATATGACCACCTTTAAGAAAGGCAGTTTGATTTATGAAAAAATTTATCAGCGCAATGCTTGTTGCAATCATAATGCTTTGCAGTATGTTTATTTTGGTTTCAGCCGAACCCGACGAAACAGAGCCGGGCGGAAACGAAGAATATACAACCGAGGAACATCTTGAAACAGAAGCACCTGAAACCGAGGCGCCCGAAACGGAAGCTGTGAGGACAAATGCGCCGACAAAAGCACGCACCCAAAGACAGACAAGCCGTGTTGATAATAACGACAACGATAACAACAGCAACGACAACAGCAATGACAATGCTGCCGATGTTACAAACAGCGACGATGACAATGACGGATACATAAAAACCACCCGCTCGATTCCGAGCACAACAGCGACAACTACCGCAAAGGCGGAGAAAAAAGTTACCGACTTCGGCAAAAGATTTGTCGTTGTAAAATGGATTTCATTTGTTGTAATGATTCTGTCGATTGCGGCGCTCGTTGTGATAAATGTTCGTCATCACAACATGAAAAAACAGCAGGAGCTTCGCAGAAAAAGACAGCAGATGAGAAACGGTGCGGCAGGACATGACATATCGTCAAACAACGCTCGTGCACAAAACAGAAACGGCGAAAGACCGCAAGGCAGACCCGGTCAAAGACCGCAAAACGGCAACCGCAGACCGCCGAGAAACTAAATATTGAAATAATTCAAGCCGACGCCACAGATTGACTCATATGCGTCGGCTTGTGTTTTTAGAAAAGAGGCTGTTATATAATGAATGATAAACTATTTGAGCTTTGCAGACAGATGATTTCCTATTATCACGCCGACCCGAAACGGATTCAGCATTTTATCAAGGTTCACGCTTTTGCAAAGCTGATCGGACAAGGTGAAGGATTATCAGAGCATGATATGTTCATTTTGCAGGCGGCGGCATATACTCATGACATCGGCATAAAGCCTGCCGAAGAATTATATGGCAGGTGCGACGGCAAGCTTCAGGAAAAGCTCGGCGGTGAGCCGGCAAGAGAAATGCTTCAAAAAATCGGGTTTGAGAGCGATGACATAGATCGAATTGTCTATCTCATTGCTCATCATCACACATACACCGATATTGACGGCATCGATTATCGGATTCTTGTCGAGGCGGATTTTTTGGTCAACCTCTATGAGGATAATTCGTCAAAAGATGCGGTTTTAGCCGCAAAAAACAACATTTTCCGAACAAAAACAGGCACCGCCGTTTTGTGCGATATGTTCGGAATCGAATGAAACATATCAGGATATACAATAAGCCGTGCCATGAACATCACATGACTCGGCTTATTTTTTATTTTTTTAGTTTAAGATATGTTTTCATCAGCGCAATCTGCGTTTTTGCGTCATGAATCTCGTCATTCAATACCATTTCGATCGCCTTTTCAAGCGGCATTTTTTCGACATTCAAAAACTCGTCGTCATCAAGCTTTTGCTCTTTAAACTCAAGCCCCGTCGCCAAGAACATCCAGATGATCTCGCCGCAATAGCCTGGTGACGGATACATAAATCCTAACGGCTCAAATTTTTTCGCAACTGCGCCGATTTCCTCGTGAAGCTCACGAACTCCGCAAGCCATCGGCTCTTCGTCACCGTCACGCTTGCCTGCCGGAATCTCAATTACGACCTTCTTATAGGGATAGCGGAACTGGCGGACAAAATATACATTATTATCGTCGTCAAGCGCAACAACGCAAACGCCGCCGTTGTGCTCAACCACCTCACGAATGCTTGTATTTCCGTTCGGCAGCAAAACCTTGTCCTTTTTTATACTAATAATTTTGCCCTGATAGACATATGATGTATCAATCGTTTTTTCATTCAAATCCATATTATAAAATCCTTTCATTATGAGGTGTTAAAATGCTTGATACAATTATATCACAAAAAGATTACAGCTACAACGAAATTGTCAATCTTTTATTCAAATTAAAGGAAAAATACAGCTTTATTGATATATTTTCAATCGGAAAAAGCGTTTTAGGGAGAGACATTTATGCCGCAAAAATCGGAATTAACTCCCGTCAGGTGGTCTATTCGGGAGCAATCCACGGAAGCGAAAGGCTGACCGCCTCTGTGCTTATGTTATTTTTGGAGCAGTTTTCATCGGCGCTCAGTCAAAACATAAATTATTCGATTTCGTCCGCACGAAATGCGCTTTTCGGCAAAACGCTGGTGATAATTCCGATTTCAAACCCCGACGGCTATGAAATTGCACGGGCAGGCGCCGCAACTGCGGGTAATTCGGCGGACTTTGTTCGGACAATCGCCGGTGACACCGATTTGAAATATTGGAACGCAAATGTCAGAGGAATTGACCTCAATCATAATTTTGACGCAGGCTTTGAGCAGATGAAGGAAATCGAGAAAAATGACGGAATCACGGGACCGGCGCCGAGGCGCTATGGCGGTGAGAGTCCCGAAAGCGAACCCGAAACCAAAGCGCTTGCCGACTATTGCCGAAACAATTTCGTCGCACAGCTTTTGACGGTTCATTCGCAGGGGGAGGAGATATATTGGCAATTCGGCGACAACACACCCGAAAAAAGCTACCGCTTGGTACAGCTGTATGCAACCGCAAGCGGATATATGGCAACAGCCCCTGCACCCGGTGCGTCTTACGCCGGATACAAGGACTGGTTCGTTCAGGAATATGGCAGACCGGGGTTCACCCTTGAGATCGGCAAAGGCGAAAATCCGCTTGATCCGCTTGATAGCTTCGAGATTTATGATAAACTGACCGAGCTGTTTTTACTGTCGGTTTCGCTTACATAAATAACGAATTATTTTGTTGCGGTAACAACAAAACCGTCAACATTATTGCCCGATACGATATATTTTGAATATCCGCTAAGGTCGATTTTTGTGCTGCTGCCCGACTTTTTAACATACCAAATGTAATATGTTCCGCCGGCATCGGCTTTTACACAAAGCGGAGATTCTTTTGAATATGATTTAACCGTTTTGGTATACTCTTCAAGGCAAAGGTCGTTTTTCATTATGTAATCGGCATGAGGAATGTCAACCTGTCTGAAATGCCATGCTTCATGGCTGACGCCTGTGATCGACTCTTTGCTTGCGGGGTATCTCAAAATGAAACCGTATTTGTGGCAGTTATTTGTGATCCATGCTTCCTTGCCCGTACCTGTGAATCGGGAGCTTCCGAACGCATTTGTCGTGTAGTCGATCGAATAGCCGGTATGATGCTCGCTGTGACCCGGACGGGTGTACCATTTGAGCGTTTCCTTTTCGCCGACGCTTGCAACCGAATTTTCAAATTTACGCTTTTGCGACGCAACCGAGCGATAGCCGCTGCAAGCCGCAAGCTTGTAGTTATATTTATTGTAGAAGCCTGTGTTCATGTAGTTGAACTGCTGAAGTGTATATCTGTCTGCGTCAAGATCGTCATATGATACCAAATAACGGCGATTTGAAACGCTCATCATGTTGATGAGATCTCTCGACTGGCTGTCGTTATATGCATGGTCGTTGTTTACAAGGATCTGCTGACCGATTGTAACATCATTAGCCGATTTTGTGACGCTGCCCGACGACGGAACAGATTTGAATTTTTTAAGGTAGTTATTGAGCGCTGATTTTATGCTGTTAGACGAGCTGCCAGATGAACCGCCCGATGAGTTGTTTGACGAACCGCCGTTTGACTGCGTCTTTGCGGTAGTTTTCGCAGGTGTCTGCTTTGCCGTTGTTCTTTCGGCTGTCGTTGTCGGCTTTGCAGTAGTTTTCACAACCGTTGTTGAAACTGTCGTGCCCGGCGTTGTTTCGTTATTTGCCGTAGCCTTGGCGGTTGTGGCAGTTGTGCCGCCATTTGCCGCTTTAACGGCGCATGATGCAATTCCGACGCAAAGTGCAACAAGTAATACGACCAGAACAATGACTGTCGTGATGAACGGGACATAATTTGCCTTGTGTTTTTTGTTTGCCAAAATAACCAATCCTTCCAAAACATTTTTTATTCACGATTGAATTCAAATATAAAAAGCGTATTGCGTTTTATGCGCTTTTTGTGTATAATTAACCTAAGTAGTCATTTTATCAAAATGACCGTCGGTTTTATGTTGTAAAATATTATAACACAAAATATTACAAATTGAAAGGATGTTTTTCAAATGTATCCAGATTTAATTGACACAATCGGATTTGTCGCAAAACAGGACAGCGAAGTTGCAAAAGCAATGAATGATGAACTGCACCGTCAGCAAAATAACATTGAGCTGATCGCTTCGGAAAACTTTGTTTCTCCCGCAGTAATGGCGGCAATGGGAAGTGTGCTTACAAACAAATATGCGGAAGGCTACCCGGGCAAGCGCTACTATGGCGGTTGTGAATATGTTGATGTTGTCGAGAACATCGCAATTGAGCGTGCAAAGAAACTGTTTGGTGCCGAAGCGGCAAATGTTCAGCCTCATTCGGGTGCTCAGGCAAACCAGGCTGTATATTTTGCAATGCTCAAACCGGGCGACACCGTAATGGGCATGAACTTAAACGAAGGCGGACACCTGACTCACGGCTCGCCTGTTAATATGTCGGGTGCAATTTACAACTTTGTTCCCTATGGCGTTAATGACGACGGATTCATCGACTATGACGAAATGGAGCGAATTGCGCTTGATTGCAAGCCGAAAATGATCGTTGCGGGCGCTTCGGCATATCCGAGAATCATTGATTTTGAAAGAATTTCAAAAATTGCGAAAAAGGTTGACGCATTGTTTATGGTCGACATGGCTCATATCGCAGGACTTGTTGCGGCAGGACTTCATCCGTCGCCGGTGCCTTTTGCCGATATTGTCACCACAACCACCCACAAAACTCTGCGCGGCCCTCGCGGCGGCTTGATTCTTTGCAAAGAGTCGCTACTAAAACAAATCAACAAGGGTGTGTTCCCGGGAACACAGGGCGGTCCGCTCATGCACATCATCGCCGCTAAAGCTGTTTGCCTCGGCGAAGCAATGACAGATGAATTTAAAGAATATCAGAAACAGATCATCAAAAATGCGAAAGCAATGGCTGACGGTCTTGTAAAAAGGGGTCATAAGCTCGTTTCGGGCGGCACGGAAAATCATCTTTGCCTGCTCAACCTCATCGGAACAGGCGTTACCGGAAAAGAGCTTCAGAACAGACTTGATTCGGTTCATATCACCGCTAACAAAAATGCAATTCCGAACGACCCCGAAAGCCCGTTTGTAACAAGCGGCGTTCGTTTGGGTGCTCCTGCTGCAACATCAAGAGGACTCAAAGAGGAAGATTTTGATACTATTGCCCAGTGCATTCATCTTTGCATCACCGACTATGAGAACAGTGCCGATAAATGCAGAGAAATGGTTGCAGAAATCTGCAAAAAATATCCGCTCTATCAATAATAGCCGTATTTTAAATCATATTTAAACAGAAATGAGGTGAAGTAAAATGTCAGCGCCGCTGAGTCACAGACTAAGACCGACCTGCCTTGAAGAAATGGTCGGACAGCGCCATTTGATCGGTGAGGACAAGCCGCTTTCCAACATAATCAAAAGCGGACGGATTCCGAACATGATTTTCTATGGTCCGTCGGGCGTCGGGAAATCGACATTATGCTCGATTATCGCAAAACAGACGAATATGCGGCTGCATAAGCTCAACGGAACCTCATGTTCAACTGCGGATATTCGTGCGATAGTTGACGAAACCGATTCGATCGTCGGTGCAAACGGCATTTTGCTTTACCTTGACGAAATTCAATATCTCAACAAAAAACAACAGCAGACCCTTTTGCAATATATTGAAGAAGGGTCGATCACGCTGATCGCATCCACCACTGAAAACCCGTATTTTTATGTATACAGCGCCATTTTGTCACGCTGTACCGTGTTTGAATTCAAATCCGTAACATGGGAAGACACCGTTCCGGCGGTTGAGAGAGCTTTTGGCGCATTAAAGGAAGAATTTGACGGGCTTAAAGTCGAGGACGGAGTTTCAGAGCTTATTGCAAAACGATGCGGCGGAGATGTCCGAAAAGCAATCACAGCCGCCGAGCTTTGTGCGCTTTCAGCCGGTGAGCACGACGGCATTCGTCTTGTTACGCTTGAGGACGCAAAAGCGCTTTCACAGCAAAATACAATGAGATATGACAAGGACGGCGACGAGCATTACGACATCATCTCGGCATATCAAAAGTCCATGCGTGGGTCGGACCCCGACGCCGCAATTCATTATCTCGGTCGGCTTTTGAATGCGGGAGATCTGCCGAGCGCTTGCAGACGGCTGATGGTATGTGCTTGTGAAGATGTCGGGCTCGCATACCCCGGAATTATTCCGATCGTGAAGGCGTGCGTTGACGCAGCGCTGATGTTGGGGCTGCCCGAAGCACGGATTCCGCTGGCTGACGCAGTCATACTCGTTGCAACCGCTCCAAAGTCGAACTCGGCTTACAACGCAATCAATGCCGCAATGGCGGACATTGAAAACGGCAAAGCAGGTCCTGTGCCGAGGCAGCTGCAAAATAAACATTATGACGGCGAAGACGCAAAGATCAAGGGACAAAATTATCTTTATCCCCACGATTTCAAGAATCATTATGTTAAACAGCAATATCTGCCCGATATTTTGAAAAACGCTCATTATTATGAATTCGGCGATAACAAAAACGAGCAGGCGTTCAAAAAATATATCGATTCAATCAAAAAAGAATAATTATGATTTTCCCGAACCTTTAACTGTTTTTAAGGTTCGGGTCTTATTATGTTGTCAAAGTAAAAAACTACATTCTTGATAAACCTCCTCTTTTCACAGATTATTCAAATCGCTTAATTAAATATTTACAAAATTCTGCGTAAAAAGAAATATTTAAGTGATATTATTTAATCATAGAATGTAGCTTTTGTAAGAAAGGAACGATATATAATGGATGAATTTAAAAATAACGGCGTAAATCAGCCGCAAAACAATTCGGATAACAAACAAGGTCAAACCGATTCGGCGCAAAATTCGGGATTTTATTCATATAAATATCCCAACACCGCTAATTCGCCCGAATATTCCGCAACGACCTCACAGCCCAAATCAGATTCGGCAAACGGTGCGCAGGATAATGCGGCAAACAGCGAACCTAACAAAACCGCACAAAGCGCCTATTCGCAAAATTATGCTTCGCAGACTCGAGGTTACTCGCAAAATCCGCAATATAATTCACAGCAAACTGCTCCAAACGCACAGAGCTACTCACAAGGCTATTCATATTCGCCCTATACCGCTCAAAGCGATTCGTCATATCATGCGCCTGCCGCAAAACCCGTAAAACAGAAAAAGGATAAGCGTAAATATCCTATCTCGGCAGTAATCGCAAGCTGTCTTGCCTGTGCGGTGATCGCAAGCGGCGCAACAACCGCCGGTGTGCTTGCGGTGACAAAATCGGGCGACAATTTGTCAAGCTCGGGCTCGTCAAATACCGTTATAAATGTTGACAAGTCATCGTCAAATGCAATTTCGGCGGTTGCTCAAAAGGTGATCCCGTCGGTAGTCGGAATTCAGGTCACCGCCTCAACCGCATCATTTTTCGGTATGTCGCAGGATTCGACAAGCGAGGGTTCGGGCGTTGTTTATACATCAGACGGATACATCATCACAAACTATCATGTAATTTCGTCATATGTCGAAGCGTCAAACAAGTCAAGCGCCAAAATTTCGGTATATCTTGCCGACGACACATCAACGGCATATGAGGCAAAGGTAATCGGCTATAACAGCGAATCTGACCTTGCTGTAATTAAAATTGAAAAAACAGGTCTTGACGCAATCGAATTTGCCGATTCGGATAAGCTCGAGGCCGGCGACCTTGCGGTTGCGGTCGGAAACCCGGGCGGACTTGATTTCATGAGCTCGGTCAGCAGCGGAATCATCAGTGGTCTTAACCGCTCAATCAAGCTTGAGGGCACGACCGAGATGAAGGTAATTCAGACAGATGCCGCAATCAATCCGGGAAATTCGGGCGGCGCTCTTTGTAACGATGAGGGCAAGCTCGTCGGAATCAACAGCTCAAAAATCAGCAGCACCGATTATGAGGGCATGGGATTTGCGATTCCGTCCAATTATGTAAAAACGGTCGTTGACAACATAATCAACAACAAGGACGAAAAGCGGGCATATCTCGGTGTGAAGATCAGCACCGACTATGACGCAGACACATTGCAGTCATACGGATACCCCGCAGGGGCTGTTGTCGAGAGTGTAGACGAAGATTCTCCGGCATATAATGCAGGAATTCGTCAATCTGATATAATAACTTCGTTTAATGGTGTTGACATTTCGGATTATAGCGGTTATAATAAAGAAAGATTAAATCATAAACCCGGTGACAAGGTCACCTTAAAAGTCTATCGCAACGGTAGGTATTATAACGTATCGCTTACTTTGGGCGAATCGACCAACTGATTTAATCGAGTTTAAAATCGCTATCCTTCTATTTACTTTTTCATATTTTTTATTCCCCTTCTTTAAGCCGAGAGTACCCCTCTCGGCTTAAAACCTTTTTATAGCGATTTTTGGGCTATATTTTTCTTGCGTAAATTTTTCACCCATATTTTTATTTAAATTGACAGTTTTGTTTTGGCAGTGTTGCTCAAAATAAAACTGTTTTTTTGTCAATGATATACAAGTCGAATTTTTTGATTTGTATAAAGTGACAAAAAGCAGATTAGCAAGGATATTTCGGTTGTTTTGAAACTCCGAATTTGGTATAATTGTAATGTATTATAAGCTGTTTTGGCAGGGTAGTTAAAGCAGTAAAGCAATATATACAATCAGGAGGAGTTTAATAATGAATTTCATTAAAAAAGCGATTGCAGTCGCAATTTCGGTTGCTACAATGATTGCATCGTTCTCGATGGCTTCCTTCGCCGATTCATATTTGCCGTGCGACGTCAACGACGACGGCAGAATCAACATGAAGGATGTTTTGGTCATCAGAAAGTACATTGCCGGAATGAATGTTGAGATCAACCTTAAAGCGGCTGACTGCAACAACATGGGCAAATCCGACGGTGCCGTTAATATGAAAGATGTTCTTTACATGAGAAAGGTAATTGCGGGAATATATGCAGAACCCGAAAGAGTAAATGACTACATCGATTTCCCGACAAACTATCCGACAACAGTTGAATCATCGAAGGTTTTCGTAAACCAAATCGGTTATTCAAAAAATGCCGACAAAGCGGCTCGTGTAGTTGCGCAGGAAAACAGACAGACCTATCTTTGCGGCGTTGTTGACGCTGTCACAGGCAAGGTGGTTTATGCGGCGGATACTTCGGCGGCAGGTCCTGATTCAAACTCAGGCAAGCAGATTGCAAAGTTTGATTTTTCAAGCGTAACCACTCCGGGTACATATTACATCTCAACACCGGTCGGCCGCTCATATGACTTCACAATCGCTGCTCAGCCCTACAACAAGGTTCAGGACGCAATGGTAACTGCGCTCTATTATAACCGTTGCGGCACAGCGCTCGATGAAAAAATTGTAGGCTCGGCTTACAAGCACGATGTTTGCCACTCAAGCGCCTCGGTTCCGGTATATTTCATGAATGTACTTGACTCGGCAAGCGGCAAATATAAAGTAAACAGCGTTACTTCAACTTCGGATAAGTTCAGCGGCGGTCTTCACGACGCAGGCGACTATGGCAGATACACAATGCCGGCATATCAGGTAGTTGCGGATCTTCTTTATACATCTGAAATCTTCCCTGATGGCAGCACAACAAACGTTATCACCGACAATGAGGGTGAGAACATCAACGACTTGCTCGATGAAGCTCGTTATGAGATGAAGTGGCTGCTTAAAATGCAGAACAAAGCAACAGGCGGCGTTTACTTCAGACTTGCAACAAAAGCATTTGCAGGTTGGTATGTTCAGCCGGACAAGGACGATCAGTTCAAATCATCACTCGGTCTTTATATGTCACGCGAAATGGTTAAACCGACAGCAGGCTTTGCAGGCGCTGCCGCATCAAGCTATGTAGCATTCAAGGACATCGACCCGACCTTCGCAAGCGAGTGCCTTGCAGCAGCTAAGAGCGCATATGCTTATGTTGAAAAACATGAAAATGATGCGGATGCAAAAGCATCATTTGCCAATTCGACCGAAATCAACGGTTCAAACGCAGGAGAATATGGCTCGACAGAAATTTACGGTGATATTTTCTATGCTGCATCATCACTCTTCCGTGCAACAAACGAATCGAAATATCACGACAAGGCCAAGAAAGTATTTGATGAAAAAATCAATGTTTCCAACGGCGTTTCAATCACACAGCTCAATGCATATAACATCGGCGGTGCAGGCGCTCTTGCATATTTGCTCAACGACAAAGCTGACGCTTCATATAAATCAAAAATGCTTTCACTGATCAAAAAATCATGCCAGAGCTGCGCTAATGTCTCCAAGAAAGACAAATTCGGAAATGTTATTGCCGCAGGCTCATATTACTGGGGAAGCAACGGACTTATCGGAAATGTAACTCAGTTCATGGCATTCTATGATTACTTCTCAAAGACAAACACCTTTGAGCCGTATGTCAGAAATGCGGTTGACTTCATGTTCGGTGAAAACTGGTCGGGTTACAGCTTCGTAACAGGCTATGGCTCACAGACACCGAAATATCCGCATCACCGTCCGTCAATGCAGGCAGGTCACGCAAGCAACGCTGATCCGGTTCCGGGTTGGCTTGTCGGCGGAATCACAGGCGCTTCATATGAGGATTCACAGCAGAACTACTCAACAAACGAAGTTTGCATTTACTGGAACACTCCGGCAATCGCAACAGTAGCTTACCTCATCGCAGTTGATAAAGCGGCAAAATAACAATATAGCATAAACATAACACAAACAAAAGCCTAATCGTTTAAAAACGGTTAGGCTTTTTCAATTGATATTTATGCGATTATATTGATTACATCAGCTCGCAAATCAGGTTGCTGAGCTCTGTCGGGTTGTCGATCGGCATTCCGCCGATAAGCAGCGCTTGCGAATAGAGTATTTTTGCATATTTCGCAAGCTTGTCTTTATCCTCGCCGTAAAGCGTTTTGAGCCGCTCGGCAATCGGATGTTCGGTGTTGATTTCAAGCACGGTTTTTGCCTTGATACCGTTATTATTCGGCATTTGGCTGAGCACCTTTTCCATTTCAAGTGAAATTTCACCGTCGGAGCTGAGCGCAACAGGGTGATTTTTCAGCTTATTTGTAAATCTGACCGCTGATACCGAACCGATCGAATCCTTAATAAAGTCAAGCATATCCTTAGATTCGTCATTGACCTTTTTAAGCTGTTCCTTTTCTTCCTCTGTTCCGAGGTCAAGCTCGTCTGTGCAAACATTTGCAAACTTCTTGCCCTCATATTCAATCAGCATTTTAATTGCAAACTCATCGACATTTTCGGTTAGATAAAGCACTTCATAGCCCTTATCCTTGACAGCCTCAACCTGCGGGAGCATATCGATTTTATCGACGGTTTCGCCGCAAGCATAATAGATCGTCTTTTGATCTTCCTTGCAATTTTCAACATACTCCGCAAGCGTTGTATATTTCTTTTCCCTGCTTGAAATGAACATTACAAGATCTTTGAGCTCGTCTTTATGCATTCCGTAATCATTATACATACCGAATTTAATCTGAACGCCGAAGCTCTTGAAAAATTCTTCATACTTTTCACGGTCATTTTTCAGCATTTTGAGCAATTCCGAATGGATTTTCTTGTTAAGCGTCTTAGCGATGATTTTGAGCTGACCGTCATGCTGCAACATTTCACGCGAAATATTCAGCGACAAGTCGGCGCTGTCAACAAGACCTCTGACAAATGAGAAATGGTCGGGCAGCAAATCGCCGCATTTATCCATTATCAAAACGCCGTTGGAATATAGCTGAAGTCCTTTTTCGAACTCTTTTGTATAATAATCAAACGGAGGCTGTTTCGGAATGAACAGCAATGCGTTATAGGTCGCTTGACCCTCGGTTTTTGAATGAATTACCAAAGCCGGGTCGTTATAATCGAAGAACTTTTCCTTGTAAAATTTATTATATTCTTCGTCCGTAATCTCCGATTTATTCTTCTTCCAAAGCGGAACCATGCTGTTGAGGGTCTTGTCCTCGACAACAGTTTCATATTCGCTGTCGCTGCCCTCTTTCAGCTTACTGCTTGTCATCTGCATTTTAATCGGATAGCGGATATAGTCGGAATATTTCTTGACGATTCTCGAAATCTCATACTGCTCAAGATAATCGGAATATTTCTCGTCCTCGGTGTCCTCTTTAATGTGCATTGTGATCGTTGTGCCGACGCTGTCTCTCTCACACGGCTCAACGGTGTAGCCGTCAGCGCCCATCGATGTCCAACGGAATGCCTCATCCGAGCCGAATGCTTTTGACTCGACCGTTACAAGATCGCTTACCATGAACGCCGAATAGAAGCCAACGCCGAACTGACCGATCACATCAATATCCTCTGCATTTTTGTCGTCGCCGTTTTCCTTTTTGAAGTTAAGCGAACCGCTCTTTGCAATTGTGCCCAAATTTTGTTCAAGCTCGGTTTCGGTCATTCCGATTCCGTTATCGGTGAGCTTGATCAAGCGGTTGTCCTTGTCAATGTCTATTCTGATTTCAAAATCTTCTCTTTTCATCTTAACGCTGTCGTCTGTCAGCGACTTAAAATATAGCTTGTCGATTGCGTCGCTTGCATTTGAAATCAGCTCTCGCAAAAATATTTCCTTGTGGGTATAGATCGAGTTGATCATCATGTCCAGCAGCTTTTGCGACTCTGCTTTAAACTGTTTTTTTCTCATAAATATCATATCCTTCGGTATAAACAAAAATATATTTAGCACTCTTTGCTTTCGAGTGCTAAATATATTATAATACTGTTATTTATTTTGTCAATAGGCTAAATTATAAACATTTTGTGACAAATGTTGATTTACGCACCGATAATATCTCTTATTACCTTTGAAGCGATTATCAATCCTGCGGTGCTTGGGACAAATGACACGCTTCCCGGCGTTTGTCTTTTGCCAGGTGCGTTGTCGTCGGGGTTGAGTGATGAATCGGGAACGAGTGCTTTTTCCTTTGAATAAACACAGTCAAGATGATGTATATTTCTTTTTCTGAGCTCGGTTCTCATCACCCTTGCAAGCGGACACACCGAAGTTTTCATAATGTCCTCAAGCTCGATCATCTCGGGGTGCAGCTTGTTGCCCATTCCCATGCTGCTGATGATTTTTACCCCATGTTTCACAGCAGTTTCAATCAGCAACAGCTTTGACGATACAGAATCGATCGCGTCAACGACATAATCATATTCATCAAAATTAAACTCATCGACAGTCGTTTTATCAAAAAAGCATTGCATTGCTTCAACCTTGATTTCGGGGTTGATGTCATTTATCCTCTGCTTTGCGACCTCGACCTTTGGCTGACCGACGGTTGAATGAAGCGCAATCATCTGGCGGTTGATATTTGACAGTGCCACCTCGTCTTTATCGACAAGGACAAGCCTTCCGACGCCGCATCTTGCAAGCGCCTCAACGGTATATGAGCCGACGCCGCCGACTCCGAAAACCGCAACGCATGAATTTTTCAGCTTTTCAACGCCCTGCTCGGTGATTAGCATTGCGGTGCGAACATATTCATCTCTCATTTTATTCGATTACCGTTCCTTTATAATATTTTGCAAGTATTTTTGTGTAATCCTGACCCTTTTTCGCCATTTCATTTGCGCCGTATTTGCTCATTCCGACACCGTTTCCGACTCCATGCACCGTGAATGTGAAGCTGTCGGATTTTTTATCATATTTGACCTTGAATGCCTGAGATTCAAGCGCGTTTTGGTCGCCTACTCTGTTTTCTCCCAAAAGATTCATCTTAACACTCAGTCCGCTGACCGTCTTTTTGCCGCCGATGCTGACCGTTGTAACATAAAGCCCTGTCGCTTTATCATATTTTGCCGTGAACCATTTTGCTTTATCCTTGACCTTTGACAAATCCACGCCATATTCCTGCTTTACAAGCTTGCTTATCTGCGCCGATTTAAAGGTATGTTTATTTTCATAATTCGGCGATGACTTATCTTCGCTTGAGTCAACGCTCACAAGATAAGGCACACTGTTGCCCCAAACATCGCTGTTATTTGCGGTTTTTCCCGGTGTAACTTCACACCAAAGCGCCTCAATCGGCCGTCCGTTATAATTCATCACCTTGCCGCTGACAGCGTTCGCCGCATCAACGCATTTTTTCGAGGCAGGGCTTAATGTGATTGACGGAGTTTGCCCCGAATTTGCCCCGTGATAGCATAAAAACGAATATATTGCCACCGCCTGTGCTTTCATAGCCTCGGGTTCATAATCATAATCCTCGCCCATCTCGGTTTCAAGCGCCTGTGCGACGATCAATGCCGCAGAATCGGTCACTACCTGACCTGAACGAATGTCATAGACGCTGATTGCATCTTTTATGGTTGTTTCACTCTGATTTGGCGATGAATATTTTTCTGTGGTTGTAATTTCGGCTGTGACGTT
This sequence comes from uncultured Eubacteriales bacterium, assembly GCA_934394855.1. GTDB lineage: Bacteria > Bacillota > Clostridia > Oscillospirales > Acutalibacteraceae > CAKRRH01. Next base: position 46,641 of record CAKRRH010000010.1, read on the forward strand.
GGCAAAATAATTCCGGCTTGTTGAGGGCAAGATCGTAGTCGCCGTTGAATTATTGCCATGCACCGCCGTTGATATTCCGACATAAAGAATTGCACCGCAACAAAGCACGACCGCCAAAACGCTGGCAATTTTTGTGCTGTTGCTGCCTGTAAATATATTAAACGCTTTTTTAATTTGAGTGTCATGCTTATTCAGCCAAATTTCAAATTTGCTTTTCGGCAATTCCTCATTATCGACGGCTTCCTCATTATCATTTTCAGCCGCTTTTCGACTTGTCTTGCCGTCAATATATTTTTTTGGTTTGTTTGCGGCATTATCATTTTTCTTAGCACTGTCATTTATGAGATTCCCCTCATCTTCACCGTGTCGGGAAAACGAACGAAGTTTATTCATGATTTTGTCTAAAACTGCCCGTATTTTGTCCATGGTGAAAACTGTCTTGCCTTTCTGTAAATTTTCGTGCATTTAAAATGAATGCCGTTAATTTATGCACCGTGAAAACTCACAGTGCATAAATTTTGAAGATATTGAAATATGTATATCCGAATTATTCTGCGCTCTCAACATTTTCTTCGGTCGGTTCGGGATCGGGTGTTGGCGGATCTGTTTCATCGGGTGCCGGCTCCGTCGGAGCGATCGTCGGTTCCGGCGTCGGCGCTTGAGTCGGCGCACTTGTTGGATTTGATGTGTTTCCGCCTGTATGATTCCTCTTTGTTGTGTTCTGATTTCTCTTTGTGGTTCGAGCCGGAGCGGCATTTGTCCGATTGCCCGAATTGCCGCCCGAATTATTATCGTTTCTGCTGTCCGTTTGATATATGATTACCGTAACTGTTTCGCCGTTTGAATTAACAACGCTCTGAATCTCGGTTTTGGGCTCTGTTGCAGCTGTTGATTCTACTGCCTGAGTCGGAACAGAAGTGTAATATTCATTATTCGCATAAGGGTTATAAAGCCCCTTTGCGTCATACCACGCTTGCGGATATTTTGCGTCATTGTTGATTCGGGCGTTTGCAACATCAACGCTCTTGTCCTCACCAGGTCGGGTTCTTCTTGCCATTATTACAAAACGAGCCTCGGTGAATTCATAGGTGCAGGTTTGCAAGGTCACAACAGTATCTGTCGGAAGAACATCAACGCCTGTTTCGATGCATGAACGAATTTTGCAGTCGTTTATCCAATCGTTAAATTCGTTGTCGTCGGTGAAGTCAAGCTTTCTGAAATCGAACAACATTCCGCTGTCCTGAGCCGCATAGGCATTTGTGGTGATTACCGCAAATATCTTCCATGTGCCGTCACGATATAGCGTATCCATTGTAAATGTCGGGTGCTTTTTGTAGAAATCAAGGTCACGGTAATGAAGCAGCTGACCGAACATTGTCGAATCGTCCTTCATGTTATGACCGTAGATCACAAGGTTCTTTGACTCGCTGCTATATTCGATCGATGTGCCGCTGTCCATGAATATCGTGCCGTATCTTGAATATTCGCCGTTGAAATCATGGCGCAGATAATCGTCGTTTGTCTTGCCCTGAACAATGGGATAGTCAATGTTTGTGTCGTCAACCTTGATCCAGCCGACAAGATCATTGTTTTCTTGATGAAGTGCAAAAAACTTCGGATTCATTGTCGGCGCCGCATAGTCGGTCGATTCGCTTGAATGATAATTATCACGAAGCTGATTTGTCAGATTTTCGTTCTGCATCGGCTCAATCAGATAATATGATGCGATCTGCCAAACCATTGCAATTACCGTGATGAATGCGACAATGAACACAAGCTTGCGAATTACTTCGCCCTTTTTGTCACCCTTCCACGGAAAAATTGCTTTCAAAATGCGGATAAATATATTCGGTTTCTTTTCGGCAACCGCGGTTTTGGTCCTTTTGCCGTGAATTTCGGGCAACTCATCATCAGCAACCTTGGTAAATTCGACTGTTTTGCCATCATCCGAATCATACTTCTCATCGGTAATTTTATCGAATACCATCGTCTTATCTGAATTATTGTCAGGTGCTTCGTCACTTGATACCTTATCAAAAATGACTGTAGCGCCGCTCTCTAAATCCGATTTATCGGAATCGCTCTCGATTTTGTCAAAGATTACGGTATTATCCGCCTCATCACCCGAAAACGCGGATTCGTCAGTCATATCATATGTCGGCTCAGCTTCGTCCATTGCGTCCTCGTTTGTAAACGAAAGCTCAGGTGTTGCCGCTTCTTCGGGCGCATTATTATCCGCATTATCCGCCGCATCATCATATGTAACCGGAATAACGGGATCGGTCAGACCATCATGCATATCATTATCGTCAGAGTCCTGAATATTCGGCGGATAAAAGTCGCTCACATCAAGCGGGCGCTCTTCCTCATATTCAGCCGATTCGGTGAAAAAGTGGGGCATTGACGAAGAATCATAACCGCCGATCGTCGAAGTCGAGCTATAATCAAGCGGCTCGGATTCGGGCGCATATGTAATTGTCGAATCGTCCTCAAATGCACTTCCGACTCGGCTTTTTTCGGTTATATCGTCAAACTGCGACTCTTCCTCGACACGATTCGCAATGTCATCGACGATTTTCTGAGCGTCAGCCATGATCTTGTCATCCAAAGGCTCGTGCGGTTCATTGTCCGCCTCATGAGCCTCTGCTTTCAGCTCGGCAGCGGTGTCGTTTTCAGCATTATTCTCGACAACTGTCGGCTCATCTGTCAAAACAGGCTCACCATCAACCGATTTATCTGCTGTCGGCTCATTGTTTGAAATGATGTCGGAGATCTGCCTGTCCTTAGTCTGTTCATCATGAACGACTGGCTCTTCATCATTTGTTCCGATCATCTCGCCAAGCTTATCCGAATATATCTGTGTCGATTCGTCTGTTTTTTCTTCGGTTGATTCCTGCTTTTCGTTTTTGGGTTCATCTATTTTTGCGCCCATTCCACGCAAAAATTCCTTGATTTTTTCACTTTCCCTGTTCTTATCTATTGAGTCATTGCTGTTTATTGAATTTTTGTTTTTATCCTCAAAATCCATTTCAAAACCGCCAATCATTTATAATTTATTTAAAAACCGAAAATTATTTTAAATAACATTCGGAAAAGGATTCGCTGTTAAATTTATTATCATGGTCAAGATAATAAAGCACCGTCAAAAATGCGTGATATGCCGTATTTTTGCGTATCTCATCACGGCAAAGTGCGCTGTCGCTTTGCAGCTTTATGACATAATCTCCCGATTTATCCGAAAATCCGATGAAACACAGCCCAACGGGCTTTCCCGTGCCGTCGGAGTTCGGTCCCGCAATCCCCGTGACGCTTATCGCAATGTCGCTGTTTGCAAGGCGCCTTGAGCCATGTGCCATTTGAAGCGCAACAGGCTCGCTCACCGCGCCGTATTTCGGAAATAAGTCGCTCTCCACTCCGAGCAGCTTGGTTTTCATCTCATTTGAATAGGTCACAACGCCGCTTGAAAAGACAGCCGACGCACCCGAAATGTCGGTAATGCATTTTGCAATCAATCCGCCTGTGCAGCTTTCAGCTGTTGATATGCTGATATTTTTCTCGATCAGCATACCTACCGCTTTTTCCGCCGCCGATTTTAATTTATCGTCAATCATAATATCACTTTAATTCTATATTTTTTCAAAGCGAACGCCTTCGAGCGCCTGATTATATAATTCGTCAACGCCCTCAAACCGCTCTGCTTCTTCGACGACCGACAACTGCGGTTTTGTCCGAGGGTGCTTCGGGGTAAATACCGTACAGCAGTCCTCATAGGGCAGCTGGCTTGTTTCAAATGTGCCGATTTTTCTTGCAATTTCAATTATTTCGCTCTTGTCCATTCCGATAAGAGGACGAAATACGGGAAGAGTTGTTGCGGCGTCTGTTACGCTGAGCGCTTTCATCGTCTGGCTTGCAACCTGACCGATGCTCTCTCCCGTAATCAGCGCCTCACAGCCGTTATGACGAGCGACCTGCTCCGCCATTTTCATCATGTACCTTCTCATTATCAAGGTTGTAAGCTCATCGGGGCATTTTCTTGCGATCTGCTCCTGAATTGCCGTGAACGGAACATGAGCATAATTTATCTCACCCGCATATTCGCCGACAATTTTGAGTAACTTCTTCACCTTTTGCTCCGCTCTTTCGCTTGTATATGGCGGCGACGCAAAATGAATTGCGGTGAGCTTCACACCTCGTTTTGCCATCATATATGCCGCAACGGGTGAGTCGATTCCGCCGGATATCAAAATTGCCGCTTCACCGCCGCAACCGACAGGCAGTCCGCCTGCTCCCGGGATTTGGTTTGCATGAATATATGCGTCGTTGTCACGGATCTCAACCATGATCGTGATGTCAGGGTTGTGGACATCGACCGAAATATGCGGATATGCTCTCAAAACAGCTGCTCCGACTTCGGCTGAGATTTGCGGACTTTTCAACAGAAATGCTTTATCCGCACGCTTTGCCTCGACCTTGAATGTTTTAGCATTTTTCAGCTGATCTGCCAAATATTTAGGTGCGGTTTCAAGAATAATGTCCATGTTCTTCTCAACCGCTGCGGCTCTTGAAAATGCCGCAATTCCGAATACCTTTTTGATACGCTCGGCAGCCTCGCTCATATCATATCCGCCGTCAACAGGCGACACGGTGATCGTGGATTGTGAGCGGTTTACTTTAATAAAACCGAGTCCGTTAAGCGCCGTCTTGACATTTTTCATCAATATATTTTCAAATGTCGAACGATTTAGTCCTTTAAGAGCTATCTCGCCGTTTTTGATAAGTATTACTTCTTTCATTATAATACGCTCGCTCCGTTTTGTTGTGTATTTTATGTTAATTTACTATTTTACCCGAATCAGGGTGTTAATTCCCTCACAAACAGCGTTTACAAACGCTTTTGCCTCGTCCTCGGTGTTATATTTTGAAAAGCTGATTCTAAGCGCCGAGTCCGCTCGTTTTTTGTCAAACCCCAGCGCCGTTAATACATGACTTGCCTTGCCTTTTGAGCAGGCGCTGCCAGACGATATGCAAAATCCCTTTGAATCAAGAAAATGGAGCATTGTTTCACTTCGAAATCCCAAAATCGAAAGGTTGAGAACATATTCGCTTGCATTTTCGGGTGAATTTAAAACAACTCCGTCTTTTGTTTTCAATCCGTCGTAAATTATGTCACGGATTTTTTTGACATGACGCTCATTCTCGGTCATGTTGCCGACATTCTCAATCGCCGCCGCAAATCCCTCAATCAAAACAGTAGCCTCTGTTCCGGGGCGAAGTCCCGACTGTTGCTCACCGCCGTGAATTATCGGCAAAATGCGAACGCCTTTTTTGATATATAATGCGCCGACGCCTTTTGGTCCGTGGATCTTATGCGACGAAAAGGTGAGCAAATCGATGTCGTGCATTTTCGGATAGATCGGATATTTTCCAAAGCATTGGGTTGCGTCAACATGAAGATATGCGGGTGAGCCGACCGATTTGATAATGTTTTTCAGCCTATCAATCGGGAAAAATGCACCTGTTTCGTTGTTGATCGCCATGCAGCTGACCAAAATCGTATCTTTATTTATCGCTTTTTCAAAATCGGAAACGCTCACGCTGCCCGACTCATCGGGCAAAAGCCTGATTACCTCGAACCCTCTGCGTTCAAGCTCATCGACAGCGCCAATCACCGCCGAATGTTCCATTGCCGTTGTGACGATTCGGTTGCCTCGTCTTTTCAAAGCCTCGGCACCGCCGATTATTGCAAGATTGTCCGATTCCGTGCCGCCGGAGGTGAAATATATTTCCTCGTCCTGCGCCTTAATGAACGTCGCAACCGTGTGACGGGCATTTTCAAACCGCTGGGCGGCAGTTTGCCCGATTTTATGAAATGACGAAGGATTCCCGAAGCAGTCCATTGCGCCGATCATCGCCGATTTTACAGCGTCGCTCAGTTCTGTCGTCGCCGCATTGTCAAAATATCCGCTTTGCAAAAATCATTCATCTCCCATTCGTTTGCATACATTATTTATTATACAATAACATCACAAATTACACAACATTTTTTTGCTCAAAAACTCAGCAATTTATAATATCGCATTTTCGAGAGGTCTGTCACAACCGAATTTATATCATTTATTATCACTTCACAGAATTATCGAACCGCCGTCTTTGAGTTTATTTCGCAATGTCTTGCTGTCCACATCACATATATCAACATTTGAATCAACGCATATTGCGCCTGCAACGCCTGCCGCTTCGCCGAGCTGGTTCAAATTGACCATGACCCTCACCGCACCGAATGCGCTTTGTTCGGCATTGATCATTCGACCAACCGCAATGAAGTTTGAATATTTTCTCTGCACAAGCGTTTTAAACGGAATTTGATAATATTTCGGGTTGTTTTCAGTCGGCTCTCTCCATCTGCCATATGTAACGCTTGTCCTGTCTTTCCAAACCTCCGTCGTGCCGTCAAGATATTTGAAGCTGACTCCGTGGTCATCGTCATGAACATCGATTCGATATGTTCCGTTTGCAACGGCATCTTCAAAATGCTCTCCGCTGAGCAAATCATTTTCAGTCAAACGATAGTCCGTTTCATAATGATATGTATCTCTGATTCCGATGTTAGAACAAATGTCGGTCAGAATATATTTTCCATTGCCATATCTGTTCAAAAGCTTCAGCACTCTGTCAATCTGCCGTCTGCCCTCCATTTCGGCATAGGTTAGGTCGCTTGCAACCGCACAATTTACATTAAACACATGGGTATCCGCACGAGTGCAAATTGAATCGGCGCCGGGGAGTGCAAAGCTCCAGCCCCAATCGTTTGGCAGTCCGACTTCATAATGATGCTGCTGCAAAATATCCGCAACATTAACGCCGTCAAAATTGCCGAAAACCTTGTAGCAAGGCGTCGGCGGCTGAATGTTCGGGAATGTATATCGCTTCATTTTCAAATCACGGCAAAGGTCGCCGTCGCCTGTTGCGTCAATGAAAAAATCAGCCAAAACGGCGAACCTGCCCTCTTTATTTTGCACAAAAACCGTTGTGACTCGTCCGTTTTCCGTTTGCAGTCCGCAATATGTCGTGTGAAGCATCGGCGTAATCTTCTTTTGCTCGCAAATCATTTCATCAAGCACAATTTTGAGCTGTTCGTTGTTAATTTCATATGCCGAAACGCTCTCGTTTCCTCGATTAACCGCGCCTCGTTTTGTAAGCTCGGTTATGGTTTCAAAGGTAAGTCCGCCGATAATCTGTTCTTTGAAATCAACATCATGAAGACTGTGCCAAACGCTTGATAATGCATTTGCCGCAACACCGCCGAAGCAATTTGACTTTTCGGCAATGACCACCGAAAGCCCCATTCTTGCGGCACGAACAGCCGCAAATGTTCCGGTGCAGCCGCCGCCTATGACGCATAAATCCGCTTTCATTAAAATCGGGGTTTCTCTTTTCGGTTCAACAACAAACATAACATCCACCTCATGATTCATATTAAACCCAATACTGTAATTTCTTTTTTAATTATATACACAAACCTCGGCTTTGTAAAGCCGAATCATAATCGATTTTGAATATGAATATAAAAAACACCACCCCGATTTACAGAGTGGTTTTGGTTGTTGTTAAGAGCTTTATTTATGCGGCGAAACAGCGCAATGCGCATCGGATTTAAAGATAAGTGTTTTTGAATGTATCTGTCGGCGGCCAATATTCGATGCTGTCGGATTCTGTCAGTTCGGCGGCGAAGCCGCACCGCACCCATTATCTCAAAAACCGTTACAGATTATATTTTGAAGTAAGAGTGAAAAGGTAAGAAGTAATAAGTAATAAATAAAAATCCCATTCACTAAAGTGAACGGGATTTTTGTGGGAGGACTATAAAAAAGATTTTTTAGCCTTTTTAGGTTGGTATTTGTACCATTACAAAAAATCTTGAACTTTCAAGGT
>CAKRRH010000011.1 GCA_934394855.1 uncultured Eubacteriales bacterium
GCCGCTGCCGTATCAATCATTTTTGAAATGCTAATCGCATTTCGCGTACCGTTCTCACCCGATTAGGAGCATAAAAATAATAGACAACCCCTGACGGGATAGTCTATTATTTGGTGCCGCTGACCGGGATCGAAGCCAAACGAATGATTGATAGGAGGGATATTGGGCGCATAGGCAAGCCGCTGCCGTATCAATCATTTTTGAAATGCTAATCGCATTTCGCGTACCGTTCTCACCCGATTAGGAGCATAAAAAAGAATCCACCTCTGACGAGATGAATTCTTTTTTGGTGCCGCTGACCGGGATCGAACCGGTACGGGTTATTCACCCACGGGATTTTAAGTCCCGGGCGTCTGCCAGTTCCGCCACAGCGGCAAGATATAATATTTATCTTACGAATATATATTATATCCTGAAATCGGGGGATTGTCAAGCGTCGATTTATGGTGTGAGCCTGCGGTCGATAATGCTTGCTATTTTGGAATTTTCCTGCTCAAACAGTCTGTCAAGCGCCGTTTTATGAAGCCTGATGACCTGTCTTGTGCAATATCCCGTTTCGTCCGCAATCTGCTCAAAGGTCATGCCCGATATATATTTCAGCTGAATGATTCGCTGCAACCTCAAATTTTTCAGTGCATTAACCTCGGTGAGTATCATTTCACGAAATTCCGCCATTATGTCGATAGAATCGTCGATTTTGCGCTCAAGACTAAGCACCTTCAGCGCCGCCGTTTCTGTTGGATTTGCTACGCCGCTTTTTGCGATCCTGATTTCGTCGTTTAACTTGCATTGCCTCATTATCATCTGCCATTTTTTCTTTTCCTCAATCAGCTGACGAATGTATCCGTCAAGCTCCTTGTAACTTTCAAGAAGCTCTTTTTTCTGCTCGTTTGTCATATTTTTTATTCCTCTTAAATCCAATATTAAATTATCCGTTCGCATTGTTCAATGCACTCTGCGCATACGCTGTCGCCGTCAATTTGATAATATTTATCAAAAATGTTCTCTCCGCACCATGCGCACCTGACCGAGCGGTTGTCATAATCGCAATTTTCACGCTCGACACCCAGCATTTTGCAAAATAACTCACCGTTTGAATATTTTTCGCTGTTCATTTGAAGCCCTCCTTTTTCACTCATCGCAAAGCAGCTGTTCGACCGTGCAGCCGACAAGCTTTGCGAGCCTGACCAAAACAGCCGCTCTTGGGGTCGATTGCCCCTGTTCCCATTTTGCCACCGCCTGTTGGCTTACTTTCAGCTTATAGGCAATGTATCTTTGCGGCAAATTATTCGCCTTTCGATAGTCAATTAAAATACGCTTATTCGTTGTGATGCGCCTCCTTGTAACTACTATTAAGTGTATGAATAGATAATAGCACACCTAAAAGTTGTTGTCAAGCGCAAAATATGAAAAAATAGCTTTACTTTTACAACTAACAGTAGTATAATGATAGCGATAACAGAAAAGGAGGTTGTTAAAATATGTTCAATGAACGGTTGAAACAGCTGCGAGTCAAGCGGAATCTGTCGCAAAAACAGCTTGCGGATCATCTCGGAATCAGCCAGCAAACCGTTGCGAAATGGGAACAGGGTTCGACCTTTCCGAAACCCGCAACGCTTAAAAAGCTGACGGAATATCTTGATGTCACATCGGATTATCTGCTTGAAATTCCGAAGAAGCTGACAGATGAAGAGATCATTTGCGCATTATTTGGCGAAACCGCACAAGTCACCGATGAAATGTACGAGGATGTAAAAAAATTTGCGAAATTTTTAGTAGAAAATAAAAAGAAAAACTGAAAGGGAGTACCTTTTATGGAACATTTTGGACTTAAACCGGCAGACATTCTTCTGCCAAAAGGAAAATTTGAAAAATTCAGCGTAATTGCCTGCGATCAATATACTTCCGAACCCGATTATTGGGAAAAGGTAAACGAAATCACAAAGGATGAAGTGTCGGCAAGACATATTATTTTGCCGGAAATCTATCTAAACCGTGATGTTGACAAACAAATAGAGAGCATTAACCGAACAATGCAAAAATATATTGATAACGAAGAATTTACCGAGCACAAAAACGCTGTTATATATGTTGAACGCACACAAAGCGACAACAAAATCCGCCACGGTCTTGTCGGTCTTGTTGACCTTGAGGATTATGATTATTCAAAAGGCAGCAAAAAGCTCATCAGAGCGACCGAACAAACCGTGCTCGAAAGAATACCGCCGAGAGTCAAAATCAGGAAGGACGCGCCGCTTGAGCTGCCCCATATCATGCTGCTGATCGACGATCCCGACAACACGGTAATCAAGCCGGTAACCGAGCAAAAAGAGCGGTTTGAAAAGGCATATGACTTTGATTTAATGATGAATGCGGGTCATATCGTCGGCTATTTCACCGACGAGTCGGCGCAATCGGCAATATCTGACGCTCTGTCCGCACTTGTTGAAAAATCGGACGACAAATTCCTCTTTGCGGTCGGCGACGGCAACCATTCTCTTGCGACTGCGAAAGAATGTTATAAACAAAACCCGACGGAAAAATCACGCTATGCGCTTGTCGAGGTCGTCAACATTCATGATGACGCTTTGCAGTTTGAGCCGATTTATCGGGTGTTGTTTAATGTGGATTATAAAGATGTGCTGGACTATTTGAAAGCAAACGCACCGGCGGGCGAAAATAATCAGGATTTTGTCTGTGTTCATGACGGAATTGACGAAGAATTAACGCTCGGCGCACTTTCAAAGCTTCCTGTCGGCACATTACAAAAACTGCTTGATGATTATGTCGCAAAAAATGACGGCGTATCGATCGACTACATACACGGAATATCAAGCGTCAGAGAGATTTGCAAGCAGAAAGCTACCCTCGGCTTCATCTTTGACGGCATGAAAAAGGACGAGTTGTTCCCGGCAATCAAGCAGGACGGTTCATTGCCGAGAAAAACATTTTCAATGGGCCATGCCGATGACAAACGGTTCTATGTCGAAGCAAGAAAAATAAAATAAATATCGGCAAAACAAAAAACCTCAAAACATGATTTTCATGTCTTGAGGTTTTATTATTAACTGTGATCAATAACTTTTCAGTCTGACAGTGTCAATGTCATGGTCGATTGCGGCTTTCAGTTCGTCAAGGTCGGAAAACTGAATTTCATCACGCATAAAATCGTAGAATTCAACCTTAACATCTTTGCCGTATAAATCACCGTCGAAATCAAGAATGTAGGTTTCGCAGCCCGGAAACGCCGAGCCGACCGTCGGGCGAACGCCGACATTGCTGATGCTTTTATACCATTTTCCGCCGATTTTGGACTTTGTGGCATAAACGCCGTATCGGGGATGAATGAAGGTCGCAGGCAGTTGCTGATTGATTGTCGGAATGTCCATTGTCCTGCCTCGTTTGTCACCGTCAATTACAGGAAAATCGATTGCAAATCGATAGCCGAGCAGGGTTGACGCCGAATTTACATCGCCGTTTGCAAGATAATTTCTGATTGCTGTGGACGAAACCGGAACACCCTCAAGCTCAACCGGCGGCACCACCGTCAGTTCAATGTTGTGCTTTGCGCATAATTCTTTCAGCACACCCGGGTTTCCCGAAGCAAATTTGCCGAATGTAAAGTTGAATCCGCAAGCGATATGAACAACATTCAGCTTTTCCTTTAACATCAGCAAAAATTCTTCCGGAAGCATTTCCTTAACAGACAAAAATGACGGCGCAACATAAAGCTTTATTCCGAGATTTTCGATCATCTCATGCTTTTGGCTGTCAGTTAAAAGCGAATATACCATTTCACCCGTCAAAACGCCGTGAGGCGATTGTTCAAATGTAAATACCGCAGGCAACGCATGGTCAAAGTCGGTTGCCGCTTTGATAACCTGTCTGTGACCCAAATGAACTCCGTCAAAACGACCGAGCGCCAAAGATGTCGGCACAGGCGATGAAAAATCGTCAAAGCTTTGGATGTCGTTTGGTATGATCAGCATAATATCACCGTCCTTTTTGGCTAAAACACGCATTTTGGAAATAACGAATCATTTTTGATGATTCCGAGTCCTAAAAACTCACCGTTTCCGTAAACCCTATATATCTCACCGTCCGTTGAACGGCCCAGCGTATGTATTCGTTTAATGTCGAGCTCTCCGCCGTTTGAAAACCGTTTTGATTGAGCCGGTGTGATTTCCACCTTGTCAAATTGTCTTACTGCAAAGTCGGGCGAGCGCATGAATTTTGTCGGGTCATCGCTGTTTAAAAATTCATCGAGCGAAACGCAGTCGTCAATGTCAAATCCGTTTGAATGGACCCTTTCAAGCGATGTCATGATAGCGCCGCATTTAAGCTTCATTCCGATGTCATCGACAAGCGTTCTGATATATGTTCCTTTTGAACAGGTAATGTCAAGCTCGCCGATAAAGGTGTCGTCAAGCCTTGAAAGAGAAATAAGCGAGATTGAATGAATCGTGATCTTTCGGGGCTGTCTTTCAACCTCTACCCCTTTTCTTGCAAGCTCATAGAGCTTCATGCCGTCTTTTTTGAGTGCCGAGTACATCGGGGGAATTTGTTCGATTTCACCGACAAATTCGGACACCGCCGAGTAGATTTCATCAGCCGAACACAAAACAGGCTGTTCGGAAAGAATTTCACCCTCGTTGTCAAGCGTGTCGGAAGTCAGCCCCAGCATGAACCCTGCAACATATCGCTTTTTGTCGTCGGGTATGAGGTCAATCAGCCTTGTCGCACGCCCTGTCATGATCGGCAAAACGCCGTGTGCAATCGGGTCAAGCGTTCCGGCATGACCCGCCCGTTTGATTTTCAGCTTTCGTCTGATTGACGATGTCACCTTAAAGCTTGTCATTCCAACCGGCTTGTCTATCAAAATGACCGAGTCGTTTTTATCCATTTAATATCCTTTATAGATTGTTGTCAATGAGCATTGAAACTGCTCTCTCAACCAACATTTTCTTTGCGTTTTCAAGTGTATCGTCAATTTCACAGCCGGCAGCTCTTTCGTGGCCGCCGCCGCCGAAATATGAACAAAGCTTTGAAGCCGAAACAGGCTCATGGGAACGAACAGAGATTTTATATTTGCCGTCTTTTCGTTCACGAAGCGTGATTCCGACGATTACGCCTTCGATTTGCCTCGGCAAGGAGGTGATTCCCTCCAATTCAAAGTCCTCGGCATTCGATTTTTTGAGCATATCCTGAGAGATTACAACTGTGGCGATTCTGTCAAAATGGGAAAATTCCATGCTGTTAAGCGCCATTTGCTCAACCATAACACGGCTTTTTGACTTGGTATCAAACATGATTCGGTTGATTTCGCCGTAGTTAATGCCCTTCTTGATAAGCTCAGCCGCAATTATGTGAGTTTTTGCGGTTGTGTTTGTAAATTTAAAGCAGCCAGTGTCGGTTGCAATTCCGGTATAAAGCGCAGCGGCGATTTTTTCGTCGATCTCGACGCCGAGCTTTAAGATTATTTCATAAATAATTTCACAAGCGGCGGCAGAATTTGCGTCAACATATGTTTCCTTTGCATAATCAAGGTTTGAAGCATGATGGTCAATGCAAAGCTCAACACGCTCGCCGTAAACATCGCACAGTGAGCCAAGCAGCTTTGCGTCCGCAACATCAACCGCAACGATATTTTTAGGTTCAAATTGCTGATTTTCAATTATGCTTGTGATGTATCCGTATTTTGACGAGATTTCGTCACAGCATTCGACTTTTGCTCTCTTGCCGATGCTCTGCAAAGCCCTGCAAAGCGCAAAACCGCAGCCGATCGTGTCACCGTCGGGGAAATGATGAAGCAAAATCAGCACATTGTCAAACGATTTAAGACGATCTACCGCCGTTTCAAGTTCAATCTTCATCGCTGTCCGCCTCGTTTTCATCATTTGTCGTATACTGAAAATCGTCAATGATTCTGCCGATTTCAACGCCGTGTGCGATTGAGTTGTCGGCAATGAATTTCAGTTCGGGCATTTTTCTGATTTTCATTCGGTGAGCAAGCTCTCTTTTAATGAAGCCCGAAGCGCTTTTGAGTCCCTTGACCGATTCCAAGGTCTTAGTTTCACCCTCAATGGCGCTGACATATATCTTTGCATATGACAAATCACCCGAAACATCGACCTTGACAACCGACAGCATTTGCGAAATGCGCGGGTCCTTGAGCTCTCTGAATATATCGGCAAGATTGCGCTGAAGATCACCTGCAACTCTGCCGTTTTTAAATGATGCCATACTTTTTCAAATATGTGGCAAATAAGGGTTTGAAGCTCATTTGCCGCTTACTCCTTTTTAAGATTAGTCACGATATTCTTCCATTGTAAATGCTTCGAGAATATCGCCTTGTTTGATGTCGTTGAACTTTTCGAGTCCGATACCGCATTCAAATCCTGTTGCGACTTCCTTAACATCGTCCTTGAAGCGTCTGAGAGATTGAATATTGTCCTCTGTGATGACGATTCCGTCACGAACAACACGAATCTGTGACGAACGGGTTACCTTGCCGTCAAGGACATAGCTTCCTGCAATTACGCCGACGCTCGAAATTTTATATACCTCTCGAACTTCGACTCTTCCGAGCTGAACCTCTCGATATTTTGGCGCAAGCATACCCTTGATCGCCGCTTCGATTTCCTCAATGCAGTCGTAGATAATGCGATACAGACGCATATCGACGCCGTCACGCTCAGCGTTTTCTTTTGCTGTCTGATCGGGACGAACATTAAATCCGACAATGATTGCGTTTGAAGCGCCCGCAAGCATAACGTCCGATTCATTTATCGCACCGACGCCGCCATGAATAACCTTAACCTGAACCTCTTCGTTGGTGAGTTTTTCAAGCGACTGTGTGACCGCTTCGACCGAACCCTGAACATCGGCTTTGACAATGATGTTTAGCGTCTTCATCTCACCCTGCTGGAGCTGGTCAAAGAGATTGTCAAGCGTAACCTTCTGATAGCGGTTAAATTCTTCTTCCTTCTGCTTTGTTCTGCGCTGTTCAACAAGCTCTCTTGCGAGTCGCTCGTCGGTAACTGCGTCAAAGCTGTCGCCTGCGCTCGGAACCTCGGCAAGACCCGTGATCTCAACAGGAGTTGACGGACCTGCCTCTTTAATTGCGTCACGGTGATCGTTGAGCATTACACGAACACGGCCGACCGCTGTTCCTGCAACAATGATGTCGCCCTCATGGAGCGTTCCGTTCTGAACGAGAATTGTCGCAACAGGACCTCTGCCCTTGTCAAGACGAGCTTCAATTACCGCGCCTCTTGCCATTCTGTTCGGGTTAGCTTTAAGCTCTTGCATTTCCGCAACGAGCAATACCGATTCGAGCAATTTATCAATGTTCATGCCGGTTGCAGCCGAAACAGGAACGCAAATGATGTCGCCGCCCCATTCTTCGGGAACGAGTCCGTGCTCGGTGAGCTGCTGCAAAACTCTGTCGGGAGAAGCCGACGGTTTATCCATTTTGTTGATTGCAACGATTATCTGAACATTAGCCGCTTTCGCATGGTTAATTGCCTCAATCGTCTGCGGCATGATACCGTCGTCAGCCGCAACGACCAAAATCGCAATATCGGTGACCTGAGCGCCGCGCTGACGCATTGATGTAAATGCGGCGTGACCCGGAGTGTCAAGGAATGTGATATATTTATCGTTGACTTTGACCTTATATGCACCGATGTGCTGTGTAATACCGCCTGCCTCTGTGTCTGTAACATTGGTCTTGCGGATTCTGTCAAGAAGCGATGTCTTACCGTGGTCAACATGACCCATGACAACAACGACAGGATCACGGGGCTGAAGATCTTCTTCCTTATCCTCTGTGACATCCATGATTCGCTCTTCGATCGTAACGACAACCTCACGCTTAACCTTTGCGCCGAGCTCGGTTGCAACGATTTCGGCAGTGTCATAGTCGATTACTTCGTTAGCCGACGCCATTACGCCGAGAACCATGAGCTTTTTGATGACCTCTGCGGCGGTTTTCTTGAGTCGGGAAGCAAGCTCGCTTACCGTGATCTCATCACCGACGGTGATCTCGATCGGCTTTGCCTTGATTTTCTCAAGCTGGATTCTGCGAAGTCTGTCCGCTTCTGTCTCACGCTTGTTTGACTTGCCGCCTTTGCGATATTGCTGTGATTTCTGATGAATCTTCTGCTTCTTCTGATAATTGTCGCCATATTTTGAAGCAGGAGCGATCGTTTCATACTTTTCGTTATATTTGTCAAGATCAACGTTTGTCGAACGGGTGTCGATTCGATAGCTTTCAACCGTGTTGAACTGAATCTTGTCGTCCTTGTCCTTGAGCTGCTTTTCACGAATTCGAGTTTCCTGGCGCTTTTGAGCAGGCTTTTTCTTATCATATTCGCGACGGTGTTCGTCATTATTCTTCGCAGATGTGTTGTTCTCGGCCTTTGCCGTCTGTGCCGGAGCCTGTTTTGCACCATTATCCGTTTTGGTCTCTGCTTTGTTGTCATTATTTTTTGCAGGAGCGGCTTTTGCTTCAGCCTTGACTGTCGGCTTGCTGTCAAGAGCTTTTGCTTCATTTTGAACAGGCTTTGCAGCTGATTTATTTTCAGCCTTTGTCTCGGCCTTTGCTTTGTTCATGCCCTCGTCAAGCGCCTTTTCCTTGGCAGCTTTTCCTGCGGCGTCAATTTCCTCTTTTGATTTGCCTTCTTCGGCAGCTTTTGCTTCTGCTTTAAATCGAGCAAGCAAAGCCGCCTGTTCCGCAAGCATATCAGCCTTTGCCTTGGCCTTGTCCTCGGCACGCTTTTTCTGAGCGTCAACGCCGAGCGCAAAATATTCGTCAAAGCTTTTTACGCTGTTGCTCTGGCTCATGCTTTCAAAAATGAAATTAAGCTCGTCTTCTTTTAATGCGGTGGAAATTTTATAATTTCCGTTTTCATCGTAATTTTTAAGAATTGCAAGTATATCCTTGGAAGCCGCGTCAAAATCCTTAGCGACATCCGATACCCTGTATTTTATCAGCATATGCATCTTCCTTTCGGGTTATCCGTAAATAGTTGTCTTATATTAAACGGATCAAAAATCCGGGTTATATAATCAAACCTGCTCTTGCTCGTAAAGCTCAATCAGGCGTTTTGCAAAGCCGCTGTCGGTCACACAGACAATGCCTGTTTTGAGTCCGACCGCAGATGTGATTTCAAACTGCGTGCGGTTGACGGTTATGATTCTGATGTTGCTGTTTTCGGCGGCAAAAACCAAACCCCGTTTGGTCTTTTCTGATAAGTCGGACGCACAAAAGACGACCTTTGCCTTACCCGAATGTATGCTGCCAAGCGCTTTATCATAACCAAATTCTGTTTTTGCCGCTCTTCGTGCCATTCCGAGCAGTGAAAGCAGTTTATCGTTCATTATGATATGACCGTTCCTTTCAAAAATGCGGGAAAAGATTTACTGATCTATCTGTTCGAGCAGCGAATCATAGACGCTGTCGGGTACATCGGTTGAAAATGTGCGGTTAAGCTTCTTTTGCTTTTTCAGCTTTTCAAAGCATTCTTTGCTGTTGCAGACATATGCGCCTCGGCCGGCGGCTTTGCCCGTTAAATCGAGCGAAATTTCGCCCTCTTTCGGTTTTACCACACGAATCAGCTCTCGCTTCGGCTTCATTTCGCCGCAGGCAATGCACATTCTCATCGGTGTTTTATGTTTTTTAGCCTGTGCCACCTTGAAAACCCTTTCCTTTCAGCTTTTGTCAGATAAATATTGTTTATGCTTCTTCCTCGGTTTCCTCTTCGCCGTAATATCCGCTTTCGGGGCGAATGTCGATCTTCCAGCCGGTGAGCTTTGCGGCAAGACGGGCGTTCTGACCCTTGTTGCCGATCGCAAGCGAAAGCTGATGATCCGGAACCGTTACTCTGCATGATTTAGCTTCTTCGTCAAGCACCTCGACGCTGACAACGGTTGCGGGTGAGAGCGCCTCGGAGATGAATGCGGAAATGTCGTCGCTGTATCTTACAATGTCGATTTTTTCGCCGCCGAGCTCGTCAACGATTGCCGCAACACGAGCGCCCTTGGGTCCGATGCAAGCGCCGATCGGGTCAACATTTTCATCTTTTGAATATACAGCCATTTTTGTTCTTGAGCCTGCTTCTCGTGAAATTGCCTTGATCTCAACCGTGCCGTCGAAAATTTCCGGAACTTCGGTTTCAAACAAGCGTTTTACAAGACCGGGGTGTGTGCGTGAAATCATTACCTTAGGACCTTTTTCGGTTTCACGAACATCGACAATATAAATCTTGATCATCTGATTTTCGGTGAGAATTTCACCAGGAACCTGCTCGGCTCTCGGCAAAATTGCTTCCGATTTACCGATCGTGAGCGTAACATTACCCGATTTCGGGTCAACATTAGCAACAGTCGCCGTGATAATTTCATTATTTTTGCTCTGGAACTCCTGCAAAACGATTCCCTGTTCCGCTTCACGGATTCCCTGACGGATAACGTGCTTTGCGGTCTGCGCAACGATTCGTCCGAAATCATGAGTGTCGCGGTCAATGTCGACAAAGTCGCCGACCTGTGCCATCGGCAAATAATTTTTCGCTTCGTCAACCGTCATCTGTTCATTCGGATTTTCAACCTCTTCGACAACCTGCTTGCGAACAAATACACGAAATGTCTGTGTTTCGACATCAATGTTGCAGTGAACAACATCGCAGCCGTCATAGTCACGCTTTGCCGCAACTGTGATCGCCGTTGCGATCTTGTCTGCAATCGACTGAGCCGGAACGCCTTTTTCCTTCTCCATTTCGTTAAGAGCCGCAAAAAATGCCTTTGTTGAATCTGTCTTTGTGGATTTTGTTGATTTTTTCATTTTACCGTATTGTTTGCCCGAGTTTCGGCAAACAAACCCTCTCTTTCAAAATATTTATATTGTTAAGAAACTTTCGACCGCTCTTTAAAACAGATCAAGGTCGTCGTTTAGCTTTACTTTATTGATTTCGCCCTTTTCAAAGGATATTTCGCCGTTTTCCGTTTGGATCGTGACCGTTCCCGATTGCTCGGATTTAAGCACCCCGACAAACTCACGCTCGCCGTCTTTCGGACGAATCAGCTTGACTGTGATCTCTTCGCCGATGAATTTTGCAAAATGCTCCGGTCGTGTAAGCTCACGGCCGAGTCCCGGAGAAGATACCTCCAAATAATAGCTTTCCTTGATAGGATCGGCTTTGTCCAGAGGCTCGTCGATCGCACGGGACAAATTTTCGCAGTCGTTGATGTCGATTCCGCCGTCTTTGTCAATGAATATTCTTAAAAACCAAGCCGAGCCTTCTTTGACATAGCGAATGTCCCAAATCTCAAGTCCGAGCTCATCCGCAATCGGAGCGATAACATCATAAACCCGCTTTGCAGTACCCGAAAATTCCATTAGCGCACTCTCCTTTTTCAATTTATTCTTTGAAGCTTTGCCGTTTATAAACACAAATGCCGTATAAACGAAACGAAAGAGCGGTGTGTTCCGCTCTTTCGTTTAACTCCTATATCTTAATTACCATATCGCATTATATCACATATAATCAAAAAATGCAAGTGTTTTTTAATATAATGTTAATTTATCCGTTTGAATGTGTGAAAAATGTTGAAAACCGAGCGGCTCTATTATATAATAATGTATATTGTATCAGGAATTTTGAAAAGGAAAGACCGAATGAAGAAAATTATAAATTGGTTTAAAAATTATTTCTATTATTATAAGGTTCATTTTATCATCGGCGCAATAATCGTTGCAATAGCCGGCTTTACGACCTATCAAATATGCTCAAAGGAAAAATTTGATTATAATGTATATCTTTGTGTGAGCGAATATACGGCGTCGGGCTTTCGCAGCAGCGTAAAAGCGGCGGTTTCGCAATATGGCGAGGATCTCGACGGCGATGGCAGTGTGAACGTCCAGATAATCGATATGTCATATAACTTTTCCGACCCGAATTCCGACGAAGCCCGTTCAAAAGCGATCCTGCTTGCGGGCGAAATGAAATCGTCAAGCGGTTTTGTGTTTATATATGACGATTATTATTATGAAAAGGCATTCACGACCATGTTTGAAAAGCATGACGGACTGGAAGATAAAAACGGCACGGCGAAAGATGTCGAAAAGCTCGACTTGTCAAAATACATTAAATATGGCTTGACAGAGGCGGGGATTGACGAGAGCACCTGTCCAAAGATGTATATATCGCTCAGACAAGAGCCTGACAAAACAAAAGACACTCATAAAACATATGAAAACGATAAGACTTTGTTTGAAAATATAATTAACAACAAGCTCACACAGCCTGCAAAATGAGCTTTCGGGGGAATAGTAAAAATGGTATCGCAAATTAACAGCATGGGAGTTTGGGGAATCGACGCATATTGCGTGACGGTCGAAACAAGCGTGACTCAAGGAATGCCGTCGTTTGACATTGTCGGCTTGCCCGACGCGTCGGTCAGAGAGTCGCGCGACAGAGTAAGAAGCGCAATGAAAAATAACGGTTTCGGCAGCACGAGCGAAAAGGTGACGGTCAACCTTGCGCCTGCCGACATCAAAAAGGTCGGTCCGATCTATGACCTTCCGATTTTGCTTTCTCTTGCAGTTGCGGAAGGCATCATCACCGCAGATTTAAGCGACAGCGTTTTTGTCGGAGAATTGTCGCTTTCCGGCGAGGTTCGCCCGGTCAGAGGCTTGCTTTCAATGGCAGTCAGGGCGCAAAAATGCGGCTATAAACGGTTTTATGTTCCAAAGGCGGTCGCAACTCAGGCGGCTGTTGTTAAGGGAATTGAGATAATGCCTGTTACAAGCGTCGAGCAGTTGATAATCCATTTAACGGGCGGCGAACAGATCGTCCCGATGAGCCACAGCGTCGATTTTGAGAGCGAAACGGCTCATTATCTTGACTTTGCCGATGTTGCGGGTCAGGAATATGCCAAGCGTGCAATCGAAATTGCGGCGGCAGGCGGCCATAATATATTGCTGATCGGCCCTCCGGGTTCGGGCAAAAGTATGCTTGCAAAGCGGATTCCGTCAATTTTGCCCGACATGACCTTTGAAGAAGCAATTGAAACCACGACGATTCATTCGGTCGCAGGTCAGCTTTCAAACGACACGCCGATGATTACCGAGCGGCCGTTCCGTTCACCTCATCATACAGTATCCGCAGCGGCGTTGACAGGCGGCGGAACAACGCCGATTCCGGGCGAGATTTCGCTTGCTCACAACGGAGTATTGTTTTTGGACGAATTGCCCGAATTTTCACGGCTTGCACTTGAAACCTTGCGCCAGCCGCTTGAAGACGGAGTCGTGTCGATCGCCAGAGTGTCGGGAACGCTCAGCTATCCGTGCAACACGATGTTCGTTGCGGCAATGAATCCGTGTCCGTGCGGCTATTTCGGTCACCCGACAAGAAAATGCACCTGTTCGCCGCAAGCCGTGCAACGCTATCTCGGAAGAATATCAGGTCCGCTTCTTGACCGAATGGATATTCATGTCGAAGTGCCGCCGGTGGCATATGACGAGCTGTCGTCCACACAAAAAGCCGAAAGCTCGGCGGACATCAAAATGCGCGTCAATAATGCTCGCAAAATTCAGCAAAAACGCTTTGAAAACACCAAAATCGCAAGCAATTCAAACATGACCACCGCAATGTTAAAGGAATTTTGCAAGCTCGACGGTCAGGCGTCGGATTATTTGGGTAAATCATTTGAGCGGCTTGGAATGTCGGGCAGAGCCTATGACCGGATTTTAAAGGTCGCAAGAACGATTGCCGACCTTGAGAGCGCCGATAACATAACGAAAAGCCACATCGCCCAGGCAATCAGACTCAGAAGCCTTGACCGAAAATATTGGGGCGGTTAAAAATGTATATTATCTTGCAAAATAGATAAAAATAAGAATATTACAACTAAAGGAGATATTCGCAATGGAATTAAATGGTTCAAAAACCGAAGCTAATTTGATGACCGCTTTCGCAGGCGAATCACAGGCAAGAAATAAATATACTTACTATGCGTCTGCGGCTAAAAAAGAGGGTTATCAGCAAATCGCCGCAATTTTCGAGGAAACAGCGGCAAATGAAAAAGAGCACGCAAAAATCTGGTTCAAATTACTTCATGACGGCGCGGTTCCGGGTACTGTCGATAACCTCAAGGACGCAGCGGCAGGCGAAAATTATGAATGGACCGAGATGTATGCCGAATTTGCCAAAACCGCAAGAGAAGAGGGCTTTGACAATATTGCGATATTGTTCGAGGGCGTTGCGAAGATTGAAAAGGAACACGAGGAACGCTACAAAAAGCTGCTTGCAAATGTCGAGGGCGGAGTAGTATTTTCAAAAGAGGGCGACACAATTTGGGTATGTCGCAACTGCGGTCATGTTCATATCGGCAAGACGGCGCCGACCGTTTGCCCGGTTTGCGCTCATCCGCAAAGCTACTTCGAGTTAAAAGCTGCAAATTATTGATTTTTTGACAAACGAGAAGCAATTTATGCAAGCAGTTAGCACAATAAATTGCTTCTTATTTTGTTGCTTATTCACAAACTTTGGCTCGATTTTTTATATCTACTTGAACTTTTTGCAAAAAAGCGTTATAATATCCATACTTAATTTTTGAGGAGGAAATTCCAATGAAAACATTTAAAAAAGTATTGGCACTTGCCGTTTCATTAGTAATGGTTTTCAGCGCTTTTGCTGCCGTTATGAGCGTTTCGGCTTCTGCCGCAGAAAACGGCGTTGCATATAAACCGAACGCAGTTGATCGTCACTATGGCTGGGGCCAGTGGGCTAAGTCGGTGTCTTTTTCAAGCAACGGTTGGATGAACGTTAAGGACGAGGGAAGATTCACACAGATGTATCAGACCTACTTCATTCCGACAACGGCTGAAAAGAACCAGCTCAAAGCCGCAATCAAAAATGCCGTTGTAAACTATGACGGACTTATCAATTGCGACATTCTTGTAAATGCATCTGCAAACACAAACATAGAAGAATTCCAGGAGAACGGTTCGGTAGCATGCCAGGTAGTAATCGGTTACAGATACAAAGATAAGAACGCAATCGACGACACAATCAATCCGGACACAGGCGAAGCTGAAAATCCGGAAGGTTGGGTAAGCGACAGCTTCAAAACTCTTAAATGGGTTGGTTACAACTCACCCTATTCACTTGAAATCGCAGTTGACGACTACACAATGTTCGACAAAGATTTTGATGAATATGATGATGAATACAGCGATTTCGAAATCGAAAACGTTATCATCCAGGCAATGAACTATTCTGTTAACTCAACAGGTTCTGTAATGAACTTCAGAGGCACAGAGTTCAAAAAGGGAACAAACGGTCTCGGTTACATCGACATCGACTATTCACCGCTTTACATCAAAGGCACAGCTTGCCCTGAAAAAGGCACAGACCTCGGCGCTGACGTTGAGTTCACTCCGAACGCTGACGACGCTAAGGCTCCCGGAACATTCAAGTTCATCTCTGCTAACAAAGAAGTTCCGCAGGTTGACGATCCGTCACAGCATGACGGCCCGTACGGTGCAGGTTCTGACATTGACAGAACAAAGCTCACATCTGTAATTTACGGCGACGCTAACGGCGATGAAGCTGTAAACATGAAGGATGCATTGGTTATGAGAAAATACATCGCAGGTTGGAACATCGACATCAACATTGAAAATGCTGACATCAACTCAGACGGAAGCATCAACATGAAAGACGTTCTCTTCCTTAGAAAGCATCTTGCAGGTCAGCCTGTTGCTCCTTGGGCATAAGCTTTTCTGTATAATTGATAACAATAGCCCTCCCGATTTCGGGAGGGCTTGTTTTATGCCCACGATAAATAAATTCATCATAGGCGCAATTATCTTTCGGGTTGTAAAAAAGCGTGTAGAAACTTGATTCTACACGCTTTTTTGGCTTATTGACCTGTAATTTTATTGCCGCTTGAATATCGCTGATAATTTACTGTTCTGCCGCCGTTGCCGCCGTTTTAAGCGGTTTTAAATGCCGCTTGATAACGGTGAAATACATTAAGAACAAGAACGCTGTTGTGAACAGCCAGCTCAGCGGATTTGAAAGACAAATTGCGGTATAGCCTAACAGTCTTATCAAAACAAATGCCACGAACAGTCGGGTTACAAGCTCAATCACACCGCCGATTGCGGTAAAGACTGCATATCCCAATGCCTGAACGACATTTCGGATGAAATAAAGCAAGCATAAGAGCGTGAGCATTGATCCGGAGATCTTGCAGTAATAGGACACAAGCGAAAGCGTTTCGACTTCGCTTGATTTGAGGTACATCAGCGCAATGTCATGTCCGAAAAATGCGAACACGGCGCCGACGATTATTCCGTAAATCACAACTATCAGGCAAACCTGTTTGTTCGCTTTTTCGATTCGGTCGATTCGGTTCGCACCGTGATTTTGACCGATGAACGGAACGAGCGAGCCGGTGAGTGTCTGAATCGGCGTCATGAGCATATTTTCAATCTTAGTTGCCGTGGTGAATGCCGCCATGTAGCTGGTTCCGAGCCCGTTGATTGCCGCTTGAATTATCGTGCAGCCGATCATTGTAATTGAGGATTGAAGTCCTGTCGGAAGTCCGAGCTTGATTGTATCAAGCACGATTTTTTTGTCAAATTTGAAATCTGCTTTTGAAATGTGCAAAATCTTATATTTTTTTGCATAAAATGCTGCGGCTACAAGGAAGTTTATCACTTCGGCAAATACCGTCGCAATCGCAACCCCAAACACGCCCATATGGAATACCACAACGAAAACAATGTCGGTGATGATGTTGACGATTGTCGAAATAATTCCCCTGATCAGCGCATTTTGTCCGTCACCGACCGAGCGAATCAACATTCCGATGTAGTTTGACGCAATCGAAATCGGGTATCCGCACATTACCGTAAAGATGTAAATGTATGTATCACTGAAAATCTCTTTTGGTACATCCATTGCAACGAGAATGCTTTTAATCGAGATAAGCGCCGCCGCCGTTATAATAATAGCCGCCGCCGCCGAAACATAAATTCCGTTTGCAATGCATCTTCGCATTTTCCGTTCGTTGTTTTCGCCGAATGCACGGGCGACCAAAACGCCTTCACCTGTGACAAATCCGATGATGAACGAAATTATCATCCAGTTGAGCGAGCCGGTCGAGTTGACCGCCGCAAGCGCATTTTTGGAAATGAACCTCCCGACGACCACCGAATCGGTAATGCTGTAAAGCTGGGTAAACAGCGTCGAGAAAAGCAACGGCCAGAAAAATCGCAAAATCTGGTTTAATGGCTTACCTTCGGTCATTTTTGTAATCATTATTAAATTTTAGGCTTTACGACCAATTTTGTAAAGCCGACCCCTTGAAAAGTAATGTTGTAAATAAATATAACATGATTTACGGTCAAAGCCGCGGTACTTTTCAGGGTCTTAAAACTCTTTCGTCACATAATCCTAACATACTAAAATCACAACCGTAATTTTAAAGATAGTGGAATTATAGACCGATAGCAATAAAAATGCAATAGTAATTTTAGACAAAGAAAAATTTATTTTTAGGACATATTTGCACAAAGGCACAACCCAAGCTCTCACATTGCTTCATTATCAATGTCGTTTGCTTTTTTCGGAATCAAGACGGTGTAGCGAATGTAATCATCGTCCTCCTCACGCTGACTTTTTGCGTTGATCCCGGATATTTTCATTATGTTTATCGCCTTGTTGATTGAGTTGACAAACAGCCGAATATCTTTTACAACCAGCTTGTTTCGGTTTTTTGCCGTTTTCGGCATTAGCAGTCTGTCAACATATTTCTCCGCTTCTTCAACATTCATTCGTCGGTCGATTATTTCTCTGAGCGCCCTTGTCCTGTCCTGTTCGTCGCAAATTCTCAAAAGCGTTCGTGCATGGCGCTCGGTCAGTCCCATGTTCTCAATGCTCTCACGCTGTGAGGGAGTCAGCCGCAAAAGCCGAAGCTTGTTTGAGATCGCCGAATCGGATAGCCCCAGTTTCTGACCGACCTCGTGACGGGTCATTTTATATTCGTCTATCAGCGAATAAATTCCGTCCGCCTGTTCAAAAAACGATAAATCTTCACGCTGTAAATTTTCAATCAGACTAATCAGCTTCGGCTGTTCCGAATGCCTTGCAATAATACACGGAATTTTTGAAAGCTTTGCGGTGACAGCCGCACGAAGCCGCCGTTCGCCATAAATCAGCTCATAGCCGTCGGGCGTTTTGCCGACGCAAATCGGCGATAAAATCCCGTTTTGCTCGACGCTTTCGACAAGCTCGCTCATTTTCAATTTATCAAAGCCCTTTCGGGAATTGTTGCCTGATTTCGGCAAAAGAATCTCGCTTGGCGGCAAATATATCAGCGTCATTTCGTCCTTGTTTTTGTCACGATGCTTTTTTGTGCCTTTATCCGCCGCATAAATACTGAAAAATCCCATTTTCACAAAGCTCCCTTGCACGAATATTTTGTTGAGTATATGTTACCATATTATGTAAATTATTTCCAGCAATTTTCATCGCAAAAGCCGACGGTATATTCATTAAATCCGCCCGAATTTACATAACTTTAAGGTAAAATGAGCCGATTTTACAAAAAATATTTAAAAAAATCACCGAGAAAATGCATAAAAAATGAGTGATTTGCTAAAAATAACGCCGGAATTTGATAAAAATAATACGAAACAGGGGCGTTTTTATGAGTCGAAGCGGAAAAATCAAACTGACAAGCTATGCTGTTGCCGCAGTTGCGGTTTTGATCGGCTACATCATTTTCGGGTTCAAAATGAGTGCAAATTATAAATCCGAAGTCACAAACAGCTACACCTCGGCAATCACCGACCTTGCAAATTATGCCGAGAACATCACTCTTGACCTTGAAAAAGAGCGATATGCAGCCGACAGCACACAAATGGCGGTGCTTGCAAATCGGCTGTCGGTCGATTCGGCTTGCGCAAAAATTGCTTTAAAACAACTGCCGGTCAGCGAAGAAATCAGCTCGGATATATATAAATTTCTCTCTCAAACCGGTGATTTTTCGCTCTATCTTTCTAAAAAATCAGCAAAAGAAGAGCTTTCCGACAATGATTTGCAAAGCCTTGACAAGCTATATTCATATTCCGTGAAGTTGTCTGACAAAATCAATGACATTTCGGCTGTTGCGGGCGATGTTGAGCATCTTGATTATTGGGATTCGCAGTTAAAACAAGGGTTTGTGACAGTTAATAATACCGCTAAAACGGCACTTTCGGCGTTTGACGAGTCGCTTAGCGACATTGCCGAAGTGCGAACCGACTACCCGAAACTGATTTATGACGGTCCGTTTTCCGACCATATGCTTCTCGGTACCGCGGATTATCTTAAAAACGATAAAATGATCAGCGCCGACGCGGCGAGACAAAAGGCGGCGGATATTTTAGGGGTGAAAAAGGACAAGACCGAATATATCGATTCCGAAAACGGAAGCGTTGAATGTTATATAATTAAGTGCGGTGAAAAAACGGTTGCGATTACGAAGCACGGCGGACATTTACTCTATATGAATGACGAAAGAACGGTTGCAAAAAGAGAAATTGAGCCCGAAACAGCTGTAAATGTTGCAAAAAAATATCTGAAAGATAAATTTTCGCTTGATTTTGCGCCGAGTTATTATATGATTGACAATAACATTTGCGTTGTAAATTTGGCATATGAGAAAAACGGCGTGATTTATTATCCCGATCTTGTCAAAGTCGGCGTGTCGCTTGAAAACGGCGAAATCATGAGCGTTGAGGCGGCAGGATTTATCATGAATCACGACGAGCGGCGTGTGAATTTTACAAAATCGGAATCCGAAGCTAAGGAAAAGCTCAGCAACAATTTGAAGGTCGAGTCGGTCAACAAATGCGTGATAAATCTCGGCACGGACAAGGAATATTCATGCTATGAATTTACCTGCAAGGGCAAAAGCGGCGAAGATATTCTTGTTTATATTGACGGGCATGATTTGACCGAGCGCAACATTTTGATATTAACAAAATCCGACGGAGGGACGCTTGCACAGTAGATTTAATTCATAATGAATGACGGAGCGACCGCAAAAACTTGCAAAAAAATATTGATTAAATTATAAAAGCATGATAAAATCAACATTGTGTGAGGGCTTGCGGTCTTTTGTCCGCTTTGTCACATAAATTAAAATAAAAAAATATCCGAAAAGAGTGGACAAAAATGGATTTTATAAACGAACCGTCAAAAAAAATTCCGGTTGCAGGCGAGTTTGACATTGTTGTTGCAGGCGGCGGCGTTGCAGGTGTTGCGGCAGCGCTCAGCGGCGCAAGACACGGCAAAAAGGTTGCGCTTTTGGAAAGGCAATTTTTGCTCGGCGGACTCGGAACGCTCGGACTCATCACAATATATCTGCCGCTTTGCGACGGTTGCGGCCGTCAGGTTTCTTTCGGCATTGCCGAAGAGCTGTTAAGGCTCAGTATGTCGCACGGGTTTGAGGACAAATATCCGAAGCCGTGGATTGAAAACGGCACAGTCGAAGAAAAATCCAAGCGTCGTTTCGAGGTGCAATATAATGCGGCGGTGTTTGCGATTCTTTGCGAAAAGCTGCTTGTTGAAAACGGAGTCACGATACTTTATGGCACAAGCGTTTGCGATGTGTCGATGAACGGCGATAAAATCGATTATCTATACATAGAAAACAAGACGGGCAGACAGGCTATCAAGGCGAAAACCGTCGTTGACTGCACGGGCGACGCCGACATTGCGAAATTTTCCGGCGAAGACACGGCTTTGTTTAAACAGAAAAACATTCTTGCCGGTTGGTATTATTATCTGAAAAACAACAAAATGAATTTGAAAATGCTCGGCTTTTCGGACATTCCCGATAAATATAAGGACCCGAACAAAAAGGAAGAGAATCTTCCAAGATACAGCGGAATCACGGGCGAGGAGCTTTCAAAGATGGTGATCGATTCGCACAAATTCCTGCTTGATGATTTTTTAAAGGGCGGCGACATTTCTCCCGAATATCATCTGTCAACAGTTGCGACCATTCCGCAGATTCGCATGACAAGAAGAATTGCGGGCGAATATACACTTGACGATGTTGAAATGCACAAGCATTTTGATGACAGCATCGGAATGTGCGGCGACTGGCGCAAGAGCGGTCCTGTTTATGAAATTCCGTTCAGAACGCTTCACGGCAAAAAGGTGAAGAATTTAATTGCGGCAGGAAGATGCATCAGCGTAACCGACCCGATGTGGGACATTTCGCGTGTAATTCCCGTTTGTGCCGTAACGGGTGAAGCGGCAGGAGCTGCGGCGGCGCTTGGCGATGATTTTACAACTCTTGATGTAAAAATGCTTCAGGAGTCGCTTAAAAAAGCAGGCGTTTTGCTGTTTGAATAATATATAAAAACATGATTTTACAAAATAATAAACCGTTCATTATCGTGACTTGGATAATGAACGGTTTTGTTGCTTCATCGCCGATAGAATGTGTTCCGTTCGTCCTCATTTGCAACAATCGGTGAGAGCGGAATGTCGTATATGTCCTCATATGAATCAATTTCGCTCGTATCTCCCGGTGCAAAGGGCATTAACCCGGTACATTCGGTGGCGCTTGCAACGCTGAAGGGTTCGTCAAACGGAATTTCATCATCATTCGGCTTCCGTTTGTCATGTGGATAATGATTTTTCATTTCTCCGATATTTGTTTTTGCGATATATTTTGCAAATTTGCATTTTTGCAAAAACAAAATTCCTCCTTCGCAAATATTATCTGCAAAGAAGGAACAAATAGCATATGAAAATTTTTGTAGATTTTTTTAAATTCATCTTTCGGTGCCGAGGAAGAAGAGTGCCACAGTTCCCGGACCCGAATGAGCACCGATTACCGGACCGATGAAATTGATATATACCTCTTTAACATGAAGCCGCTTTTTCATTTGTTCTGCAAGATATTTTGCGTTGTCAATGCAGTCGCCGTGGCTGATGAATATCATTTGATTTTTCGGGTCGATGATCGTCTTTTCCGCCATATCAACGAGTGCGTCGAGCGATTTTCTTCTGCCTCTGACCTTTGACACCGGAATCAATCTACCCTCATTGTCAACGTGCATGACCGGCTTGATTCCGAGCATTGTTCCGATCAGCGCAACCGTCGGCGACACTCTTCCGCCTCTTTTGAGATGATTGAGGTCGTCAACCGTGAACCAATGGCAAATATGCAGCTTGTTCTGCTCGACCCATTTTGCAACCTCGTCGATCGGCTTGCCGCTGTTTTTCATCAAAGCCGCGTGATATACGAGCAGGCCTTCGCCGAGAGACGCACATTTTGAGTCGATTACATATATTTTTCTGTCTGAAAATTCCGACAGCAGTTGTTCCGACGCTTCTTTTGCACGCAAAACCGTGCCCGAAAGAGCGCTTGAAAAGCCGATGTAAAGAATGTCCTTTCCGCTTTCCAAAATCGGTCTGAACAGCTCAAGAAAACGATGTTCGTTGATTTGCGAGGTTGTCGGCATTTTTCCGCCCCTGACCTCATCATAAAACTCATGAGCCGTTTTGCCCGTCACGACCGGCTTGTCGTCATATTCCTTGCCGTCGATGATATATGTCAGCGGTTCGACAATAATACCGAGCGATTTAATCATTTCCTTTGAAAGGTCGGTCGATGATTCGGTTATCAGTACATAGTTGCTCATTAAAATTACCTCTTTTGATAATAATATGATTATAAACGGTTCATCTAACTTATATAATAACAAAAATCGAGAATGGTGTCAACATAATAAAACATGGCTTTATTTAAAAAAGTTTTAAATTAGTGTAGATATTTTTTCATAACTGTGGTATAATAATGAAAATAATAATTTAAGTTGGAAAAGTGCGTTGTCTTTCGGGCGCTTTTTTAGTGTCAAAAAGACTTTTGCAGTCGCGTTAAAATAACGGCTGATACTATTATTGCAATAAATATTTTTTTAATTCCGTTTTTGTTTGTCCTTCGGAATTAAAAAGGAGTGGAAGATTTGGACAAGCTTATCATTAACGGTGCAAAACCGCTTCACGGCGAAGTAACGATCAGCGGCGCTAAAAACGCCGCGGTTGCAATCATTCCTGCGGCGATTCTTTCGGACGGCGTTTGCCGAATTGAAAATGTACCGGACATTGCAGATGTAAATTCTATTATAAATATATTATATGAACTCGGTGCGTCGATTAAATATATCAATCCGACGACGGTTGAGATCGACCCGAAAGGCGTCAAGACTCATGTTGTACCCTATTCAATGACAAAACAGTCAAGAGGTTCTTCATATTTCATGGGAACAATGCTTGGAAAGTTCAACAAAGCGCTTGTTGCGCCTCCCGGCGGATGTGATTTCGGCGTGCGCCCGATCAATTTGCACACAAAAGGCTTCAGAATGCTCGGAGCTACTGTCGAGATGGTAAACGGAATGGTTGACATCAAGGCAGACAAGCTCGTCGGAGCGGCTATTTACATGGATAACGTTTCCGTCGGCGCCACAATAAACGTAATGCTTGCCGCTGTCAAAGCGTCGGGTCTTACCGTGATTGACAATGCCGCAAAAGAGCCGCATATTGTCGATTTGGCTAACTTTTTGAACTCAATGGGCGCTGACATTCGAGGAGCAGGCACCGATGTTATCAAAATTTACGGCGTCAAGAGCCTTCACGGCACAACATATTCAATAATCCCCGATCAGATCGAGGCAGGAACATATATGGTAGCGGCGGCTGCCGCAGGCGGAAATGTTTTGGTGAAAAATGTTATCCCGAAACATATGGAATCGATCAGCACAAAGCTTGAGGAAGCAGGGGTCACGATTGAGAAATATGACGATTCGATCAGAGTGATCTCCGACGGCAACCTGGTCGGCTGCAGCGTTCGCACAATGCCCCATCCGGGCTTTCCTACCGACATGCAGCCGCAGATCGTCACAATGCTGTCGATTGCAAAGGGTACATCGATCGTAAACGAGCTTGTTTGGGACAACCGCTTTAAATATGTCGATTATCTTACAAGAATGAACGCTCAGATCAAGGTCAACGGTCATGTTGCGGTAATTGAGGGCGTCGATCATCTTGAGGGCGCGCCGGTCAAGGCTGTCGATTTAAGAGCGGGCGCGGCAATGATCATTGCAGGGCTCATGGCTCACGGCACCACCGAGATCGAGGACATTCATCACATCGACCGCGGATATGAGAAGTATGTCGAAAAGCTAACCGGAATCGGTGCGGATATTCGCAGAATCACCGTTGATGACGATGATAATGAGCAGGCAAACGCAGGCTGAATTTGATAATGTAAATCCGTTTTGAAAACTAAAATTCAAAGCGGATTTTTTGATGTCATAATTTGTCTAAATATAACAAAGAATGTCGATTATCTCGGCGAAATGCCGAGTTGACAAAGACGGGTATATAAAATATAATATATATGTATAAATGTGTAAGGACGGTTCAAACAATGAAAAGAATAATTGCAATGATAATCACAGTCATGATAGCAATGTCGGCGGTCGGTTTGACTGCTTTTGCGGCGGATCAGACAACCGCAAAAAGCGGCATGATCACAATAGACAGCAAGGATGTTAAAGCCGGCAAAGACTTCAGCGTTGCCGTGAACATGACCGAAAACCCGGGAATTTTCGGAATGACCGTGGCGATCGTGTTTGACAAGAACGCAATCACATATAAAAATGCAACTCAGGACGGTAAGGTGTTTGACAAAGACGGCGAAATCATTGTAAACGACAGCTATAAAACAGACGGCAAAATAATCATCAGCCCGCTCATCAACGGATATGATAAAAACTGCTCAAAAACAGGAAAACTCATCACCTTGAATTTCAAGGCAAACGATAATGCTAAAAACGGCAGCTACAGCATTACCCCGAGCGTTTTCCAGGACGGCAAGAACGACGGCAGTGCGTTTAATGTTGACGGAGCGTTGGTCCCGTTCAAATTTACAAGCGGTGTTGTAACGATCAGCGGCGGCGCAAAGGCTGACGCAGCTTCTGATAACAATTCGGCAACAACCGACAACGGCTCTGCGGACAATAATTCGGATAACAGCGCCGAGACCGCTGCAACAAACGCTGAAAATGATGGTTCAAACAGCAATCAAACCGAAAGCGGAGTTGAAATCGGCGGAACGGCAAAAAATGAGGCGAATTCTCAAGGCTCGGCAATTCCGTGGATAATCGTCGGAGTGCTTGTTTTGGTTGTTGCGGCAGTTGCTGTGATGATCGTTGTGCAAAAGAAGAAAAATCCGGATTTAAAAAACGACGAATCGGATAAAACAGATAAACAATAATATTTATAAGGAGTGCAGTATGAAAAAAATCAGACTTATTTCATCAATGCTTTGCGTGCTTTTGGCATTCGGAACAATTTTCGGAGTGACAGTCTCGGCACAGGAAAACAAAATCAGCTTTGTAACCGTTGAAAAGCAATATCTTGCAGGTGCAAAATCGGTTTCAAACGCAGAACTCGACAAGGCGATTGTCGACGGTTGGAATTCCATGAAAGAGTCGATAAATATTTCAAAATATAATATATCCGTTGACGACATTACGGATTATTATTTCAATCTTGTTTATAACAATCCCGAATATTTCTATGTAAAAACGGAATATCAGGCGTCCTATAACCCGATTACCAACACGATTTCCAGTATTAAGCCGACCTATCTTGTGTCTGAGAATGAGCTTTCTGGCTATCGAACAAAATTCGACTCGGCGGTTGAGAAGATAATGAGCCATGTCGATAGCACAATGAGCGATTTTGACAAGGTTTTGACGCTCCATGACGCTTTGGCAATGAACTGTCAGTATGATGAGGACTACTATCTCGGAAACAAAATCGGAGATATGTCTTACACAGCATATGGCGCATTTGTTGACCAAAATGCGGTTTGCCAGGGCTATTCGCTTGCTTACAAGCTTTTGCTTGATAAATGCGGCGTTGAATCGACCTTTGCTTCAAGCAATTCGATCAACCATATGTGGAACATTGTAAAGCTCGGCGGAAAATATTATCATGTTGATGTAACATGGGACGACGGCAGAATAGCTTCCGCAGGCAATTATTACGATGTATCGGGCAATGTTTCTCATGTATATTTTCTTCAGACCGACGCAGAGGTTAAGGAAGCGAAGAATGCCAATGATATGAAAGCAAGCGTCAAAGCTACCGATAAAAAATATTCGGACGCATTTTTCCGTTACACTAACCCGACAAATATATTCGTTGTCGGCGGCGCTTATTATTATATCAACACAACCGGCGATGTGGTAAAGAGAGTCAATGATGTTGAAACAACCCTCTATAAAATCAACAGCGCAAGATGGGATAATAAGGGCAATAAATACAGAACATGGATTCCGGCATATGCAATGCTCGGAAAAATGAATGACGATTTATATTTCAATGAGTCAAACAGTATTACAAAGCTCTCGATTCAGACCGGAAATGCGTCAAAACTGTGCGATTTGAAACTCCCGAATAATGAAATAGCCGTCGGACTTTGCATAATTGACGGCGTGGTTTACTATGATAAACAAAATTCGGGCGGACAAATCACTCAAATAATCAAACCTGATGTATTTGTAGGCATTGATTACAGCTTCACGGTTGACATTACAAAAGACGGCAAAGCGATCACAGACGAAATAATCTACGGCTATGTCGGCGATGAATATAAAGTTACGATCAAGGGGCTTTATGAAACCGACGACAGCTACGACATATCCGTTCTCAACCCCGATGCTGCCGAATATGACGAAGAAACGGGCACAATAACGCTTTTGGGCGAAGGTCAGACATATTTCACGGTAACATCGATCAAAAGCTCGCTGATGTTTACGGTTTTGTTCAACATCTCCGATAAGCAAAATGTTATGCTCGGCGATGTCAACGGCGACAAGGCAATCAACATGAAGGATGTTTTGTTCATGAGAAAATATATTGCGGGTCAGTCGGTCAGCAACTTCAACGAGATAAGCGCAGATGTTAATTGTGATGAGAGAATCAACATGAAAGATGTTCTTCTAATGAGAAAGTACATTGCAGGTTATCCGGTTCATTTCGGAAAAGCATCATAAATTTAACAAAAATCATTAAAACGCAGTTGATGAATTTTCGTTGACTGCGTTTTTGTTATACATTTTTCCATAAAAAGAATTTTTTTCATTTTAAGACAATCATTTTTGCGCCGCTGCTGTTGACTAATCTTTTAAAACAAGTTATAATTATTGTGTGCAATTATAATTGTACGAATTTACACTTGGTTTTACCTTTTTGGAGGTCAGTTTTAATTATGAAGCTTGTCATCGCAATCGTAAACAACGACGACGCAACAAATGTTGCAAACGAACTGCTTAACAAGGGTTATCCTGCTACCAAAATGGCAAGTACAGGCGGATTTTTGCGCCTCGGAAACACCACATTTTTGGTTGGCGTAAGCGAAAAGGATGTTGACAGCGTTCTTGAAATAATCAAGGAACATTCAAGCAAGAGAATGCAGTTGATTTCCGACAACGAACCATATAGCATAACGGATAAACCGCAGCAGACCGTTCAGGTAACCGTCGGCGGTGCTACTGTTTTTGTTGTCGATGTCGATAGATTTGAAAAACTGTAATGTCGGATAATTTTTCAGATAACATAAATAATGCAGGTGAGGGCGTCATCAGTGAAAATTTAAAATCGCTGATAAACGGCGGCGGTGCCGGACACGCAATGCTTTTTGAGGGTAAAAATGCGCTATTAAACGCTGATTACTATGCAAAAGCAATGGTATGTGCGGGGCAGGTGCGCCCTTGCGGCGAGTGCGTTGCTTGCAAAAAAGCAGATGAGCGCAATCACCCCGACATAATCTACTTAGAACCGGATAAGCCGTCAAACCCCTACCCGGTTGATGTGATTCGTTCGATTCGCTCCGACGCAATAGTCATGCCGAACGAGGCAAAGCAAAAGGTATATATTTTTACAAAGGCGGACAACATTTCGGTAACATCACAAAATGCGCTGCTGAAAATCCTTGAAGAGCCGCCCGAATTTGTATGCTTTGCAATTTGCTGTGACAAAAAGGAAATGCTGCTTGATACGATAATCTCACGAGTGACCGAGATTTCGTGCGGAGCGGCGAACGCGCCTGAAATTGATGAAGAAACGCTTGAAAAATGCAGAGAGATAATCAAAACAACGCTCAGCGGCAGAGAATATGATTTAATCAAGGCGACCGTTTCGCTCAGTTCAAAGGACAGCTTTGAAAAGGTGCTTTTCGGGCTTAAATCGATAATTCGAGAGCTCTATTTAATTAAATCCGGTGTAAGAAATGATGAATTCAGCGATTTTTCAAAGCAAATTTCGCCGAAAATCACGCTGAAGGTTGCAATGAGACTCAACGACACGGTTGACGACACGCTGCAAAATATTGCGGCAAATGCAAATATGCAGTTAAATTTGACCCGATTTTGCTCGAAAATGAAGCAGTCGGCGGGACAGTAAGGAATATTATTTTAACGAAAGGAATATGCTCAAAATAAAGAGCGTTTTTGGTACTATATATGACCGAAGTTATCGGTGTAAGATTTCGAGGAACAGGAAAAGTATATTATTTTTCGCCAAACGGACAAAAGCTTGACGAGGGCGAAGCGGTAATTGTCGAAACGGCAAGAGGCGTTGAATTTGCCCGTGTTTCGATGAAAAACAAGCAGGTTGAGGACGAGGCGATTGTAAAGCCGCTTAAAAGCATTATTCGTGTTGCAAGCACGGAGGACGAACGCAAATATGCCGAAAATCTTGAAAAAGAGAAAAAGGCATATGAAATTTGCCTGAAAAAAATTGCGAATCACAAGCTTGACATGAAGCTGACAAATGTTGAATATTCATTTGACAACAGCAAAATCGTGTTTTTCTTCACAGCCGACGGTCGTGTTGATTTCCGTGAGCTTGTAAAGGATCTGGCGTCGGAATTTCATACACGAATCGAATTGCGCCAAATCGGCGTTCGTGATGAAGCAAAAATGCTCGACGGCGTAGGAATTTGCGGTCAGCCGTTTTGCTGCGCAAGATTTTTGGATGATTTTCAGCCGGTTTCGATCAAAATGGCAAAAGAGCAAAATCTGAGCCCGAATCCGACAAAAATATCGGGTTCGTGCGGAAGACTGATGTGCTGTCTTAAATATGAACACGACACCTATGAGGCGCTTCTCAAGGAAACTCCGTGCCAGGGTTCGGTCGTATCAACTCCCGACGGCAAAGGCGTTGTGACCGACGTCAGCCTGCTCAAAGGCAAGTTGAAGGTTCATTTGGACAAAAATCCGGATTCGGCTCCTGCGGTCTATGATGTCAAGGATGTTAAGACGCTTTCCAAAGGCTCTCATTCTCACAATCGCAAGCGTGAAAAGGACATAATTGAGGAATATGACGAAAAAAACGGCAACAATTCACAAAAGGGTTAAAAATCGCTTAACTAATTGTAAAATTAAAAAATAATGGTTGCAAAATACGACAGTATATGATAGAATAAACGCAAATGGAGGTGTATTCAAATGGCATATAAAATTTCTGACGACTGCATTGCTTGCGGTTCATGCGCATCTGTTTGCCCGTGCGAAGCTATTTCAGAAGGCGACGGCAAATATGAAATCGACGCTGACAAATGTGCTTCTTGCGGTGCTTGCGCTGATCAGTGCCCCGTTGAAGCAATTTCAGAGTAATTACTAAATTTCCAAAAAGACGGGACAGCTTTTTGTTCCGTCTTTTTCGTTATGGATTTTAAGTGAGGGTGTTTTTGTGGCAGGGTTAAAGTGCGAATATTTAGGACAGGGTGTCAGCGTTTTTTGCAGTGATACTCACAGATTCGGCACGGACGCCGTTTTGCTTCATCATTTTGCTTTGGGGCTTGAGCAAAACAAAGCCCGCCGAGCAAAGAGAATCATGGACATGGGCTGCGGCTGCGGAATAATTCCGATGTTATTTGCACGGGATGCGGCGGGTGCCGAGATTTATGCCGTTGATATTCAGGAAGAGGCGATTTCGCTTGTAAAGCGTGCCGCCGAATATTGCAAAACGCCGAATGTTCACCCGATTTTGTGCGATATAAATGAACTCATTGACAAATACCCCGAACTTAAAGGCTCGTTTGACCTGATTACAATGAATCCGCCCTATAAACGGGCAGGGTCGGGACTGATGAGCGAAAATGAAGGACTTAACATTGCACGGTTTGAGTTAAAATGCAATTTTGACGATATTTGCAAAACAGCCGCTAAGATGATCAAACCCGGCGGCAGATTTTGCGTGTGCAACCGCCCGAACAGGCTTGCCGACATGATTTGTGCAATGCGTAAATATAAAATCGAGCCGAAGCGAATGATGAATGTATGCAACCGTGCGAGTGATGCACCGATGCTGGTTTTGGTCGAGGGAGTCATGTCGGGCAATGCCGACATGACGGTTTGTCCGCAATTTGTTTTGGAGGACGAACACGGAAAAATAACACAAAACGCTTTGAAAATGTACGAAAAATGGGATTATGAGCGAAAAACACAAGGAGAATGATGATGAGCAAGCTGTATGTTGTCGGAACACCGATCGGAAATCTGTCCGACCTGTCGCCAAGAGCGATCGACACTTTAAGTAATGTTGATTTCATTGCGGCGGAGGACACGAGAGTGACGCTGAAACTGCTCAATAAATTCGGAATTAAAACACGGCTTGAGAGTTATCATGAACATAACAAGTCGGAGCGTGGAACCGAAATTTTGCATGAGAT
Source organism: uncultured Eubacteriales bacterium (assembly GCA_934394855.1). Taxonomy (GTDB): domain Bacteria; phylum Bacillota; class Clostridia; order Oscillospirales; family Acutalibacteraceae; genus CAKRRH01. The sequence continues at coordinate 30,826 of CAKRRH010000011.1, forward strand.
CATGAGCGGAAAAAGCTGTGCGCTCGTGACCGATGCCGGAATGCCGGCAATATCGGACCCGGGCGAAGACCTTGTCAGACTGTGCAGAGAAGCGGGGGTTGAGGTCGAGTCGGTGCCAGGGCCTACCGCATTTGCAACGGCAATGGCGATTTCGGGAATGCGCTCAAACCGATTTACATTTGAGGGATTTTTGAGCGTCAACAAAAAAACGAGATTTGAACACCTCAATTCGATAAAAAACGAACAGCGGACAATGATCTTCTATGAAGCTCCGCACAAGCTTCGTGCAACGCTCAAGGATCTTTATGCGACACTCGGCGACAGAGAGATTGCAATTTGCCGTGAGCTTACGAAAATCCATGAGGAGGTCAAGCGGACAACCCTGTCGGTTGCGGCAAAAGAGATTTATGAACAAGCACGCCCTGTCGGCGAGTTTGTGCTGATTATTTCGGGAAAGCCCGAAAATGAAGAAGAGCGGGTATATACGATTGACGAGGCGGTCGAAATTGCACAGAAATATATTGCAGACGGAATGTCCTCGTCAAATGCGGCAAAAGCGGCGGCGCTTGACACCGGACTTAAAAAGGGCGACATTTACAAAGGTCTTGTTGAGGGAGAATGATAGGTTATGAAAAATAAAGCAGTCAAGACGAATGCTACAAGAGCGCTTGCGGCGGCAAAGGTCGAGTTTGAAACCTTTGAATATGATTATGATGAGTCGGATTTGAGCGGCGTTCATATTGCGAACGAAATGGGCGAAGACCCCGATTTGGTATATAAAACTTTGGTGACAAAGGGCGAAAAAACAGGGATAAATGTATTTTGCATTCCCGTTGAAAAGGAGCTTGACCTTAAAAAATGCGCAAGCCTTGTCGGGGATAAAAAAATTGAGATGATTCATGTAAAGGACCTTTTGGCGCTGACGGGATACATTCGGGGCGGCTGTTCGCCGGTCGGCATGAAAAAGCTCTATCCGACATATATCGACGAGTCGGCAAAAGCACTTCAAAAGATATATGTCAGTGCAGGCAAAATAGGCGGACAAATATATATCAACCCCGTCGATTTGGCGGAGTTTGTTAAAGCGAATTTTGCGGACATTGTAAAATGAACCGTGAATATATTAAATTATTATTGATTAGAGGATTTGACGATGAAAATTTTATGTATCGGAAACAGCTTTTCACATGACGCCTGCAAATATTTGCACGACATGGCAAAGGCAGGCGGAGAGGATGTCAAAACGGTCAATTTGTTTATCGGCGGATGCTCCTTGCAGCGCCATTATAACAACATTTTGACTGACGAAGCGGCATATGACTATGAACTCAACGGTGCCGAGGGCAGCAAAAAAATCTCAATTAAGGACGCTCTTTTGTCAGATGATTGGGATGTTGTGACAACACAGCAGGCAAGCCCCGAAAGCGGTCAATATGACACTTATTACCCCTATCTTACGACCGTTTTGGAGACTGTTCATAAATATTCAAACCCGAAGCAGATCTATCTTCACGAAACATGGGCATATGAGATCGACAGCTCACATTCGGAATTTGTCCGCTATGACTGCGACCAGCAAAAGATGTATGAAGGCATTGTCAACGCATATCACAAGGCGGCTGAAAAGGAACATCTTCCGCTGATCAAATCGGGCGAAATGGTGCAATATGTCCGTTCGCTCCCCGAATTTGATTATAAAAACGGCGGTCAGACGCTTTGCAGAGACGGTTATCATATGCATCTCGTCTTCGGCAGATACCTTGTTGCGGCTGTTTGGTACGAAACGGTGCTTCACAAAAATATTCTTGAAAATGACTTTTTGCCCGAAAATGTCACCGAAGATGACAAAAAGCTGATCGACATCATCAAACACGCAGTTCATGAGCAGCTTAATAAATAATCAATTATATAGCAAAATGAAAAATCCCTTTACCGTGCTTTTTGCATGATAAAGGGATTTTGTTTTTAAAGCTGCGAGCTGATCTGTAAGCCGGGTTCTGTCGTGCACGGTCATCTATCTGGGACAGGCGTTGCCGCCTGCCTCAAGCCATTTTTCGGGATAACATCGGGCAGATGTATGCTCCCTGTCAATGTTGCACCGGATAGGGTTTACATGGCCGCATACTCTCATATGCGCCGGTGAGCTCTTACCTCGCCTTTCCATCCTTACCGAATTTCGGCGGTTTATTTCTGTTGCACTTTCCCTAAGGTCGCCCTCGGCGGCTGTTAGCCGTTATCCTGCCCTGCGGTGCCCGGACTTTCCTCATATATTTGAAAAATATACGCAACCGTATGGTCTGCTCGCAAAATTTATTTTATCTCATTTAGGCGAATTTGTCAAACATAATCGCAAATAGGTGATATTCGCTAAAATATACATTTTAAAATTGTTAATATAGTTAATAGAGTTTGATTGTACGATATGGTAAAATAATATAATAGTATTTTAAAGGACAAGTGATAATGAAAAACGATAATAAAAAGAAAACTATTCGGGTCGTCGTTTCGGTTTCGACAGCGGCTGTGCTCATTGCGGCGTTTCTTGTCAGCTTTGCGCTGTTTCATATATCGTCTAACAGCGTGATCGGAGAGGTTGACGGTGCAAAGATATATGCCGGAGAATTGAAATTGCAGACCGATTCAAAAAGGGCAGAGGTTTTGTCATATTTTGAAGATAAATATGACATCACAAAGGACAAGGATTTTTGGACTACCGAGTTTGACGGAATAACCCCGGAGCAATATTTGAAAAAGCAGGCTTTGGAGGAGGTCAAGCGATATAAACTCCAGCTTTGTTTAGGACAAAAATATGGGCTTGTTGATGATTTGTCGTTCAAGGGACTTAAAAATGCGCAAATCAGCGTGAATAATGAAAATGAGAAAAAGATTGCCTCAGGACAGGCGGTCTATGGTCAGAGAGAATATTCGCTTACAAGCTACTATGAATATCGGCTGTCAAATTTGCAGCTTGATTTGCAAAAATGTATGTCAAAGCAGGGTGAGCCGCTTTATGCCGACAAGACCGCGCTTAAAAGCTATTATGAAAGCGTTAAGGACAAATACTACAAAAAGCAGGACACGGCAAAATTCATAATGCTCAGCGTGGCGGTCAAAGACGCTGACGGCAGGGCGGAAAAGGAAATGCTCGATAACTCGGCGAGGCTGATTGAATCTGAAGGAATCAATAAGGCAAAGATTGAAATAACGAGAAAATACGGCGAGATAAAATGGAGCGAAATTACGCTTGATGAGGGCAACTATTCATCGCTTTCAAAGCAAAATCAATCGCTATATGAACAGGCGGTTTCGATTAAGGAAAAAGAGCTGACGGGTGCGGTTCGTGATTCGGACGGCTTCAAAATGCTTTATTGCGTGTCAAAGGACGGCGCAGGATATAAGTCATTTGACGATGTTTACACAACTCTTTCATCGCAATATGTTCAGGATAAGTACGAGCAGTATGTTGATGAGCTTTGCGATAAATATGAGGTCGTCACCAATCATAAATATGACAGGCTTTCGGTAAACGACAGTCTTGATTAAACAGGATATTGCAATAATAGGGGATATGGGGACTTAAATGATGAATTTTAAATTATTATCAATCATGACGGCGGTTTTGATTGTCATATCTGCATTTATATCGATAAAATTGCCGATTGCCGCAGAGGAAGTAAAATATGACGGCGATGTTTATTATGTCGATTCGATAAACGGCAATGATAATAACAGCGGTTTGTCGCAGGACAAGGCGTTCATGTCGGTAGAAAAGGTCAACTCTTTAAGCCTTAAACCGGGCGATGCGGTGTTGTTCAAAAAAGGCTGCATTTGGACCGATACCATTCTTAATCCAAAGGGTTCGGGCAACGCTCAGCACCCGATTACAATATCATCATACGGTCAGGGCGACAAGCCGATAATCAAGAGTATGTATGACGATGACACGGACAATTTGCCGGAGGTTGACGCGGCGGTTTTGCTTAAAAATGCGAGCTATGTGACGATTGACGGGTTGAAGATAATTAACGGCACACCCGGAACAGGCACGCAATATGGCATCAGGCTTTTGCTTAACGGAAATTATGTTTCAAGCGGTGTTAAGATAATCAACAACACGATTCAGGGCTCAAATTTGAAAAACTGGTCGACGATGTCGAAAAGCGGTCTTAACGGAATCACGGCGGCGTCGGACAGCTATAACGGATTCATTGACGGACTGCTTATCGAAAACAACGAGATTTATAATTGCAAGGCAAACGGAATTACGGTCAATGGTTCATATTCGGGCTGCGACAGTGAGGGCAAGATTAATCCCAAAGCGGCTAAGGGCGTTGTTGTGAGAAATAATTTTCTCAGCAACATCGGCGCAGACGGAATTTTGGTCAACAACTGCAACGAGCCGCTTGTTGAGTATAACACCTGCTCAAAAGCCCATTCCTATGCAACGGGCGCTCATGTTGCGATTTGGCCTTTTGCAACCTACAAGGCGGTTTTGCAATATAACGAAGCATATAACACGCAAACGGCAAACGACGGTCAGGGCTTTGACTGCGACTATCAATGCTATTACACCACATTCCAATATAATTACAGCCACGACAACCAGGGCGGATTCATGCTTATTTGCACGGAGCCGACCGATTGGAACGGAAATGCGGCTTATAATGTCGGCTCGGTCGTGAGATATAACATTTCGCAAAACGATCTTCATTACACCTTCAGCCTTGTCGGTGCGATCGACGACACGAAAATATATAATAATACGCTTTACACCTCATGGAATCAGGCAGGTAACTCGACAAATACATTTTTTACATTTTCAAAGGGTTCGTCGAAATATAACGGCAGAAAATATGCCGATAACACGCTGATTGCAAACAACATTTTTTATGTTGAATCGTGCGAGCGGTTTTCGCTGAGCGACACCACAAACACCGTTTTCAAGAATAACCTTGTCTATGGCAGATATTCTTACAATGCGCCTAAAACGGGGGAAAACAACATAATCGGGCAAGACCCGTGCTTTGTAAATGAGGGCAAGGCAGGTGTCGGAATCGCTTCATGCTCGGCATATGAGCTGTATGATAATTCGCCTGCAATCGGAAAAGGCTGTGTAATTGACGATAACGGCGGACTTGACTTTTTCGGAAACGCTGTGTCGGTCAGTCAAGCTCCGAACATCGGCGCATATAACGGTGACGGCGTTGAATTTGACGAAAACAGCAAAATTGAGGATGAAAAATATTATAAGCTGTATGATTTTGAGGACATTGGTTTGTCTAAAAAGAACACGGCGATTGCTCGTGTGAAAGAAGTTAAAAATGCGACGGCGTCGATCGACGGCACGGTTGTAAATGATTTGACGGACAGCAAAAAATCGGTTAAGCTGACCGCAACATCTTCATCGGCAAAATCTCAGATTGATTTTGCGGTATATTCCGATAAAATGGCAAAATCAACGGGAATCAGATTTTGGGCGAGCGGCAACGGCGAAGCCAAAAAGGGCGAAATCATATTCTCACAGCCGGGCAAGACATATTCAAAGTCGTTTGATATTGAAAAGAACGGCAGTTATGTCACATTCTCATGGCATGAAAAATATATCGGCTCAAATGAGCGCAGAGTAACTGACGAGATTATGAGAAAAACCGACACAATTTCATTTGTGATAAACGACGCTCAAGGAGCGAGCACATATATTGACGACATCACGCTGAATGTCGGTGAATATGACCCCGAAAAGGTCGATCCGCCGTTTGAATATCCCGAAAGAGAAACGATTTTGGTAGATGATTTTGAGTCATTGTCCGACATGGAAAGCACGGGCGGCAACAAATACGGAGGTCCGTCGTTCGGTCCTAACCGCAGAAACGGCTCATATATTTACAACGGCTCAAGAGTGATTTATGCGGAAAGCTCGTCCGCTGTTTCAACCTCGGTCGGCAGTTATTATTCATTCGGCGAAACATTTGCAAAGCTTCGTGAAAAGCTGAAAATCGTAGGGGTTGAGGGTATTCAGTTTGATTTGATTTCATATTCAAACAACGCCGACGGCACGCCGATTTCGGAAGATGACGAATATGTTGTTAAGGACAAAAAGGGCATTTATAAATTCACGCTCAATTCGTCCTATGAGGCTACGGCCAAGTCGTCAAACGGCAGCGATGTTAAAATCAAGGGATTTTATGTTGAGCAAAATAAAGCGGATAAAAACAACATTGCAAGAATTTCGTTTGACGAGCTTAAATATTACAACTCGGCGACAAAGGAAACATTCTATTTGAAAGACATAGCCGCCGACGAGCGTGCAAATTGGCTAAGTGGCGTCAACAATTTGGCAATCGCATATACCACATATGCAGGTTATCTCGGCAAGACGGTAGTTGCGGGTTGGATGATCGATAATCTGTGCGTTTACGGTACATTCGGCGATGTTGAAAAAACCACAACAACGCCGACTACGACCACCATGACTACAACAACTACGACCACCACTACCACTACTGCTGTTGCAACCACAACCACTACGACTACTGCTGTTGCTACTACAACTACAACTGCCACGACAAAGGCAGCGACGCCGCAAAGCACGACTCCGTCAAAGACCGAGCCTGTCAGAACAAAAGAAAGCACCACAACTCCGACACCCCCGGCGCTGTATGGCGATGTAAACGGCGACGGCAAAATCAACATGAAGGATGTGCTCGTCCTTAGAAAATATATTGCCGGAGTGGATGTTGAAATCAATTCGGAAAACGCCGACTGCGCTTATGACGGCAAGATCAACATGAAGGATGTGCTTATTTTAAGAAAGCACATTGCAGGAATCAGCGTGAAGCTCGGCAAATAAAACAATATATAAAAAAGGCGCATGGATGATACTTAATTCATTCATGCGTCTTTTGTTTTTTCTGTATGATTAGAGCTGTTTCAGCAATTTTGATATATCCTTTTTTGCCCCCAAAACGATTAAATGCTCATCTTCCGTGAAAACATGATCCGCACCGGGCATCGGCTTCATCTTGTCGCCGACCTTGGTTGCAAGAATATTGATTTTATACTTCACCCTGAAATTAACGCTCGAAATCGTTTCGCCGACCCAATCTCTGTTTGTCGGGATCTCGCAAATATAGTAATCCTCCGACAGCTCAAGAATGTCGAAAACGTGCTCTGCGGAATATCTGACCGCCGTTTTTTCGGCATATGTTTTTTCGGGATAAATAACCTCGTCCGCACCCATTTTCAAAAGGAATTTTTCATACATCTGATTATTTGATTTTGAAATGACCTGTTTTGCGCCAAGCTCCTTGACAAGCGAGGTGATGATCAAATTTGCCTGAAAATCCTGTCCTATGCAGACGAACACCATGTCAAAATTATTGACGCCGATGCTTTTGAGCACATCTTCGTTTGTGCAGTCGCCGATTTGAGCGTCCGAAACATGAGGCGCAATGTCATCGACCCGCTGTTCGTTTTTGTCAACGACCATTACTTCGTTTCCAAGCTCGGCAAACTTTAAGCTTAAATATTTTCCGAATCTTCCGAGTCCGATTACAAGTATTGATTTCATATTAAATAGATCTCCTTTTGAATCTTAACCGATATTTATTTTGGTTTCGGGCAAAACAGCCACCGCATTTTTATCCGCCGCAAAGCTCATTGCGAACGACAAGCTGCCCACACGACCCGCATACATCAATAATATCACAACCACACGGGACAGCGAGTTTAAATCTCTTGTGATGCCCGTTGACATTCCGACCGTGCTGATCGCCGAACAGCATTCTGTCAGCAAATCGGGGAATGAAAAGCCTTGGGTAAGGCTGATTATCATCATTGCAATGAAAATCAGCGAAAGGTTTGTCATGAACACCGACAGTGCTTTTCTTGTGGCATCAGGCTCAAGTCTTCTGCCGAATATGTTGAGATTGTTGTCCTTTTTGAATGCCGAGATGACCGACAGGATCATCACCACAACGGTGGTTGTTTTAATGCCGCCTGCGGTTGACCCCGACGAGCCGCCGATGAACATCAAAATGTTGCTTGTAAGGCAGGTGCCGGTTGACATTTTTGCCGTGTCAAGTGTATTGAATCCGGCTGTGCGGCAGGTTGCGGAATGGAATAATGACGACAAAATCGTGTCCTTGACGGATAAATCGGCAAAAAGCGAATTTCGCTCAAACAGATATATCAGCAAAGCGCCGCCGAACAAAAGCACACCCGACATGACCAGCACGATTTTTGTATGCACCATGTATTTTTTAAAGTGCCATTTATGCTCCGAAATGTCGCTCCAGACAATAAATCCGATTCCGCCGATTACAATCAGCGCAATGATCGTGATGTTGACAAGCACATCGCCCCTAAAAGCGGTGAGCGACGAATATTTCCCCGAAACACCGCCGAACAGGTCAAAGCCTGCGTTGCAAAATGCTGAAATCGAGTGAAAAACCGCATAATAAACGCCGTTGCCGAATCCCAATTTCGGAATGAATCTAATGCTCAGCAAAACAGCGCCGACACCCTCAAAAATGACTGTTCCGAGCAAAATTTTTCGGGTGAGCTTGACGATTCCGCCGAGCTGCCCCGCATTTGCGCTTTCACGCAAAAGATTTCGCTCGGCAAGCCCGATTTTTCGGCGAAGCAGCATTGAAAACATTGCCGCAACGCTCATGAATCCGATTCCGCCTATTTGAATCATTATCAAAATCACGATTTGCCCGAAAAGCGTCCAGTTTGCAAATGTGTCCGCAATTACAAGACCTGTGACGCAAGTGGCGCTTGTTGCGGTGAAAAGGCAGTCAAGAAAACCGCCTGCGGCATTCGGCTTTTGGCTTATCGGCAGCATCAGCAAAAGAGTGCCTGTCAAAATTATCACCGCAAAGCCGAGCGCAATCACCTGAATCGGTTTTAGCTTGATTCTTCTCATATCATTCCCCCGATTTTTCAAATGAATTATAATTACAATACCCATAATACCGCAAAACGGCAATCATTACAACCGAATTTTGAAAATGTATCGAAGATACGCTTTATTTTAATGCAAAAACGGTCTAAAAAGCGCTAAAATGTGTTTGAAAAAGGCTGATGAATATGGTATACTGTTTATGTGTAGTATTATTATAAAAAAGGAAGAATCTTATTATGGAATATCAGTTTTCAAAAAAGGTATCCTCTTTGGCACCGTCCGTAATCAGAGAGATACTTAAATATTCATCACAGCCGGGAATGATTTCATTTGCGGCAGGAAATCCCGCACCCGAGGCGTTTCCTGTTGAGGATGTTAAAAAAATCACCGCAGACATTATGACAAATCACCCGATCGACGCATTGCAATATTCAATCACAGAGGGCTATGAGCCGCTCAAAAGCACAATGACGGAATATATGAAGCGTAAGTATAATGTCGGAAGAGATTTCGACGGAATCATAATCACGGCGGGTGCTCAGCAGGTTATGAGCTTTGCAACCCAGTCGTTGTGCAACGAGGGCGACACGATCATTTGCGAAGCGCCGACCTTCATCGGCTCGCTCAACGCATTTCGATCGTTCGGCGCTCATATCGTCGGAATCGATATGCAGCCTGACGGAATGGATATGGACAAGCTTGAGCAGGCGCTCAAAACCGAGAAGAATGTCAGATTTATCTACACAATTCCGAATTTCCAAAATCCGTCGGGAATCACAATGTCGTTTGAAAAGCGCAAGAAAATGTATGAGCTTGCGAAAAAATACGGCGTAATGATTTTGGAGGATAACCCATATGGCGAAATCCGCTTTGAGGGTGAAAATGTTCCGTGCATCAAGTCGCTTGACGAGGACGGAATCGTGATCTATGCCGGCTCGTTCTCAAAGGTGCTTTCTCCCGGACTTCGTGTGGGTTATGCGATCGCACCGAAAACGGTTTTGGCAAAGATGACCTGCTGCAAACAGACAAGCGATGTTCATACCGCGATTTTCTCACAGATGATTGCAAACGAGTTTGTCACAAAATATGATTTTGAGGGTCATCTTGAAAAAATCAGGGCAATTTACAGACACAAGGCTCATCTCATGATGGACTTGATGGATAAATATTTCGACAACAAAATCACCTATCAGCCTGTTCAGGGCGGACTTTTCCTGTGGTGCAAGCTGCCCGATGAGGTGGATATGTTTGATTTTTGCCAGACTGCCGTTAAGAATAATGTTGCTCTGGTTCCGGGAAATGCATTTTTGGTTGACGAAAACGAAACATGCCATTATTTCCGCACTAACTATTCAACACCGACTGACGAGCAGCTTCAAAAGGGCATGGAGATTTTGGGTGAGCTTGCCAAAAAGCTGTAATTTTTGCAAAACAGATTCATAAAACGGTTTTAGGAGCGAATGGAATATGGATTATCTGAAATTTAAAAGCGGAACGGACATTCGAGGAGTTGCGTCCGAGGGTGTTGAGGGCGAACACATCAACCTTACCGATTATGCGGTAAAGTCAATGACGGGCGGATTTTTGCTATGGCTTGAAAAATATTTGAATATGTCGGCTGACAAAATGAAAATTTCGGTCGGACATGATTCAAGAATTTCGGCTCACCGCATAAAAAATGCGGTAGTTGAGGTGCTGATGATGGCGGGCGTTCATGTAATCGACTGCGGACTTTCAAGCACACCCGCAATGTTCATGACGACGATCGAGCTTTCCTGCAATGCTGCAATTCAGCTGACCGCTTCGCATCATCCGTTTAACCGAAACGGACTCAAATTTTTCACCAAAAACGGCGGCCTTGAGGGCAGTGATATTACCGAGATTTTGCAATATGCAAACGAGGGCAAAATGCCGAAGGAGGCAGACGGCGGTTTTGAGGAAAATGTTGATTTCATGACTCGTTATGCCGAGATTTTGCGTAATAAAATCATTGACGGCACGGGCGAAGAAAGACCGCTTGAGGGATTTAAAATCGTGGTTGACGCAGGAAACGGCGCCGGCGGATTTTATGCGACAAAGGTGTTAAAACCCCTTGGTGCGGACATCACCGGTTCGCAGTTTTTGGAGCCTGACGGAATGTTCCCGAATCATATTCCTAATCCCGAAAACGAAGTCGCAATGCAGAGCGTGTCAAAGGCGACGGTTGAGAATCATGCCGACCTCGGCGTAATATTCGACACCGATGTTGACCGTGCTTCCTGCGTTGATTCGCACGGATTTGAGATAAACCGCAACCGAATTGTGGCGCTCGCCGCTTCCCTTGCACTTGAAAATTGCAAAGGCGGCACCGTCGTTACCGATTCGGTCACATCAAGCGGACTTAAAACATTTATTGAAAAGGATCTCGGCGGGCATCATTATCGCTATCGCCGCGGATATAAAAATGTAATCGACCGTGCGATTGAGCTTAACGATCAGGGAATCAAAACTCCGCTTGCGATTGAAACATCGGGTCATGCGGCGTTTGAGGAAAATTATTTTCTTGACGACGGCGCATATCTCATCACAAAAATAATCATTAAAGCGGCGCTGCTCAACAAACAGGGCAAAACTGTCGACGAGCTTATCAAATCACTCAAAGAGCCGGCAGAAGCCAGGGAATATCGCTTTAAAATCAACTGCGACGACTTCAAGAGTTATGGCGAAAAGGTGATCGACGAGCTTGAGAAATATTCAAACGAGCAAGGCTGGGCGGTTGCGGACGATAACCGTGAGGGCGTTCGTGTGTCGCTGTTAAACGGCTGGTTTTTGCTCAGACTGTCGGTTCATGATCCGATTATGCCGCTGAACATCGAGAGCGACGAACAGGGCGGCGTTGACAAGATCCGCCTTGAACTTAAAAAGTTCCTGCAAGGCTGCGAAAAGCTCGACATATCGCCGATCGAGTAATCAAACGCCGTATAATTTGGCGTGGTTTGACGCAATTTGGTTAAAAATGATATATATTTATAAGTTAATGATAAATATTTATATTGTTTTTTTATTGAAATTATATTAAAGTTGTTATAGAATAAACATGACAGCTTTAATGTTAAGGATTTGTTAAATCCGAAATATTCATCAGAATTTAAAAATGCCGAAAAGGAAAGGTCATGTTTTATGGAAGAAAAAAAGATCGTATTCAGCCCCGAAAATCAAGTAGCTCCGCTCGGTATTGTGCCGTTGAGCGGTGCAAGAGAGCTTTCTGACAAAATCCAGGCTCACCTGCTCCGTTGGGCTCATGAAGCCGGACTCGATTATGATAATCTCACAATCGAGAACAAGTGCCCGAGATTTTCTTCGGGAGATTCAAAAGGAATGCTCGAATCAACGGTTCGAGGATATGACCTTTACTTTGTAATAGATGTTGGCAATTACAGCATAAAATATAACTACTTCGGTCAGGAAAACCGTATGTCGCCGGACGATCACTATCAGGATTTGAAGCGTTTGATCCAAGCGGCAAGCGGAAAAGCTCACCGAATCAATGTTATCATGCCGTTGCTTTACGGCGGCAGACAGCACAGAAGAAGCTACCGTGAGTCTCTCGACTGCGCATTTGCGCTTCAGGAACTTCAGGCAATGGGCGTGGCAAATGTCGTAACATTCGACGCACATGATCCCCGTGTACAAAATGCGGTTCCAATCATGGGCTTTGATAACCTCATGCCGACCTATCAGGTTCTTAAGGCAATGTTCAAAAACTTCCCCGAGCTTTCAACAGAGCGTGAAGATTTCATGATCGTATCGCCTGATGAGGGTGCGCTTAACCGTAATATGTACTATGCATCGGTGCTCGGTGTTGACCTCGGTATGTTCTATAAACGCCGTGACTATTCGCAGGTCGTAAACGGCAGAAACCCGATCATTGCTCATGAATATTTGGGTGATTCGGTTGAAAACAAGACAGTATTCGTTGCCGACGACATCATCTCATCGGGCGAATCAATGCTTGATATTGCTAAAAATGTAAAAAAACGCAACGCAAAGCAGTTCTTCTGCTATGCGACTTACGCTATATTCACAAACGGTCTTGAAGCATTCGACAAGGCCTATGAAGAGGGATATATTGACGCTGTTTTCGGCTCAAATCTTACCTATCTTAACCCCGAACTCAAAAACCGTCCGTGGTTCTATGAGGTAGATGTTTCAAAGTATATCGCATACTTTATTTGCGCGCTCAATCACGATGTTTCAATCAGCTCGCTTATCGATCCGCATGACAAGATCGACAAGCTCCTTAACAAGCGTCGTGAAGAGCTTCGTGCAAAGCGTGACGAACAGCTCAAATTCGGCAAATAATTCTGCATCGTTTAATTTATCCCTTGGGTATTATTCTATCCAAGGGATTTTATTGGAGATATAAATACCCTTAATTGAGAAAGGATTTTGCAAATGAACGCAAAAAGCTTAAAAAACGAACTGTCCTCGGGCAAATATGAGCAGTCGTTCAAAACCCTTTATCCCGGTACATATGACAGTGCGGCTGACCGTTATTGCGAAGCGGTCGATGAATTTGTCGCACTTTTCGGTGATGGTGAGAACATTCGTCTGTTTTCGGCACCGGGAAGAACCGAGGTCGGAGGAAACCACACCGATCATCAGCACGGTTGTGTGCTTGCGGCAAGCGTTGACCTTGATGTAATCGCAGTAGCAAAGAAAAATGATGACAACATCATTCGTATCAAGTCAAAGGGCTTTGACATGGATACGATCGACCTTGCAAAGCTCACTCCTCAGTCGGAAGAAACCGAGCGTGCAGCAGCTTTGATCAGGGGCGTTGCGGCAAGATTTAACGAGCTTGGCTACAAAATCGGCGGTTTTGACGCATATACCACATCAAATGTATTAAAGGGTTCGGGTCTTTCAAGCTCGGCGGCTTTCGAGGTGCTTGTTTGCACTCTTCTCAATTCGCTTTATAACGACGAGAAAATGGACGCTGTCGAAAAGGCGATTGTTTCGCAATATTCTGAGAATAAATTTTTCGGCAAGCCGTGCGGACTGATGGACCAAATGGCGTCGTCGGTCGGCGGATTTGTTTCAATTGACTTTAACGATGTCGCAAAACCGATTATCGAAAAGGTGAATTTTGATTTTGCAAGCGTCGGTCATTCGCTGTGTATTGTTGATACGGGCGGATGCCACGCAGATCTTACCGACGATTATGCCGGAATTCCGACTGAAATGAAGCAGGTGGCGGCATTTTTCGGAAAAGATGTTTTGAGAAATGTTGACGAAAAAGAATTTTATAATAATATCGCAAAGCTCCGTGAAAAGGTATCCGACAGAGGAATTTTGAGAGCGATCCATTTCTTTGACGACAACCGCAGAGCAATTGAGCTTAAAGACGCTTTGAAATCAAAAGATTTTGACAGATTCAAGAAAATCATCACACAAAGCGGATTTTCTTCAAGCACTCTTTTGCAGAATGTATTTTCATCGTCAAATCCGGATGAACAGGGATTGTCGCTCGCACTCGCAATCACGGCAAAAATCCTTAACGGCAAGGGCGCATATCGTGTTCATGGCGGCGGATTTGCGGGAACGATTCAGGCGTTTGTTCCAAATGAAATGCTCGATGAATATAAATCCGAAATGGAAAAGATATTCGGCAAGGGCAGTTGTTATGTACTCAGCGTTCGACCGCTCGGCGGCGTTGAAGTCAAGGAAAATATGTAATTTTTAGCTTTAAGCAGGAAGGTAGACTTAAAATGGCAGAATTAAGATGGCACCCGTTGATTGAAGACTGGGTTATGATCGCATCACACCGTCAGAACAGACCGCAGATGCCAAAGGATTGGTGTCCGTTTTGTCCGGGCTCGGGCAAGGTTCCGGATCATTTTGATGTATATGAATATGATAACGATTTTCCGGCACTCAGCCAAAATCCGCCTGAACCGGACGATGTTGCAAACGACTTTTTCAAGGTAAAACCGGCATATGGCAAGTGCGAAGTAATTTTATATTCGCCCGAACACACCGTGACTCTTCCCGAGCTTTCGGTGCCGCATATTTCAAAGCTGGTTGATTTGTGGATTGAGCGTTTCAACGCAATTTCAGCTGACAAAAACATCAAATATGTCTTTATATTTGAGAACAGAGGCGAGGTCGTCGGCGTTACAATGCCTCATCCGCACGGTCAGATTTACGGCTATTCGATAATTCCGAAAAAGATTGAGCTTGAGCTTGCAAATTCAAAGAAATATCACGAGAAAAACGGCAAGTGCATTTTCTGTGATATGCTTGAAAATGAGCAAAACGACGGCAGAAGAATCATTTTTGAAAACGACAGCTTCAGCGTATATCTTCCGTTCTTCTGCGAATACCCCTATGGCGTTTATATTGAATCAAAGCGTCATGTCGGTAACATTGCGCAGTTCACCGAAAAGGAAAAGGCTGATTTTGCAAGAACGCTTAAAGAAACAAGCGGAATGCTCGATTCGCTGTTCGATTATAAATTCCCGTACATGATGTGTATGCATAATGCACCGGTCAACGGCGATGATACATCGGACTATTATCATTTTCATGTTGAGTTCTATCCGCCGATGAGAAGCAAGGATAAACAGAAATTCAACGCATCGAGCGAAACAGGCTGCTGGGCTCATTGCAACCCGACAGCACCCGAGGCAAAAGCCGAAGAATTGCGCGCGGCTCATGAAAAATTCGTAAAAAATGCAAAAATGTAAAAATAGTTCTTGCATTTTGAAAAATGATGTGATATAATATCATTTGCGGTTTGAAACAACAGTTTTGGACTGCATATGCGCCGGTAGCTCAGCTGGATAGAGTGTTTGGCTACGAACCAAAAGGTCGGGGGTTCGAATCCCTTCCGGCGTGCCATAAAAGGGCTACAAAATAGATGTAGCCGGTGAAAACCCCGATAAAATCGGGGTTTTCACCGTTTATACAGCAAAATTTCAGCGAACCGTTTTGACAGATATAAAAATGATGTTTTCCCTTTGTTGGATGTCTTGAACTCTCACACA
>CAKRRH010000012.1 GCA_934394855.1 uncultured Eubacteriales bacterium
TCATATCAAACACATCGGTTTTGTGTGGCAAAATAAGAAAACCAAAAACAGAATATGCGGGCGTGGTGGAATGGCAGTTTTCAACCGAGCGCTGCCTGTGGCAGAATGAGCGACGGTTGAAAAAACGCAGCAGCCAAAATCCGACGAGCAATTATTGCGAGTAAGGGATTTTGTATCTGCAAGGTGTAGCGTAGCGTGTCGCCAACCTCATATCAAACACATCGGTTTTGTGTGGCAAAATAAGAAAACCAAAAACAGAATATGCGGGCGTGGTGGAATGGCAGACACGCTAGTCTTAGGAACTAGTGGGCAACCGTGCAGGTTCAAGTCCTGTCGCCCGCACCAAAAATAGAGTTAACCCAAGGGGTCAACTCTATTTTTAATGTAGGTAAAGCTGAATCTGCACCGAAAATGCGACAGCATTTTCAACGTTTGGCGAGTTGGTGGTCGTGTGATTATGAAAGTATAGCGCCAAACGAAGTGCAGAGTTCAAGTCAAGGGGTCAACTCTATTTTTAATGTAGGTAAAGCTGAATCTGCACCGAAAATGCGCAGGCATTTTCACTGTTTGGCATGACATTAGTTCCGAATCTATAATGCCATATCGCCAAACGAAGTGTATCATATAATTTTACCCCTTATCGGTTATCCGGTAAGGGGGATTTTTTTCAATATTTCTTATTTTGAAGTGCTATTTCGGTGTTATATATCGCCTGAACCGCTGAGTCGTCCGAATTTATGACGATATAGGTGTAGATTGCGTCAAAAATCGTGAGCTGTGCGATTCGGGAACTCAGCCCCAAAATCGAATGCTTGGTTTCTTCGGCTTTGGTAAAAAGCGCAATATCAGATGCGTCAACGATTGGCGACGCGGCATAATTTGTAACGCAAATTGCGGTTGCACCGCCAATCTTGGAAAGGCGCAGTGCCTCGACAATATCCTTTGACGAACCCGAATGAGATATTCCGATTGCAACGCTTTTGCGGTCAAGATGAGATGCGATTATCGCTTGCATATGGTTGTCGGTGCAGCTTTGAGCGTCAATTCCGAGCCGCAAGAATTTATGTGCGGCATCCAGCGCGATAGCGGCGGAATTCCCGAGACCGAAAACCGCAACTCTCTTTGCGTTCATGATGATATTTGCCGTCTTTTCGAGTGCTTTGGCATCAAGAATGCTCTCGGTGCTTTGAAGTGAGAGCGATATGTCGTTGATTCGCTTTTTGAATATGTCAAAACAGCTGTCGTTTTTTTTAATCTCAATGCCGAGTGACGATGTTGAACCGATTTCGCCCGCAATGCCGATTTTGAATGCTTGAAATCCCTCAAACCCGATTCTCCTTGAAAAACGAACGACCGTCGCATCGCCGCAGTCGCAGTTTTCGGCAAGCTGCGACACCGACATTGTGACAACGCTTTGAGTGTTGTTCATGATATAATCGGCGATTCGCTTTTCTCCCGGACCCATCTCGCCATATAACCGTCTGATTGTGTGCAGTACTGATTCCATTTTATGCCCTCAAATGAAAATAATTTTCATTATTATATCATGATTTAAAAAAATCGTCAAGAAAATAAAAATAAATTTCATTTTTTGGTTGATAAATCTGCCCCGATTTGGTATTTTATAAATATAAACATTATTTAATAAGTGGGTGTTCGTTTATGCTTGATTACAAGGTGAAAATCGGTCTTGTGCCGATGCGTCGTGACACGACCGACCGTCCTGCAAAAACATTTTTGAGCTGGAGCTCAGCCGAAGAACGAGGTCATAGATTTGTAAGCTACATAGAAGAAAATTTTACAAGCGAAGTTGTATCTTTTGTTGACAGCCGAGGTCTTGGCTGCAAGGATTTGATTCATGACGACGAATCTGCAAAGAGCATTATTCGGCGATTCAAAGAGGAGAAAGTTGACGCAATATTCATCATCAACTGCAACTTCGGCAATGAGGAGGCGACTGCGGACATTGCGCAAGAGCTCGGAAAACCCGTGCTTTTGTGGGCGCCGCTCGACGATGAATATTATGTCGACGGAATGAGAACGACCGATTCACAGTGCGGCTTGTTCGGAATATCACGCCAAATGCAGCGCTATCACATTCCGTTTTCTCATCTTCCCTCATGTCGTGTTGAATCCGACGAATTTAAAAGCGGATTTGACAGCTTTGTCAGGGTGTCGTGCATGGTCAAGAACTTCAGAAACATGAGGATCGGTCAGGTCGGAACAAGACCCGCTCCGTTTTTCTCGGTGATTTGGAATGAGGGCGAGCTGATGGAAAAATTCGGTTTGCGAATAATTCCGTTTAATCTGGCGGTGATTCAAAATATGTTCAACGAGGTGCTTGAAAACAGCCCCGACGAAATTGCATATTTTGAAGACTACATAAACAAAAACTACCTGCTTGACGAGCTGACACCGCAATATGTTACAAAAATGGCGGCGCTCGTCGTGATGTATAAAAGGCTGTTTGAAGAAAACAACCTTGATGTAATATCAGCTGAGTGTTGGACTGCATTGCCGCTGATGTTCGACGGACTCGCCCCTTGTGCGGTATATGGCATTTTGAATGATCTCGGATACATCATCGCTTGCGAAAGCGACCTGCACGCCGCAATGACATTTGTTTTGCTCTCATCTGCCGCACTCGGTAAATCCAAACCGTTCATGGGCGAATTTACGGTGCGCCATCCCGAAAACATTAACGCCGAACTGTTGTGGCATTGCGGTCCGTTCCCTCTGTCGGTCAAAGCGCCCGACTCAAAAGCACGGCTTGTCAATCAGCGTGAGTGGTTCAGGGCAAATGACGGCGAATATACCGTTGCAAGAATCGACCGGGACAAGGGCAAATATATGCTTTTGCCGATGAAATGTCACACGGTGAGCGGTCCTTTGACTCACGGAACATATCTTTGGGGTGAGTTTGACAATCTCAACGCCGTTGAGGACAGACTGCTTGACGGACCGTATATTCATCATTTTTGCGAGATCGAGGGCGACTTCAGAAAAGAGCTTTGCGAATTTGCTAAATATGTGCCCGAACTTGAAATTGATAAATCGTTAGATTAAGGAGAATGAAAAAATGCAGTATCAGATGAATGAATTTCTTTTTGCAATGATATTAACCGAGCTTGAGGACGCAGTCGGCAAGGAAAATTGTTCGACCCGTGCAATCGACAGAGTCACTCACAGCGTTGATTATTATTGGTTGTCGAGAATGTGGGCGGACAGGGGCTGTCGAATGCCCGAAGCGGACATTATCGTATGTCCGAAAGACGCAGCCGAGGTTTCAAAGGTTGTAAAAATTGCGAATTATTATAAAATGCCTGTGACAACATGGGGAGCGGGCGGCGGCACTCAAGGCGGCGCAATTCCCGTATGCGGCGGCATTTTGCTTGATACTAAGCGAATGAACCAGATTTATGAAGTGAATACCGAGGGTATGTATATTGAATGCGGCACGGGCGCCATTTATAAGCACATCGAGTGGGCGGCAAACGAAGTCGGCAAGGCAACAATGCACTATCCGTCAAGTCTTACGTGTTCGACTGTCGGCGGATTCTTGGCTCACCGAGGAATCGGCGTATGCTCGACAAAATACGGCAAAATCGACGACATGGTGCTTCAAATGGAGATTGTTTTGCCAAACGGTGACATAATCAATACATCGCCTGCACCGAAACACGCAGCAGGCCCCGACCTCAATCAAATATTCATCGGCTCAGAGGGCACATTGGGAATCATCACAAAAGCGCAGATTCGCATTTTTGACCAGCCCGAAGAGCGCCGTTTCAGGGGATTTTTGTTCCAGGATATGAGCGGTGCATTTAAAGCGGCAAGAGAATTGCTCCAAAAATTCAAACCGTCGGTAATGAGATTATATGACGAAGCGGAAACCGCGTCGCTCATCAAGAAGGTCGTCGGCGTTGAGCGCAAAGGCGCATTTATGAATGTTGCTTATGAGGGCGACAGCGAAATGGTCGATGTTGAGGAAAAAATACTTCTCAAAACCTTTGCAAAATATGGTGCAGAGGACATGGGAAGCGACTATGGCAAAAAGTGGTGGGATGAGAAGATCACATTCTTCTATCCCGGTTACATGATGGACATTCCGCAGATGTTCGGAACAATGGATACGATTGCGCCATACGGTAAAATCGAGGAGATTTATTGGGCGATGAAAGAGGCAATCGAAACCAACTTCCCACAGGCAAAATTTATTGCACATTTCTCACATTGGTACGAATGGGGCGCAATGGTTTATGACCGATTCATCGTTGACGGAAAAGATGTTCCGAAAGACCCGGTTGAGGCACTCAGACTTCATCAGGAGATCTGGACCTGCGGCGTTCGTGCGGCGCTTGCTCACGGCGGCGTGGTCAACGACCATCACGGCGTCGGAATCAAGCTCGGCAGATTGATGAAAGAGCAATATGGCCCTGCGATGCAGGTGTTTGAGGGCTTGAAAAAAACGCTTGACCCGAACGGAATTATGAATCCGTTTAAACTCGGACTGTAAATTGGGGAGGAAAAGTAGATGAATTTATCAGATAAAGCTAAACAGCACGTTGATTCATGCCGCTTTTGCTGGATGTGCCACCATATCTGCCCGATCGGCAATGCAACGGGTCATGAACGAAGCACGGCAAGAGCAAGAGCGCTCGGAATTTCGCTTGTAAACCGAAATGCAATTGAGCTTAGCGACATAATGGACAATATATATGAATGTGCAACCTGCGGAGGCTGTGTTAATGTATGCGTCACGGGGTGGGACCCTGTTATGTTCACAAAGGAAACACGACTTAAAGCGGCGCTTGAGGGTGCATTGCCCGATTATATAAACAGTCTTGTTGACAACTGCCTTGATGTCGGAAACGCATATGGAATCACCGCAGTTTCACCCGAGCTTGAAAAGGCGATCGAGAAGCATGGTGACAAGAGCGATGTTTTGCTCTATTTGGGTGTGGACGCAAGGTATAAAATGCCTGAACAGGCAATCAAGGCAATCAAGGTGCTCGAATCGGCAGGCGTTGATTTTACGGTATTAAAAGATGAGCCGTCAAGCGGTTGGCAGTTGGATTTTTTGATCGGTGCGGCTGATGAAACGAAAAAACAGACAGTGTCGGCGGCAGGCGCAATCAATGAATTTAAAACCGTTGTGATTTATGACCCTAACGATTCAAAGATGATCAAACAGCTTTATAAAGAATATGCAACCGAGGTTACGGCGAATGCGGTTACATATACCTCTTATTTATCATCACTCTTAAAAGACGGCAAATTAAAGGCGCATAACAGCGGCAAAACGGTTGTTTATCAAGACCCCTATCAGTTATCCCGTGACCTTGAAGAATGTGACGAACCGCGTGCGGTCATATCGTCATTTGCAACGCTTCATGAAATGCTGCTAAACCGCCGTGAAACGGTTTGGGCTGGCAACCTTTTAATGGCGGAGTATATGCCCGATGTTATAACCGAAGTCGCAAAACGCAGACTGTTTAATGTCGAGAGCATACATGAAAACACGGTTGTGACGGCTTGCGTTTCGGAATATGCGGCGATGAAAACGGTCGGGCAAAATAAAATTGAGATTCTCTCAATCGAAGACTTGATTTTGGGCTGAGGAGATAATAAAATTATGTTAGTGACCTTACAGGAAATCATAGAAATGGCGGAGCGCGGTAATTATTGCATTCCGGCGTTCAATGTATATAATACCGAAACGGTAATGGGCGTGTTTGACGCGGCAGAGCAAGCAAAATCGCCCGTCATCATGCAGGTTTATCCGAGATTATTCAACGAAGCTGTCGGTTATTATTTGGCACCTGCAATCATTGCGGCGGCTAAAAAGTCAAGCGTTCCGATTTGCTTTCATCTTGACCACGGACCGAGCGAGTCGGAGGTCATGAAGGCACTGCGACTCGGTGCTACCGGAATCATGCTTGACGGCTCAACTCACCCGTTTGACGAAAATGTTGCGATAACAAAGCACATTATCGATTGCTGCAAGGCGGTCGGAGTCGGTGTTGAGGGCGAGCTTGGTCATATCGGAAGCGTTAATGATGATCATATGGACGAATTTACGAGTCCGGATGAAGCGGCGGAATTTGTTGAGAAAACAGGCGTCACTTGTCTTGCGGTGCTTGTCGGCAACGCACACGGACATTATAAAAAGCCGCCGAAACTCGACATTGACCGAATCAGCGCAATCAGAAAAGCGACGGGAAACATTCCGCTTGTTTTACACGGCGGTTCGGGAATTCCCGATGATCAGGTCAAGGCAGCGATAAATGCGGGCATTCGCAAAATGAATATCGGCACAGATGTTTGTTGTGCATTTGCTAACGGTTCGCTTGAGAGCCTAAACGACCCTGACAGAAGCGTTGCGGTCGACATATTTATGAAAAAGCCGATTGAGAGCGTGAAGGAATTGGCTCTTTCGAAAATCGCCCTAACCGGCGCACAGGGAAAGGCATAGTCAATATGAAAAATGTTGTTGGAATCGGCGCTTGCGTAATGGATACGCTGATAAATCTGCCGCATTTTCCGCAAGAGGACAGCAAAATCAGAGCCGATTCATCAAAACAGGCAGGCGGCGGTCCTGTTGCAACGGGACTTTGCGCGGCGGCAAGGCTTGGTGCGTCGGCTGAATATATCGGTGTGCTGTCAGATGATTCAAGCGGCAGATTTTTGATTGATGATTTTAAAAAATACGGCATTAAAACCGAAAATGTCAATATTGTTTCGGGCAGTCGTTCATTCACCTCGGTGATTTGGCTTTCAAAGGAATCATCGACCCGAACCTGCGTGTATGATAGGGGAAATTTGCCGCCGCTTGAACTTGATGATAAGCAAAAACAGGCTATAATAAATGCCGATTTGCTGATGATCGACGGCAATGAGTTGAATGCGGCGCTTGACGGTGTAAAAACTGCTCATAAACACGGAACAAAGGTGCTTTATGACGCAGGAGGACTATATGACAATATTAAGTCGCTGATGCCTTTTGTTGATTATTTGATACCAAGCGAAGAATTTGCGCTCAAATTCACAAATTGCGACAATGTGATTGATGCGGCAAAGGCTTTGTTTGATAAATATGCTCCGGAAGTTGTCGTAATCACCAGAGGAAAATCGGGCGGAGTGCTTTATGACGGCAAAAATATTGTCGAATATCCGGCGTTTAGCGTTTGCGTTGCGGATTCAAACGGAGCGGGTGATGTATTTCACGGCGCATTTGCCGCAGGCGTGCTCAATGGCTTTGATTATGTGAAATGCTGTTATTTTGCAAGCGCTGTGTCGGCAATCAAATGCATGAATGTCGGCGCTCGTGAGAGCGTTCCCGATTTTGACAGAGTGAAAATTTTTTTAAAGGAGAACGGTTATGAATTATAAGAAAAAATATACACCATCAAAGGGATTTACACCGATTTGCAAGATCGGCGAATGTTCACTTAAAATGCTCGAATTCGGCATGATTGAGTTAGATTCGGCTGAAAGCCTTGAATATTACACAAACGACCGTGAAACGGCGTTTATCATGCTTGAGGGTCATTGTGATGTTGCATATGACGATGTTTTGTGGGAAAATGTCGGCAACCGAAACACGGTTTTTGAGAACAGAAAAGCCGAAAGTTTTTATATGCCAAAAGAAATGAACCTCAAAATAACGGCAAGAGATCACATCAAAATCGCAGTATGCGCCGCTTTGATTGATGAAAAAACCGAACCGCAGCTGTTAAAAGAGGATCATGTTGTCCTGAAACTGCTCGGCGAAAAACCGTTTGAGCGTGAAACAAGCTTTATTATTGACGGCAACTCAAACGCAAAGCATTTGACTGTCGGCGAAGCATATGTCACGGAAGGAAACTGGGCAGGCTTTCCGCCTCATAAGCACGACGAGGACAATATGCCGAACGAGTGCATTGCGGAGGAGATATATTACTTCCTGTTTGACCCGAAGCAGGGCTTTGCGGTGCAATGCCTCTATACATCCGACGGCAGCATTGATGAAGCATATCGTGTGAAGAACGACGAGCTGGTCGAGTTCCCCTGTGGCTATCATACGACCGTTGCGACCCCCGGCTATCAGACATATTTCCTCTGGCTAATGGCAGGAGATTATCAGGGCTTCAACCGCAGCAGCGACCCTGAACACAAATGGATCGAAAACAGATGATCGGTTTGTGATTTATTATATATTATCACTGTTATCACTCAAAATTCACAAAAGGAGGAGAGCGGTTTTGAAATATCTTCTTGGAATCGATTTTGGCGGAGGTGCGTCAAAAGCCACGCTGATCGACGAGCACGGCAATATAATCGCAACCGCAATGAGCGAATATGCCACGCTGTATCCCGAACAGGGCGCTTGCGAACAGTCACCCGATTCATGGATTTCGGCGCTGTGCGAAAATTGCAAAGAGATTATAAATAAATCCAAAATAAATGCGGCGGACATTGCGTGCATTGCGCTTGATTCCGCGACGCATACCTTTGTGCCGTGTGATGATGATTTCAAACCGCTGATGAACGCTGTTCATTGGACCGACACACGCTCAAAAGACGAGGCAAAATATCTTCGTGAAAATTTTGGTGATGAAATATTTGAAAAGACATTTCACAAGCCCGACACGATTTGGACATTGCCTCAGCTTTTGTGGCTTAAAAAAAGCCGCCCCGATGTATTCAAAAAGATGAAGCATATTTTCTTTGAAAAGGATTATATACGCTACTTTTTGACCGAGGTTTTTTGCACCGATTATATCGAAGCAGAGGGCAGCATGCTATTTGACTGCCGAGAAATGGAATGGTCGTCTAAGCTTTGCGCAATCGGCAATATTGATAAATCGATTTTGCCGAAAGTTGTTTTTCCGACCGAGATAATCGGTTATGTTACAAAAAATGCGGCAAAGCAATCTTCTCTTGCTGAAAACACACCTGTGATTGCAGGCACGACCGACACCTGCATGGAAGTATTTGCCTCGGGAGCTGTTAAAAAAGGCGACATTACCGTCAAGCTTGCGACAGCCGGGCGAATTTGCGTTATTACGGATAAGCCCTATCCAAACCGTGATTTAGTAAACTATTCACATATCGCAAAAGGCTTGTGGTATCCCGGAACGGCGACAAAATCATGCGCCGCATCATATCGGTGGTATCGTGATACTTTCGGCGGCGATTATAAAACGCTTGACGACGCTGCCGAAAAAATCCCGATCGGCTGTGATGGCATGATTTATCACCCATATCTCAACGGCGAGCTGTCGCCATATGCCGATCCGTTGCTTTGCGGCAGCTTCACGGGTATCAGAGCGACTCATACGCGAGCGCATTTTACAAGAGCGGTGCTTGAGGGAGTGTGCTATTCATTGCTCGATTCAAAATCGGTTTTGGACGAGATGAATATTGAATATGACAAAATCGCCAATGCAATCGGCGGCGGAACGAAGGGTGAGCTTTGGAGACAAATGACCGCAGATGTCTTGGGAATTACGCTGAAAACAACTGAAAACAGCGATTCGTCACTCGGTTCGGCAATGCTTGCGGGAATTGCGGTCGGAATATTCAGCGATCCTGAAAATGCCGTTGAAAAATGCGTAAAGCAAAATGGAATTACCGTGCCGATTCCCGAAAATACAGCAAAATATCGCAAGGCTTTTGCCGAATATAAGAAGATTCATGACGCTTTGGCACCGATTTATGACGCGAGGTAGTCGTGATGAAGATAGTTGTGTGTATCAAGCAGTCGGCGGACGGCGAGATAAATCCGTTTGATGCGAGCGCCTATGAAACAGCGCTGAAAATCGACGGCGCTGAAATAATATTGCTGAGCATGGGCCCCGAAAAAACTGAACCGTTTCTGGAGAATTTGACAAGGCTCGGAGCGGCTCGTGCGATTTTGCTGTGCGATAAAGCATTTGCGGGGGCGGACACGCTTGCAACATCATATGCGCTGTCGCTTGCAATCGGGCAAATTTCGCCCGATTTGGTTCTCTGCGGCAGGCAATCGGTTGACGGAGACACGGGTCAGGTCGGACCGTCGCTTTCATCACGGCTTAAAATGCCGCTTGTGACGAACGTCATGAGGCTATATAAAGATGGAAGCGGATTAAAAGCATTCGACCGATTTAATAAAACAACCGACATTCATGAGCCGTCGGTTTTGACGGTCGAAAAAAGCGAAAGACTGCGGCTTGTGAGCATTCGTTCAAAGTCAAAATCAGTTGAAATAATGACCGCCGCCGACATAAATGCCGATTTGTCGCTTTGCGGACTTGTCGGTTCTCCGACAAGAGTTGTTAAGGTTTATGAGAACAATGCCGACCGCCGAAAATGCAAATTTATATCCGGTGATGAGCTTAAATCCGCAATTTCGGAGGGGCTTGGCAAAAAGCGGACGGATTTTGTTTTCAATGAATCGGAAAATAAACTGAAAAATGTTTGGTGCGTCGGTGAGCGCCCAATTAAATATGCAAAAACTATCGGTGAAAACATCACGGTAATATCGCGCGATTCGCCCGAAAAAACGGCAAGCTTGATCAGGGAACATTCACCCGATGCGGTGCTTTGGGCAAGTGATAATGAATCCAAAGCATTAGCGCCGCAGGTCGCCGCAATTTTGAATACGGGGCTTTGCGCCGACTGCACAACGCTTGAAACCGACGGCAAAGCGCTATATATGTATCGCCCGGCGTGTTCGGGAAATATCATCGCAAAAATAGTATGCAACACAGCACCGCCGATGGCAACCGTCAGAACAACCGACGGCGAAAGCGCTCCGATAACATTCGGAATCGGCTTTGGAGCGGCAAAATATATTGATAAAATCAGGCGATGGGCGGTTCAAATGAACGGTGAGATTGCCGCAACACGAAAGGCGGTTGACAACGACTATTTGCCCTATGAATTGCAGGTCGGACTGACGGGCAAGACGATTGCCCCCGATGTTTATGTTGCAATCGGGATTTCGGGAGCGGTTCATCATATTGTCGGAATGAAGCAGTCGGGAACGGTGATTGCGATAAACCCCGATAAAAATGCACCGATTTTTGACTATGCCGATTATGGAATTGTTGATAGCATAGAAAACATATCGCTTTAGATAAAAAGGTGAGTACACTCGTTATGAATGTACCCACCTTTATTTATATATCTGTTTTATGCTCTGTGCCACTTAATGCCCTGAGGCGTGTCTTCGATTATGATGTTCATTTCTTTGAGCTTATCACGAATTTCGTCCGCTTTTGCCCAATTTTTCTCGGCTCTTGCCTTTGTGCGTTCCTCGATCAATGCTTCAACTTCATCGTCGAGCGAATCGTTCTTGACATTATAAACCAGACCCAAAACACCGCAAAGCTCGTCAAATGCAGTAAGGCATTTTTCGAGTTCAGCCTTGTCAGCACCCGAATCGATAAATGTGTTGATGTCACGGACAAGGTCAAATACTGCTGAAATTCCGTCAGCGGTGTTAAAATCGTCGTCCATTACACGAATGAACTGCTCACGACGTTTATTGATAAATTCATCAGCCGATTTATTGCTCTCACCGCCGCCGTTATTGATTGCGAATGTGAGGTTTGCACGGCAATTATAAAGACGGTCAAGCGCATTTTTGCTTTGCTCAATGATTTCGGTGCTGTAATTTATCGGGCTGCGATAATGTGATGAAATCATCAAAAATCTGATTGGTTCATAGCCATATTTCTCTGCGACATCACGCACGGTGAAGAAGTTTCCGAGCGATTTTGACATCTTTCGGTTGTCAACATTGATGTAGCCGTTGTGCATCCAAAGATGAGCAAATTCGCAGCCGTTTGCGCATTCCGACTGTGCAATCTCGTTTTCGTGATGTGGGAAAATCAAATCCTGACCGCCGCAGTGAATGTCGATTGTGTCGCCGAGATAGCGTTTTGCCATTACCGAGCATTCAATATGCCAGCCAGGTCTGCCTTTGCCCCATGGCGAATCCCAATATGGCTCGCCGGGCTTTGCGGTTTTCCAAAGTGCAAAATCAAGCGGATTTTCCTTGATGTCGGAAACATCAATTCGAGCGCCCGATTCGAGGTCGTCGATCGGCTGGTGAGACAGCTTGCCATATTCGTCAAATTTAAGGGCACGGAAATATACATCGCCCTGTGATTCATAAGCATAGCCTTTTTCAATGAGGGTCGAGATGAGCTTGATAATGCCGTCGATGTTTTCGGTGGCTCTCGGATGAACATCCGCTTTCATGATGTTAAGTCCTTCGGCGTCTGTGAAAAATTCTTTAATGTAGCGCTCGGCAACTTCGGGGACGGTGATTCCTTCTTCGTTTGCTTTTTTAATGAGTTTGTCATCAACATCGGTGAAGTTTTGCACAAATTTTACATCAAAACCTCGCCATTTCAAATATCTTCTGAAGGTATCAAACACGCAAAGCGGACGGGCGTTTCCAATATGAATGAAGTTGTAAACCGTCGGACCGCAAGCATAAATTCGGATGGTTTTGCCGTCAACCGGATGCAATTCCTGTTTTTGACGGGTCATTGTGTCATAGATCTGCATAAAATTTTTTCTCCTTTTTATTATTTACTGTCTTTTGACTTGATTTCTTCCAATTCTTTGTTTAGCTTATCAATTTTAAATTCAAGCTCACACATCATCTGCGAAACAGGATCGGGGATATGAATTTGGTCAAGGTCATAGAGCTTTTCGCCGCAATGACGAACCACTCTTGCGGGAACACCGACAGCGGTCGAATCGGACGGTATGTTTTCAAGCACCACCGCACCTGCCGCAACCTTGCAGTTGTCGCCGATCGTGATAGGACCCAAAACCTTTGCGCCGGCACCCACCAACACATTATTGCCGAGCGTCGGGTGGCGCTTTCCCGTGTCTTTTCCCGTGCCGCCGAGCGTTACTCCCTGATAGAGCGTAACATCATCGCCGATTTCGGTCGTTTCGCCGATTACTACGCCTGTTCCGTGGTCAATGAACAGCCTTTTGCCGATTTTAGCGCCGGGATGAATCTCAATTCCGGTTTTTCTGACCGCCCGTTGAGAAATCCATCTTGCCAAAAAATAATGTTTATGCATGAAAAACCAATGCGCACGGCGATACATTCGCACGGCTTTCAGTCCGGGGTAAAGCAGATAGATCTGAATTGCCGAGGTTGCCGCCGGATCTCGCATTCGCACGGAATTTATATCTTCTTTAATTCTATCAAACATATTTCTCACAAACCCTCTTTCTTCTGTTGTTATATAAAACAAAAACTCCGCCGCAAAAAATGCGACGGAGGCGAATAAACGCGGTTCCACTCCTGTTTATAACTCAAAGACAAAATCATTTTGATTATTGATTTTATCCGTGTCGTTTAACGCTGACAAAGCGCATTTTGCTAATTGGATATATACTTTCCGTTCGCAAAACGGGCTGACGGGCGCATTCACAAGACTGTCCTTGCCACAGTGGCTCTCAGCCGATGACCGCTGCTCTCTTTTGCCGACATCTTTCCTGCTACTTGTTCCCGATAAACGCCGATTTCAATATTTATCCTTACTATATTATATCACAAATAATCGATTTGTCTACTTTTATTTTTTATAATTTAAAAACTTGCGGTTGTCAACGATATATGTAACACCTGCAACTACCGTGAAAAATGCCGAAATCCAAAGGCAAACGGTATAAATTACAGTCAGCACCGTGCAAATGATTTCGGGGAACGAAAACAGCTCCATTGCATATAAAAAGACAAGCGTTGTGATAATTGCAATCATCTGCATGACTGTTTTGGTTTTGCCCCATATATTTGCGGCGATTACCGTTTGTTTGTCTGCCGCAATAAGCCTGAGTGAAGTTACAATGAACTCACGGGCAAGAACGATGAAGGTGATAACGACAACGCCTGCACCGATATGCTTAAAGGTGAATACCAAAAATGCGGCGGTTGTCAGCATTTTGTCGGCAATCGGGTCAAGAAATTTGCCGAAATCGGTCACAAGATTATGTTTTCTTGCGATTTTTCCGTCCAAAAGGTCGGTAATTGAGGCAATTATGAAGATAAGCAAAGCGATCAGCCAATGGTGCGGAAAATCTATCATTGCGATTGCAAAGAACACAGCCGACAAAATAAAACGCAAAACGGTCAGCTTGTTTGGAGTATTCATTTTATCCAATCTCCTTTTTACTCGATTATTTCGCCGATCAGGTCAAAATCTATCAAATCGGTGACCTTTGCGTTCACCATGTCGCCGGGATCATATTGTTTGTCAGGCGACATGAAGAACAGCTTGCCGTCAATTTCGGGGGCGTCCGCTTCGGTTCTGCCAAAGTAGCATTTATTAAGGCGGTCATAGCCTTCAACAAGCACTCTTTGCACCGTGCCGATTTTGCGCTCGGCAAGCTCTTCGTTCACCGTTTGCTGTTCGGTCATGATTATCTCCTGACGGTCATGTTTAACCTGTTCGTCAATTTGATCCTCAAACTCAGCCGCAGGCGTGCCCTCTTCGGGGGAATAGGTAAAGCTGCCCATTCGGTCAAATTTAACGGTTCTGACAAAGCGGCCGAGCTGTTCAAAATCATCTTCATCTTCGCCCGGAAAACCGACGATCAGCGTTGTTCTGATCGTAATTCCCGGAACCTTTGACCGAATATGCTCCATAAGCTTTGTGAGCGAGTCAAAATCGCCTGTGCGGTTCATTCGGCGAAGAACCTTTCCGCTTGCGTGCTGAAGCGGAATGTCAAGATATTTCAGCACTTTCGGCTGGTTGTTGATCGTATCAAGCAGTTCGTCCGTAATCTTGTCGGGATAGGTGTAGAGAATTCTTATCCATTCGATTCCGTCGATTTTGCAAAGCTCATTAAGCAGTTTCGGCAGCATAAGCTCATGATAAATGTCTTCGCCGTATCTCGTTGTGTCCTGCGCAATCAAAATTATCTCTTTTGTGCCGCCCTTTGCAAGCGCCTCCGCCTCGGACAGAATATCCTCCATTTTACGGGAACGATAGCCGCCTCTTATCATCGGAATCGCACAATAGGTGCAGCGGTTGTCGCATCCGTCGGCAATTCGTAAATATTGCGAATATTTGGCGGTGGTGAGCATTCTTTCGCCGTTAAGATCAAGGTCGGTCTTTTTGCCGAATTCACTGTATGGACATCCCTCAAGCGCCGCTTTTACAACGCTGCAAATATGTTTATTTGAGCCAAGACCCACAACAGCGTCAACTTCGGGCAACTCAGACAAAATTTGCTCCTTATAGCGTTCAGCCATGCAGCCTGTGACAATGATTGATTTAAGACTGCCGCTTTTTTTAAGCTCGGCAAGCTCCAAAATGTTCTCAATCGCCTCTTTTTTGGCGTCCTCGATGAATCCGCAGGTGTTGATTATTACTGCGTCAGCCTGATTTTCGTCAGCGGTGATTTCATAGCCGCCCGCTCGTAACAAATCAAGCATTATCTCAGCGTCAACTTGGTTTTTGGGGCAACCGAGACCCACCATGCCTATTTTATGTGCCATTCGTAATTAGTCCTCTCGTTCATCATTATATTCTTCAATCGCCCGTCTTATGTCATCATAAGCGTAGCCTTTTCTTGCAAGAGCGGCAACCATTCTCCGCTTTGCCTTTTCATCATCAAAGCAGTTGTAATATTTTCTTGAAATTATCTCGATTATCGCCGGGATTTCATCATCGGGCAGGGTGTCAACAACCTCGTCGATTATATCGCGACCGACGCCCTTTTTGATGAGCTCACGGCGAATGTTTGCCCTTGACATTCCTCTCATTTCGGAAAGCTCAACGGCATACATATTGGCAAAACGCTCGTCGTCAACAAGACCGCTTTCTTCAAAAAGTGTGACGATCTCCTCGACGATCTCACGGTTATAATCCTTTTTCAGCTTATCGCCAAGCTCTCGCTTTGAATGTTCTCTCATCTGCAAAAGCCACAGCGCCTTGTTTTTCGCCTTTAAAAATTCGCTGTGGCGAAGCAGTGATGTCAGCGTGTCGTCGTCGATTATGAGTCCGGGTTTTAATCCGAACTCTTCGGACGCATCAACATCAATCAAAAATTCATGCACATCGGTTTTGACAAGCACATTATGCTTTCGCCGTCTTGCAACTTCAACTATTTGCATCAGTCTTCAACCGCAATGTCGATGTCCATGTTGGCAATCGCTTTTTTTGCAGCCTCGGGAATGTTGTCCTCTGTCTTTTCTTCAGCCGCTTCCTCAGTTTTGGGAAGATTAGGCTTTTTGCGCTTTGATACAATGAGCTTATCTTTGTTTTCAATTATTTTTTGCTCGATTTCAGCTGCAACATCGGGGTGCTCTTCAAGATATATCTTAACATTTTCACGGCCCTGACCGATTCTGTCTTCGCCATATGAGAACCATGCGCCGCTTTTCTTGATGACATCGACCTTGACACCCAAATCAACGATCTCGCCGACCTTTGAAATGCCTTCGCCGTACATAATGTCAAATTCAGCCTCTTTAAACGGCGGTGCAACCTTGTTTTTTACAACACGGGCACGGGTGCGTGAACCGATCATTTCGCCCTGAAGCTTGAGCGTCTCGGTTCTGCGAATGTCGATTCGCACGCTCGAATAAAATTTAAGCGCACGACCGCCGGTTGTAACCTCGGGGCTTCCGTACATTACGCCGACCTTTTCACGAAGCTGGTTGATGAAAATTACGGCGCAGTTTGATTTTGAAATGCAGGCGGTGAGCTTTCTGAGTGCCTGCGACATGAGTCTTGCCTGCAATCCGACATGGCTGTCGCCCATCAGACCGTCGATTTCCGCACGGGGAACGAGCGCCGCAACCGAGTCGACAACTACAACATCAATTGCATTTGAACGAACGAGCGCTTCGCAAATTTCAAGCGCCTGTTCGCCTGTGTCGGGCTGTGAAACAAGCAATGAATTTATGTTTACGCCGAGCGCCTCTGCATATTCGGGGTCAAGAGCGTGTTCAACATCGATGAATGCCGCTTCTCCGCCTTTTTTCTGTGCTTCTGCGACGACATGAAGCGCGATTGTCGTTTTACCCGATGATTCCGGACCGTATATTTCAATGATTCTGCCCTTTGGAATGCCGCCGATTCCGAGCGCCAGATCAAGTGAGAGCGAGCCTGTCGAAATTGCCTCAACATTCATCGTTGTGGCGTCTCCGAGCTTCATTACCGCTCCTTTACCATATGCTTTTTCAATCGCGTCAAGCGCAGTTTGAAGTGCCTTTTGCTTTTCTGCCTGTTTTGCCGCTTCCTTTGCCGTTGTCTTTTTTTCTGCCATTTTTACTGCTCCTTATATAAATTGATTTTTTTACTGTTTATTCCGACAACAACACGGTCAAGACGGTTGTCGTCCTTTATTATTTCGGTGTGGTCAAAGCCGTGTCGAGACAAAATGTCCGATACATCATTGCCTTGAGTTTCGCCGATTTCATAAATGATTATTCCTGTGCGGTTTTCAAAATTTTCGGTGATTTTTTTATAAAAAAGCAATCCGTCATCGTCCGCAAAAAGAGCGGTATGAGGTTCGCTTAAAACTTCCTTTGAAAGCGAGTCTTTTTCGTCATGCCGAATATAGGGCGGGTTGGACAAAACAATGTCATAATCACCGCAAAATGTGAGCGCGTTTGCCTTTATCATGCTGACATTATCGCAATTATTAAGCGAAATGTTTTTTTCTAAATATTGAATTGCGTCGAAATAAAGCTCAATGCAGTCAACGGTGATGTTCGGGATGTTTTTTGCAAGTGTGATTCCGATGCAGCCGCTGCCCGAACATATATCGGCAGCCTTCACGGGCTTGTCAAAATATTTGCCGATAATCTCAATCGCTTTGTCAATCAGCGTTTCGGTGTCCTGCCTCGGAATAAGCACACCGTGACCGACATAAAAAGGGAGTGAGTAAAACTCGGTTTGCCCCAAAATATAATAGAGCGGCTCACCCGAATTTCTGCGATTGATGATTTGTTTTACCCTTGCGAGCATATCATCGTCGACCTTATCATTTTTATGCAAAATCAATCCGCCGGTGCCAAGCCCAAATAAATGCATTACCGTTTGCCGAGCCTCGAACAATGCGTCGTCGTTTTGCAACTTGACGGCAATCATTTCGGTTAATTCACGAATATTCATCAGCCGATTTTGTCGTCGTCAGGGTTTTCGGGAATTACTGCTTTGATGGATTCGATTGCGACCTCCATCATGCTGTCGTCAGGCTCTTTTGTTGTGAGCCGCTGAATCCAAAGTCCAGGCGCTGCGATAATTTTTGTTGCAAGGTTGTCATATCTTCCGCAAATCTTCAAAAGCTCATATCCGATTCCGCAGAAAACGGGAATCAACAATATTTTTACCATGACCCAAACTGCGGTTATTTTGGTAACGGCAGGGAAGAGCCATGCGACAAGCGTTGAGAGCAAAATTCCGACGGCGATCATCAAAAACAGGAATGATGTGCCGCATCTTGGGTGAAATCTGCGTTGCTTTTTGACATTTTCAACGGTCAGTTCAAGCCCGTGCTCATAGCAGAATATTGTTTTATGCTCCGCTCCGTGATATTGAAATACTCGTTTGATGTCTTTTGTCAGCGACACAAGAACTATATATGCGATGAAGATTATGAGTTTCATCAGTCCTTCGATCAATCCTCGGAGGTTGAAGTGCGAAAGTGCATTTTGGCAAAGCGAATCAAACCAATTGAAGATGAGCGACGGAAGATACATGAATAAAAACAGCGCAAGCGCAAATCCGAGGATTGTCGCAATCAGCGTGACGGTGCCGAGCAATGCATTTGACAGCTTGTTCGGCTCTTTGTCCTTTGAGTCGGCTGATTTTTCATTATCCGATGTCGCATTGTCATTGTTTTCATCAGCTGCATTGTCGGCTTTTGATTTTGACTCAACATCATTTGCCTTATCTTTGTTCTCGTCCTCGTCGATTTCGGTCATGCCCGAAAGATCAGCGCTTCTCATCAGCGTTTTGTAGCCGAGCACCATCGATTCGATATATGACACAACGCCCCTGATGATCGGGAGCTTGAAAAGCTTGCATTTTTCTTTGTAATTCGGTTTGTCAACATCTTCGACAATAATATCGCCATTGCTTGAACGAACCGCCAGCACCGATCTGTGCGGACCGTTCATCATTATTCCCTCAATCACGGCTTGACCGCCGATCGAGGTGCGTTTTATGCATTTATCTTTTTCGCTACTCAATTTCTCCTGTTCCTTCCTCGCTGATTTGCTCATTATTTGTTATGAACGGCAAAATGATTGAAACAATCGTGCCTTCGTCTTGCTTTGAGTCAACCTCCAAAATGCCGTTATGTTGTTTAACGATTTCATCGGCAACCGCAAGTCCGATTCCCGAACCTTGCACATTTGTGTTTGCCTTGTAAAATTTTTCTTTTACCTTCCCGAGATCTTCAGCCGCAATTCCGCAGCCTGTGTCCGCAACAGTCACCTGAACATAAATATCATGAAGCGAAGCGGTGATGATTACCGTGTCGCCCGATTTTGAATATTTAACGGCATTATCAATGATATTGATGAATACCTGTTTGATTCTGCCGGGATCCGCCATTACGGGCGGAAGATTTTCGGGTTCGTTATATATAAGGCGGATTCCGCTTTTTGAAGCCGTTTCTCGGTACATGAGCACCGCTTCTTCAAGCTCCGCCAATATATCGCATTTTTCAAGCTTAACGGAAAGTCTGCCCGACTGCAGCCGTGAAAAATCAAGCAGATCCTCAACAAGCCCCGACAGCCGTCCCGTTTCCTTAATGATGATGTCCATGCCCTTTTCGGTAAGCTCATCGTCTGTGCCGAGCGACATTTTTACCGTTTCGCCCCAGCCTTTGATTGCAGTGAGCGGCGTTCTTAGCTCATGTGACACCGACGAGATGAAATCATTTTTCAGCTTATCCGAGCTTTCAAGTTCGCTTGCCATATAGTTGATCGTGTCGCAAAGCTTTCCGACTTCGCTTTCGTCTTTTTCCGAAACAGGAAGTCTTGCTTCAAAGTCACCCGAGGCAATGCGAAATGCCGTGTCGGTGATCGCCCTGATAGGCACAATAATCGAGCGCAGAAACAACGCCCCCGATATTACTACGATTGCGATTACAAGCAATCCGCACCCGATTGCGACCAAAATGCTGTTCCAAATTGTTGAATTTATTGCGTCGAGCGACACGATAAACCTAACTGCGCCCATGCTCGCTTTGTCGGTCGACGGCAAAATCTTCGTCATTGCCATCACCGATTCGCCTGTTTCCGACTTTCCGCTCCATTCGCCGATTGCCGACTCATTTTGCTTTGCAAGGTCATAGTCATAATATTCGTCGCCGTCGGACAAAAAGCCCCGTGACGACGCGATGATCTTGCCGAATCGGTCGAAAATCTGCACTTCGAGCGCATTTTTTTCGTAATAATCCGAAAGATATGATTTTGCGTTTAACTCAAATTCGTAGTCGGTGGACGATGACATTTCGTTCAAAATGTTGGTTGAAACATTAAGCCGTGAGGTCAGATCCTGTCTGACCGAATTGTAATAATAGTTGTAAATTACTATTGATGCGATGATTTCGAGAATGACGACAATCAGCACGACAATGCTCAAAACATCAATGAGCCAGCGTGCGGTAAGGCTCTTGATCTGAGCGTCGTTTTTCGTTTTAAAAAGCTTCATTTTTGCCGTCACCTCCGATTATTTGATGAATAATGTGTTTGTGTTTCAGTCTTTCCAGCGATAGCCGATGCCGCGGACGGTTAAAATATGTCTCGGCTCGCCCGGATCGTCTTCGATTTTCATTCGCAGTCTGCGAATGTTGACATCAACGATCTTGTCTTCGCCCAAAAATGTTTCACCCCAGATTTTATGCAAAAATGCGTCACGGTCGACCGAATCGCCCTTTGCGTCGAACAATATTTCAATCATTTGAAATTCAACCGGCGTAAGCTCAAGCTCTTTGCCCTTTTTTGAAAGAGTGCGTCGGCGTAAATTCAGCGTGAATTCACTTTTGTCAGAATCGGGGCCCGCAGTTGCGATTATGTTCTGCGAATTTTTCAAAAGTGCCACTCGTCTGCACACCGTTGATACTCTTGCGACAAGCTCAGTCGGGCTGAACGGCTTTGTAACATAATCGTCCGCGCCCGTCATCAATGCGTCCACCTTGTCGCTGTCCTGACTCTTTGCAGTCAGCATGATTATTCCGACGGTCGAGTCGGTTTTTCTTATCTGTCTGCAAACCTCAACGCCGTCCATGTTCGGCATCATGATGTCAAGAAGCACAGCGTCAAAGCCGCCGTCAGCCGAAAATGTGTCAATAGCCTGCTGTCCGTCGCAGGTTTTTACAACATCAAATCCCGCCTTTGTCAAATTGACCGCAATCAATTCTCTGATTGCTTCTTCATCTTCCGCGATCAAGATTCTGCTCATATTCATTCACCCCTGATTACAAAGTTATATAAAAATCAAAATATCAAAATGTTGCTTCGTACATAATCGATCGAAATTGAATATTTGGAATCGGAATCGTCGACCTTTGCCGCAAAAACACGCTCGCCGTCGGTTGCGACGGATTGATAATCATTTTTATCTGCATTAAAGCTTGAACGGTCGAATATTCTGATGCTCAGCAGCTGCGTCGAAATGTTTCCGTTTTTATCATATATGTAAAATGTTTCCGAACTCTGCTTTTTGTCAAGGCTGAGCGTCACCCCGCCAAGCCAATTTTCGGGCAGCTTTATGAAATAGCGGTCGGTGAGGTTGTAATATCCCGAGCTGACCGTTGTAAATGCGGTTTTAGAGCATCTTTTCCAAATTGAATAATATTGCTTGTCGCCGGTCGCCGAACCGTCATAGCCGGGCACCTCAACACCAAACGGAATTTCAAGCGTTCCGTCGTTGTCAATATCTCTTGAATTTGCAAGCAAAAAACGTTTCGTAATTGCATTTTCGCCGCTCTCCATATTTTCATATACATTTACGAGCTTGCGGTTTTTGTTGTCATAATAAATGATTTCCGTGACCATTGCGGCAGTACCTTTATATGCGTCAACATAAAGCGCCTGTTGTCCGTCAAAATTGCTTTGTGTGACGGATGAGATCGATGTGATCGAACGGTCGATTGAAACATTTCCCAAAACATTTGTGACATCAGCTGAGCTAAATGACAAAAGCTTTGCCGAAGCATATTTCTGCACATTGAGATTGTTGCTTTCGGCATCTTTGATTACGGTATTTGAGCCGAAATTGAACAAGATTATCTGCGGTTTTGATTTGTTTACAATGTCACATACCGAAAAATCGGTGTAGATTTCCTGCGATATTTGCGAAAAAACATTGTCCTTTACGCTGTATATGTAAAGAGTTTTCTCGCTGTCGTTATATAAACTGCAACCGATCAGCACCTCGGGGTTTGAGTCGCCGCAAAGGTCGGCAAACTCGATTCGGTCAATGCTAACGCAGTTCAGCTTCATGTCGAAAACGCTTGTCCAGACCGAATCCCTTCGGTAAAGATAATTCATGTGGATTTCGCCGCTGTCGGTTAATTTATAGAATACGATTGCCTCGTCGTTTCCGTCTCCCGTTATGTCGTGCATTGTGCATGACGAACGGTAGTTGCCGGTGAGCGGATATACAAACGAAAACAAACTGCCGACGGCTTTGTTCAGCGTATCCTCGATTCCCGCAAGCTCACCGCCCGACTTTGGCGGCGACATCAATGATTTCGGGTCGGAAAACACGCCTGAACAGGAGGACAGCGACAAGCAGCATAATGTAAGCAAAACGCAAACCAATCTTTTGATGTGCTTTTTCATTCGCATGATGAATCCTCCTTTTTGAAAATGTATTTTATAAAATTCGGCTTGTTATTTTATTGAACATTCAAATCGTCAAGCGACTTGAAGCGATAGCCGCCTTCTTTTAATTTGTTGAAATTCTTGATCGCAAGCGATGTGCCGAGCGCAACGCAGGTTTTCGGATTGCTCACCGTGTTTACCTTTACGCCGATGTAGTCGGAGATGAATTTCGGCAAGCCATAGAGCAACGAACCGCAGCCGATCAGCGTGATTCCGTCACGCTTGACATCACCGACGATTTCTGGCTGCGCTTCTTCAAGCACTTCTTGAATCGAGCGGCAGATCGACATCGCCGTGTCATACATTGCGGTTACCATTTCGCTTGTATTTATCTCAAAAGTTTTCGGCATTCCGGTAAATTGATGTTGTCCCTTTGCCGTGAGCGTCAATTCGACGGGTCTCGGAATTACACAGCCGAGCTGTTTTTTCATAAGCTCCGTTGTGTGCGGACCGATTACTACATTATGCTCATATTTGATATATCGCTCGATTGCCGCATTAAAGCTTTCGCCTGCTATCGGTGTTGAATAATATTTTTCGATTTTGCCCATCACGAGCGTCGCAATGTCGGTAGTACCCGAACCGATGTCAACGATAATCGAGCCTGTCGGAGTTGTGAAGTCAAGACCCAAACCGATTGCCGCCGCAACCGGGCTTTCAAGCAGACATACATCACGAACACCCGACGCCGAGCAAGCGTTATATAGCGCTCGTTTTTGCATTTCGGTTATGTTTGCGGGCACTGCGACCATGACCCTTGCCTTTAAAAGCTTGTTGTTTGCGACCTGCTGCAAAAACGCCGAAAGCATCGCCTCGGCATAATCATATTCGGCGATAACGCCGTTCACAACAGGGCAGGTTGCCGTGATCGTGTCGGGAGTGCGACCGATCATTTTATATGCGTCGTCGCCCGCCGCAATCAATTCGCCCGATTTTTTATAATATGAAATTGCGGTGTACTCGTCGAGCACAATGCTTTTTCCTGCGCATATAACGGTGCGCTGAGAGCCTAAATCTATTCCGAAATCGGTTGTCATCAGCCAATTACCTCACTAAAAAATAAACATACTTATACAAAAAACATTATACTACAAACATTTGATTTTTACAAGCAATATCGGCGGTGTTTACAATTTTTTTAATATAGTATATAAACACGGCAAAAACTGCCTTTTGCAAATCATGAAAAAAATTGCAAATCGTAATATATTTTGCAAAGATGTTGATATAGTTGTTGAAACAACCGACATTCGGTACTATAATCAGTGTAATATAAAGAATATATTTTTGATATATAATCGGAGGATCGTTTAAATGCATTTTAACGATAGAGCGGAAATCATTGCCTTGACTCCGCAATGGACAGGCAAGC
Organism: uncultured Eubacteriales bacterium; assembly: GCA_934394855.1. Taxonomy (GTDB): domain Bacteria; phylum Bacillota; class Clostridia; order Oscillospirales; family Acutalibacteraceae; genus CAKRRH01. The sequence continues at coordinate 24,225 of CAKRRH010000012.1, forward strand.
GTATGGATGACGGCAGACCTTATGTTGAGGACAAATATCTGGAAAAGCTCAAAAAGATGACTCTTGAAGAGGTTTGGAAACCGATTTTTGTTAAGGGCTATGAAAGCCAGTTTGAGGGCAGATTACATACTCTCCACGACGACGGAAGAAAGCTCGTCGGCCGTGCGGTAACCTGCAACTTTGTTCCGACTCGTCCCGACCTTCATGAAACAATGTTCAAGAAGGGCGAAGAAGAGGGCAGACACGGAAACTACAACCAATGGGTAATCGATTCACTCGTTGAGGGTGATGTCGTTGTTGCCGATATGTATGATAAGATCTACAAAGGCACATTTCTCGGCGGAAACCTTACAACCGCAATCAAAACCAAAACCAAAACAGGCGGCGGCGTAATTTGGGGCGGCATTCGTGATGTTGAGCAGATGAAGGGCGTCGAGGGCATTCAGGTATATTACCGCGGAATCGACCCGACTCCGATTCGTGATTTCATCATGACCGGCTTTAACACCGTCACAAGAATCGGCAATGCGGTAGTTTTGCCGGGCGACATTGTTTTCGGTGCAGGCGGCGGTGTTTTGTTCATTCCGGCTCATCTTGTTGCCGAGGTTGTAGACGGCGCCGAAAAGACCCATGTTAAAGATGATTTCGGCTTTGAAATGATTGCACAAAACAAGTTTACAACAGCGCAGATCGACCGTAACACTTGGACAGAGGAAATGCTCGATATGCTCACTCATTGGATCGACACCGACCCGAGAGGTGAAAAATATCGCGGTCTTGACTGGTCTGAGGAATATGATCTTGCAAGAAACGGCGATCCTAACGACACACAGACAGCGCTTTAATTTTTGCTAAGATTCTGTTTTTGCCAACAGGGGGATAATTGGGGGCTAAAAACAGCTTCTTCTCCTGAATATTATATGGGGAAAGACGGCAGGTTGCGAAACCTGCCGTCTTTCGTTTTGCATTTTTTTAAAAATATTTATCATGTTTAAGTAAATTTAAGTTACCGATTTTACAATGAGCACATAGCAAGAAAAAGTTTTCATTGTTAAACCCCTTTTTTGTAAATCGGCAAGGTGAAAATCCTTGCCAAATGAAACTAACCCGAAGAAAATTCGGTATAATATTTTTTTGGAGCTGATAATTATGTTAAAGCTGAAAGAAACATTCAAATCACGGCAAATGATATATATAATATTCGCTGTGGTGTTGGTTGCCGCAGTAGTTTTTGCAGTGATATTCATTCCTAAAAGCAGCGGCAGCAGTGATTCGACCGCTAAAACCGAAACGGCAAGCGTAAAAAGCGTGACGAGCGATAATTCGGCGACAATTACGCTAAACGGCAGCAAAATACAGTCAAGCGGCAGCGGCGTTTCGGTCAAAGACAGCACCGCAATCATTACGGACGGCGGAACATATACGATAAGCGGCAGCTTGAAAAACGGCAGAATCGTTGTCGATGCCGAAAATCAGGTCGTAAACATTATTCTCGACGGTGCCGCAATTAACTGTGATGATCAGGCGGCGATAAATGTATATAAATCAAAGCAGACGATAATAACGCTCAAGGACGGCACGGAAAATACACTCACTTCCGGAGAAAGCTATGTTTTCACCGATGAATATTCGTCAAAAGAGGACGAAGAGCCGTCAGCAGCATTATTCTCAAAATCCGATTTATGCATAAACGGTACGGGTTCGCTGAAAATCACCTCAAAATATAAAAACGGAATTCAGTCAAAGGATAATTTGATAATCGATTCCGCAAATATAACCGTTGATTCGGCAAATGACGCAGTTAAGGGTAAGGACAGCGTGACGATAAAAAATGCAACATTGTCTTTGACCGCAAAGGGTGACGGAATTGTTTCAAATAATTCCACCGACTCTAACCTCGGCTATGTCACGATCGAAAACAGTAAAATCACCGTTAATGCAACCGCCGACGGAATCAAAGCTCATACTAAACTGAATATATCGGGCGGCGAATATAACATCACGACAAACGGCGGCAGCGACAACAAAACAAAATCAAAGCGCAGCGGATTTGGATTTAACGAAAGCACATCGACCGACGAGACAGGCGCAAAAGGACTGAAGGGCGGCGAATCGGTTGTGATTTCGGGCGGCACATTTACCGTAAACTCGTCCGACGACACGGTTCATTCAAACGGAGCCGTTGAAATATCAAACGGCACTCTCACGCTTTCAAGCGGCGACGACGGAATACACGCCGACAGCAAAATCACGCTTTCGGGCGGCAAAATCGACATCAAGACAAGCTATGAGGGCATTGAAAGCAACGATATTATCATCAGCGGCGGTGAAATTCATGTAACTGCGAGCGATGACGGTGTGAATGTGTCTTCGGGCAAGGAAATAACGAATCAAGGCGGCGGAATGGACGCAGTAACTGCGGGAACACTCAGCGTAAAAGGTGGATATTTATATGTTGACGCGTCGGGCGACGGGCTTGATTCCAACGGAAACATTGATATATCGGGCGGCACGGTGATTGTCAACGGACCGACAGACAACGGCAACGGAGCGCTTGACTATAACGGCAAAATGACCGTCACGGGCGGAATGGTGATTGCGGCAGGCTCAAGCGGAATGGTGCAAAATGCGTCCGATTCTTCAACACAGGGCTGCGTTTTGGCAAATTTCACATCTCAGTCGGCGAACACCGTGATCTCGGTTGTCGATTCAAATAATAATGTCATATTGTCATTTGCACCGACAAAGCAGTTTTCATCAATATTCATCTCGACCGCATTGCTTAAATCCGGCGAAAGCTACACCGTATATTCGGGCGGCACGGTGAGCGGTGAGAGCAAAGACGGACTCTATTCATCACCGAAGATGTCCGGCGGTACACAGCTTTTGACCTTCACGCTCTCATCGACCGTGACAAGTGCGGGAAATGCGCAAAACGCAAACGCGCCCGGCGGAAACATGGGTGGCAACATGGGCGGAAACATGGGCACACCGCCCGACAATAACGGCGGATTCGAAAAAAGATAAATGAAATTTAAGGTTCATTTAAGTTTCGTTTGATATATTATAATCACGGAAAAGAAAAAACGCATATTATTAAAGCCAATTTCATAAAACTTTTTTCATATTATTTCCCCTTGATGATGTTCGGATTATTCGGACATTGTTAAACAGAATGACCGATTGCATTTTTTAAAATGCAGTCGGTTGTTTTGTTTTTTATGCTTGAATTGACGATATTATGATTGTATAATATATTTATCTATATTTTTGTAAAAACGGAGATTAAAATGGAACCAAAGGATTATGTTGTAAAAGAAATATCGGGCGAATATGCAACGCTTCTTGATGACAGGCAAAACGAATTGTTCATTGCGCTGGCCCTCTTGCCGGAAGGCACGGATATCGGAACACGGCTTCATTTTGAAAATTTCGAGTACGAGATAATATGAACATTGCGGATAAAATAAATGAGCTTTCCGACTTTTGGGAAATGCTCGAAAACATCGATAAGCCGATCGTGCTTTACGGAATGGGCAACGGCGCTGACAAGATAATCGATGAATTAAATCGGCGAAACATTAAAATATCGGGCATTTTTGCAAGCGATGATTTTGTTCGTTATCAGCAGTTTCATGGCTTCACCGTAAAACGATATGACGAACTGCTTTCCGAGTTCGGCGACATGATCGTGCTTGTGTGCTTTGGAACCCAGCGTGACGATGTGCTTTCTAACATCAAAAAAATCATGAAAACTGCCCGTGTATATGCACCCGATGTTGCGGTTGTCGGCGGCGGACTTTTCACAAAGCAATATGCGCTTGATAATATAGACGAAATCGAAAAGATTTATGATTTGCTTTATGACGACATTTCAAAATCCACATTTATAAACATAATCAGCTACAAAATCACGGGCGATGTTCGCTGTTTGTTTGAATGCGAAAACAAGACTGCGCCGTTTGAGCTGTCAGATGATGAATGTTTCATGGATCTCGGTGCATATAAGGGCGACACGGTAGCGGATTTTATTGAAAAAGTCGGCGGCAAATATGATAAAATATATGCCGTTGAGCCGGATAGGAAAAATTACAACAAACTGTTGCAAAACATAAGCAATTATGATAACATATCAGCATTGAATGTTGCAATCAGCAGGGAACATGGAGAAAAGCCGTTTGCAATGAATGCAGGGCGAAATTCAACGATTTCGGACGGCAACAAAAGCGTCATTGTCAAAACCGAGTCGGTTGACAGCATATTAAACGGAAACAGAGTAAGCTACATTAAAATGGATGTCGAGGGTGAAGAGGAAAACGCAATTCTCGGCGCCGAAAAAACGATTGCGAAACATCGTCCGAAAATGAAAATTGCGGCATATCACCGCTTTAACGACATTTTGCAAATACCGAAAACGGTGATGTCGCTAAATCCTGATTATCGGCTTAATCTGCGCCATTGTCCATATGTTCCGGCATGGGACACGGATTATTATTTTGAATAAATTTTTAATTACATATTTTTAAACAGGAAAACGGTGATGAATTATGAAATATGAACTCAAAAATCGAGAAATCGAGCTTAACGAGGATTATGATGTAATCGTAATCGGCGGCGGTCCGGCAGGCTGTGCCGCGGCAATTTCGTCCGCAAGAGAGGGCAGAAAAACTTTGCTTTTTGAAGCGTCGGGAATGCTCGGCGGAATGGCGACAAAGGGGCTTGTCAGCGCCTGGACGCCATATACCGACGGTGAACGCATAATCTACGGTGGAATCTCAAAAGCGGTGTTTTTGGAAAATAAAAATCAGATGAGCGTTGTGCCGAAAGAACAATATGACTGGGTGTCGATCGACTATGAGCACCTCAAAACGGTCTATGACCGCAGAGTTTTGGAGTCGGGCGCGGATATTTTGTTCCATTCGTTTTGCTGCGGAGTCGAAATGAGCGACGACCGCAACATTGATAAACTCATCATTGCAAACAAAAGCGGTCTTACCGCATATAAAGCAAAGGTATATGTTGATTGCTCGGGAGACGCAGATGTATATGCTTTTGCAGGCGGAAAATATCATTTCGGCGACGACGAAGGCTCGGTTCAGCCGGCAACGCTTTGCTTTGTGATTGCGGGAATCGACGAAAAGGCATATGAAAAAGAGGGCAATCTTTACGGAGGAAATCCGACCAGTGCAATTCATAAAATAATTGCAGATCCTGAGTTTGATGTTCATGATTCTCATTTTTGCTGCGGATTCATCGGACCGCACACAATGGGCTTCAACGCAGGTCATGTTTGGGATGTCGACAACACCGACCCGAAGAGCGTGACAGACGGAATCATCAAAGGCAGACGGCTGGTGCAGGATCTTTTTGCGGGTCTGAAAAAATATATGCCCGAAACCTTCCGTGAAGCATATCTTGTTGAAACTGCGCCGACGATCGGAGCAAGAGAGTCACGCAGAATCATCGGCGACTATGAATTTACGCTTGATGATTTTATTGCAAGACGCTCGTTTGAGGACGAAATTTGCAGAAATAATTATTTCATCGACATTCATCAGTCAAAAAAAGAAGCAGCCGAGGATATGAAAAATGCGGACGACCGTTTTGAGCATTATCACAAGGGCGAATCTCACGGCGTTCCATACAGAATTCTTTGCCCGAAAGCGTTTGATAATCTGCTTGTTGCGGGAAGAACGGTTTCAAGCGACAGAATCACTCAAGGCTCGCTCAGAATCATGCCGTGCTGTCTTTGCGAGGGCGAAGCCGCAGGAATGGCGGCAGCGTTTGCGTGCGATGAGAGCAAAATCAATATACATACAGTTGACACTCAAAAACTGCGTAAAAAATTGATTGAATACGGCGCTTATCTTCCGAAGCTTGCAACCGACAAGTTTTAATCTGAAAAAGGAGAGCCGCAAGGCTGTTTAATAAATGTCAAAAACAATAGCGGCAATATGCACAAGCTTAAAAGCGTCCGCAATCGGAATCATCAGAATTTCGGGCGACGACGCAATAAATGTTGCAAAATGTGTGTTTCGCCCTGTCGACAAAACGAAAAAAATCGAGAATATGAAAGGCTACACCGCCGCATACGGTCATGTTTTTGATGACGACGGTGAGTTTGACGACGGCGTGCTGACCGTGTTTTTGGCGCCCCATTCATATACGGGCGAGAACACGGTCGAACTGTCGCTTCACGGCGGCGAAACGGTGCTCAGACGGGCGCTTAGGGCAATCATTAAAAACGGTGCCGAGCAGGCGGGCGGCGGCGAATTTACCAAACGGGCGCTGCTTAACGGCAAAATGTCGCTGACCCAGGCGGAAGCGGTCATGGACATCATATCCGCTGAAAATAATGATGCGCTCAACTGTGCGGTAAACATCAAAAACGGAGCGGTTTATAAAAAAATCAACGAGCTTTGTGAAAGATTGAGCTATCTTGACGCGTCCGCCGTGCAATTTATCGATTTTCCCGAAGAGGGCGAACAGGAATATGACTATTCGGCGCTGACTGACGGGCTTAATGGAGTGAAAACCGAGCTTTGCCGGCTGATCGATGATTTTGACACTGGCAAACGAATTCGCCACGGAATCGATTGCTCGATCGTCGGCAGACCGAATGTCGGAAAATCAACTTTGATGAATCTGCTTACCAAAACCGACCGCTCGATCGTTACATCGATTGCGGGTACGACCCGTGACATTGTCGAAGAAACGGTCGATCTTGACGGACTCACGCTTCATCTTTCCGACACCGCCGGAATTCATCAAAGCGATGATGAGGTCGAGTCGATCGGAATTGATAAAGCACGAAACAGAATTAACTCAAGCCAGCTGATTCTTGCCGTTTTTTCGGCAGACACAGCGCTCAGCGTTGATGATTTTGATATTCTTGACAGCATAAAGTCAAAGCCGCATATCATAATCATGAATAAAACCGACATCGGAAAAGACGGAATTTTGCCGATTTTGCAAAAATACGGCAAGGTCGTGCCGATTTCCGCAAAGGAACACATCGGAATAGATGAACTCAAAGAGGCGATTGTCGAAATCGTCGGAAAATGCAAAATCGACGGCGACTCAATATATCTTGCAAACGAGCGCCAGCTTAACATGGCAATTAAGGCAAAGGAAGCGCTTGACGACGCATTATATGCGCTGAACGGCGGATTGACGATCGACGCTGTGACGGTGTCAATCGATTCGGCTATCGATGCGTTGCTGAGGCTTTCGGGCAAGAAAGTCAGCGATACGGTAATTGCGCAGGTGTTTGAAAACTTCTGCGTTGGAAAATAAGGATATTTGGTGATTATTATGAAAAAACACATTATTAAAGCAATCAGCGCAATGCTTGTTTTTAGTGTCATGCTTTGTTTATCGTCATGCGGCAATAATGCTGTGGATAAATCAAAGCTCAGCTGTCCCGATAATCTCGGCGACAATGATTATTTGCATAATGACGATTATGAGCTTGTGTGGCACGATGAATTTGACGGAGATAAGCTTGACACTTCGGTTTGGGGCTATGAAATCGGCTACATCAGAAACAATGAGCCGCAATATTACACCGATAGCGAGAAAAATGTCGCGGTTAAAGACGGCGCTTTGAACCTGATCTGTTTAAGAGAAGATTTCACGGCTGACGACGGAGTTACCTCAAAATATACAAGCGGTTCGGTCAACACAAAAGGCAAAAAGAACTTCAAATACGGTGCGATTGAGATGAGGGCAAAGCTACCGTCAAATTACAATCCGTCCTCATGGCCCGCTTTTTGGATGATGGGCGAAAACGGTGAGTGGCCCGAAAGCTCTGAAACCGACATAATGGAGAGCTATGGTACGGACATGACCGAATATGAGTCGAACGTTCATTGGAGCGACGAAACAAAAGAAGATAAATATAACAATTCGGCAAAGGTGCTCGGCGACATAATCAAATATTATAATGACGGTGAGGCTTTGGGTCTTGATTGGCATACATACGGCGTTGATTGGGACGAAAAGCAGATGAGGTTTTATTTTGATGATAAAACCATTGGCAGCTTTGACATCACCGATGAGGTTATGTCCGAAATACACCAAAACAACTTCATTTTGCTTAATTTGGCACTGACTCCGTCAGGCATTGACCGTGTGGACGACTCAATGTTTCCGCTTACTTATCAGATAGATTATGTCAGAGTTTATCAGAAAAAATAAGACAAATCATAACGCAACAAAAACCGTGGTTCGCAAAAAACGCAAACCACGGTTTTTCATGTTCATTTACATTACCATTAACAGCGTTCCTGCCGCAATCAAAACACATCCGATAATTGATTTAGGGGTGAACTGTTCATGCAAAAAGACAGCCGCCAAAATCATTGTTATAACAATGCTCAGCTTATCGATCGGCACGACCTTTGACGCTTCCCCCATTTGCAATGCTTTGTAATAGCAGAGCCATGACGCTCCGGTTGCAAGACCAGACAGCACCAAAAACAGCCAGCTTTTTGATGATATTGATGTCAGTCCGCCTTGTGTGTTTGTGATGAATACCATTACCCAAGACATTGCCAAAACGACAAATGTGCGAATTGCGGTAGCCAAATTTGAATTGACTCCTTCAATTCCCACTTTAGCCAAAATTGATGTCATCGCCGCAAAAACCGATGATAAAACGGCAAAAATTAACCACATATTTTCTCTTCCTTTGAACATCCGTTTAAACATAATTTCTCTACCTCAAGAATATTGTAGCACCTATTAAACCGATTTTCAATTATGGGCGGATAACATTTTCGGATTTTACTTAAATTTGACAGAACTGCCCGATTCGACAATGAAATGGCCCTTTAACATCGAATCTATCTTTCGTCCCAAATGAGTCAGTTTTTTGATTTCAATATTTTTAATACCATGTTCGTTATCAAAACTTCTGATGATCGACGGCGGCAGTTCGTCGCACAATACACTGATGTTTTCTGCGGTTATGTTATGAATGAATCCTCGTGTTTCATCGACCGAATATTTCGTTTTGAATATTTTAAAATCAAACAGCTTTTGAGACGCGTCCTCAACACGAATATCTTTGTAAATTATGTCATGAATTATTGCACGGTCGCCGTTATGAATCGTGAAAACACCGCCGGACTGATAACCCTCATATTCGCAGTGCAAAACATCGCAGTCGGAAAAAATAATGTCGCTGATGTCCTCGCACCTCGTTTCAAAGCCGATTTCGAGTGCATTTCCGGGTCGCTGATTCCAAAGAACACAGCCGTTCACCCTAACATCATGCACATTATTACAACCGCAAATGTCATCATATGCCGTTGCTTTGATTGCAACGCAGTCGTCCGCCGTGTAGAAAAAGCATTTTGTGATCTCAATGTTTTTGCTTCCCACAACATCAACACCGTCGCCGTTTACCTCCCATGTAACAATGTTCAGCATATCGGCTTTTGCGAATTTGCAGTTGATGAAAACAATGCACCAATCAATCGCACCGAGCAAGGTCACCTCCGACAATTCAACATTTTTGCACCGAGTGAACTTGATCATTCGGTGCTTTTTTGCGCCGATTTCAGAGGTGTCGATTATTCCGTGACCCGAAATCTTGATGTTTTCGGCATTTTCGGCGTCAATATGCGCCTTTAAAACCGCCCCGCATTCAACATAAATGGTTTCGCCGCCATGAAGAGTTATGTCGTGAGTGTTATGAACGCCTTTTTTGAAGTAATAGGTGTAATTGTCGGGATTCACTTTTTCGGGGTGATATAAAAATATGAACAGCGGTTTTTCGTTTTCAAATTCAACCGACAGCTTTTCCGGAACATTCGCCGAAAATTCGTTTTTCGGTGAAATGTTCAGCCTCAGCGGTCTTATCGCCGATACTTTTTCGCCCTCAATTCTGATTTTGACCTGCGCCTTGCTTGACTCAAAAATTACTATATTTGCCTTTGGCGTTTCGTAAATGCTTGCCTTGATTTCATCAATAAATACTCTCATGTCCCCGCTCCGTAAATTCGTTTTACCAATTTATTTTCCAACGCTTTTCACAGCTTTTGTCGTCTGCGGCTGTCGGTTGAACGCTCTTTTTGTATGTCGAATTCGCCGCTTTTTGCGCCAATTTCAGGTCATATTCATCACTGTCAAACGGCAACGTGATTTTTTTGTTGCCGCTCCACTCCGATAAATATGCCGCATTTGAGATGGTCAGCTCGTTTATGCCGTCAGCACCCGGCGCAATCAATTCTTCGCCGAATAAAACCGCATTTGTAAAGTTTTGCAAAATGCCTCGGTGAGCGGATTCTTCATCATTTTTATATTCGGAATATTCAAACTTCGGCGCAACGAAACCTTCTTTTGCGGTTTTGCAAATTATTCGCTCATCTTCAAAAAGCCGCCAATGCTTTAACACACCGTTTTCAATCACGATTTTGCCGAGCGTGCCGCATATTTCAAAGCGGTTAGTGCCGGGTGTTTCACCTGTCGATGTGATGAACACACCCGTTGCGCCGTTTTCATATTCGGCATAAATCGTTGCCTCGTCCTCAACCTCAATGTCATGATATTTCGCAACATTGCAAAATGCGGTGATCGTTTTCGGCATTCCGCAAATCCATTGCCATAAATCGAGATTATGCGGCGCCTGATTCATCAAAACGCCGCCGCCTTCGCCGCTCCATGTCGCTCGCCATGACCCCGAATCATAATAGCTTTGAGTTCTGTACCAGTTGGTAATCAAAAATATCGAGCGTTTGAGCGTTCCAAGCTCACCGTTTTTTACAATCTCACGAGCCTTTTGAAAAAGCCTGTTTGTTCGTTGATTGAGCATGATTCCAAAAATCCGATCGCTTTTTTCGGCTTCTCTGCAAAGAAATGAGGCGGCTGATATTTTAATGTCCATCGGCTTTTCAAGAAGTGTGTGCTTGTTGCTTTTGAGCGCGTCCGTTGCGATTTTTGCATGAAGCGGGTGCGGCACCGAGATTATTACAGCGTCAATGTCGGCGCGGCTTAACATATCCTCATAGCGAATATAAATATCAAGCTCGGGATATTTTTTATGCAGATCGGCAAGTCGGTTTTGTTCAATATCGCAAATTGCCGCCGCTCTCATGCCGGAAACCTTGCCTGATTGAATGCACTCAAGGTGCTTTGACCCGATGTTTCCGACTCCGATTATTCCGACCTTTATTTCGTTCATAATCAATCACTTACCTTTTCCTCAAGCTACATAATCAAACGGTTGATTTGATTTTCGTAAAACTCATCATCATGTTTTTTGACAACATATTTATGATTGCCGAATTCGTCTTTAACAAAGCTGTTTTCGCCTGTCGTTTTTGATACGCTTGCCGTTCCGCTGACAGTGTCATATCCCGCTTGGCTTTCATCACCGATGATCGCCATTGTGACAAGCATCGGGTCCCATGACGAACGACCGTTTTTGGAATTATGGTCGCACAAAACCCGATAAAGCGGATCGTTTTCATTCAAATCTCCGCCGGAAATGACCGATTCGCCAACCTCATATCCTAAAAATGTGATCGGAACAGGGCAGTTTTTGCAAATATATTCACCGGATGACGCACTAAGCGCAGCCCTTGCAAAATTATTTTCTTTGCCGAGCTCCTCGTCCCATTTTCCTGCCATTATCCAAATCTTGCTGACATTTTTCTTTATGAGTTCGTTGCCGCAAAGAGGCGAAATATCGTCGGATTTGCTTTTCATAAGACCTGCCAGAACCTGCAAATAGCCGATTTCAATCAGTTCGACAGGCTCGTCACTTTTTGCAAGTATTCTCCTGTAAAGACTGATTGCGTCCTCGGCATCATTATTTGAATGATATTTTTTGCAATATTTTGTAAGGTTTTTTTGATAGGGCGGATGACCGCCGTAATCGGTCGCTGTTTTGTCGATTCCGATGGGAATGTCATAAACATTCTCGGTGTTTAAAAATCCCTCAAGTGAAGCGACTGAGTCGTTCATGCAGGTATTTATCCCGATTCCGAGCAGCTTGATTGATCTTTGTCGATGTGCTCGGCACAAAATTCTGATTGCAACCGCATCGTCGCAGTCTGTCCACCAGTCTGTTCCTAAAATGAAATATCTCATGGCTCGACTCATATTCCGCTATATGAATTTTCGGTGTCTGCGACAACCGACTTAACATTCGTTTTTCTGCGTGACGCGGCAATTCGCTTTTTAAGCTCGTCATAATATAAATCTTCGTCAAACGGCAATTTGATTTCTTTGTTAAGCCATGACGACAGGTGCATTGCGTTTGAAAGCGTAAGCCCGAAAATGCCCTCGCAGCCGTTTGCAACAAGCGGTTCATTTCGCAAAATCGCACCGCCCCATGCATTTATGACTCCGATATGCTGCGGATTTTGCCCGTCGGTGTCGATTTTAACTTCATGCGCCGGGACTGTTGCGAAAGGCTCACGGTTTGTTTTTGAAAATTCCTGTTCGCTCATTTCATATTCAAGCATATAGAGCTCATCGTTTTCTGCAACGAGCTTTGCACGGTCAAGCTGAATCTCAAAGCGGTTAGTGCCGTGAGCGTCGCCCGTTGAGGTGATGAACACGCCCGTTGCGCCGTTTTCATACTCAACATATGCCGTAACATCGTCCTCCACCTCAATGTCGTGCCATTGCCCGTAGTGAAGATGTGCCTGAACCTTTTTGGGCATTCCGCAGATCCATTGCCAAAGATCAAGCTGATGGGGGCACTGATTCAGCAAAACGCCGCCGCCTTCGCCGCTCCATGTTGATCTCCACGACCCCGAATCATAATAGCACTGCGGACGGTACCAATTTGTGATAAGCCAGTTTGTTCGGCGAATTTGACCGTATTCTCCACTGACAACAAGCTCTCTCATCTTACGATATATGCAATTTGTCCGCTGATTGAACATCATTCCGAAAACAATCTCGGGGTGCTTTTTTGCCGCCTCATTCATCTCATGAACCTGCTTTGTATAAACGCCCGCAGGCTTTTCGACCATTACATGAAGTTCGTTTTTCATGCACATGATCGCATATTTCGGGTGATCGTAATGCGGAACGCAGATCATGCAAGCGTCAATCAACCCCGACTTGATCATGTCTTCCGCATTATCAAAGCAGGCAATGTTAGCATTTAGCGAATTTTTTGCCCAATCGAGCCGTTCGGGGTTGATGTCGGCGACAGCGCAAAGCTCAAAGTCGGGGCATTTTCCGCTTACAATATTCTTTGCGTGTGATGAGCCCATGTTGCCGATGCCGATGATGCCAAGCCGAATTTTATCCATAGTTATATTTCTCCTTATTCAAATCCGAGTGAGTGAAGGTGATTGTAGCTGCGTTTCAAACATTCAAACGGGTTTTCCCCATAGCAGTCGTCCTGCTCAACAAGCATATATTTCGTGCCGGATTTCTCCGCTGATTGGAAAATGCGGTCAAAATTGAGATTGCCCTCTCCGATAACCGCCATTTTTCCGCCATAGGCATAATCCTTCAGATGAATGCACGGAACACGCTCTTTGAGTGTTTCAATCCAAAATGACGGGTCTCCACCGCCTGCCTGAATCCAATATGTATCGAGTGTGAAGCCCATTTCGGTCGGAGAAAAGCGGTCTGCAAGCGTTTGCAAAATCAATTTTCCGTCCTCTTTTTGAAATTCGCCGTCATGATTGTGACACATGAAATATTTGCCCGATTTGCAAAGTTTTTCGACAATCGGTTTATATTCATTGTAAAAATCGTCACTTTTATGTGTTTTGTCAAACTCAAACCAACCGAGTCCGACATAATCACAGCCGATAAGATCATGAGCCTTGACGACCTTTTCGGTGTCTTTTTTCAGTCTGTCGGGTGATGTGTGAGTCAGCACGCATTTCAGTCCGTTTTTGTCAAGCTCACTTTTGAGCCAATCGGGATCGCAGTCACAGCAACCCGAATATTGAATGTTTTTATAACCGATGTCGGCAATTTTTTTGAGCGTTTCCGAAACGCCGTCTAAATCTTTGCAAAAATCTCTGACAGTATATAACTGTGCGCCGATCTGCATAAAATCACACCTTTACAATAATTTTTTCAGTGCGTCTGCCGCCGCTTTAAATGCCTCAATGTTTGACGAATAGCAATATTCTTCGCCGACTTTGCTTGTCATGCCCGATTTTTCGAGGTTGTTGAGTCCGTCGAATATCGTTAAATGAGGCTCAAGCGTAACGCAGTCGCCGCCCGATTTTACAAAATCATCAAGGATATATTCAAGATTTCCGATGCCTTTTCCGGCAGGAACAACGCTGCCGTTTGAGAGCGCGTCCTTGATGTGCAGATAATGAACATGATTCTTCAGTATTTCCCATGCTTTTTTGGTGTCAACACCGCATTGAACAAAATTAGCCGGGTCGAAAATGCAGCGAATATTGGGGAGCGCTTTGTGGATTTCAAGGCATCTTTCGGGTGTGTCGCCGAAAATGCCCTTTTCGTTTTCGTGGCAAAGCGTAATATCATATGGCTTTGCAAGCTTTGAGAATGCACTAAGCCGTTCAATCACCGTGTTTTTATATTTTTCCGGTTCATCATTTTTCGGAATATAAAACGAGAATAAACGCAGGTTGTGACAATCGAGGATTTTTGCGATTTCAAGAGTGTTTTTGAATTTTTCAATATGCTTTGAAAAATCGTCGTTCACAATGTCGATTTTTCCGATAGGCGAGCCGATCGACCATGTTATCAAGCCGCTGTCGTCAAGTTTTTTCTTGATTTCAGCCGCTTTTTTAAAAGAAATGTCGGATATATTTTCATTATCGACATTTCTAATCTCAATTCCCAAAATTCCGTTGTTTTTGCAAGCGATAATCTGCTCATCGAGCAAAGGCGACGCTTCGTCCGCAAAAGCATATATCTTCATAAATCATACCCCCGAATATGCCGAAAATCCGCCGTCGATTGGAATTGTGACGCCTGTTACAAAGCCTGAATTTTGCTCGTCGATCAGCCACTTGACCGCACCGAGCAGCTCTTCTTCCTTGCCAAACCGTCCCATCGGGGTAGCGTTTAATATTTTTTCACTGCGTTTTGTGGGTGAACCGTCAGGGTAAAACAGCAAATCATGATTTTGGTTTGTTACGAAAAATCCCGGTGCGATTGCATTAACACGAATGTTCTCCTTTGCAAAATGCACCGCAAGCCATTCGGTAAAATTGCTCACCGCCGCTTTTGCCGCCGAATATGCGGGGATTTTGGTGAGCGGCCGATATGCGTTCATTGAGGAAATGTTCAAAACCGAACAGCCGCTTCGACCCAACATATCGCTCATGAAAACCTGGCTCGGCAAAAGCACGCCTTTGAGATTCAGGTCAAACACAAAATCAAATCCGCTTTCGTCAATATTGAAAAATGTGAGATAATCGTTTGTCGATTCGTCGCCTTTTTCATATTCTTCATGCGCCGTTGTGCATTTTTGATTGTTGCCGCCTGCACCGTTTATCAAAATGTCGCATTTTCCGAAATCGGCAAAAATTTTCTCATGTACCGCAATAATGCTGTTTTTGCTCAGTACATCGCACTTATAAGCGACTGCATTGCCGCCCGATTTTGTAATATCATCTGCGACCGCCCTCACCGCCGATTCGTTGATGTCAAGCAGTGCCAAACGGTGTCCGTCTTTTGCCAAAGCACGGGCAAAGCATGAACAAAGCACGCCGCCTGCGCCCGTAATTACTATCGTTTTATTCATTTTCATTGTTCCTTTCAATGGCTTCAAAAAGCCCTGTCAAATATGCGGCACCGAGCGCTCGGTCATATAATCCGTAGCCGAATTTGCCGCTTTCTCCCCAAATCATTCGTCCGTGATCGGGGCGTACATAGCCGTCAAAGCCGCTCTCGATCAGTGCCTTTGCGATTGCATACATATCAAGCGAGCCGCATTTTGTCGGGTGTGCGACTTCTTCAAAGCACCGCTCACCTGTGATTTTGATGTTGCGAAGATGAACAAAATGAATTCGCTTTGAAAATGTTTTCGCCATATCAACAAGATCGTTATCGGGATTAGCTCCAAGTGAGCCTGTGCAAAATGTCAGTCCGTTGTTCGGCTCGTCAACAATGTTCATCATTCGGCAGAGATTTTCCTTGTTTGTGATAATTCTCGGAAGTCCGAACATTCCCCACGGCGGATCGTCGGGGTGGATCGCCATGTTGACGCCTACTGATTTTGCAACGGGAATGACCGCTTTTAAAAATGCTTCCAGATTGCTCCAAAGCCCATTTTCGCCAATTTCGCGATATTCGTTGATAAGACCCGCAAGCTCATCTTTGGAATAGCTTGCGTCCCAACCGGGAAGTGATAAATCGCCCTTTAACGGATCCATTTTCAGCATTGCTTCATGGTCATACTTGAGTGCATTTGCACCGTCTGGCTGAATGTGGCACAATTCGCTTCTGAGCCAATCGAACACCGGCATGAAGTTGTAGCAAATGCATTTTACGCCGAATTTTGAGAGTCGGCGAATGTTTTCGCAGTAATTTTGAATTAAATCATGAGCATTATTCCGTCCGAGCTTTATGTCTTCATGAACAGGAACGCTTTCGACAACTTCAAACGAAAGTCCGTGCTCATTTGCTTCGTTTTTGATTTTCTCAATGCTGTGCTCGTCCCAAACTCCGCCCGGTTTAACATCATAAACCGCCGAAACGATTCCGCTCATCTGCGGAATTTGCGCAATTTTTTTAAGCGAGATCGGGTCGTCGCCGCCATACCACCGAAATGTCATTTTCATGATTTCCCGAGCATCTCCTTTGCGTTGTAGTAGCTTATTTTTTCTGCAAGCGTGACCGCATATCTGTCGTCATATTCGCCGTTTTGAGCCCATTCTCCGAGCATGGTCGATAAAATTCGCCTGAAATAATCGTGACGGGCATAGGACAAAAAGCTTCTTGAATCGGTCAGCATTCCGGGAAACAGACCGAGCGATGAATTTTCCGCAATGATTTGAAGCTGCTGTTTGATTCCTCGTTCATGGTCGCAAAACCACCAAGCGGCTCCGAGCGATACATTTCTGAATGCGCCCGCAATCGACGCCAGCTGTTCGGCGTTTGACGGATTGAGCGTGTAGATTATCGTCCTGGGCATTTCGCACCTTGAATTGATTTTATCGAGCAGGTTTATTAAATTATCACCACGAATGCTTTCACCGACGCAATCAACTCCGCAGTCTGCGCCGAGTGTGTTATATAACGCTGTGTTTGCGTTTCTGTTAACCGCAAGGTGCAACTGCATTATAAGACCTTTTTTTGAATAAAGCTCGGCTAAAAAGAGATACATATTCCCCAAAAATCCCATGTAATCATCATGGGTTATTTCTTCGCCTTTGAGCGCCGCTTTTAGCGTCGTGTCTGCATCGGCGTCAGTTGCTGTTTTATTCGGGAAATAGGGTATTCCGACATCGGTGAATTTGCAGCCGTGGCGGATAAAATATTGCAGTCGGTTGGTTATTGCATTTTTTAGCGAATTAAGGTCGGTTATCTCAATTTTTGATGCAACCGCCAGCTTTTTGATATAATGAATCCAGTCGGGTTTTGTGATAAGCAACAGATTGTCGGTGCGAAACGACGGCAGAACCCTTGTTTTAAATGATGAGTCGTTTGCGAGCTTTTCATGATAATAAAGATCGTCGGTGATGTCGTCGGTCGTGCAGATGACTTCAACCCTTGAGCGTTCGATCAGCTTTCTCGGAGAAAGCTTGTTTTCCTTTATATATCGGTTTGCGTCGTCATATATTTTCAGTGCCGTTTCACGGTTAAGAGGCGCATTAATGTCAAAATATTTGCTAAGCTCCATGTGCGACCAGTGATAGAGCGGATTTCCTGCTGCAAACTCAAGCGCCACCGCATAATGGATGAATTTTTCGATATATGATGCGTCTCCCGTGATATATTTTTCGTCAATTCCTGCGCACCTCATCAGCCGCCATTTGTAATGGTCGCCCGATAGCCACATCTGACCGATATTTTCAAACTGCCGATCCTCAAAGATTTCTTTTGCGGATAAATGACAGTGATAATCGATGATCGGCAAATCCTTGATTTTATCATATATTTCTTTTGCCTTTTCGTTTTTCAGTAAATAGTCAGTTTTCAAGCAATCGACCTCCTGTTAAATAGCATTATACTTCTAAAATAATCACAATAAAATTGTTTAAATTATCAATATATATTGCAAATATTATCATGTTGTGGTATTCTCATTTTAAGAGGGTGAGCAAATGAACGAATATTTTAAATATGACGACAGCGACATCTCGGCGCATTTCAGCAGCACCGATTTTCCCGACCCGAAAAGCTTTTCAATGCATACACATGACAAGTGCGAGTTGTATTATTTTTCGGAAGGCAAGGGGAGTTTTAAAATTGAGGGTAACAGCTATCCGCTAAAACCGAATGACATTTTGATAATGCGGCCGAACGAGGCGCATTATATCGAAATCGACGGCAGTAAAAAATATACCCGATTTGCGATACATTTTGACCCGAATCTGTTTTCGAAAATTGACCCAAACGGCGTTCTTTTGCAGCCGTTTTTTAACCGTGAGAGCGGAATCGGAAATTTGTACCGTGAAGAAATGTTTGAAAACATGAACTGCAAAAGATATATCGAGGCAATGACGGCACGGTGCGTTGACCGCAGAGTCGGTCTGCTTGCAAATTTGCTGCCTCTCTTAAACGAGCTGTCGGCGGCATATCACAACGGGCATTATGACGATTATTCCGACTCGGTTTCGCATAAAATCGTCGGTTACATCAATCGGCATATTACCGAAAACATCACGCTTGACTTACTTTGCGATGAATTTTTCATCAGCAAGCCGCAGCTTTGCCGAATATTCAAAAAATCGACCGGCTCAACCGTGTGGAATTATATTACCGTCAAGCGAATCGTCACCGCAA
The DNA here is from genome assembly GCA_934394855.1 of uncultured Eubacteriales bacterium. Lineage (GTDB taxonomy): Bacteria > Bacillota > Clostridia > Oscillospirales > Acutalibacteraceae > CAKRRH01. The sequence goes on from CAKRRH010000012.1 coordinate 43,143, forward strand.
AAGACATGATCGCCTCGGGCGTTCCGCCTGTAAAAGCGGCAGAAAGCTGCGGATTTAACGATTATTCGGTGTTTTACAGAGCGTACAAAAAGCAATATGGCTCATCGCCGTCAAAATGAGAGCAAAAAATAACGACCTGAATTTATAATGATTCAAGTCGTTTTTTATATATCATTTTTGCCGATAGATCAGCCGTTTTTTCTTAATAAAGTAAAATCCAAATCCGACTGCGTCTGCGACAAACCAGCCGATCGGAATCGAGATCCAAATTCCGATCACACCGATTATCGGGGAAAGAATGTATGCGAGCGCCACTCGAAGGCCGAGCGATATTACGGTAAGCACAACAGACATTCCGGGACGCTTGATTGCACGGTAAAAACCATAGAGCAGGAACAGACAGCCGATTCCGATGTAAAATGCGCCTTCGATTCGTAAATAATTAACGCCTGCTTCGATTACAGCCGCTTCATTTTGCGAGATGAATATTCCCATTAACGGTTTTGCGAAAATGAACACCGCAACCGAGATTATGAATGAAAAGGCGGTTGTTAAAACGGTGGCTTGCCTGAATCCTTTTTTTAGCCGTTCAGGACTATCTGCACCATAGTTTTGCGCCGCAAATGTCGAAAATGCATTTCCGAAATCCTGAACAGGCAGATAGGCAAATGTATCAATTTTGACAGCCGCCGCAAACGCCGCCATTATCACTCCGCCAAAGTTGTCAACGAGCCGCTGAATCAGCAAAATGCCGAAATTCATCGCCGATTGCTGTGCGCAGGTGAGCGATGATAAATCGAGTATTTCGAGCATTATTTTTCGATTAAACTTCATGTCCTGTTTTTGCGGGATAAACTCCCTGCACCGAGTGAGCGTATATATCAAAAGCCCAACACCCGAAACATATTGTGCAATCACGGTTGCGCTTGCCGCACCCGCTATGCCGAAGCCCAGCCCCAACACGAACCAAAGGTCAAGGACAATGTTTAAAACTGCGGATATTCCTAAGAATATTAGCGGCGTTTGCGAATTTCCGACCGCCCTTAACATACAGGCAAAAAAGTTGTAAAGAGATGTCGCAATGATTCCGATGAAGATGATAATAAGATATTCTCTCATCTGTGCGTAAACATCAACCGGCACTTTCAAAAACGCAAGTATCGGGTCAATGAAGACAAAGACCGCAATGTTGATTATGATCGTTGCGGCAAAGATTAAAACAAATGCATGAAAAACCGCTTTTTTGAGTGATGAGCGGTCATTTTTGCCGAAATATATCGAAAAAAGCGCGCCTGCGCCCATTGACAATCCGAGAAAGATTGAAGTTAAAAATGTCATTAGCGTATATGCGCTTCCGACAGCGGCGAGCGCATTTTTGCCCAAAACCTGACCGACAATCAGCGTGTCGGCAATGTTATATAGCTGTTGCAAAAGGTTTCCGGCTATCATTGGCAAAGCAAAAAGTATCAGCGATTTTGAAATGCTTCCCTTTGTTAAATCACGGTACATTCGGGTTATCACTCCTCATAACACAATTTTATCACATATTTCCTAAAACTTCAATCAAGATAAAATCGGGCAGACCGAAAAAACGATCCGCCCGATTTTCGATTGTTTATTGTTCGGTTTCAGGGTGAATTTTTCCGTCGTCACCCAAAAAATATATCAAAACCCTAATAATTTTGCGGTTGTCGAAAAACATGATTTGATAGCATGGGATCATGTTACATGTATAAGATGCTTTTCATCAGGTGTTGCCCTTTGCGGTATTAAGCGATGCAATCAGCATTCTTTTAATTTCTTCTGCAAGCAAAAGTAACTCATCAAATTTATACTCTATTAAATTTGTCCTCTTCAAAAGAGTAAGCCAATAAATACTTTCACCGGTTTCCTTAAGTGCAATATGTAATTTTGAAATAAAATCTGCCTTGCTGTTACCATATACAGCTTCATTTATATTCGCACCTACACTTGTAGCAGAACGAAGTAATTGTTTGGCTATTGTTGTGTCTTTCTTTGCTTTATAAAACTCCTCATAAAACAATACGATTTGAGTTGCGAAGTCAAGAGATTTATTAAGTAAAGGGCTGTTCATCAATCTCACCTCAGATTTAATTATACCATAAATTGTTATTATAATCAATGCTTTGCTCCGCAAAGCTACATTTTCTTTTATCTCTTCTCCTTTATCTTTTCTCTGGGAACGGCAATGTGAGATAATAGAGAAAAACGAGTAGATAAAAGTGAAAAAAACAAAAAGAAACAGCAATCTTCTTTCAAAAATTGCCGTTTCTTTTTGTGGGAGGACTATAAAATAGATTTTTTCGCCTTTTTGGGGGTAGTATTTGTTCCCTTACGAAAAATCTTGAGCTTTCAAGGTTAGGGGCGGAGGTGAGCCGCTGTCATTCGGTCAGCGGCTGCACCGATTTAAGACCGCCTTTGAATATTACGGTAATCTGTTCTTTGGAGTCTACCACTATGCATTCGAGCAGTTGACGGACGATTTGGTCATCGTATTCCATCGGACGGTTCTTTATGCCGTCGAGTATCGTGTAGATGTCATCGAGTCTGGATTTTGCGTTTTCTCGCCGCTGTTCAGCGTCGGCTATGCTTTCGAGCTGCTGTTGCAAGCGGCTTTTTTCATTCATAAGCCGAGTTGCGGTTTCCTCATCAAAGGTTTCGATGGTGTCGGTGGATACTCGGTCGAGCATCTTTTTGAATTCTGCGTCGATTTCGGCGATCCGTATCTGTAGGTCGATGCTGTTATCCTCGCTCTTTTCTCCCGCCAAGCCCATGCCGATATGCATCTTTAGTGTCCGCAGCACCTCTGCATTTTGGTTGGCGGTTTCCATGATTGCCGCCATCACAGCCCGTTGCAGTACGCTTTCCTCTACGGATGGCGAGTTGTGACAGTATTTCTTGGCGTATTCAATGCGGTTGATGCATCGCCACACGATTT
>CAKRRH010000013.1 GCA_934394855.1 uncultured Eubacteriales bacterium
CTCTGCGGCTCTTTTGCTGAGTTCTCGGTCGTCGGGCTGGTCTTCGGAGCTGCCGAGCATCAGCGGCACCAAAAATTCGGAAATTGAGAGACGGCGGACTTCATCTCGCAAATCACCGTCCGATGTTTTGACAAGTCCCTCCATTCGCTCATCCATTCGTCGCTTGATTTCAAAAAGCTCGTTTGAAAGCTCCTCAGACGAAATCGGTTTAAGCAAATATCGGATAATATTGTAATTAATAGCCGTTTGTGCATACTCAAAGCTGTCATATCCGCTTAAAATGACAATTTGGGTAAACGGACGAATTTCACGAACCTTTGCGGCGAGCTCAAGTCCTGTTATCATCGGCATACGAATGTCGGTCATGATTAGGTCGGGCTCCAACTGCTCGACAAGATCCAGCGCCTCAACGCCGTTTTCGGCTTCACCGATCACCTCAAATCCCGCCTCATTCCACCGAACCTTTTCTACCAAGGCTCTGCGCTGATTAAATTCGTCGTCCACAACTAAAACAGTATATCTCAAAAAAAGACCTCCAATGCCCGATTTTCTATATAATTCGACTAATATTATATCACAAACACGAATTAAAATCAATCAAATTATACAAATTATACTTAATATAATTCATAATAAGCTAAAAGACGCCCGAGCAAATATACTCGAAACGCCTTTTAGCTTATCACTCAATTTTCAGGAGTTATTATTTTTGCGTCCAGTCCGCATAGAGCGTCATGCTGCCTTCGACCTTATCGGTCGTAATATGCCATTCATTAGTGCAGTCCTTGTCTGTGTACCAGCCGTTGAATGTATAGCCCTCTTTTACGGGATCATCCACTTCGGGTACAAGCTCCGAATGCATTACTCTCACGCTGTCTATGTGCGAGCCGCCGTCGGTATCAAATGAAACTGTGAAGCCGTTGTTCATGACAATGAATGCTGTAACAATTACAAGAATCGCCACTGTGCACAAAACCAAAATGTTCGCCGTTTTGACCGACATATTTATTTTCGCATAAAGTCCGCCGGGTTTGCGTGTGGTTTCAAGCTGAGGCATTGCGGGTTCGGCGTCAACCGAATTATCCCGATTCTCATTTGTCAAAACAACATCTTTCTCCTTTTCCATTTGATTACCTCCGATAAATTATAGTATTGCTTATTTGCGAGCCAAATATTTACGCATATCAATAGCGCAAGCTGCAAGAATGATCAAGCCTTTGATAACATAGAGCATGTTAGCGTCTACCGAAAGGAAGTTAAGACCTACAAAGATGATCTGGAGCAAAAGCACGCCGATTACGATACCGCTGATTTTACCTGTACCGCCGACAAACGATACGCCGCCGATTACGCAGGCTGCGATTGCGTCGCATTCATAGTTAAGACCTGTGTTAGCTGAGCATGATGAAATACGCGCACCTTCGATGAAGCCTGTGATACCGTACATTACACCGGCAAGAACGAATACCAAAACGATTGTCCAGAATACATTTACACCCGAGACATTTGCCGCTTCTTCATTTGAACCGACAGCAAACATATTTTTACCGAACTTTGTCTTGTTCCAAATTACCCACATGATAACGGTAAGAATTATCGCATAGAGTACATATTTCGGAACTGCAACGCCGCCGATCGTGAAGAGTGTGCCGCGAACGAAATGTGTATATGATGAATCAAGTCCCGAAAGAGTCTGACCGTTGTTTCCGCCGTTCATCAAATACATAAGAACGATACCGAAAACGATAAGCTGAGTTGAAAGTGTAACGATAAACGGATGGAGTTTAAATTTTGCAACAAAGAAGCCGTTTACCAAACCGATTGCCGCACCGATTGCAATTACTATCAGCAAAACAAGCCAAAGAGGCATTACCGGGAGATTCGGGAACATTTTGTTTGCATAGCTTGTAATCTGCAAAAGTGAAGCTGCAACGCAAGCAGTAAGACCGACGCATCGACCGGCTGAAATATCGGTACCGGTAAGAACGATTGCGCCGCCGATTCCGAGTGCAATCGGAAGCTTAGCTGCCGTTAGTGAAATTATGTTGATGATTGACGACATTGAAAGGAATGCCGGAACTCTGATTGCGATGAAGATAATTGCAAGTACGATTATTATGTACATTGCATTATTCAAAAGCAAGTCCGCAATCGCTCTGCGCTTGTCGGCACCGCTTTTTGCTTTAAATTCAGCCCATTTGTAAGATAAACTGTTAGTTCTTTTTTTAAGAGCATTTTCTGACATTGGGAATACCTCCGTTATATGATATATTGCATTGATTTCGAGTTAATATTATGCAAATTTAGCCGCAAGCGCCATGATTTCTTCCTGAGAAGTGTTCTTTGCGTCGACTTCGCCGGCAAGCTGTCCGCCCGACATTACCAAAATCCTGTCGCATACACCGAGCAGCTCAGGCATTTCGGACGATACCATAATTACCGTCTTGCCCTTGTCTGCAAGGTCGATTATCAGCTGATAAATCTCATATTTCGCACCGACGTCGATTCCTCGTGTCGGTTCATCAAGCAACAGCACCGTCGGGTCTGTCAAAAGCCAGCGACCGAGAATAACCTTTTGCTGGTTACCACCCGAAAGCGACCTGATCTTTGTTTCCTGAGTCGGTGTTTTAACTCTCATTGCGTTAATGCACCAATCAGTGTTAGCTTTCATCTTTTTCTTACTGATAAAAGGACCGACGCTGTTTTTCTTCAGGCTTGAAATGCAGGTATTCTCACGAATGTTTTCGATTCCGAAGATACCTGTCGCTCTGCGTTCCTCTGTCAGAAGCGCAAATCCGTTTTTGATTGATTCACGGGCATTTCTGTTTTTGATAACCTTTCCGTCAAGCTTAATTGTGCCTTCTTTTTTGGTGGCAACGCCAAACAGATTTTCAAGCAATTCCGTTCTGCCCGAGCCGTCAAGTCCGGCAACGCCGATTATCTCGCCTTTTCTTGCTTTGAACGAAACATTGTTCAGCTTCGAGTACATTGCCGTCATGCCCTCTACTTCAAGCAAAACATCGCCGATCACATTGTCCTTTGGCGGATAAACATTTGTCAACTCTCGACCAACCATCAATCTGATGATTTCATCAGTAGTAAGCTCGCTTGCCGATTTTGTTGCGATCCACTTGCCGTCACGCATGATCGTTACTTCGTCTGAAATACGAAGTATCTCCGCCATTTTGTGCGAAATGTAAATGATTGCACAACCACGGTCACGCAGCATATTGATGATTCTGAAAAGATGCTCAACCTCTTCTTCGGTAAGTGATGAGGTCGGCTCGTCGAATACGATGACTTTTGAATTATATGAAACGGCTTTAGCGATCTCAACCATCTGTCTTTGCGACACCGGCATCGTGCTCATAACCGTCTTAGGGTCAACACTTATTTCAAGTTCCTCAAATATTTTCTTGGTTGCATTATACATCTTCTTCTCACTGGTTATCGGAACGCCCTTAGCAACCGTCGGAAAGCGTCCGAGCCACATATTGTCCATTACATTGCGTTTGAGCGCCTGGTTAAGTTCCTGATGAACCATTGCTACGCCGTGCTCAAGCGCCTCTTTTGAATTTTTGAAGTTAATTTCTTCGCCTTCAAGAAATATCTTGCCGCTGTCCTTATTATAAACACCGAACAGACATTTCATGAGCGTAGATTTACCTGCGCCGTTTTCGCCCATTAACGCATGAACCGTTCCGGCTTTAACATTAAGCGAAACATTATCCAATGCCTTTACGCCGGGGAACGATTTTTCAATGTTTTCCATTCTCAAAAGAAAGTCGTCTTTTCCCGCTTCACGGATATTTTTCGCATCATTAGTCATTTTGCTCATATGCTCCATCCTCTGTTTAGTATAGAATCGGTCATACCGCCGGCAAGACCTAAATTGGTGATAAGACTAAAATCATTTTTCCCTATTATGGGAGCAGTCAAACATAACGCTCCTTTGACTGCTCCCACAGGTTAATTCAGATTAAAATTATTTGCCGAGATAGGTCTGATACGGAATGTTTACACGCCATGTGCCAACAACATTATCTTTCTCAATGCCGTCAAATGTTTCTTTGCCGTTTGCAAAGTTGTCAGCGATTTTTGTGATTGATGTTGCCATACCTTCAGCGTCCTGCTTGATAGTACCGATCATTGAACCGTTGCCGATTGCTGAGACTGCTGCGTCTGTTGCGTCAACGCCGAATACCGGAATTACGGTTGCACCCGACTTGTTGTAGCCGGCTGTCTGCAAGCCTGAGATTGCGCCGAGAGCCATTTCGTCGTTGTTAGCGATTACGAGCTCAACCATGTTCTTGTTAGCTTCCGAATATTTAGCAAGGATTGTGTTCATATATTCGGTAGCTGCTGCTGATGACCATGAACCGTTCTGGTCAACAAGATATTTCTTTGAGTTAGCTGAATCATAGAACTCAAGCTTAGCTTTGCCGCCCTTAGTAAGAACTGCGTCAGCGTCTTCTACACCAAACTGTGTACGAGCGATAGCTTCAGCGTTGCCTTCCTGGCCCTTGAACATTACATAGCTGATTTTGCCGTCCTTGTTAAGATCGAGCTTGTCGAAATTCTCAAGAACATAGTTACCAACCATTTCGCCCTGCATATGACCTGCCATCTCGTAGTCAGTACCTACGAATACGCATTTGTCATAGCTTGAAACAACCTTTTCGTTTACCGAACGGTTGAAGAAGATAAGCGGAATGTTTGCTGCTTTTGCAAGATCAACGATGTTCTGTGCAGCGTCGTCTGAACCTGTGTCAACAACATTAACGATAAGCAATGACGAACCTTTAGCAATTGCTGTCTGAACCTGCTCTGTCTGAGTAGTCTGGTTGTTGTTAGCGTCATAGTTGTTGTAAGTTTTTCCTGAATCCTTCAGGATCTTGTCCATTGCCGAACGAACGCTTGAAATGTAGGTATCACCGAATGTGTAGTAGAGTACCGAAATTTCTCCGCCCGATTTACCGCCTTTGGAGCTGTTGTCACCGCATGATGTAAGGCTGAAAGCCAAAGCAACTGTCAGTGAAAGTGAAAGAATGATTGCAAGTAGTTTTTTCATTTGGAATTAACCTCCCTTATTTTTCCGACCTCTTGTCGTTGTCCCCATTATATTTCATATAGATTTAAATTGGAATTGAGTTTTTTATTCAAAATGTATAATTTTTTAACCAATGTTAAATAAAATATATTAAAAAAGTAAAATTGCACAAAAACAAGCAATCATCATTGAGCATAATCACGAATAAATCGGTAAAAATCGGTCGATTTCGTTTAATTTTTATCAAACTCAAATGTAAAAATGTTAAAAAAATTATTGTTTAAAACAAAAATAACCGAATTTATGAAAAAATCCGATTATTTTCTATTAAATGTTCAATTTTCATTTGTTCAAAACGACGAACGCATTTTGCAGCTTTTGTTTTCAATCATAATCCTGCAAACGGTAACCGCACGGCTCATTATCCATATTATGCGGTGCGCATCTGACTCCTGTGCATTCTCGACCAGTTAAAAAATCCGTACATATCGTTTAGCAAAAACATGATAAAACAAGCGATCATCGGAATATAGCGAACATCCTTAAACGACGCCATTACCCATAATATAATAAGTACAATGTCGTTCATACCATATGCGATTCCGTAAAACCTTGACCGTCTGAAAACAAGGCAAGCTGCCAAAAAGCTTGTTAATACCGAAAATGTGCTGACAATCAGGTTTGCGGTGTTAAGCGCTCTTAATATAAAGTAAAATGCGGTTGTGACCGTTAATGTCAAGCAGGCAATGATTACCCATTCGATCGGCTTTGGGTTGCCGTTGATTTTCACCTGACACTTTTCCTTATCATAGGGATTTTTGAGCCAAGTAACCACTGCCAAAGCAGCCGACGGAGCGCTCATTCCGAGATATGTTATCGCCTCTCCGTAATATCTGAATGAACATGATACGATCCCGTAAAGCACGGCAAAGCAGATTATCAACACCTGCCCGAACACATCGCCCTTTGCACAGAAAATCAGTGCTGTGACGCCGACAAGAGAAGCAAATGTTGAGAAAAAGCCCTTGCCGCTGAAAAATCCCGAAATAATTACAACCGCCACCGAACTCAGCCAAAGACATAATTCAAGACGGGTCAGATTTTTAAATGATTTAATCGGATTCAAAACATAATTCCTTTCAAAAAACCAAAAATACACACTCAGTCGATTATAATCTTTATTAAGAATAATGTCAAGTTTTATGTTTTATATTGATTTTTTATATATTTATGGTAAAATATTATTTAAACAACTTAAAGTGTAAGAGGTTAAAAAATGGAGAATAAAGACAAACTTGATTCGCTGAACGACATGCTTAATTCAGTAAATAACTCAAGCCGTGAGAAGATGGGAACTCAAAAAGATTTTGAACAGGCAAAGCATCATCATGCTAAACCAAAAAAGAAAAAGATGAACAAAGCAGTCAAGGTCCTGCTTATAATATTATGTGTTTTACTCAGCATTTGCGTTGCCCTCGGCGGCACATGGCTGATTCTTTTCAAAATCGGTGAAAGTCAGGTTAAACCGAATAACGACACATCGGTATCAATTAAAAACGACAGCGTTAAGACGATTGATTATAACATCGTTGAATATAACGGCAAAAAATATAAATTTAATGATAAAATCACAAGCATTCTTTGTCTCGGCGTTGATAAAGACAATCTCGGCACGGTTGACGGCGTTGTGGGTACCGGCGGTCAGGCAGACGCGGTATATTTGATTGCAATGGATACAGACACCGCAAAATTAAAAGTCATCTGCATTTCCCGTGACACTCTTTGCGACATCAACATCTATTCAAAAGAGGGCGAATTCATCGGCACTAAAAACGAACAGCTGTGTTTGTCCTATGCATATGGCGACGGCAAGCTCACAAGCTGTGAAAATACCGCAAAAGCCGTTTCAAAGCTGTTTTACAATATCCCTATCAACACCTATTATGCAATAGATAAATCGGCGGTCGCAATTTTAAACGATGAGCTTGGCGGTGTTAATGTTCCGATATTTGACGAAAACGGAAACGATACCGGCAAAACCGAAACGGTTATGGGCTCAGACGCATATGAATATGTTCATTTCAGAGATACCAAAAAGCTTGAGTCGAACAATTTGAGAATTCAGCGCCAGCTTGCATATCTAAAAGGCTTCAGTAAAAAATTCATTGAGCAGTCAAAACAGGATTTGTCCGTTCCGATGACATTTTTCAACATCTCGCAGGAATATGCAGCAACAAATCTCAATGCGTCGTCGGTTACCTATTTTGCGACAAAGCTTCTCACAAACGGCAATCTGAAAATGGATTTTGTAAAGGTTAACGGTGAAGTTAAACGTGATAAGGACGGTCATGCAGCATATCACATCAATGAAGATTCGCTCACAAAAACAGTAATCGAAACCTATTACACAGAAGTAAAATAACAAATAAAAGGACGGCTGAGCCGTCCTTTTTTCATGCCTTAATGCCTATTCTCATTCGATAGCAAAATTCAATGTCAAATTGCTTGTCGCCGTAAATATTATCGAGCAGCGTTTTAAATTCATTCAGCCTGTCAGCAATCAGTTCCGGGTGCTTTTTCAGCACTATCTGTGTGCTTCCCTGGCTCATCAACAAATTATACAGCCTGTCCCCCGTGCATTTTTCATGATTTGCAAAAACGATCTCACGGCAATATGCAAAATAGCCGCTGTTCTTAATATTATTCAGATGCTCCGATTTCGGATAGCGCTTGAATGTGTCGCTAATATCGTCATATTCACGCTCGATTTTTTTAATATAATCGTAAAGCTCGGAATATGCTTTTTCAGCCTCAAAGCCCGCAATCGGCGGCCAGTCACAATCGACTGTGGCAAAAATTCCGCCGCTTTTCAATATGCGGTTGACTTCACTTAATGTGGTTTGCGGATTCATCCAATGAAACGACTGCGAACATATCACAACGCTCGCCGAATTATCACAAAGACCTGTGTTATCCGAAAATCCCTTTATAAATGACAGATTATCGGCGGATTTTGTCATTGCGACCGAAATCATGTCGTCACTCGGCTCAATTCCGATAACCGATTTTGCGTGATTGCACCAAATCATGCTCGAAAGTCCCGTTCCACATCCGAGGTCAACGACCGTGTCAGGGCTTTTCTTTAAATATTTCTCAATCACCTCAACCGGAAACAGCGGCACAAACGGACGCGCACTGTCATATATATTCGCAAAGCCCTTGAACCTGTCCGCATTTTTCTGATTATCGGTCATTTCTCTCACCGTCCGTATTTTTCTTTATTATAAAGCATAAATTTCAATAATTCAATAAATAATCCCGAAATCAGCAAAATGAACAAAATTGTAAAATTTACAGTATTTTTTTCAACTTGACATTTTAAAAATCAAATGATAAAATATATATATAAGCCGAGTGGTCGTAATTTTATGAAGGCATAAATCCAGGCGAAAACCTTGATTTACGCTTTATTTTTATGCTTATAATTGCGTAGAGTCAAGAGCGACTTCACGCATTATTTTTATGTTTAAAGGAAAGGAAAAATATAATGTCGGAAACAAAATCAACACCGAATTTTAACGACGCCAACGCCTATTTGGGGCAAAAGCCTGTCGGAAAATTGCTTCTCAAATTTTCAATCCCGTGCGTGCTTTCAATGCTCGTCGGAGCGCTCTATAATATCGTAGACCAAATCTTCATCGGTCAGGGTGTCGGCTACCTCGGAAACGCCGCAACAAATGTCGTATATCCGTTTACCGTGGTTGCGCTTGCAATATCATTGCTGATCGGAGACGGCTCAGCGGCATTGCTCAGTCTCTCACTCGGTCGAAAGGATAACGAAACAGCACACAAGAGCGTCGGAAATGCAATCATCATGACTGCCGTGTTATCGATTGTTCTGACCGCTGTCGGATTCATATTTGAAGACCAAATCCTGACATTATTCGGCGCAACAGAGGCCTGCTTTGATTATGCAAAGGAATACATGACCGTAATCTTGATCGGTATTCCCTTTTACATTTTCACAACCAGCCTTAACGGCGCAATCAGAGCGGACGGCTCACCGAAATATTCCATGATTGCAACGGTAATCGGCGCAATCATCAATATAATCTTAGACCCGATCGCAATATTTGCATTGAACATGGGTGTAACCGGTGCGGCGATTGCGACAATCATCGGACAAATCACCACCGCAATCATATCAATATTATATTTCAGAAAGACAAAAGCGTTTAAGCTCACAAAGGAAAGCTTTAAACCAAGCGGCAAAATCATCGGCATGGTCTCAAAGCTCGGCGTATCAAGCTTTGTAATTCAAATCGCCATTGTCGTTGTGATGAGCATATCAAATAACCTGATCGGAAAATATGGTCCTCAAAGCATTTTCGGCGCTGACATTCCGCTTTCCGTCGTCGGAATCGTAATGAAAGTATTCGGAATCGTAATGTCCTTCCCGATCGGAATTTCGGTCGGCGGTCAGCCGATCATCGGATATAACTACGGCGCCAAAAAATATGGCAGAGTAATCGACACGCTTAAACACATCACGATTTCAAATGCGGTTGTCGGCGTGATCGCAACGCTTTTGTTTGAATTTTGCCCTCAGTTTTTCATCAATATGTTTGGCTCGGAATCCGAGCTCTACAATCGCTATGCGCTGATGACATTCAGAGTATTTTTGGCGGGGATTTTGCTTTGCTGTGTTCAAAAAGGCAGCTGCATATTCCTCCAGTCGATCGGAAAGCCTGCAAAATCAATGACGCTGTCGCTCACCCGTGACATCATCTTCTTCATTCCTGCAATGCTGATAATCACACCGCTTACGGATGTCGAAACAATGTTATGGTCAGCTCCGATCGCCGATGTACTTTCGTTTATCATCACCGTGACGGTCGTGGCTCTTGAAGTAAAAAATATTAAAAAGCTTGAAGCAGAGCAAAAAATGCTGAATGAACAAGCATAAATTATATTAAACCTAATAAAAACTCTCGAAGATGTGTTTCTTCGGGAGTTTTTTCTATAACGGAATTATATCAATCCATATATTTATCTACTATTCTCTCAATCCCCTTTTTACAAAAGCGATTAAGCACTAACAGGAATATTACATTCGACACCATATATACAAGCATGAACGGAAGCGATGTGTAAACTGCGGCAAGATAGAGCGAAATGCTAAATCCGCCCGAAAACCACTGAACCGACCAAATGTCAAGTATCAGCGAATAGACGATTCCCGAAACAGCACCGTATATTGATAGAATTATTTTGCTGTTTTTCAGCGGTTTTGACAAAATTCCCGCAATTAGCCCAATCAGCCCCCATGTGAACATCTGTATCGGCGTCCAGGGTCCCTGACCGAAATATAAATTTGAGATTAGTGCAGACAATGCACCGCACATGAATCCGCCCGACGGTCCGAAATACATTGCACACAGCACCGTGACAGCCGTCACAGGCTTAAATCCCGGAATCGGCGCAAAAATGAGCCTGCCGACAACCGAAATTGCCGTCATGACCCCGACAGCCACGAGCCGCCTGAGCGAAGTCGGCTTATTCTCAATCGATATAAGGCACGCTATGAGCGAGAGTGCCGCAACGATTATGCTTAAAACCGCATAGTTTGTAAAGCCGAATGTATATGACAGAATTATTGTAATCGGCACAAACAACAGGATAATAAAAGGCGAAGCTTTTTTTAATTTATTCATTTTTGCCTCCGCTTATATAACCCATCAGGTCATCATTCGTGACAATTTGACTATTTATTTTACCTGCAATCCTCACAGCGTGAGTTGTAAAATATGAATTATCGGCGAAAAAATCTGCGGCATTTTGAGGCGATGTCCGCCGTTTATCGAATAACAAAGTACATCTGTCGCAAACCTCAGCGGCAAATTCGACATCATGGGTCACAATTATTATTGTAACGCCGTTATTTTTGAGTTTTATGAGCATATCTTTGATATGCTCTTTGCAAATTCGGTCAATACCCTTTGTCGGCTCGTCCAAAACAAGCACCGACGGCTGTTTTTTGACACATTTATAAAGCGCCAAAAGCTGTTGTTCGCCGCCGCTTAAATCAAGCGGATTTTTGCCGTAATATTTCGTAAAATCAATCGCAAATCCGTCAAAATTATCAGCGCCGTCACATTCCTTTTTTACATCATCAAAGAGAAAAATATCGCTCGGAGTTTGCGGCATGAACGAAATCATATTCCCATAAAGCTCATCTTTTGAATATTTGGATATGTTTTTTCCGTATATTTTAACCTTTCCGACATACGGCTTGAATATGCCGCAAACAAGCTTTATAAGCGTTGTTTTACCGGACGCATTTGCGCCGAGCAGACCGAATATTTCCCCCGAATTTATCGACAGGTTTAGCCCGTCGAACAAATCAGGCGACGATTTATCATATTTAAAACATATGTTTTTAAGCTCAACCGCCGTGCCGCTGTCGGTTGTTATATTCATCTTCGGCGGCTGCAAATAATCGGATTTATTCGGCAAATTTGCTATTGCAGACCGAATATCCGTGACATCATAAATCCCGTTTTTGACAAATGCACCGACAAATGACGGCAATAAATGAACCATGTCTTTATTCTCGGCAAATTTTGCAATATCCTGTGCTGAACCGATCGCCGCAATTTTTCCGTCATTCATAATAGCGATTTTATCAACAACCGAATAAAGCTCGTCGTTTCTGTGTTCGGCAACGATAATCGTCATGCCGATTTCACGATTGAGTCTCCTAAGCAGCATGAAAAAATTATTTGCCGCAATCGGGTCAAGCTGAGATGTCGGTTCGTCAAGCAATAATATATCAGGGCGCATTGCGGTGATCGCCGCAAGCTCGACCGTTTGGAGCATACCGCCGGACAGCTCGTCCGTTCGCCGATCCATCATGTCGTCGATTCCGAAAAAAAGCGCCGTTTCGGCTACTCTCTTGCGAATCGTTTCATCATCAAGCCCCATGTTTTCAAGTCCGAACCGCAGTTCCGCAAAAACAGTATCTTTTACAACTTGCTCGTTTATATGCTGTGAAACATAACCAATCAATGGCGATTTATCGCTGTTTTCAAGGTGCTCGCCGTTATAAATAATGCTGCCCGAAAATGCGCCTTTCGGTGAAATCTCACGCTTTATGAGCTTTAAAAGCGTTGATTTTCCGCAGCCGGTGTCGCCGAGCAGCAAAACAAAATCGCCGTCATTCACCGTCAATGACAATTCATTCAGAACACGGCGCTCGTTTCCGACATAGCAAAAGCCTATATTTTCAAGCTGTAAAATTTCCATCTGATTTTCTCCGTAAATTCAAAAATAATCGGCAAAGCGCCTAAAGCCGCTAAAAATACATACATTATTATATCGCTCAAGTTCGGACATGGCATGATAAATTCCGGATAAAACCGAGTATCTGAAATGCCGAACAATGACGCTATTATAAATGATGCAAGCGCCGCCGAACAAATAAATATCATTATGAAATCGGCAGTTTTAAAACGATATGTCGAATATGTTTTGGAGCAATCCCCGAATCCCCTTGCTCTCATTGAATCCGCCGTTATGATCGAATCTTCAAGCGAGCGTGTAATGAGTGCGGAAAACAGAGCCAAATGGAGCCGACATTTGCCGAGCAGGCTTTCGTCATATTTGCCAGTTGTCACCGCAATCTCACGAAGCGTGACATATTTTTGTTTCAGCTTTGGCACAAATCCGACGGCAAGTGCCAGCACAGTTCCTGTTTTCGGCATTATTTTCTGCGTTAAATAGATCGTTTTGTCTGCGCCCATCAGCTTTGAATATACACTGCACCAACAGATGACCGCAACGATCATGAGCGCTGAATTTGCGCCGTATAAAAAAGCCTCAAGCGTGATTGGATTGTCGTTTAAAAAAAATAATATTGTTTTGCCGTTATGCGAAAAAATCGGGTTTATAAGCGAAATTATCAAAAATAACAGCAAATCATGAATGAGCGTTTTCGCCTTTGATTTAGTATTATAAATGCACTGTGCTGTTAGAGCAAAAACGAACGATAATATCAAAACAAAAGGTGTTTGAGATAATACGGTTATGATGATTATTGCCGCAAAAAAGATGAACAATGACAGCGGATGAAGCTTATTAAGGCTCATGAATATCACCGCCTATCAAATCTTTTCCGATGTTGCAGGTATATTCCCATGAGATGAAATCGCCGTCTTTCGGATGATATTGCGACGAACTGACATTTGCCATGTATCCGTTGACCATATACATCCAGCCGGACAATTCGCCGCCGTCAAATTCATAAAGATAGTCTATTCCCCGAACATAGGCGGATTTATTTTTGTCTCCGCTAAACTCCATTTGGATTTTTTTGTCCCGAACCGCCCTTAAAAATATATCAAAAACGCTGTCGCCGTCACGCAAAACATACTCCGTTTTTGGTAAAATAACGCCGTTTTCGGGTAAATCACGCTCGGTTTTACCAAGCGCATTTTTGCAGTCAATCC
Source organism: uncultured Eubacteriales bacterium (assembly GCA_934394855.1). Lineage (GTDB taxonomy): Bacteria > Bacillota > Clostridia > Oscillospirales > Acutalibacteraceae > CAKRRH01. Next base: position 13,558 of record CAKRRH010000013.1, read on the forward strand.
GCATAAAAACAGTTTGTGACTCGGGCGTTATATCCTCTAAATGAATTTGGTAATATTCATCGACCGACTGAATGTTGCAAAAAAATACTGCTAATGCCAAAACAACCGAAACGACCGAAGATGAGGCGATTTTGCGGATATTAAGTCTGTGCCTGATTGCGTTTATGCCGATATAAAAGCTTAAAATCAGCGCAATCGCAATCCATATGATAATCTTATAATTCACCCGTTTCACCTCGTTTTCGCTTTATTTATAATACCACGAACGGCATATATTTGCAATAAAGAAAAATCGGTCAAAGGGTTGCCTTTGACCGAAATATGGTTTATTTTGTTGTAGCGGCGGTTGTCGTTGCTCTTTGATCCTTGAGCAGCGGTTCATCTTCATAATATGGCATTGTTCCGCCGTATTTTTTATAATAACCCTCAGGCATCAGCGGATTATCGTTCAGCTTTGCGGATGAAACATCAACCGTTTGCTTTTCGCCGTCACGAAGCTGTCGGGCGATAATTACAAACCTGCCTTCTGTTGAAGAAGTGTGACCGAGCTGATAGTCGCAGGTCGACAGTGTGATTATCCTGTCGTTTTCTTTAACATCAACAGGACAATCGATCAATGATCTGCGGCGGCAGCGCTCAATGAAATTCAAGAATGTTTCCTGAGTTTGGAAACCACGGTTGCGGTAATAGAAAATTACACCGTCGTCGGGGTTGTTGTTTGTCATGAATATTGCAACTATCTTCCAAATTCCGACTGTGTTCGGCGTATCAAAATATATCACAGGATTTTTCTTATAAAAATCGAGACTGCGATATTTTTCAAGCTGACCGAACTTAACCGATTCGTCGTTCAAATTATGACCGTAGATAACGGTATTCTGACAAAGGTCGATCGCACAGCGAAAATCCGCAAAATAGCAACCTGCATGAACATATTCATCCTGAGCGCCCTTTGCCGAGCGTCTTAAATAATAGTCGTTGTCGTCGCCTTGAACCACAACGTCGTCGATCGTCGTGCCGGGAACCTTTATGTATCCGACCGTGTCTTTATATTTTGATTTTAATGTATCCCATGACTCATGATCGACGCCTTTAAGAGTTGATTTCGGCTTTGTCGTTGCAAGTGCGGTCGTTGTGCTGTCAGCCGACCAAGTATCAACCGTATATCCCGACATTGCGAAAAGCATTGCGGCGCAAATCAAAATCATGACGCATGATTTTACAACAGTTTTAATCATCATAATCACCTAAAAGAAACGCAAGGGAGCCGTCTTTATAATGCAAAGACAACTCCCCCGTAAAACTTAATCTGAATTATTCAGCGTCTGACTCTTCTTCCTCGTCAAAGTCAAACTCAAGCTTTGTGCCGCATTCCGGGCAAGCGATCGACTCTTCATCGAGCGAATCTTCATCAAGATAAATCTCTGTTCCGCAATTAGGACAGGTTACCTGATAATATTCATCATCATTAAGCTCATCTTCGTCGTCCTCATAAACGATTTCTTCAAGATCAGCCAAATCTTCGTCAACAGCGTCAACCTGATCGCTGATGTCACAGATGTCCTCCTGAGCGTCGGCAAGATCAGCCGCAATGTCCTCAAGAACATCAATGATGGATTTCAAAATCTTATCGTTTTTCTGATTCTCATCAAGACCCAAGCCTTCAGCAAGACCTTTGATGTAAGCAACCTTCTCGATAACAGTCATTTTTCTTTCCTCCGGAAAAATTTATAAATAAAAAATTAAAATTATGCTCTTTCCATGTACTCGCCTGTACGAGTATCAATGCGAATTTTGTCGCCTTCGTTGATGAACAACGGAACGCGGATCTCAGCGCCTGTTTCCAAAACAGCAGGTTTTGTTGCGTTAGTAGCGGTATCACCCTTAACGCCGGGTTCTGTGTTGGTGATTTCAAGTTCAACGAATGTAGGCGGTTCAACACCGAATACTTTGCCTTTATATGAAAGAACCTTGCAAATCATTTCTTCTTTAACAAACTTGAAGTTGTCTGACAACTCATCCTTACCGATCGGCTCAGTTTCATAGGTCTCAAGATCCATGAAATAATAAAGGTCGCCGTCGTTGTATGAATACTGCATATCCTTGCGCTCAACATAAGCGGTCGGGAATTTTTCTGTCGGGTTAAATGTACGCTCAACCACCGAACCTGCAATTACATTGCGGATTTTGGTACGAACAAAAGCAGCGCCCTTGCCCGGTTTTACGTGCTGAAATTCGATGATCTGATAAACATCTCCGTCCATTTCAAATGTGACGCCGTTACGGAAATCTCCGGCTGTAATCATAAAAAATAACCTCCGATTGTTTTTAACAATTATTTTTACAAATTTATATGAGTATATTTTACCTCATTTTGTGCGATATTGCAAGAGTTATTTGTCATTTTTGCTTGATTTTCGCAAAAATAGTCGCCTCAGTCTTTAATTATATCACAAATTGCGTCAAGCGCCAGCATATAACTCATTTTGCCGAAGCCGCAGATCTGACCGACGCAGGCGGGCGAAATCACCGATTTGTGGCGAAATTCCTCTCTTTGGTGAATGTTTGACATATGAACCTCGACAAACGGCTTTTTGACCGCCTTGATTGCGTCCAAAATCGCATAGCTGTAATGAGTAAATGCACCCGCATTGAGAATTACACCGTCGAAATCGGTCACAACCGAATGGATTTTGTCAATCAGCTCGCCCTCATGGTTTGACTGATAAAACTCAACCGACACATTCATTTTTTCCGCCTTTTCAGAGATTTCCTTATTTATGCCCTCAAGCGTGTCCGCACCGTATACATTCGGCTCACGAAGCCCTAATAAATTGAGGTTCGGACCGTTCATCACAAGTATTTTTTTCATAAATTACACCGTCTTTTCTGTTTATTCGCAAAAGGATTGCCAGCATTTTTTCATATATAATGCGTCCTCTGCCTGTGTTCCTGCCGATTCGCAAATTATCGTCGGGGTCAGATTTTTCTTTGCGATCAACTCGCCGAGCGGCTCAAAATCAGGGCCATATTGCTCGTCGGCAAAGGTAAGATGCTTCTTTTCTCCACCGGTTGAATATTCGATTTTTGAAAAATGAGCATGAAATACTCTCAATCGATCATGACCCAATTTATTCTCAATCAAATCAAGCGCTTTTTCAAAGTCCTGCTTGCTGTTCATTCCGCCGAGCGTTCTTGCGTTAAGGTGACCGAAATCAATGCACGGAATCAGCCGCTCGTCGATTAGGCAAAGCTCCATTACTTCTTCAAGTGTGCCTAACTGATTGATTTTTCCCATTGTTTCAGGGCAAAGATGAATGTTCGAAAGCCCGTTTTCATCAAGCGCCGCAACTGCTTTTTTGAGAGTATCGGTTGCAAGTGCGAGCGCTTCTTCACGAGATATTTTCGAGCATGAACCCGAATGTACCACAACTCTTTCGCCGCCGAGCATATTAACGGCAGCAGCGCTTTGCAGGATATAATCAACCGATTTCAGCCGCTTTTCCTCTTCGAGAGACGAAAGCGAAATATAATACGGCGAATGGAGTGAGACCGACACGCCGAATTTTTCGGCATTTGCTTTAAAAATTGCGGCATTGTTCTCGGTTACTCTGACTCCCCTGCCGCACTGATATTCATAGCAATCAAGCCCCATTTTATTCACAAATTCGGGCGCTTGCAGGACAGATTTATAACCCGCCGCCGAAAAGCTGTCGGAATTACCCGCAGGACCAAACATTGCGTTCATGATTTTTCGTCCTTTCGTTCTATTTTTTTGCGATATTTATTTTCGATTTTTCGTTTAACTCTAAACGAAAATTTAGTTTCAGGTTCAATTATTTCAAGCCAAAATGTTTTGATTTTGGCAAGATTTCCGCCGATTATATCGGTGAAAAGCTGATCGCCGACAAGCGCTACCTCCGATTTTTCAAATCCCAGCTTTTTGATTGCTTTATTTATCTTAAACGGAAGCGGTTTTAATGACATATAAAAATATGGCAGACCGACATTTTCGGCAAATCGTGTGAGCCTTTTCGGCTTTGCATTTGAGAGAATATGAAGTGAAATTCCCTCGTTTTTCATGTTTTTTATCCACTCGTTTACGCCGTCAACCGGAACATCGGTGTGATATATTGCAAGCGTGTTGTCAACATCAAGCAACAGCGCACGAATCCCAAGATCACGACACATTTTCGGGGTTATATCAAATATATTTTTGCACATATAAGTAGGCTTTATGAATGACATAGATAAGCTTACCCTTCAAAATTAATTAAGAAAAAAGCGGGCAGAAAAAATCTGCCCGCCTACAAAATTGGCATAAATGTTATTCAACCAAACGCAAATCCAAGATAAGACAAATTACATATGTAACCACTCAAACAGGATCTATGTATTTCGGCTTGAAAAATTATTTATACTTGCGTTTACGAGCCGCCTCTGATTTCAATTTGCGTCTTACAGAAGGTTTTTCGTAGTGTTCTCTCTTGCGAACTTCCTGGATAACGCCGTCTCTCTGAGTTGCACGCTTAAAACGTCTGAGAGCATTTTCCAAAGACTCGTTCTCCTTGATGCGAACCTGACTCATTTATATTCCCTCCCTCCGGTATTGGTCGATAATTGTTGTTTTCGCCCTCATTTGCCGCAAAACAGCAGGAAGTGCGAACGCACACGACCGTTACAAGGGTATTTGTATCAAAATAATACAAACATTATTATACTATTTTTATTTTGAAATGTCAACAAGAAAATTTAAGGTTTTACAACAATATTGACAAGCTTTCCGGGAACAACGATTTCTTTAACGATATTCATGCCCTCAATCGCCGCTTTGATCTTGTCGTCCGCCTTTGCAGCCGCGAGCATTTCGTCCTTTGAAGCGGAAGCGTCGATCATGAGCTTGCAACGGAGCTTTCCGTTGATCTGAACAACGATCTCAACCTCGTCGTCAACGCATTTATCCTCGTCAAACTCACACCACTTCGTTTCGTCAAGTCTGCCCTCAAATCCTGCCTGCTGCCACATTTCTTCGGTAATATGCGGTGCAAAAGGATAGAGCAAGATGATGAATGTTTTAAGCTCGGCTTTATTGATTTCGCCCTTTGAATAAATCTCGTTGAGAGTCGCCATGAGTGCGGCAATTGCGGTGTTGAATTTCATCATTTCAATGTCTTCCGACACCTTTTTGATTGTCTTATGCATTGTGCTTGAAAGCTCAGCCGAATATTCATCGCCGTCTTTGAGCATATCGAGCAAGCCCCAGACTCTGTCTTCAAAGCGCTTGCAGCCTTTAACCGATGTTTCCGACCACGGAGCCGCCTGACCGTAATCACCCATGAACAATACATAAAGTCTTAAAACATCTGCTCCAAATTCGTCAACAACATCATTCGGGTCAACGACATTGCCCTTTGATTTTGACATTTTTTCGCCGTCGGCGCCCAAAATCATGCCCTGCGCCGTGCGCTTTGCATATGGCTCTTTTGTCGGAACAACGCCGATGTCATAGAGGAATCTGTGCCAGAAGCGCGAATAGATCATATGACGGGTAACGTGTTCCATGCCGCCGTTATACCAATCGACCGGCAGCCAATATTTCATCTTGTCGCTGTCGGCAAGACAGGTTGTGTTGTGCGGGTCAATATAGCGCAGGAAGTACCATGATGAACCTGCCCATTGAGGCATTGTGTCGGTTTCACGCTTTGCGTCGCCGCCGCATTTCGGGCATTTGCAATTAACAAAGCTGTCAACCTTAGCAAGCGGACTCTCTCCGTCCGAACCCGGCTCAAATTTCTCCATTTCGGGGAGCTTGAGCGGCAATTCATCATAGGGCACTGCAACCATTCCGCATTTTTTGCAATGAATGATCGGAATCGGCTCACCCCAATAGCGCTGGCGGTTGAACGCCCAATCTTTCATCTTATATTGAACGCCTTTTTCACCGATTTTACGCTCGGTCAGCACTTCGATAACCTTTTCGATCGAATCCTTTTTGTTGGTAAATCCGTTCAGGAAATCGGAATTTATCATCTCGCCGTCGCCTGTATATGCGGCTTGCTCAATGTCGCCGCCCTTGATAACGGGAATTATGTCAATGCCGAATTTTTTAGCGAAATCATAGTCACGGTCATCATGAGCCGGAACTGCCATGATTGCGCCCGTGCCGTAGCCCATCATTACATAATCCGATATGTAAATCGGGATTTCTTTGCCGGACAGCGGATTGATTGCGCTGATTCCGTCAAGGCGTACGCCTGTTTTATCCTTAACAAGCTGTGTACGCTCAAACTCGGTCTTTTTAGCGCATTCGTTTTTATATGCTTCAAGCTCATCATAATTTTTAAGCGATGATTTATATTTCTCAATGATCGGGTGTTCGGGAGCGATTACCATGAATGTAACACCGAACAAGGTATCAGGTCTTGTTGTATATATTTTAAGTTTTTCGTCAGCGCCTTTAAGAGAAAAGTCAACAAATGCGCCTGTCGATTTACCGATCCAGTTGATCTGCTGCTGCTTAATGTTCGGAAGATAGTCAACTTCATTAAGTCCTTCGAGCAGCTTATCGGCATATTCGGTAATTCTCAAATACCAAACATCCTTTGACTTCTGGACGATCGGAGTATGACAAATGTCGCACTTGCCGCCCTGTGAGTCCTCATTTGACAAAACGACCTTACAATGTGGGCAATAGTTTACAAGCGTCTTGTCACGGAAAACAAGACCGTGCTCAAACATTTTAAGGAAAATCCACTGGGTCCATTTATAATAATCTTCCTGTGTGGTGTCGATTACTCTTGACCAGTCAAACGAAAATCCGACCCTTTTAAGCTGACTTGTGAACTTGTGAATGTTCATGTCGGTTACTTTTCTCGGATGAATGCCGGTTTTGACCGCATAGTTCTCGGTCGGCAGACCGTATGCGTCAAAGCCAATCGGAAACAGGACATTATATCCCTGCAAGCGGCGCTTTCTTGAAACGACCTCAAGACCGGAATATGCCTTGATGTGGCCGACGTGCATTCCGGCACCCGACGGATAAGGGAACTCGACAAGGCCGTAAAATTTCGGCTTTGATGTATCATCTTTTGCCTCAAACACCTTGTTATCGTCCCATATTTTTTGCCATTTTTTCTCGGTTTCAACAAAATTATATTTCAAAACAAAGACTCCTTAATCATTGATTATCGATTCAATATCAATCTGCTCTCCGTCTTCCCACAAATGCTCGAGATTGTAAAATTCACGGTCATTTTTGTAGAAAACATGAACAACAACACTGCCGTAATCGAGCAAAATCCAGCCTGAGCTTTTGCCCTCAATATGCGACGGCTCAACGCCCTTTTCACTTAGCTTATAGTCAACTTCGTTTGCAAGCGACTTTACCTGGGTCGATGACGAGCCGGTTACGAGCACAAAATAATCCGCCAAAATCGTAACATTATCGATTTTGATTACTTTAAGGTCAAACGCCTTTTTGGCATTAAGCGCGCTGACCGCTGTTTTTAATATATCAATAGTTTCCATTAACTCACCTTTTATCTATATTTTTATTCTTCCGATTTTGCGGTTGTTTTCTCCGCTTTTGTGTCAAATTCGCTCAAATCGCCGCCCCGGAGGAACGAATCATAGCCGTCGGAGAATGACGAATGAAGCTCGGTGATTCCAAGGTCTGACGATTTAACGCCGTCTTCGTCATATGGCAGGAAGTGGTCGTTGATCATTGTGACAAGCTCTGATTTATGAACCGAATAGAACGAATAGCCGTTATAATAGCAGCCCTGCCCCGGAACAGAAAAGATCTGAACATCGGAAAGCTTCAAATCCTTCATCTTTTGTGCATAGCCGAGCATCTGACCGAGGGTTAAGTCGGTAGATACTTCATTTGCCGCATTTGTTACAACGCTTGTGATCTGACCGAAATCCATTGAGATCATCTTTTTAAGGAATGCCGCATAGAACGAACGCTGCGCCTTTTCACGGCCGAGGTCGCCTTGCGCATATGAGCTTCTGTGGCGAATGAACGCTGTGCCCCATTGTCCGTCGAGATGAACATCGCCTGCTTCAAATGTCTTTTTCTGCTGCGGTTTTGTTGTATCATCGATCAGAGTAATCGATCGCTCAAGGGTTATGTCAACGCCGCCTGCAATGTCGATTACCTTTTCGGTGCCCTTGATTGTAATTGTAGCATAATGGTCGATCGGCAAACCGAATTTTGAGTTTATGCAGCGCATCAACGCTTTGATTTTGCTCTCGCCTTTTCTTGCATTGCCATATATCGCATTGACCTTATTGCTTGCGTTTGCCCGTCCGTTGTCCGATGTGATAAATGTATCTCTCGGAATTTGGAGAATGCTTGCTTGATTGTTCGCAAGGTCATAGCATACTACCATTATGACATCGGTCAGGTTTTCGCTTAAATCAACGCCGCAAACAAGAAAATATGAAACATTCTCATTCGGGCTTTCAATAATGCTTTCAAACTTGCCGTTTTCCTCTTGGTCAATGTTGGATTTTTTAAGCAGTCTTGAATCCAAAAAGGTTGCTCCGACAAACATAATGCTTGAAAGAACAAGCAAAACCGACAAGACAATGTTTGTGACAAGCAACTTCTTATTTGCCTTTTTCTTTTTTGCCTTGGTACTTCTGCTCATTAGATCAACCGAGGTAGTTTTGGAATTGCTTGCAATATCACGCTCGGGGTCAAACTCCATTTGCTTCGGCGCACGGCGCTGAATGTTGCCGGACTCCCTCGGTGTAATTTGCTGTGAACCCTTTTGGGGACGCTTTTTCAAATCATCGGGTGAATTTCGTCTGTCCATTTTGCAAAATTCCTTTCTTTTGAAAATTTACAGTATTTAATCACTGCTGTCTGAACTTTTCTTTTCTGTGTCAAAATCATCAAGCGTTCCGCCCGACAAAATTTGATCATAATCGCTTGAATTTGTGTCGGTAAGCTCTGTTAAATCAAGGTCATCAACCGTCAGCGCATTTGTTTCATATGGTCTGAACTGGTCGTTGAGCAGTTTGCAAAGCTCCGATTTATGCACCGAGAAATATGAGGCATAGCCCGTGTCGGGAGTAAATTCGTCAGCCTCGCCCGGTACTGTCACGATTGAAACATCTGTCATTTTAAGATTCTTGAATTTTTGAGCATATCCGAGCATCTGACCGAGTGTCAGATCGGTCGAAACCTGGTCGGCGCATTGTGTGACAATGCTTGTGATTTTGCCGAAATCAAGCGAAATCATCTTTTTCATAAACGCCGCATAGAATTTACGCTGTGCCCTTACTCTTGCAGTGTCGCCTGCATCATAGGACGCTCTGTGGCGAATGAACGCCGTGCCCCACTGACCGTCAAAATGATTGTCGCCCGCTTCAAAATATTTTTTCACATCATGTGAGCCTGTGTCGTCAACAAGCGTGAAAGGTCTGTCGAGATTTATGTCAACGCCGCCTGCAATATCAATGATTTTTTCGGTTCCCTGAATTGTTACGGTTGCATAATGGTCGATCGGAAGTCCGAATTTTGAGTTTATGCAGCGAATCAGCGATTTGATTCTTGATTCGCCGTCTCTTGCGGATTCATAAACCGAATTTATTTTGCCGGATTTATAATCCGAACCGACATAAGTATCACGGGGTATTTGCAAAATGTTGATTTTGTTGTTTGCAAGGTCGTAACAAGCGACCATAATTACATCGGTAAGACTTTCGCTCAAATCAACGCCGCATATCAAAAAATATGTGACATTTTCATTTGCACTTGTAAGCAGCGACTCAAAATTGCCGTTTTCCACCGAATCGATTTGGTTATTTTTCAAAATTGCCTTGCCCAAAACCGAAGTTCCGACAAACAGCACGGTTGATATGACCAAAATCAGCGACAGCGCAACATTTGTGATAATATATGTGATTTTCGAGCGTTTTTTTATCTTATCAAGCTCGGTTTTTGCTTTTTTATGAGCACGGCTCGCTCTGTTGCCGTCGCCGTATTGCGACAGGTTCACAGCCTTCATATGAGTTTTTTCGGCGACCTCATCAATCGGCTTTTTAATGTCGGAATCATTTTTCGGCTCCGCCGGTCTCATCTCGCTGTGGTGCGAATCGAGAATTTTTTCGACATTGTCGGTATATTCTCTCATTCGTCGCTCGTTTTCAAGCTTTTCTCTATATTCCCGTGTCAGGTGTGTTTTATCTATGGTAAACTGCTTTTCTTCCAAAGAAAATCAGGCCTTTCGCTTATTTTTTAACATCATGCAATAATAGTTATATGCATTTACACTGTCGGTTTGAAGCGCATTTTCATCTTCGCAAAGCCATTTGATTGACTCCCTGAGCGCAACAAAAACCGCCTCGTCAAGACCGTTCTTGACCGATTTTCTGATTATTTCGACGCCGTCATAATCACGCTCGTCCGAAATAAAATCAGCCAAAAATATAATCTTTTCAAAATCCGTCATGTCGGGTTTGCCGGTAGTATGCCAGCGAATTGCCGAAATGACATCCTTGTCGTTGATTTTCAAAATTTTCTCAACATAAACCGCGCCTGCGATTGCGTGCCACAGTTTCGGAGTGTTTTTTGTGACATTGTCTAATATTATACCAAATTCGCCAAATAAATTCAAGATATTTTCGTTTGTATCATTCTTACAAATATCATGAAGCAGTCCGGCAAGATATAACCTATTTTCATCACAACCGAACATTTTGCCAAGCTCCGCCGCTTTTTTCGCAACATTTTTGCTGTGAACATATCGATTCGGCTTGAGCCGTGATTTGATAAGCTCGTCATATTCCCGATATAACATAAAAACTACTCCCTATATATCCCGTTTTGCAAAATATAGTCATACACGCCGCTCGGCAACAACTCATGAACATCTTGCCCGATTTTCAAGCCCTCTCTGATGATTGTAGATGAAACGGGCTTAATGCGCTTATTAACAAGCACCGTTTCGGCGCCGAGATTTTTGAGCATTTCGTTTTGGGTGAACATCACTTCATCGTCAACATCGCCCCGAAGAGCCGTGCAAATCACTGCATTTTTGAATATCTCAATCGGCTCTCGCCAATCATGAAGCGTCAGGAACATATCCGAACCGCAAATAAGAAACAGCTCGTCGGTCGGATATTCACCCTTTAGCTGTTTTAGCGTATCGACCGTGTAGCTTTTGCCCTCTCGTTTTAATTCAATGTCTGAAACTGTTGCTTTATTATACTGTGAAAAAGCAATTTTAAGCATTTCGACACGGTATTTTGAATCAATCAGACCGTCGCTTGATTTATGAGGCGACTGTTTTGACGGAATTATCAAAATTTTGTCAAAGCAGATTTCATCGTTCAACACTCTGAGCAGCTTAACATGACCGATATGAACAGGGTTAAACGCTCCTCCGAATATTCCGATTTTCATAATTTCATGCCTTTGATCATGATTTTCGGCTCTTTTTTATTTCTGCGCCAAAAAATCATCTTTCTGCCGATTACGCATACAACATCGCTGTTTGTCTTATTTGCAATTTCTGCGGCAACATCTTTTACAGGCATCGGACTTGTCTCCAAAACCGAAAGCTTGATGAGCTCACGGGCGGTCAGCGCATCATCGACCTGTTTGATGATAGCCTCGCTCAGTCCCCCTTTGCCTACCTGAAAAAGTGCGTCATAATCATTGCTGAGCGAACGAAGCGCCGCTCTTTGTTTACTTGTCAGCATTTATATATACCTCTAACTTTTCTTTTAAATTGTTAAGTGCTCTGCCTCTGTGGCTGATTTTATCCTTTTGCTCTGCGCTCATTTCGCCGAATGAAACTCCGTCAACCGCAAACAACGGATCATAGCCGAATCCGTCCTGTCCGCACGGCTCATGCAAAATCACACCGTCTACCTGACCGTTTGCGGAAATAATGTCGCCGTTCGGGAAAACGACCGCAACAACGCTTACAAAATGAGCCGTGCGGTGTTCATCATCAACACCCTCAAGCTCATGGAGCAATTTCATGTTGTTGCTCACATCGTTTGCGTTCTCACCCGAATATCTTGCCGAATAAACGCCGGGGGCGCCTTTGAGTGCATCAACACACAACCCCGAATCGTCCGCAACAGCCGCCATTCCCGAATGTTTCATTGCCGACTGTGCCTTTAAAAGCGCATTATCAAGGAATGTTGTTCCCGTTTCCTCAACTTCGGGCAATTTGATTCCGATGTCGGTTTCACAGACAGGTTCAAAACCGAGCGGCGATAAAATTCGCTCAAGCTCGGCAATTTTCTTTTTATTTTTACTTGCAACCAATAATTTCATAATAACTCCTGATTTTGATATTCCATATATGCTTAATCAAGCAAAGCGACTGCAAAATCTCTCGGTGAGAAATCCTGCAAATCGTCCATCTGCTCACCGACGCCGATCAGCTTTACCGGCAGTCCGAGTTCTTCGGTTATCGCAAGAACAACTCCGCCTCTTGCCGTTCCGTCAAGCTTTGTTAGCACGATTCCCGAAATTCCCGCAGCGTCTTTGAATTCACGAGCCTGATTAACGGCAGTTTGACCTGTCGTTGCGTCGAGAACCAACAATGTTTCAACATTGCAATCGGGCATTTCCCGGGAAATTACACGGCTGATTTTATTAAGCTCGTCCATGAGGTTCTTTTTATTGTGAAGCCGTCCTGCGGTGTCGCATATGATTACATCAGAGCCGTGAGCCTTTGCCGAAGCAATCGTATCAAACACGACCGCCGCCGGGTCGCTTCCCTCTCCATGCTTTACAATCGGCACATCTGCACGCTCAGCCCAGATTGTGAGCTGTTCTGCGGCTGCCGCTCTGAATGTATCCGCCGCACCTAACATGACAGTCTTGCCCTCATCTTTTAATCTGTGCGCCAATTTTCCGATCGTCGTTGTCTTTCCGACTCCGTTTACGCCGATCATCAATATAAGCGACGGCTTTGTATCAAGATGAAGCGAATTATCGACAGAGAGCAATTCGGCAATCGTATCCTTGAGCATATCTTTGATCATTGCAGGGTCGGTCACACGCTCAAGCTTGACCTTTTTCTTTAATTCATCGCATATTTTCTCGGCAGTCGCAACACCTGTGTCCGCCATTATGAGCGCCTCGGTCAGTTCTTCAAACAAATCGTCGTCGATTTTTGTAAATGAGCCGACAATGCTGTTGACCGCATTTGAAAATGCGTCCGATGTTTTTTTAAGCCCTTGGCTGATTTTGCTGAACAATCCCATACAGTCAGTCCTCTTTTATATAATTTATTTATTAACCTTTGAAGAAAGCGTTTTTTCAATCTGCGATACATCGATCGAGAGCAATTTTGAAATGCCCTTTTCCTGCATCGTAACACCATAGAGCACATCTGCCTCTTCCATTGTGCCTCGTCTGTGGGTGATGACGATAAACTGCGTTTTATCGCTCATTTTGCGTAAATATGCCGCAAATCTGTCAACATTTACTTCATCAAGCGCCGCTTCGACCTCGTCAAGCAGACAGAACGGAGGCGGATTCACCTTCATGATCGCAAAATAGATTGACACCGCAATCAACGCTTTTTCACCGCCCGACAGCTGTTCGATTATCGCAATGTTCTTTCCGGGAGGCTGAACGAATATATCAATTCCCGACTCAAGAACATTTTCGGGGTCGGTGAGTTTAAGTTCCGCCGTTCCTCCTCCGAACAATTCCTTGAACACTTCGGTGAAGTTTTTGGCGATAATGTCAAACTGCGATACGAACATATCCTTCATTGTCGAAGTAAGCTCGCCGATGAGCTTTGTAAGCTCACGCTTTGACTTTTCGATGTCCTCAATCTGCGATTTCATAAATTCATAGCGTTCGGCTACTTCTTTATATTCCTCAATCGCCGCAACATTAACGCTGCCAAGCGCCTTGATTCGGCGTTTGAGCTCGTTAAGCCGCTTATTTGCAGCAGTTATGTCTTCGGGTATGACCGCAATTTCCTGAGCGGCAGACAATGTTAATTCATATTCGTCAAACAGCTTTGAGATGATGTCGTTATATTCATTTTCCATTACATCACGGCGCTCGGTCAATCGTGCAATGTCGCCGCTTATCTTCTCACGCTCATCGAGCTTGTCACGCTCTGTCGTTCTGTCTCTCATCGATTCTTTTTCAAGCTCTTCACGCTTTTTGCTCAATCGCTCAATGTCCTCTTCGGCATTGGAATTTGCCGCAATAAAACCGTCTTTGAGCGTGTTAAGCTGTTCGATTTTCTTAAGATTATCCTCATTTTGACGGTTGATTTCGTCAATTTCGGACTGCAAATCATTCGTCCGCTCGGTTCTGTCGGACAGCGACAAGGTGAGCTGTTCAATTGAGCTTTGCAGATTCTCAACATCCTTAGTATGCCCGATAATTTCAAGCCGCAATGCGCCCGACTGTTCGGATAATTGATTTCTGCGCTCGGCAAGTTTATCTCTGCCGCCGGTCAAACTCTCAATATCCTGCTCCATGTCGGCTTTTTGGCGCTCGGCTTTGGTGATCTCCGACAATGCGTCAGCCGCTGCTTTGAGATATTGTGCAATTCTGTCATTTGACGACGACTGTTCGGATTTCAATGAATCAAGTCCGATTTTGGCGGTTTTATGTTGCTCGGTGAGCAGTCGAATTTCGCCCTCGACCCTGATCTTATCTTCATTTGCGGTAGTGAGCTCGCTTGATGCGGTCTGAAGTGTTGCGTTCATTTTTGCCGCTTCTTCGCTCATTGTTTTATATGTCGCCTGTTCGCTTTCAAAGCGCTCATTTAACTGTTTAACCTTTTCACGGAGCTTTTCGATCTGCGCCGTTCTTGACAATACACCCGCATTTTTTGCATGAGAGCCGCCTGTGAGCGAACCGCCTGCATTAACGACCTGACCGTCAAGTGTTACCGTTCTGAACCGATAGCCGAATTTTTTTGCCATTGCGACTGCCGAATCCATGTCCTCTGCAATTACTGTGCGGCCGAGCAGATTTGCAACAATGTCTGAATATTTTGAATCGTATGTGACAAGTGACGATGCGATTCCGACAAAACCGACGCAATCGTCAACGCCGTTTTCACGCAAATAATTCGCCTTGATTGAGCTTATCGGCAAAAATGTCGCACGACCGCCGTTTGAATTTTTAAGAAAATATATTGCTCGTTTGGCGTCCTCTTCATTTGACACAACAATGTTTTGAGACGCCGCTCCGAGCGCCGTTTCAATCGCAGTCGAATATTTTGACGGAACATTTATCAGTCTTGAGACAGGACCGTGGATTCCTCGAAGATTGCCTCTTGCCGCTTCTTTTGTGACCGCCTTTACCGCATAGGAAAAACCCTCCATGTTGCGTTCAAGGTCTTCCAAAATCTTGATCCTGCGTTCATGCTCGCCGATATCAAGACGAAGTCTGTCGATCTCGTCCTTTTTCTCATCGACTCGCTTGTTGCGGCTTGCAAGTTTCATCTGAACTCCGTTTACAATGTTTCTGCATTCGGTGATTTGCTCGTCGCATCTGTCTAAATCGATTTTGAGTTTTTCAAGCTCTTTTTCGGCGTCATCAGCATTGTTTTGCAACGATTTATATTCATCGTCATATCCCGCAAGTCTTGCTTTGAGTTCCTCCGCAGACTGTTCGGCGGTTATCTTTTTAACCTTATTTTCCGAAATTTTCGAGCTGAGTTCATTCAAAATACGGTTTTTATTTTCAATTTGAGTTGAAACATCGCCGCTGTCGTCGGTTAAACTTGAAAGCTGTTCGTTTTTGTCGTTCAGCTCATCATTTTTCTCGTTAATGATTGCCTGAATGCTCTCAATTTTGCTTCGTTTTTCATCAATTTCTGCATTTATCGAATCATCGCTCAAAGCCGCCGACTCAATGTCACGCTTGATTCGCTCAATCGTCTGATTATTATGCAGCACCGTATTTTCCAAAACGGCGATTTCACTTTTTGTTTGAGCCGACTGCTCGTCGGTTTTCGATCTTTCACGGCGAATTGCGTCGATCTGCACGGCAATGCTCTGCATATCCCTTGAATTGATTTCGCCCTTAACTTCAAGCTCGGTCAATTCCTTTTCAATCTTGTCATATTGCGCTTTTGCGATTGTCAGCTTGTTTTCATGCTCACGAAGCTCGTCCTTTGACCGATCGATCGTATTAAGCCAAAGACCGATTTCAAGATCCTTTTTCTCAACCGATATATCAAGAAACTCCTGCGCTTTTTCACTCTGCTCTTTAAGAGGACCGACACGCCCCTCAAGCTCCTCCAAAATATCCCGCAGTCTGAGCATATTCTCTTCCGCACGGGCAAGCTGTCTTGTCGCTTCCTGCTTACGATAGCGAAATCTTGAAATTCCCGCCGCTTCTTCAAAAATATCACGGCGTTCGTCCGACTTTGAACCGACAATTTCGTCAATTCTTCCCTGTCCGATCATCGAATAGCCGTCACGGCCGAGTCCTGTGTCCATAAACAGCTCATGAACATCTTTAAGCCTCACCGCCGCACCGTTGATTTTATATTCGCTCTCTCCCGAACGGTAGTATCTTCTTGTAACCGACACATTATCATCATCAAAATTCAGACCTCTGTCAGCGTTGTCAAAAACGATCGTAACCTCGGCAAATCCGAGCGGCTTTCTGATTGCAGTTCCGCCGAAGATCACATCCTCCATCTTTTGACCGCGGAGCTGTTTGTTTGACTGTTCGCCCAAAACCCAACGGATCGAATCGGAAATGTTGCTCTTTCCGCTTCCGTTAGGTCCGATTACAGCTGTTATGTCCTGGTCAAAGGTTAGTTTTGTTTTGTCGGGGAATGATTTAAACCCCTGTATTTCCAATAGCTTTAGCCGCATGAAGCTTTATTCCTCTCGCTTTATTTTAACTTGATATGGCGCTATGCTTTCATCTTGCCTTATCTTACAATTATAACCCATTTTTCTTAGCTTTTCAAGGTTGCATTTATGCTGTCCCGACATTTTTGAAACAGATTTCGGCGAAACACAGAGAATATATCGCCCGAAAGGCTGATTTTTAAGCTCCGACAATGCCTTATTCAAGTACATTTTTGAATAGACAAGCTCGGCAAGCGCCGGGTGCCACGGTCCTGCGACATAATGCTCTTCGTCGATCGTATGTAATCCGAACCTGATTACGGGAATGTCTGCATTATAAAACATTTCGCAAAGCTTTGCGCCCAAATCCACCGCCTCGTCAACCGTTTGAGGCCGATAATTTCCCGATTTATATATCTCACACAGCCTTGTGTTATCAAGCACGATTGTCGGATAAATTCGCACCGTGTCAGCGTAAAGCTCAATGAATTTTTTGGCGGTATGAATCGCATTATCATCATTGTCGCCGTATAAGCCCGTCATCATCTGAAGTCCGAGTTCAAAGCCGTTTTCCTTGATAAGGCGAGCCGCATTTTCGACGGCTTTTGAGTCATGACCCCGTTCATTCAGCCGCAGAACATCATCATTCATCGACTGTGCGCCGAGTTCGATCGAACGAACGCCGTATTTCTTTAGCAAATCCAAAATCTCACCGTTAATGCAGTCCGGACGGGTGGATATTCTGATACTTTCGGCGTCGCCGAGGTCAATTCGCCTTTTTGCCGCTGACAGTAATTCAATCATATATTTTCGCTCAATTGCCGTGAAGCTGCCCCCGAAAAAGGCAATCTGCCCGTTACTTTTATCATAACGGGCGGAGTTTATTGCAATATTAACAGCCTCGTCAACATCTTTTGCTGTCGGCGAATAGCTTTGTTTTGTGATATATCGTTGGTTGCAAAAGCTGCATTGATGAGGACAGCCGTTGTGCGGTACAAAAATCGATATGTTTGAATGATTGCTCATTGATCGATACCCATGAGTTTGAGTGCACCGTGAGCGGCGTCCTGTTCAGCCGCTTTTTTGCTTTTGCCAGTTCCCTTTGCGATTACGTTGGAATTGAGTCTTATCTCAATTTCAAACTGTTTTGCATGGTCGGGTCCGCTTTCGCCGACAAGGACATATTCAAGCCGTTCTTCGGGATTTTTCTGAATGACCTCCTGAAGCTTTGTCTTATAATCTTTGAATGTAATTTTGTTGCGGTGCTGCA
Source organism: uncultured Eubacteriales bacterium (assembly GCA_934394855.1). Classification (GTDB taxonomy): domain Bacteria; phylum Bacillota; class Clostridia; order Oscillospirales; family Acutalibacteraceae; genus CAKRRH01. Next base: position 31,649 of record CAKRRH010000013.1, read on the forward strand.
AATCATCGGTAACGAAATGGAGTACCAATTTTTTGGCAGGCTCGATTCCGCCGTCAAGATAAATTGCCGCTAAAACCGCCTCGAAAGCGTCGGATAATATTGACGGACGGCGGTTTCCTCCGTTTTGCTGTTCGCCCTTTCCGAGCTTGACAAAATCGCCGAGGCAAAGCTGTTTTGCAAAATCAAACAATGCTTCTTCGCAAACAAGAGACGCACGAAGCTTGGTCAGCTCACCCTCCGCAATTTCGTAATTATTATAAATGTAGTCGGATACAATTATGGACAGCACCGAATCACCCAAAAACTCAAGTCGTTCGTTACATGAACGGGGTCTTTTGGTTTCGTTGGCATATGACGAATGAGTCAGCGCTTGCGAGATCAGGCTTTTGTCCTTAAAAGTATATCCTAAATTTTTTTCGATTTCACTGTAATCGTTCATTCTTATGTTACTCCTAAATGTAAACGCCGCAGTCACCGCAAAAAGCGGCGACTTAAGCGGGCCATAAATTCAAATTTATTCTGCCTTGTTTTGCTCCATTACACGCTCGATTTCGGCAATTACATCGCCCTCGACAAATGTTTTCGCCTGTCTTATCGCATTTTTGATTGCCTTTGCGTTAGAGCTGCCGTGAGCTTTAAATACCGGCTTTTTGATTCCGATGATCGGCGCTCCGCCATATTCGGAATAATCCATCATTTTCTTCATTTGGCGAAGTCCCGGTTTAATTATCATTGCCGCAATTTTTGTAAATATGTTTTTAAGCAAAATGCCCTTGAATAACCCTAAAAATTCGCTTGCAACACCCTCGGTCAGTTTCAGCACAATGTTTCCCGCAAAGCCGTCTGCGACAAGCACATCACAAGCGCCCTTGGGGACATCTCTTGCTTCAACATTTCCGATGAAGTTGAGCGTTGAATTTTTGAGCATTTGATAGGTCTCGACCAAAACCTCTCCGCCTTTTGAATCTTCCGCACCGTTATTAAGCAAACCGACCTGCGGCTTTTCAATTCCGAAAACCTTGTTCATATATACGGAGCCGAGAACCGCAAACTGCATTAACATTTCGGGGCGGCAGTTCAAATTTGCACCGGCGTCAATCAAAAGATACGGTTTTTCCGTTCCCGGCATAACCGTTCCGATTGCCGGACGCTTAATGCCCTTGATGCGCTTTTCGATGAAAGTTGCCCCGAATAATACCGCGCCTGTGCTTCCGGCTGAAACAAGCGCGTCGCCCTCGCCGTCTGCGAGCGCTTTGAGCGCAACGGCAAGCGATGTGTTCGACTTTGATTTCAAAATCGTGTTCGGCTCGTCGTGCATATCCATTATGCCGTCCGCCTGCTTAATCTCCATGCCGTCAAGCGATATGTTATTATCCTCTGCGCATTTTTTGATTTTCGCTTCATCTCCGCAAAGCAAAATTTCAACGCCAAATTCGTCGATTGCATTACGAGCGCCTTCAATCACACAAAGCGGTGCGTTATCTCCGCCGAATGCGTCAAGAATTATTTTCATGAGTTTTCAGTCCTCTCAAAATATGTTATTCAAATGATATGCCGTCATATTCACCAAGTGCACGCTCGGCAAGCGTTTGATAGCGCAGCTTTTTATCACGAATATGATCAGAAAGCGGTGTAATAATACCGAAATTTGCACCCATCGGCTGAAAATTTGCGACCGATTCATCACTGATATATGATGTAAGCGCGCCTATCATTGTGGTATGAGGCAAATTAAGCTGCGGTTTGTCTTTTAGCCGTCTGTAAACCGAATCAGCCGCAACAAGACCCGACATTGCCGATTCCATGTACCCCTCAACACCTGTGATTTGTCCAGCAAAATATATATTTTTATTATCACGCATACAAAAATGATTGTCAAGCAGTTTCGGAGAATTTATGAAAGAATTGCGGTGCATTACGCCATAGCGCACAAATTCGGCATTTTTAAGCGCAGGTATCATTGAAAATACTCGCTTTTGTTCACCGAATTTCAGATTTGTCTGAAATCCGACAAGATTATACATTGTGCCGCCGTCGTTCTCTTTTCGCAGTTGCAAAACCGCCCACGGACGATGACCCGTTTTAGGATCGGTAAGCCCGACCGGCTTCATCGGACCGAATCTGACAGTGTTTTCACCACGCTTTGCCATTATCTCAATCGGCATACAGCCCTCATAAACCTGCTTATTGCCTTTTTGGTCAAATTCATGAGTAACTGCGCTTATCGCAGAGGTAAGCTCATGAATAAACGCCTCATATTCCGCTTTATTCATCGGGCAGTTGATGTAATCATCTTCACCGCCTCGGTCATATCTGCTCTGTGTGAATGCGCTGTTCATGTCAACGCTCTCATGTGTCACGATCGGTGCTGCGGCATCATAGAACGACAAATAATCGCCGCATAATTTTGAAACGGACTTTGCCATTTCGCCGTCGGTGAGCGGCCCTGTCGCAATGATGGTAAATCCGTCGGTCGGAATCTCGGTCACTTCGCCCGAAATTACGGTAATCAGCGGATTATTATTGATTTTGTCGGTGATATATTCGGAAAATTTATATCTGTCAACGGCAAGCGCACCGCCTGCAGGAACACGGCAATTATCCGCCGATTCAAGGCAAATCGAGCCGAATTTTCTCATCTCGGCTTTGAGCAGTCCGCCCGCAGACGAAATTCGGTCGGCTTTGAGCGAATTTGAACAAACAAGCTCGGCGAATCCGTCGATTTTATGCGCCGCCGATTTTTTCATCGGCTTTTGCTCATAGAGATTAACGGCGACGCCGCGGCAGGCAAGAAAATATGCCGCTTCGCACCCTGCAAGTCCTGCGCCGATTATATTAACTCTGTTTTCAGGCATTATTCTTCGTTATTCTCGCTTTTTTCGGTTGATTTTTTTGTTGTTTTCTTGGTTGTTGATTTCTTAGCCGCAGTCTTTTTAGCCGTAGATTTTTTGGCGGCGGATTTTTTTGATGTTGTTTTTTTGGCAGTTGTTTTGCTCTCGGTTTTCTTCTCATAAACGGGCGGCGCAACATATTCCGTACACTGCTCATTGTCGCATACCAAAAGGTCTTTTCTGCGTTTAAACATCGTTTTGCCGCATTTCGGGCAAACATCGTTCGTCGGCTCGTCCCATGTGATAAAGCCGCATTCCTTGCCCTTTTCACAGCAAAAATATACTCTGCCTCTCGGGGATTTGCGTTTCAGGATCTTGCCGCCGCATTTCGGGCACGAGCCCGGCATTTCCTCTGCAATCGGCTTAGTGTTGCGGCATTCGGGGAATCCTGGACACGCTAAAAATTTTCCGAATCTGCCCGAACGGACGACCATTTTTCTGCCGCATTTTTCGCAAACGACATCGCTTTCCACAACCGGAACCTTGAGTCGTGTGCCGTCCATTTTTTCTTCGGCATTTTTTAGCGATTTATCAAATCCGCCGTAAAATTTATCAAGCACCTTAACCCAACCGATTTTGCCTGCTTCGACTTCATCAAGCTCATTCTCGATTTTTGCGGTGAACTTAACATCGACAATGTCGGGGAACATTTCGATCATCAGCCCGTTGATTGTTTCACCGAGCGGCGTCGGTTTGAGCGTCTTTTTCTCACGCTCGACATATTCTCTTGCGATTATAGTTGAAACCGTGATAGCATATGTTGACGGTCTGCCGATTCCGTTTTCCTTGAACGCTTTGATGAGCGTGGCTTCCGTATATCTTGCAGGCGGCTGTGTAAAATGCTGATTCGGCGCCAATTCCTTTAATTTTAATGCGTCGCCGACGCTGAGCTCCGGCAATGCTTTTGCGGTTTCTTCGTCCTCATCTCTGCCTTCTTCATATAGCACGGTGAAGCCGTCGAATTTAACGGTAAATCCGCTTGCTTTGAACATATAATCAGCCGCTGTTATGTCAACATTAACGGTATCCTGCAAGCAGCTTTCCATTAAGCTTGCCATGAATCGCTCCCAAATGAGCTTGTAAAGCTTATATTGTTCGGGGGCAAGCGACGATTTTACATCATCGGGTGTCAGCGACGGGTCAGACGGACGGATCGCTTCATGAGCGTCCTGAGCATGATCGGTCTGCTTATATACACGAGGCTTTTTCGGCAAATATTTCTCACCGTATTTTGACATGATATATGCGTTGCCCGCATTTCTTGCGTCGTCCGAAATTCTAAGGCTGTCGGTTCTCATATATGTGATAAGACCGACTGCGCCGATTCCTTCGACATCAACGCCCTCATAGAGCACCTGTGCAATTCTCATTGTGCGCTGTGAGTTGAAGTTAAGCTTGCGTGAAGCTTCCTGAAGCAAGGTCGAGGTGGTAAACGGCGGTGCGGGCTGCTTTTTTCTTGTGCCTTTTTTCACATTGCCGACAACATATTCGGCGTTTTGCAAAGCGTTGACAATATTATCAGCCTGTTCTCCGTTTTCAATCTCAATCTTTTTGCCCGATTTATCTCCGTAAAATTTTGCTTCAAAGGTTGAACGGCTCTTTTGCAATTTTGCGTCAAGCGTCCAATATTCCTCCGGTTTGAACGCACGGATCTCATTTTCTCTGTCAACGATCATGCGAACAGCAACCGACTGAACACGACCTGCCGACAAACCTCTTTTTACTTTTTTCCACAAAAACGGACTCAATTTATAGCCAACAATTCGATCAAGAACTCTTCTTGCCTGTTGAGCGTCAACAAGATCCATGTCGATTGTTCTTGGGTGACTGATTCCCTGCGAAACGCCTGTTTTGGTGATTTCGTTGAATGTGACTCGGTTTTCTTCCTTTTCGCTGAGTCCCAGAACATGACACAAATGCCACGAAATTGCCTCTCCTTCGCGGTCAGGGTCTCCTGCGAGATAGACAAAATCTGCGTCGGACGCCTTTGACTTTAAATCCTTGATGACCGCCGATTTATCCTTCATATTGATATATTGCGGTTTAAAATTATCTTCAACATCAACGCCGAGCTTTGATTTCGGCAAATCTCTCACATGGCCCATTGAAGCAATGACCTCATAGCCCGAACCCAAATATTTCTTAATGGTTTTTGCCTTTGCAGGCGACTCAACAATTACGAGCTTTGACATATATTCCCATCCTTTTTATATATTTTTAGCAAAATTTGCGGTGTTAAATCAGTTTATATGAACCGCCCGGGAGCGATTCCACCATTCCGTTGATCTCAAGCTCGGTCAGCGCATATAATACATCGCCTGCGTCGACTCCGCTTTTCTGAATAAGTATATCCACAGATTGCGGTTCATTTGTAAAGCAGTTGTAAATTTTTTCAATCGTTTCATCGTGTTCAAAATCGAGAGTTCTCTTTTTCGGCTTTGTTTCGGGCTTTTTAACTGCTCTGTCCGAATTATATTTATGAACGGGCTCAGCCGCAATATTCATATTGTTGTCATTGCCGTTGTCCAAATGCCGTTCATATCTTTTCTTGACGCCGAGCGGATCGATTTCGGAAACATTTCTGTTTTTGTTATACATATTAATGTACATTCTGTCCTCATTCAAAGGAATGTCGGCATTTTTAAAATCAAGCTTATGAGGAAACGACGACATATATGTATCGAGCACATCACGGGGAGTATAGATTGCCTCCGCCCCGTCTTTAAGCAGCTTATTATTTCCCGCATAGTTCTTATTTGTGATGTCGCCGGGCACTACATAAATATCCTTGCCCTGTTCAAGCGCATGGCTGACCGTGATAAGCGAGCCGCTTTTTTCGGGTGCTTCAATCACGACAACGCCGTTTGATAATGCACTCATCAGTCTGTTTCTGATTGGAAATGTGCTGATTGACGGTGCAAATTCGGGCGGATATTCGGTGATTACCGCACCATTTTTGCGAACATCGTCACGAATCTTGCGGTTATTGAGCAAATAGGGATATTCGAGACCGCAGCCGAGCACGATGATCGACTTTTTATTTGCGGCAACCGCGCCTCTGCTGCAAGCGGTGTCGATTCCGAGCGCACCGCCCGAAATTATCACAGAGCCTGCCTCGGCAAGTCTGTATCCGAGAACGCTTGCGACTATCAAGCCGTTTTTTGTGCAGTTTCTCGTGCCTACCATGCAAATCCCGACTTCGTCCTCCATGTCGGGAAGTGTGCCGTCAACATAAAGCACGACGGGCGGATTTTTGATTCTGAGAAGTTTCGGCGGAAACTCATCATCGTCGGGAGTCAAAATCTTATATCCCTTTTCGGCGCAGGTTTTGATAATCTTTTCCGACTTTGCAAAATCATAGTTCTTGAATTTGCCGAGCTCTGCCGGCGTCATAATATGAGCCGAACGAATCTCAGCTTCATCTGCGTCAAAGAACGCTTTAACATCGCCGAATTTCTCAAGCACCTCAATGGCTCTTGAAGAACCGACACCGAAAATTGCCTGGACGGCTATCCAATATGCGTCGTTGATCATCTTTTTCACATCCCGTTTTTTATATACTTATACTCTTACAGCGTCATAGCATATGCCAAAACCGCAGCTGCCGCTGCCGCGTTCAACGATTCGGCTCTGCCCTTCATCGGTATCGTAACTGCGCAATCGCATCTGTCGATTATATCGTCGGACAAGCCGTTTGCTTCGTTTCCGATCAGCACGGCGCATCCGGTATCAAAGCCGCATTTATCGATCGGCGTCGCCGTTGCTCTCGGTGTTGAGGCATATGTTTTAATGCATTTTTCCTTGCATTCATCAAAAAGCTCGTCATCGGACATATCCAAAACGGTGAGCCGCAGCAACGCGCCCATTGACGCTCTTGTTGCCTTCGGGTTATATATATCGCAGCCGCCGACGGTGATGATTCCGTCAAGTCCGAATGCCTCTGCACTTCGTGAGATCGCCCCGACATTATCTGGATTTGAGATGTTGTGCAAAACCATATATCTGCCGCAGCCGGACAGCCGAACATCCGTCATATCGGGCATATTCATCACGCACAAAACGCCCTGCGGATTAACGGTGTCGGAGATTGTTTTTAGCACATCATCGGAAATGAGATAGCATTTATCGCACTTTTCACCGATTCTATCAATGTCGTCACTTGATTTTTCATAAGCGGATTTTGTAAAAAACAAAAGACTCGGCGTCGATTTGTTCACAGCGTCGTTCATGACAATATCTTTACAAAGTCTAAGTCCCTCAAGCACAAATTTATTTTCCGATTTTCTGTACTTTGAAGATGAAATCAGCTTTTTCACAAGCTTGATTATATTATTCTGTTTGCTTGTTATCATATCATAATTCAATTCTCAACGCCTCCTTTGTATATTGCAAAATCCGCCTAAAATGCGGCTTGTAAATCAAAAAAACAAAGCCGCATAATAAAGCGAAAACGCACCCGGAAAAGCAAATAAATCCGGGTACGCTGATCTTATTTATTAAGAGCTGCTTTTGACTGCTCAACAAGTGCTGCAAATGCTTTTGAATCATTTACTGCAAGCTCTGAGAGCATCTTGCGGTTCATCATAACGCCTGCTTTTTTAAGACCGTTCATGAATGTTGAATAGTTCATGCCGTTCATCTTAGCAGCAGCCGAGATTCTTGTGATCCACAATCTGCGGAAGTCTCTCTTTCTCTGTTTACGACCGATATAAGCATAGTTGCCTGATTTCATTACAGCTTCTTTCGCTGTTTTGAAAAGCTTATGCTTTGAGCCAAAGTAACCCTTGGCAAGCTTCAATGTTTTATTTCTTCTTTTGCGCGTCATCATAGCGCCTTTAACTCGTGCCATTTAATGTTCTTTCCTTTCAAAAATATTGCCCACAAGGCGTCCTTCTTATTTATAAGGGATAAGGCGCTTGATCTGTGCTGTATTCGTAACATCAGCCATTGCTGTTTTACGAAGATTTCTCTTTCTCTTTGTGGTTTTCTTGTTAAGAATGTGCGATTTGAATGCGTGCGCGCGTTTTACCTTGCCGTTTTTGGTAAGATTGAAACGCTTTTTAGCGCCTGAGTGTGTCTTAATTTTAGGCATTTTTAGTCCTCCTGTGAAAATTTATCTCAGTTTTTCTTCGGGGCCAAAAACATCAACATGTTTCTGCCTTCCATCTTTGGCTGTTTTTCAATCGCCGCAAATTCTGCGCACGATTGTGCAAAGCGGTTCATGGTGTCGAGTCCCAAGTTCTGATGACCCATCTCACGACCACGGAAACGAATTGATACTTTGACCTTGTTACCGTCTTTAATGAATCTTTCAGCATGACGAAGCTTTGTGTTGAAATCGTGAACATCAATGTTGATGCCGAGGCGAACCTCTTTGATCTCGATTACCTTTTGGCTCTTTCTTGCTTCTTTCTCACGCTTCGCCTGTTCAAAGCGATATTTGCCGTAGTCCATGATTTTGCAGACCGGCGGCTGAGCGTTTGGTGAAATTTTTACAAGATCGAGCGACGCTTCATCGGCTTTTTTGAGAGCTTCTTTCGCCGACATTATGCCGAGCTGTGAGCCGTCTGCGCCGATAAGTCTTACTTCCTTATCTCTGATCTCTTCATTGATGGAAAGTTCCTGCTTGCTGATGTGACAGCACCTCCGTTTGAAAATTACAACAAAAAAGGACAGATTAAATCTGCCCTGCGTTAAACTGATCGATTAACAATCGATTTGAAAAAATCTTGACCTTATTAAGCGAAGCCATAAGGTGAGAACAGGACAGTTCTTCTTTGTTGTTGCATATATTTTATCACTCTTAAATCCTTTTGTCAAGCGTTTTTTCTGTGTTTTTTACAAATATTTATATATTTTAGTGAGAGAATTTCATTTACAATCAGTCTAATAGATGTAAAACAAAAACAAGGAAGGATGTTTTTTATATGAAAAAATCATTAAAAAAGGCAATATCGCTTGTTTGCGCCGCCGCTCTCACACTCTCCGCCTCATTTGCCGCAGCAATCACATCAACGGCAGAAACCGACCAGAACGAGTGGAACTGTTCTGAACGCCAATGCTATGATTTGGACTATGACGGAAAAATCAACCTGAAAGATATTCTTAAATTAAGAAAAATTATTGCAGGCTATCAATATGAATATTGGATTTTTCCCGATTTTAATGTTGACGGACAAATTAACATGAAGGATATTCTTGTAATGAGAAAAGCCGCAGCGGGACAGGATTATCAGCTCGGGTTCACGCAATATGACAATTCAGCCGAGACTCTGTCAAAATATGTTCGTTATGATAAGGATTTTGAATATACGATAACGCTGAACTACAACTCCCGAATCAACGGAAATTTCATTAAGAAAAGCCATGCTCTTGCCGATGTTACGGTCGAGGTTAAAAACAACTCGGGCAAAGATATTAAAATCAGGAACACCCGTTCATATATTGACCCCGAAAGCAGTCTTGAAAAGGACGCTCCGATGATGATTGCAATTGTCAACAAGGGTAAAATCGGCAAAGAATTTAACTATCCGTCGCCGAGAATATTTGCGATTGCCGAAAACGGCATTGACGGAATCGTAGAACCTGACGAGTCGGGATTATATACCGGTTGGCAAAACAGATATAATAACGGAGTTGTTACACAGGAATATATTACTCTTAAAAAGGGCGAAACCGTTTCATATTCGGATAAATTCAACGCAAACAAAACAATAATCGACAACTACCTCGCAAAAGCATTCCTGCTGTCGGTAAAAGTGACATATGAGGTTGACGGCAAAGCATTTGACAGCACCGTCTATCTGCCGCTGATCTCAATGTCAAATTCGGAAATAGCGGTAAAATAAAATTATCGTTTTAAATTTTCAAAAAATCTTGACAATCACAGATAATAGTGGTAACATTAAACCATATTTAAAAGGCGTTTGAGCAAAAAGCGCAGCAATGTTTTATTTTCGGCAAAAGAGAGCCGATGTCGTATATGTCGCTTGACATATCGGCTGAAATCATCGGCGTCGGTGTTGTTGCTGCGTACCGCTTTGCAAGCCGCTTGACGAAAAGCATTTTACCACATATTATGCGTCTAAGTCAAGCCGTCATCTCGCTGCGTTAAAGCGAAAACGAGCGGCAATGTCATAAATTCGATTCATTTGATTATGATATTGCAATTCGGGTGGAATCATGGAGTAGACAGCTTCACCCCGACTTTATAATGCGACATTATTTATGTTGTATCAAGAGTCGGAGTGAAGCTTTTTGTTTCCCCCGAAAATATTATGAAAGGCACAAACAGAAAATGATTAAAGTAACACTCAAAAACGGCGAAGTAAAGGAATTTGAGAAAGGAATCACAATTGCCGACGCCGCAAAACAAATTAGCATGGGACTATATCGCAACGCTACCTGCGCTCATGTAAACGGAAAGGTAACCGACCTTCGCGAAACACTCGACGAGGACTGCGAGCTGTCGATTCTCACATTTGACGACGAGGACGGCAAAAAGGCATTTTGGCATACCACATCTCATGTAATGGCTCAGGCAATTTTGCGCCTGTTCCCCAATACCAAATTTGCAATCGGTCCTGCAATCAACAACGGATTCTATTATGATATGGATGTTGAAAAGCCGTTTTCAACAGAAGATCTCGAAAAGATTGAGAACGAAATGAAGAAAATCGTCAAGGAAGACCCCGAAATCAGAAGATTCTACCTCTCCCCCGACGAAGCCATTGCAAAAGTCTCAAAGGACGGCGAGATTTATAAAGAAGAGCTTATTCGCGAACACGCGGGAAAAGGCGAAAAAATCAGCTTTTACGAGCAGGGCGAATTTTATGACCTCTGCGCAGGTCCTCACCTGATGAGCGTTTCTCCGATCAAGGCAATCAAATTGACATCTGTTGCCGGCGCATATTGGAGAGGCGACGAGAAAAACAAGATGCTTTGCAGAGTTTACGGAATTTCATTCCCGAAAAAATCAATGCTCGACGAATATCTTGAGCGCCTTGAAGAGGCTAAAAAGCGTGATCACCGCAAGCTCGGCAAAGAGCTCGGTTTGTTCATGATCACCGAGGAAGGTCCGGGATTCCCGTTCTTCCTGCCTAACGGAATGATCCTTAAAAATACGCTAATTGACTACTGGCGTCAGATCCACACCCGTGACGGATATGTTGAAATATCAAGCCCGATGATGTTAAACCGCAAGCTTTGGGAAACATCGGGTCACTGGGATCATTATAAAGAAAATATGTACACCACCGTCATCGACGACACAGACTTTGCAATCAAGCCGATGAACTGCCCGGGCGGAATGCTTGTTTATAAATCTCAGATGCATTCATACCGTGATTTGCCGATCAGAATGGGCGAACTCGGACTTGTTCACCGTCATGAGAAATCGGGTGAGCTTCACGGTCTTATGCGTGTTCGCTGCTTTACACAGGACGACGCTCATATTTTCATGACCCCCGACCAGATCACCTCCGAAATCAAGGGTGTTGTAAAACTCATCGACGAAGTTTACAGCCTCTTCGGATTCAAATATCATGTCGAGCTTTCGACAAAGCCTGAAAACTCGATCGGTTCGGACGAGGATTGGGAGGTTGCTACAAACGGACTTCGTGCGGCGCTTGAAGAGCTTGGTCTTGATTATGTTGTAAACGAGGGCGACGGCGCGTTCTATGGCCCGAAGATCGACTTCCACCTTGAGGATTCAATCGGCAGAACATGGCAGTGCGGCACAATTCAGCTTGACTTCCAGCTTCCGATGCGCTTTGAAGCGGAATATGTCGGTGAAGACGGCGAGAAACATCGACCGATAATGATTCACCGTGTAATTTTCGGCTCAATCGAGCGTTTCATCGGAATCCTGATTGAGCATTTCGCAGGCGCATTTCCGCTTTGGCTTGCTCCCGAACAGGTAAGAATAATTCCGGTAACCGACCGCACACACAAATATGCAAGCGATGTTTTAAGCACACTTCGTGAAAACGGAATCCGTGTAAAAATGGACGACAGAAGCGAGAAAGTCGGCTATAAAATCAGAGAAGCACAGCTTCAGAAGATTCCCTACATGCTCGTCCTCGGCGACCGTGACGAAGAAGCGGGCGTAGTATCTGTTCGTGACCGTTCAACCGGCGAAACAACACAGATGAAGCTTGATGAATTGGTTGCAATGCTTAAAAAGGAAATTGATGAAAAAACAAGAAAATAAAAATATAATATTTTACCATTGTGAAAGGATGGCAAAGTAATGAGCGAATATAAATCGGACATTGAAATCGCACAGGAAAACGAGATGTTGCCGATTGCAAAGGTTGCGGAGAAAATCGGTCTTTGCGGCGACGACATCGAATATTACGGCAAATATAAAGCAAAAGTTGATTACAACATATTAAAAGAGAAAAAGGACGCAAAGGACGGCAAGCTGATTTTGGTAACGGCGATAAATCCGACTCCTGCGGGTGAGGGCAAAACCACCGTCACAGTCGGACTTGGTGACGCAATGTCCCAGCTTGGCAAGCGCACGGTAATTGCCCTTCGTGAGCCCTCTCTTGGTCCTGTTTTCGGAATCAAGGGCGGCGCTGCCGGCGGCGGATATGCGCAGGTAGTTCCGATGGAGGACATCAACCTTCATTTCACGGGCGATATGCACGCAATCGGCGCTGCGAACAACCTTTTGGCGGCAATGCTTGACAACCACATTCAGCAAGGCAATGCACTTGACATTGATGTAAAATCGATCACATGGAAAAGATGCGTTGACATGAACGACCGCCAGCTTCGATATGTTATCGACGGACTCGGCGGCAGAGTAAACGGCGTTCCCCGTGAGGACGGATTTGACATAACCGTTGCTTCCGAAATCATGGCGATTTTATGTCTTGCAACCGACATTTGCGACCTCAAAGAGCGAATCAAGTCGATCGTTGTGGGATATAACCGCAGCGGCGAGCCTGTTACCGCAGGCGATTTGAAAGCGCAGGGCGCAATGACCGCATTATTAAAAGACGCGCTAAAGCCTAATCTTGTTCAAACTCTTGAACACACGCCTGCGTTCATTCACGGCGGTCCGTTTGCAAACATTGCTCATGGCTGTAACTCGGTAATGGCGACAAAAACAGCGCTGAAATTCGGCGATTATGTAATTACCGAGGCAGGATTCGGCGGTGATCTCGGAGCTGAAAAATTCCTCGACATAAAATGCAGAATGGCAGGGCTTGCTCCATCTGCCGTTGTAATTGTAGCAACGGTTCGTGCGCTGAAAAGTCACGGCGGAGTTGCAAAGGCAGCGCTTTCAAATGAAAATTTAAAAGCGCTCGAAAAAGGCTTGCCGAATCTTTACAAGCATATTGAAAACATGACAAATGTATACAAACTCCCGTGCGTTGTGGCAATCAACCGATTCCCGACCGACACAGAGGCAGAACTAAAGCTTGTCGAAGATAAATGCAAGGAACACGGCGTTAATGTTGCGCTTTGCGAAGTATGGGGCAAAGGCGGCAAGGGCGGAATCAAGCTCGCAGAGGAAGTTTTGCGTCTTGTTGAACAGCCGAATGAATTTAGCTATTCATATGAAACCGACTGCTCAATTAAAGATAAAATCAATGCAATCGCAACCAAGATTTACGGTGCTGACGGCGTTGAATATACCAAAAATGCCGACAAACAGATCGACACGCTGACCCGATTGGGATTTGACAAGTTCCCTGTTTGCATTGCGAAAACGCAATATTCACTGTCCGATGATCCGACAAAGCTCGGCAGACCGACCGGATTTAAGATCACGGTTAAAAATGTTAAGGTGTCGGCAGGCGCAGGATTCATTGTCGCTCTGACCGGCGACATCATGACAATGCCCGGACTTCCAAAGGTCCCGAGCGCCGAAAAAATCGATGTTGACGAAAACGGCGTAATTTCAGGATTGTTTTAAAATTATATTATTTGTATTTTGCGAGAGGGACTTTTTGTAAAAAGTCCCTCTCGCGCTCTTTTCAAAACTAAAAAACATTTCCGGGGGATGCCTTTTTCGTGAAAAAGGTCATCCCCCACATCAATATTCATATTGATGAACCCCCCCTTTCAAAAAGCTTCATTTATAACATATTTTTATTATGATATAGCGTAACAAAAATACCTACCTCTTAATGAATCTACAACCGTTTTT
>CAKRRH010000014.1 GCA_934394855.1 uncultured Eubacteriales bacterium
ATCACATAGTTCGCCAATCTTGCGAATACAATATAATATATGGTGACATAGCCAAGTGGTAAGGCCAAGGTCTGCAAAACCTTTATTCCCCAGTTCAAATCTGGGTGTCACCTCCAAAAAGAAATGGCAATTTTCGAATGAAGATTGCCATTTTTTTGGTTCTCTTAACTTTTCTTTTCTCGTTTTTCTCTCTTATCTCAAATTGTCGTTTCCAGAGAAAAGATAAATGAGAAGAGATAAAAGAAATGTTACTTTGCAAAGTAAAGCTTTGATTAAGTTATTGCGTAAGACTTCTATGCTTGCAATTTTAAAAGAACAATTGTGCAATTTCGTCGCACAGTCACAAATAAAACGAGCAAGTCGAAAGATTTGTTCGTTTTTTTTGCATTAAGGTGACCCGGATTTGAACTGATGGGCAACATCTGGGTGTCACCTCCAAAAAGAAACGGCAATTTTCGAAAGAAGATTGCCGTTTCTTTTTGGTTCTCTTCACTTTTCTCTTCTCGTTTTTCTCTCTTATCTCAAATTGTCGTTTCCAGAGAAAAGATAAATGAGAAGAGATAAAAGAAAATGTTACTTTGCAAAGCAAAGCTTTGATTATGTTATTGCGTAAGACTTTATATGCTTGTAATTATAAAAGCACAATTGCGCCATTTAGTCATGTAATCACAAATATTCCTCATTCGCAAGAGTGAGATTTTTTCTTGTATTTACACCGACTTTGATATATAATTTACTTAGAGGTGATATTCATGAAAAGAAATAAATTACTGATTGCATTATCGTTCGTTATTTTTGGCATATTTACCGTCGATTTTATCTTTTCTTTAGTTAGCGTCATAACAAATCCTGCAAGGAATTTCGGCGTTTTGTGGTTAATTCCGTCGTTTATTTCTCTTGCTACATATTTATTGCTTGCAATTTTGCAGATGACGGGTGCCGTTACCCGAAAAATTGCCGGCAGCTTACTTGCATCAAGCATATTGATGTCGCTTGCGCCGCCTTTGTTGTTATTAAGCTTTTTTGGCACTTTTGCCATGATTGATGTTTTCACAGGTCTTGTCACATTCTTGCCGATTTTATTCTGCATTTTACCGCTGGCCGTTTTTTTGAAATGTAAGTAGTCGGTTAAAATTGAATATGATTAAAAAAGGACTTAATGATTTTCATTAAGTCCTTTTGCATTTATATATTGTTTATCGCCTTAAAAAACTCATAAACGGAAAATCGTATTCTATAAATAATATGCAAAAACTCTTCAATCAAAGTTCGGAGAGTTTTTTGTGATTGTGTCACAAAAAGATAAATTGTTCTTTTAAAACTGTAAACAAATGAAGTTTTACATAATAATATAATTCATGCTTTTCCGAGCAAAGCTGCATTCTCTTTTATCTCTTCTCTTTTATCTTTTATCTGGGAACGGCAATTTCAGATAAGAGATAATAGTGAGAAGCGAAAGATGAAGAGAACAAAAAGGAACGGCAATCTTCTTTCGAAAATTGTCGTTCCTTTTTGGCTGGGGTGGCAGGATTTGAACCTACGAATGCCGGAATCAAAATCCGGTGCCTTACCGCTTGGCTACACCCCAATATTTTCATGCAGTTCAAGACTGCATGAATTATTATATCAAAAAACATTCTTCATTGCAAGCATTTTTTTGATTTTCGGATAAATTTATAAATATGATCCGTTAAATCAAATTCTGCGGTCAATTACGCCCTTTTGCGACAGATAGAACTGCTCAAATGTGCCGTTATCAAGATTATCACGAATCTTTTCCATGAGCGTGTTGTAAAACCAAAGATTATGCATTACGCACAGGCGCATTCCAAGCATTTCTCCGCTTTTGAGCAGATGTCTGATATATGCTCGGCTGTATTTTCGGCAGGTCGGACAGCTGCATTTTTCGTCAAGCGGCTTGTCGTCGGTGATATATTTCGCGTTGTTAAGGTTAAGTATTCCTTCCGATGTGAAAATCTGACCGTGCCGAGCGTTTCGAGAGGGCATTACGCAGTCGAAAATGTCAACGCCTCGTCTGACGCCCTCAATAATATTCATCGGAGTGCCGACGCCCATTAAATATCGCACCTTGTTTTTTGGCATATACGGCTCGACCTTTTCGATTATGTCATACATAACCTCTGTCGGTTCACCGACTGCAAGACCGCCGATAGCATAGCCGTCAAGGTCCAATTCGGCAATTTGCTTCATATGTTCGATTCTGAGATCATCAAAGGTGCAGCCCTGATTAATTCCGAAAAGAAGCTGATTTTTGTTTATTGTCGAATCAAGCGAATTAAGCCTGTTCATTTCGGCCTTGCAGCGCTCAAGCCAACGGGTCGTTCTTGCAATCGACTGCTTTGAATATGAATATTCCGCAGGGTTTTCAACGCACTCGTCAAATGCCATTGCGATCGTCGAGCCGAGGTTTGACTGAATCCTCATTGACTCTTCGGGACCCATGAATATCTTTCTTCCGTCGATGTGACTGTTGAATGTAACGCCCTCTTCGGTGATGTTGCGGAGCTTTGCAAGCGAAAATACCTGAAATCCGCCGCTGTCGGTCAAAATCGGCTTGTTCCAGCCTGTGAATTTATGAAGCCCGCCCATCTCATTTACAACCTTGTCGGTCGGGCGCAGATGAAGATGATAGGTGTTGCAAAGCATGATTTGGCAATGAAGCTCGTCAAGATCATGAGCCGAAACAGCGCCCTTGATTGCGGCGGCTGTTGCGACATTCATAAATGCAGGAGTTTGAGCCGTTCCGTGAACGGTGTTAAGCTCGCCTCTGCGAGCTTGGTTTTCAGTTTTTAAAAGCTTGTATGGTAAATTGGTTGACATAGTTTAATAATCCTTTATATATTTTTAGCTGATGAACATTGCATCGCCGAATGAGAAAAAGCGATATTTTTCTTTGACCGCAATGTTATATGCATTAAGCACATTTTCTCTTCCTGCAAGTGCTGAAATCAGCATTATCAGCGTTGATTCGGGAAGATGAAAATTTGTGATGAGTGCGTCTAAAGCTTTGAATTTGTATCCGGGGTAGATGAAGATTGAAGTATCGCCCTCGTCAGCCTTGATTTCGCCTTTTGAGGCAACGCTTTCAACCGTTCTGCATGATGTCGTTCCGACGCAGATGACCCGACCGCCGTTTTTCTTTGTATCATTTATCAAATCCGCCGTTTCCTGCGGCATGATATAATGTTCGGTGTGCATTAAATGATTTTCAATGTTTTCTTCTTTGACAGGTCTGAATGTTCCGAGTCCGACATGAAGCGTAACATATCCGATTTTAACGCCCTTGTCGGCAATTTTTTGAAGCAGCTCCTTTGTAAAATGAAGTCCTGCTGTCGGCGCTGCCGCACTGCCTTCATATTTTGCATAAACCGTCTGATAGCGAGACGAATCTTTTAGCTGTTCGTGAATATAATGAGGAAGCGGCATTTGACCGATTTTGTCAAGCACGGTATAAAACGAACCCTCATAGGTGAATTTGATGATTCTGTTTCCGTCGTCCTTGACCGAATCAACCGTGGCAAAAAGCTCACCGTTGCCAAATGAAAATTCATAACCCGGTTTTGCTTTTTTACCGGGTCCCGCAAGACATTCCCATTTATCGCCGCCGAGGTCTTTGAGCAACAAAAATTCGACAACTGCACCCGTGTCTTTTCTTGTGCCGTAAATTCTTGCCGGAATAACCTTGGTATTGTTAAGTATCAGGCAGTCGCCCGGATTGAGATGGTCGATTATGTTGTAAAAATGTTCGTGGCTGATTTCGCCCGTATTTTTATCAAGAAGCATGAGTCTTGAGTTTTCCCGTTTGTCACAAGGGTGCTGGGCAATCAATTCTTCGGGCAAATCATAATAAAAATCGCTTTTTAGCATATTGACAACTCTCCTAATGAGTGCTATAATGTGTTTGATGATATGTGATGGGTGCGGATTGAAGTCTTTTCGCTTCACGCAACCGATTATCAGTATATCACACATTTTAAAAAAACGCAATGCTGTAATCTCTTTTTTGTCAGCTTGTGCATATTGTTTTTTTGATAGAGGTGCGGCAACGATAAGTAATACAAACCGAGAATTTACCTTCGGTTTTATGAAGTTTGTGTGAAAGGCAATGTCGCCGAAGCGGCGAAGTGTTTTTCAAAGGTCGTTTTGCCGCTGGGTGCAGGATGAATAATTTTGCAACTGTCATCATTGTGATGAATGATGGAGCGCTGTCAGCTTTTATTTGCTTTGCAGATTTTTGCGTGGGCTTATTTATCGTAATGATGACCGGTTTTACCGGTCTTTTTTTGAAATTATGCTTTAATAAATTCACTTTTGAAAGGAATTTTTGGTTATGAAACAGTTTAATGTAGGTATCATCGGCGCAACGGGAATGGTAGGACAGCGTTTTGCAACGTTGCTTGACAATCATCCGTGGTTTAATGTAAAGCTCCTTGCGGCATCTCCGCGTTCAAAGGGCAAAACCTACAAAGAGGCAGTCGGCGACAAGTGGAAGCTTGAAGCTCCGATGCCGAAATCAATGGAAAACATGATCATATATGATGCAACGGCAGACATTGAGGAAATCGCAAAACAGGTCGATTTCGTTTTCTGCGCAGTTGATATGGCTAAAGATGAAATCCGTGCTTTGGAAGAGAAATATGCCAAGGCGGAGTGCCCGGTAGTTTCAAACAATTCGGCTCACAGACATACAAAAGATGTTCCGATGGTAGTCCCGGAGTTAAACTATGAGCATATTAACATTATCCCGGCTCAGCGCAAACGCCTCGGCACAAAGAGAGGCTTTGTCGCTGTAAAATCCAACTGCTCGCTTCAAAGCTATGTTCCGGCATTGTTCCCGCTTGATAAAGCAGGCTACACTGTAAAAGATGTTCTCGTTTGCACCTATCAGGCAATTTCGGGAGCCGGAAAAACATTTGAAACAATGCCCGAGATTTTGGACAATGTAATCCCCTTTATCGGCGGTGAAGAAGAAAAATCAGAGGTTGAGCCGCTTAAAATATGGGGCAAAATCGAGGGTGACGAGATCGTTGACGCAACAAAACCCAACTTCACGGCACAGTGCCTTCGTGTTCCGGTTTCAGACGGTCACATGGGCGCAGTATTCGTCAGATTTGAGGACGGCAAAAAGCCGACAATGGACGAAATGAAGAAAGTATGGAGCGAATTTTCGTCAAAACCGCAGGAGCTCGAACTTCCGAGCGCCCCAAAGCAATTCCTTCATTATTTTGAAGAAGATAATCTTCCCCAGCCGAAGCTCCAGCGTAACCTTGAAAACGGAATGGCAGTTTCAATCGGCAGACTCAGACCAGACAGCCAATATGACTATAAGTTCGTTTGCCTCTCACACAATACATTAAGAGGTGCCGCAGGCGGTGCTGTTTTGCTTGCAGAGCTTTTGGCTGCAAACGGATATATTGACTGATTCTGACTTGATCGGCATAGTTCAAGGGTTTGTCAACATTTTGGCAAATTTATAATACAATGTAGTGAAAACTACAAATTTGAAAGGAAAAAAGGTCATGAAGAATACACTTTTTACCGGAGCCGGTGTTGCTTTAATTACACCGATGAACCGGGACGGTTCGGTAAATTATGATAAACTCGGCGAACTGCTTGACGAGCAGGTAAACGGCGGCACAGACGCAATCATTACCTGCGGAACAACAGGCGAGAGTGCAACTCTGAGTGTTGAGGAGCACCTTAATGTCGTTAAATTTACAATTGATTACATCAACCACAGAATCCCTGTAATCGCCGGCACAGGAAGCAATGAAACCGCTTGTGCGGCAAGATTGTCGGTTGAAGCCGAACAGCTCGGTGCTGATGGTCTTTTGATGGTTACGCCATATTACAACAAAACATCGCAGCGCGGTCTTGTTGCACATTACACCTATGTTGCCGACCGTGTAAACATCCCGATCGTTCTTTACAATGTTCCGTCAAGAACAGGCTGCAACATTGCCCCCGAAACCTTGGCAGAGCTTTGCAAACATAAGAATATCTGCGCTGTTAAGGAAGCGTCGGGCAACATTTCAAATATTGCCAAAATCAGACAACTTTGCGGCGACAACCTCGACATATATTCGGGCAACGACGACCAGATCACACCGATAATGTCACTCGGCGGAAAGGGCATCATTTCAGTTTTGTCAAATGTTGCGCCGAAAGTGGCTCATGACATTGCCGACCTCTATCTTAAAGGCGATGTTGAAGGCAGTGCTAAGCTTCAGATCGAATATCTCGACCTCATCAACGCATTGTTCATTGATGTAAATCCGATTCCTGTTAAGGAAGCACTTAACATGATGGGCAAGAATGTCGGAGAATGCCGTCTGCCGCTATATTCAATGAGTGAAAAGGATAAAACCGTGCTCTATAATGCACTCAAAAATCACGGTTTGGTAAAATAATTGAAAGGAAAGCGGCTTTATATTTTTAAAATTAAAGCGCATTTTGAAAAATGGTAAATATAATTTTGGTTGGCGCTTGCGGCAAAATGGGCAGGGTTATCTCGTCGCTTGTAAACGACAGGGAAGATTGCAAAATCGTTGCCGGCGTTGACAAAATCACCGAAAAATATGATGATTTTCCGATTTATGACGACATTGAGAATGTGACCGAATCGGCAGATGTGATTGTTGATTTTTCTCATCCGTCTGCGCTTGAGGGCATACTCAAATATGCGTGTGAGAAAAAAACGGCTGCCGTGATTGCGACAACGGGCATGGATGAAGCTCATGTTAAAATGATCAACGAAGCCGCAAAAACTACCGCAGTATTTTTCACTTACAATATGTCGCTCGGCGTAAATTTACTCGCTGAGCTTGCACAAAAGGCGGTTGCCGTGCTCGGTTCGGGTTTTGACATTGAAATAGTCGAAGCGCACCATAATCAAAAAATCGACGCACCCTCAGGCACTGCTCTAATGCTTGCGGACGCAATTGTTGACGCATCGGACGAGGACTATTATTATGAATATGACCGTCACTCAAAGCGCCAAAAACGCAATCCGAAAGAAATCGGAATTCATGCAATCAGAGGCGGAAACATTGTCGGCGAACATTCGATAATATTCGCAGGTCATGACGAAATCGTAACTCTTTCACATTCGGCACGGTCAAAGGAAGTTTTCGCTGTCGGCGCAGTCAATGCCGCAGTATTTTTAAAGGATAAATCGGCAGGACTTTACAATATGTCCGACTTGGTTGCGGAAAAATAAATCTGAAATATTTAAATGTCGTATGAGTTTTGGCTCATGCGGCATTTTTTGTTGCAATTTTGGCAATAATTATCGTGAAAATGCGACCATTATAATCAACATTTGTCGTTGATATTATCATTTTTTACGCTAAAAATATTATTGTCGCAAAAAGTGCGGCAGCGATATTTCACGGCTGACATTTTATAATGGAAGGGAGCGTTTAAAAATGAAAAAATGCAAAAAAATCAAATTAAATTTTGCACAAAAATGCGTAAAAACAGCATCGGTAATCATGGCACTTGTAAGCTCAATCACATTTTGCGCAGTTATTTCTTACAACAATATTTTGCCCGATGAGGTAAGAATTTATGAAAACGATTCGGTAAAATTCGATAATAACCTGACGGTGTCAAAGTCGGGAGTAAATTTTGCGTCGGTCGGCGAAAATCATGACGCAAATGTTGACAATTCATATGATGTTACCGTTAAACTATATGGAATCGTGCCGATTAAGCAAGTAAGCGTTGCTAAAATCGAAGAAATGCAGGTGGTATTGTCGGGCAAGCCGTTTGGGATTAAGATTTTCACAAACGGCGTAATGGTCGTCGGAATGAGCGACATTGAGATCGGCGGCAAAAAATATAACCCGGCATATAAAGCAGGGCTTCGAATCGGTGATGTGATCAAGACTCTGGGCGGTTACGAGGTCGCTACAAATGAGGATGTTGCAGATGTATTTGAGGGCAGCGGCGGTAAATCGGTCATTGCAAAAGTCGTTCGTGACGGCAAAAATTATACATTTTCAATTAAGCCGATATATAATAAAACGGACGGCAAATATAAAGCGGGAATTTGGGTTCGTGACAGCAGCGCGGGAATTGGAACAATGACATTCTATTCGCCGACTGACGGCAGCTTTGCGGGACTCGGCCATGCGATATGCGATGTTGACACGGGAAAGATTTTGCCGCTTGAATCGGGCGAAATCGTTAATGCAAACATCAACGCGGTTGTAAAATCGGAAAACGGCAAAACGGGCGAGCTTTGCGGCGCATTTTCATCGGGCAGGATAGGCGCACTCTATACAAATTGCAGCGACGGTCTTTACGGACGGCTTGATGAATATGAGAAAAACGGCAGGCTTATGAGCATTGCGACAAAAAATGAAGTTAAAACAGGCAAAGCTAAGATATATGCGAATGCGGACAATTCGGGTCCGAAGATGTATGATTGCGTGATTGAACGAATCGACAAATCGAAAAATGCCGAACACAGCATGGTCGTGAGAATCACGGACAGCAAGCTCATTGAGAAAACAGGCGGAATCGTTCAGGGAATGAGCGGCTCGCCGATCTTGCAGAACGGCAAATTGGTCGGTGCGGTCACTCATGTATTTGTAAACAGCTCAGACAAGGGATATGCGATATTTGCCGAAAAAATGTATTATCAAATGAAGTCGAGCTGCAGTGAAAAAGGTGATAAATAACTGTATTTTATTATAAATTATAAAAATATAACGATTTAATTCGTTTTGTGGCGGATTTTGTTTGCAAAAAATGAAGAATAGGATATTTTTGAACGGAATTGCACAAAATTACCAAAATATAGAAATCTATTTCTACATTTTGACCTCTTGATTTAATTTGTAAATAGTGGTAGAATATGGTAAAAGATTAAGACGGAGGTAACTAATATGGAACAAAAACTCAAAGTATTGATTGCGGAGGAATCGACTGAATTTGCACTAAACTGCCTAAAACAGCTCGATTCATACGGAATGCAGGTGATTTTGTCGCAAAAGGACGGGATCGTTTTGCTGGAGGAAATCAAACGCACAAACCCCGATGTTGTAATTGCAGATGTATTTATGCCGCATATGGATTTGCTGGGTGTAATGGCACAGCTCAAAAACATTCCCGACAATCACACGCTTGTAATGGCAATGTCGACTTTTGACAACCAGCGACTTCAACAGGAGGCGCTTTCAAGCGGCGTTGCGGCATATTTGCTGAAGCCTATCGACATTGAGATGCTTGCTAAACGAATTGTTCAGATGACAGGCTGGCATAACAATAAATTGCCTATAAACATGAAGGCACCCTCAAACCCGATGGATCTTGAGCTCATGGTGACTGAGATAATTCATCAAATCGGCGTGCCTGCGCACATCAAAGGCTATCATTATCTTCGTGACGCAATTATTCTTGCGGTCAACGACTCGAACATGATAAATTCGATCACAAAGCTGCTTTATCCGACCGTTGCAAAGCATTATCAGACAACGCCGTCAAGAGTCGAGCGTGCAATTCGTCATGCAATCGAGGTTGCGTGGGACAGGGGCGATGTCGATGTGCTTAATTCATATTTCGGTTATACAATAAACATCGGCAGAGGAAAGCCGACAAACAGCGAATTTGTCGCAATGATTGCGGATAAGCTTAGTTTGCAGATGAGAGCGAGCGCATAATTTAATAAAAATAAATAAAAAAGATAAATAGGGAACATAAACAAAAAAATAGGCTTTAAAAAATATCACTCAATAAATCATAAATATATCCGCCGTAACATAGATTATACAAAACAATGTGTGTTGAAAGGCGGATTTTTTTATGGATCTAATGACAGTTAAAAAAGGACTCAAATCATTTGATGTATGCATAAATCAGCAGGCGGAGCAGCCTGTGGATATTGAGTTTACCTTGCCCGATTATTGCCCGAAAATCGAAAAAATCATAAAATGCACCCTGACTCCGAGAATCAACAGCGTATCCTATTCGGGAACGGGTGTGACGGCAGAGGGCGAAACGGAGATTGCAATATTATATTGTGCGTTTGACAGCGGCAGGCTTTTCGGCTATGAAACAACGGTGCAATTTTCCAAAAATATTGACGCAGGAACAGATTGCGACAGAATGATCATCAGCTGTGAAGCAAGACCCGAATATGTTAATTGCAGAGCGGTAAATGAGCGCAAGCTTGATGTTCATGGCGCCGTCACGCTTAATTTTACGGGCTTGGAAAATACCGATATGCAGGTAGTGACCGATTCGGATGATGATAAATTGCAGCTTTTAAAACAGGAAATCGAAAATGTATCGCTTTGCGGGTGTGCGTCAAAACAGTTTATAATTGAGCAGGAGCTTGAAATTCCGCAAACGCTTGATAACATTGAAAACATAATACGCAAAAATGCGGATATTCATATTCATGAAGTTAAAATTGTTGCAAACAAGGCGGTGATCAAAGGAGAACTGTCAGTCAACATGATGTATGATACGGCAAAGGGTGAGTGTGAAACATTTGATTCGAGCATTCCGTTTGAGCAGATGACAGATGTTGATAATTGCAGTGAAAACGACATTGTCAACGCTGAACCGACCCTTTGTTCATTTAAAATCAAAACATATACCGACTCAAACGGAGAATGCAGAAGCGTTTACATATCGGCAAAGGTGAATGTTGATATTAAATGCATGAGAGCGGAGAACATGACGGTGGTGTCTGATTGTTACAGCATTACAAATGAGCTTAGTGTTGCAAGAGAGCAGATAACGCTCAAATGTTGCCCTCAGCCGGTTTCAGCGGTTCATCAGCTGCGAGAAACGCTTGAATTCGGAAGCGGTGCGCTCGGCAAAGTGATTGATGTCAGCTGTGATGTAGGCAAAATCAGCGAGCGGTTTGAAGATGGGGTAATGAAGATAAACGGACTTTGCACCGTTTTTATAATTGCGGCTGACGAGAGCGGCTCGATCATTTGCTATGACAAGAATCTGCCGTTTGACCATGAATTTAACATTGACGGCGACTGTGATTTTGACGCAGATGTAAGGGCCGACATTGAATCATGCAGTTACAGCATTAAATCATCATCGGAATTGGAGCTTCGGGCAACGATCAACATCGGCGGATTTGTCTTTTGCAAGCATAATATGCAAATAATCACCGACATCACCGCCGCCGACAGCGAAAAACCGAGAGCGGATATGCCGGCGCTCATACTCTATTATGCAAAGCAGGGCGAGAGCATTTGGGACATTGCGATGAGATATAACACCGCAAAGGATATGATCAGGGAAGCAAATTCGCTTGAAGACGATGTTTTGACAGAGGACAAAATATTGATGATTCCGGGAATGTAGATATAATAAATAAGGCGCCGTTTGTTTTGAACATTCGGTGCCTTTTGTTTGCGTTTTTGAAAAGTCTGTTGTATAATAAAAATATAGGATAATAAAAGGAGAAATTAAAATAATTATGAGTAAAAATGTTTTGATAATTTCATCAAGCCTTCGAGCAAACAGCAATTCGGAAATTTTGGCGCAATGCTTTGCTGACGGTGCTGTGGACGGCGGCAATAATGTTGAAATCATCAGCCTTAAAGATAAAAATATTTTGTTTTGCAAAGGATGTCTTGCATGTCAAAAACTTCAC
This sequence comes from uncultured Eubacteriales bacterium, assembly GCA_934394855.1. Classification (GTDB taxonomy): domain Bacteria; phylum Bacillota; class Clostridia; order Oscillospirales; family Acutalibacteraceae; genus CAKRRH01. The sequence goes on from CAKRRH010000014.1 coordinate 11,654, forward strand.
AAATGCGTGATAAAGGACGATGCGGGGGAGATTGCCGAGAAAATGAAGTCGGCTGATGTGATTTGCTATGCAACACCGGTATATTATTATTCGGTGAGCGGTCAGCTTAAAACGCTGTTTGACAGAGCAAATTGCCTCTATGACAGCGACTATAAATTTACCGACATCTATCTTTTGTCAACAGCCGCAGATGATGCGGATTATACATTCGACGGTGTGCAAAAGGCGGTCGAGGGTTGGATCGATTGTTATGATCGAGCGCATCTTTGCGGAGAGGTTTATTGCGGCGGAGTTGACAACGGCGGAGAAATCAAGGGCAACTTAGCGCTTGAAAAAGCATATGAAATGGGCAAAAATGTCTGATAACTTATAATTTTATATATCAAAAAAGACCGCAGTCGGTCATGATCAATGCAAACATATGACGAGGACGGCAAGCCGAACATGATGAATGCAGAATGAGTCGAATTTGTCGATTTGAATGAGTTAATCGTCGAATCTCGGTTCGAATAAAACGACCGATAAAGACGGAGAAAAACAAAAATAATATTGTGCTTTTGGACGGTTCTGACTTAAATTGAACATAAAAAAAGACAAGTCGGTTGACCTGTCTTTTTGGAGCTGATAGTCGGATTCGAACCGACGACCTGCTCATTACGAATGAGCTGCTCTACCAACTGAGCCATATCAGCAAGGTATATTGTGTTAGTGCGAACACATACAAGCTAATTATACTCGTCAAAAATGCTTTTGTCAATAACAAAACGTAAAAAAATAATAATAAATTTAACAAATTTTTATTTATTTATATTGATTTTTTTATTTTAATGTAATATAATGAATACATACGTTCAGAAAGGATGGCGAAACCGGAATGAATAATAAATTAAAGGAATTGAGAAAAAACAGTGCATTAACTCAGAAGCAGATCGCCGATGTCATCGGAATCGATCGCTCGACCTACTCTTACTACGAAAATGGCAAAGCGTCCCCCTCGCTTGAAGTGCTGGTTAAAATCGCTAAGGTTTTCAATGTAACGCTTGATTACATCATCTACGGCGAAGAGTCAAAAACAGTACAGCCGGTCAGCGTTTTGACCGACAACTACACTTCATATTCAAAGGTTGACAGTTTTGTTAATTTGTCATTGGAAGAGAAGAATTTGTTGATGTATAGCAGATTGCTTGATTCTGATTCGTTAAAAAAACTGGTTGATTTTGCAGACGAACTTGTAAAATCGAACGAATAAGAAAGGTTAATACAAGTGAATTTTACCGTGAACCCCTCGGTTTTCGGCTCAATGCTTGCTGTACCGTCAGTCGTTGCAGAAAAGCATTTAAAACTTGCAAGCGGTGACCAGATTAAGGTTTTGCTTGCATTTTTTAAATTCAGCCAAGACAAGGATTATTGTGAAAAAATATCTTCGGTTACGGGAGTCAATGCCGCAAGCGTTTTTGAGTGCCTTGAATATTGGGCAGATTGCGGCATTTTGCTTTGTGACTCAAAAAAGCCGAATGATGAGCAACAAAAAAATATTTCGGATAATAAAAGGATCAAGAAGGATTTTTCCGCATCTGGCAAACCGACTCGTGAAGAAGCGGTCAAGCGTGCCGTTGATGACGGAGAACTGAAATTTTTGTTTGATGAAATTCAGCAAAAGCTAAATAAACCGATTACTACCGCACAGATGATCACGCTTGTTTGGCTTCATGATAACTACGGTTTGCCTGCGTCGGTCATTTTGATGGCGGTTGAATATGCAAAAAACGAAGACAAGTCAAATTTTTCCTACATAGAAAAAGTCTGCGTCGATTGGGCGGAGCATGATGTTTGCGATGTTGCGTCAGCTGAAAGACGAATATCCCGGCTTTATATGAGAAAGACTGCTTGGAAAATCGTGTCGAAAACCTTTGGAATCGATGAACGCAAGCCGTCTGCAAAGGAAAGCGAATTTGTCGATAAGTGGGTAAATCAATTCGGATATACAAAGGATATGCTCAAAATCGCCTATGATAAGTGCATTGATTCAACGGGCAAGCTGAGCTTTCCTTATATCGATAAAATCATTGTGAAATGGAATGCGAACGGCGTTAAGCGTCCGCAGGATATTGATGAGTCAAAACCGAGTGCAAAAACGGGCAAGACTGACACATCATATGACATTGGGCAAATCAAGTCCAAATCTAACAACTTTGACAACATTGGATGGTGAGTAGATGACTAATGCCGATTATTATAATAAGGCGCTTGAGATTGTTCACGCTCGCAAGCTGAAGGCAGAAATGCTTTCGGAAATGAAGAAAAAAGAGCTTCATGATAAATTGCCGGAGCTTGACACGCTTGAATTTAAAATTAAATCGACATTTTCAGACGCACTAAAAATGCAGCTTGCGGGAAAAGCGGTCGATTTTGACGAGGCTTCAAAAAAGAGCCTTGAATTTCAAAATCAGCGGAAAATGTTGCTGCATGATGCCGGAATTAATGAGAGCGATTTGGAGCCGAAATATCATTGTAAAAAGTGCAATGATTCGGGTTATGTTGACGGCAAGGTTTGCGAATGCGTCAAATTTGCCGCCGCAAAATTGATTTATGACGAGCTTAACAAGGATGTTCCGCTTGAAGATTGCACATTTTCAAGCTTTAACTTGAAATATTATCCCGAAACTTCAAATGATGGGTACAGTCCGAGAGAGGTTATGGGAAAAATTTTTGAGTCTTGCGTTTCATATGCCGATAAATTTAATCCGCATATGCCGAGTCTGCTTTTTTACGGAAACACGGGACTTGGCAAAACGCATCTGTCGCTGTCGATTGCAAACGAAGTTATTTCAAGGGGATATAATGTCGTATACGGTCCGATTTCACGGATTTTGCAGCAGATCGAGGAGGAATATTTCTCACGGGATTTGCAGTCAAATCAAACGCTGAACACCGTCAATGAATGCGACTTATTGATAATCGACGACCTCGGAACGGAGTTTACAACCCCGTTTGTTACTTCAACGATCTACGACATTATCAATTCGAGAATATTGTCAAAAAAGCCTACCATAATAAACACAAATTTATCTATGGAGGAGATTGAAAAGCGATATTCTCCGAGAATAGTTTCCCGAATTTCCGGCAACTATACTATGTTTATGTTTGTCGGCTCAGATGTAAGAGCATTAAAATAATTTTAGCAGTTTAAAAAGAAGGAATTTATAATGCAAAAATCAAAATCATTCGTTGTTAAGTCATTATCGCTTGTTTTAGCCGTTGTTTTCATGCTTGCGCTTGCTTCATGCGGCAAAAACGGCGACGAAAGCAAGATAACCACAAAGCCTGCGACCACTGCGGCACCTACAACGCTGAGTCCTTATGTTATGAATCCGCTTACCGGAATTGAGAATTTGCCGAGAGATAAGGAAAACACCCGTCCGGTTGCGGTAATGATTAACAACATCAAGGTTGCGCAGGACGTTCAAACAGGTCTTAACGATGCGGATATGGTTTTTGAAACGCTGGTTGAGGGCGGAATCACACGCTTGATGGCGGTATATTCTAATATATCAAAAATCGGTCAGATCGGCACTGTCAGAAGCTCACGCTATTCATATGCACAGCTTGCCTGCGGCCTTGACGCAAGATATGTTCATTGCGGCTCGGATAATAAATATTGCACGCCGCTCATGCGTGAACTCGGTCTTGATGATTTGGATCTCGGCGGAAACGCAAGCTCAGCCGCAAAGAGAATTTCAAACGGACACGATTGGGAGCATACTCTTTACACATACGGCGACAAGCTGAACACGCTTTACAAAAAGGGAAGAACCGAAATCAAGGACAGCGCTAAGAATGTATATTCGTTTAACAGCGAAAAAAGCCCGGTGAAATATAAGACGGAAGCCGAAAGCTTCAAGGTCAAATTCTCCGATTCATATACGACTTCGTTTACATTTGAGGATTCGTCAAAAAAATATATCAGAGGCGACAGGTCGGGAGACGCGCTTGTTGATTATGTCACCGACAAAAAAGAGCGCTTTACCAATGTTTTAGTGCTTTATACAAGTGTTCACTATCTGTCGGACAATCACCACATGAAGTCGGAGCTTGATTCGGGTTCGGGCACATATTACACAAACGGCACGAAGGTGAACATTAAATGGTCAAAGGGCGACAGCTCATCACCGCTTAAATTCACTAACGAAGACGGAACTGCGCTTAAACTGAACGCCGGAAACAGCTATATTTGTATCACCGACACAAGCAATAAATAAACGACAAAAAAGAATATTCACAAAAACGACGCTTTGTCCGTATCATGTACTATGACGGCTTAAAAGCGTCGCTTTTTTTAAAATTATGATTAAAATGTTCAAATTCGGTAAAAATAAGATTGCGGTAAGCCGTCATCAAATTTTATCGGAGTGTGAAATATATGAATATCAAAAGAGGAGATATATATTATGCCGATTTAAGTCCGGTCGTCGGAAGCGAACAGGGAGGATTGAGACCTGTTTTGATCGTCCAAAACGACATCGGGAATAAATATAGCCCGACGGTGATTGCGGCGGCAATTACAAGCCAGCACACAAAAGCAAAGCTTCCGACTCATATATCAATCGACGGGGTCGGCTGCGGTCTTACAAAGGATTCGATCGTGCTGCTCGAACAGGTCAGAACGATCGATAAACAGCGGCTCAAAGAGAAGATGGGCGAGCTTGACGAGGGCGCAATGTATGGTATTAACAAAGCGTTGTCAGTCAGCTTCGGACTAAGCTGAAAATAAAAAATATCGCTTACATAAGCAATAAGCGATAAATAATAATCGATAAACAAAAACACCTTTGGAAATTGTTGCTTCCAAAGGTGTTGATTTTATATGTATCTTATCAGTATCTGCGGATTCGTCTTACTCTTTTGACCTGTCTGCGTTTTCTGCGATTATGGATTATGTTGACGATGATCATTGCAATGAACAGCAGAACGAGCGCTAAAACGAGCAGCTTGAAGATTTGGTTTGATACGATTGAAATTGCGGTTTGTTTGATCAGCAAAATTACGCTTCTGTCAACCTTTTCGTTGGCGACAAGATTTACTCTTGCGATCTCTTCTTTGGCGCATACAAATCGAACATAGCCCATTACCTGACCCTTTTCGATCGGCGCATTGACCGAATCGGAGTTCAGCACAACATCGGTCACAATGCTTGAATTTGAAATGTCGCTCGGCACGATCGCATTGACCTGCTTTTCAGGGAAAAGCTGAATGTGGTCGGTGTCCCATGAAAGCTCGACATTTATCTCGTCGATTACATCATTAACATCGGCGATTTTGCGAAATTCAAAGTTCAGAAATGCCCAGCGATATAACGCTTTAGTGTCACTGTATTCGCTTCTGACGCTGTCGTCGCCGCCGAGAATTACGCACAGATAATTATATCCCTTATAGGACGCTGTCGAAATCAAACATCTTCCTGCAGGCGTTGTAAATCCTGTTTTCATGCCTCTTGCATATTTGTAGTAGTAGGCGGTTGATGCGTCCTGGAGCATATTGGTGGTGGTAACGTTTCGTGAATCGCTCTTGTTTGTCGCTTCTGTCTTGTAGCTTGAGCGAGCGCAGATTTCCATTATGACAGGCATTTTCGTAACATATACCGCAAGCTTTAACATATCGTTTGCGGTCGTGTAATGGTTATCGTCATGCAGTCCGTGTGCGTTCATAAAGTGCGTATTGTTCATTTTCAGAGACGCCGCTTTTTCGTTCATCATTTTAACGAAATTGTCAACGCTGCCGCCGATATATGCCGCAAGAGAGTCAGCGGCGTCTGCGGACGAGCTGATGAGCAGGAGATTGAGCAAATCACGAATTGTAATTTCTTCGCCGTCTTTAAGGTTTGCAACAGTAGCTCCCGAACCTGAAATCTCGGCAAAATCATCACTGTTTATGATGATTTTTTTGTCAATATCGTCGCAGTTTTCAACCGTTATGACCGCCGTCATCAATTTGGTAAGCGACGCAGGATAGCGCTGTTCATCGGCATTTTTTGAATACATCACATCATTGGTGTCAAGGCTGTAAAGTATCGCAGATTTTGATTGAATTTCAACACCGTCCGCCTCATATGCACGGGTGGTTAAAGGGGTGAATATGATTGAAAAAACAAGAATCAGCGGCAAAATTATCTTTATTTTTTTCACAAATCGTCAATCCTTTTTATATCATTATTATTAAATTCCGAAAAGTTGAAATTTTGAGTGGAAATATTACAGAAAAAATGTTATACTGTATCTATAATAAATACAGTATAACATAAATCAAACTTTTTTAAAACATATTTTTTCATATTTTTATAATATTTTTTACATTTTTTGTGGGGTCAAACAGTATGATATATGTTACGGGCGATATGCACGGTGATGAATCGAGATTTTATTCAAAAGAATTTAAGGAATTGCAGCCGCATGATACTCTGATCGTGACGGGCGATTTCGGATTTGTTTGGGACGGCTCGAAAAAAGAGAAAAAAATGCTCAAATATCTCGGCTCAAGAAAATATAATGTATGTTTTATTGACGGACCTCATGATAATTATGACAGAATCTATTCATATCGTGAGACGATTTGGCACGGCGGCCGTGTTCACCGAATTTCGGGGCGGCTTTTTCACCTTTGCCGAGGACAGATATTTAATTTTGAGGGCTGTTCGATATTTACCTTCGGCGGAGGAGAAAGTGCGGACAAGGATTTGCGAAACGAGAACCAAATTTGGTTCAAAGAGGAGCTTCCGACTCCGAGACAAATGACGATCGGCGCTAAAAATCTTGATGATTATGATTGCAAGGTCGATTTTATAATAACCCACGAACCGCCGTCGGTCGTTAAGCGTGCAATGCAGATGCGTCAGGGCAAAACGATATATACCAACAAGCTCAACGGCTATTTGGAGGAGCTTGGCAAAAACTGCGAGTTTCGTCAGTGGTATTTCGGCTCGTTTCATGAGGACAGAAACATTACGCCGAAATATACTTCGGTTTACCGTGAACTTATCCCGATAAATGAGTTTATCGAACCTGAAATCGACGGCATAATAAAATATGACGATGAGTCGATCGAAAATGAGTCAATACCGCTTGATGATGAGGTGTCAACAACCGACAAAGCTGAGTTGGACAGCGATGTTGCGGCTCATTCAACCGGATTTGAGGAACCTAAACCCGAGCTTTCCGACCTTTTTGTAAAGGAAGAGGGATAAATGCTTCATATTTTTCAAAATTTCATTAAATAATGCTTGACAAACACCCGTTTGACTGATATAATTAATGACTGTAAAGCATTTTTGATTTACAGCAGTTCTTTAAATCATCAGTCAGGCGGTGTTTTTGTTTATGTCGCAAAAGGATTTGAAAATACCGCAGCTGCTTGACATATACGGTGAGCTGCTCACCGATAAACAGCGGCTTTTGACCGGATTTTATTATGATGACGATTTGTCGCTCGGAGAGATTTCCGAAAACGAAGGAATTTCACGGCAGGGTGCAAGGGCGTTCATCAAAAAAGCCGAAGAAAAGCTCTGTGAATATGAAAATGCGCTTCATATTCTGGAAAATTCGGAAAATGAAGCAGAGAGAAACGATGAGATAAAGAAACTTTGCGATAAGATTATTTGCGGCGATGACATTGTTGACAACGCCGAGAAAATAAAGAGATTATTGAGCTGAAGAGAGGTGAGCTTTGTGGCATTTGAAGGTTTAAGTGAAAAACTCGGCAATGCATTTAAGCGAATGAGAAACAAGGGCAGACTTACCGAGCCTGATGTTAAAGAGGCAATGAGAGAAGTCAGACTTGCGCTTCTTGAAGCTGATGTAAACTACAAGGTCGCAAAGGATTTCACCAATAAAGTATCTGAGAGATGCATCGGCGAGAACATCATGGAATCGCTGACTCCGGCTCAAATGGTTATCAAAATTGTCAACGAAGAATTGACAGCGCTCATGGGCGGAGAAAATTCCCGTCTTAATTCCGCATCAAAATTGCCGAATGTCATTATGATGTGCGGCTTGCAGGGTTCGGGTAAAACAACTCACAGTGCAAAGCTCGGTAAATGGCTCAAGTCAAAAGGTCACCGTCCGTTGCTTGTTGCGTGCGACATATATCGACCGGCGGCTATTTCGCAGTTGAAGATAGTCGGTGAACAAGCGGGCGTGCCTGTTTTTGAAATGGGTACGGAAAAGCCGGAAAGAATTGCGAAAGAGGCAATTAAACACGCAAGAGATTACGGCAACGACTATGTAATCCTTGATACTGCAGGACGACTTCACATTGACGAAGATTTGATGCAGGAGCTGACCCGTGTTAAGGCGGTCTCAGAGCCGTCGGATATTTTGCTTGTAATCGACTCAATGACAGGTCAGGACGCTGTTAATGTTGCAAAATCATTTAACGATTTACTTGAAATCGACGGCGTAATTTTGACAAAGCTTGACGGCGATACACGAGGCGGTGCGGCGCTTTCCGTTCGTGCGGTAACGGGCAAGCCGATCAAATTTGCGGGTACGGGCGAAAAGCTCGACGATTTGGAAGAATTTCATCCCGATCGAATGGCGTCGAGAATTCTCGGAATGGGCGATGTCATGTCGCTGATTGAAAAAGCAGAATCGGCGCTTGACGAAAAAAATGCAAAACAGCTTGAAAAGAAGCTTAAAGCCAATAAATTTGACCTGAACGATTTGCTGATGCAGTTCCAAGAGGTCAAGAAAATGGGTCCGATTAAATCATTGCTCAAAATGATTCCCGGCGCAAATAAAATCAACGAAGACGACATTGACGAGGGCGCAATGGGTCGCACCGAAGCAATCATCTATTCAATGACAAAAAAAGAGCGTGAGAATCCCGACATAATCAATCCGTCGAGAAAGAAACGCATTGCCGCAGGCTGCGGAATGAAGGTCGAGGATGTAAACCGACTTCTTAAACAGTATGAGCAGATGAAAAAGATGATCAAAATGATGAACAAACCCGGAAAAAAGGGAAGAAGAATGCCTAATTTCCCGGGAAATATGGGCGGTTTCGGTCCCGGCGGATTTTAAGTCAATAACTTAATGCTCATATAATGATTATGTATTTTACGGTAAATTCCGTTAAATAATTTTTCTCACTATTTAATTGGAGGTGAAACAAAATGGCAGTAAAAATCAGACTTCGCAGAATGGGTGCTAAAAAGGCTCCTTTCTATCGTGTAGTAGTTGCAGATTCAAGATGCGCTCGCGACGGTAAATTCATCGAGGAAATCGGTTATTTCAATCCGCTTACAAAGCCGGAAGAAATCAAGATCGACGGTGACAAGGCTAAGAAGTGGATCGCAAACGGCGCTCAGCCGACCGACACTGTTAAAGCACTTCTTAAAAAATCCAACATTATCGAATAATTCCGAATTATTCCACAAACTCGAAAGGAATGTACTCTAATGGAGGAACTTTTGAAGCAGTTGGCATCAGGTCTTGTTGACGAGCCTGATAAAATCGAAGTCAGTGTTGACGAGCCGAATGAGGAAGGCGTAATTGTCTATCATCTTCATGTGGCTGCCGACGACATGGGCAGAGTAATCGGCAAGCAGGGCAGAATTGCGAAAGCAATTCGTGTTGTAATGCGTGCTGTTGCCACTCGCAAAAATGAGAAAATAATGGTCGAGATCGACTGATTGTTTTGCTAACATTCTAAGCCACAGGTGGTATTACCGTCTTTTGACAGTGTTCTGCCGGCGGCTTTTTGTTATTATATGTTTTTTTGAGGTATTGTTTAATGAAAAAGCAGTTTATCGAAACAGGAAAAATTGTCGGAACTCACGGAATCGGCGGCGAAATGAGAGTTCAGCCGTGGGCTGATTCGCCTAAGGCACTTTGCAGGCTCAAAAGATTATTTATTGACGAACAGGGCAGCGAGATCAAGATTAAATCAAGCCGTGTTCACGGAAATGTCGTGCTGATTAAAGCAGAGGGCGTTGATTCGATTGAAGCGGCTGAGAAAATGCGCAATAAGGTGATTTATGCCGCAAGAGAAGATGTTGTCCCGAGTGACGGACATCTGATTGCGGACATCATCGGCTGTAAAGTATATGACGCCGACACAGACGCTTTATACGGCGAAATCAGCGATGTTTCGCAAACGGGAGCTAATGATGTTTGGCATATATCAAAGGACGGGCGGGAATATCTCATGCCGGCAATCGACGAGATAATTGAGTCGGTCGATATTGAGAATAATATTGTCAAAATACACCCGATGAAAGGCTTGTTTGACGATGAGGATTGACATTATGACCATCTTTCCCGACATGATGGAAAGCTATTTGTCCGAGAGTATAATCGGGCGTGCAAGAAAGTCGGGAAAAATTGAAATAAACTGCCACAATATCCGTGATTATACCACCGATAAGCATAATAAAACCGACGACATTCCTTATGGCGGCGGCAAGGGCATGGTCATGCTCTGTCAGCCGATTGACGATTGCTACAACGCAATTTGCGAGCAGACGGGCACTAAGCCGCATTTTATCTATATGTCGCCTCAGGGCAAGACGCTTACCCAAAAACGGGCGCTTGAGCTTTCAAAAATGGACAATATCGTTTTGTTGTGCGGTCATTATGAGGGTGTTGACCAGCGTGTGCTCGACAAGCTGTGCGATGAGGAAATTTCTATCGGAGATTATGTTTTAACAGGCGGCGAATTGCCGGCGCTCGTGCTTTGTGACTGCGTTTGCCGGATGGTGGACGGAGTGTTGAGCGACAGCGATTGCTTCACGGAGGAAAGTCATTTTTCGGGATTGCTCGAATATCCGCAATATACGCGCCCGGCGGTTTGGCAGGACAGGGAAGTGCCTGCGGTTTTGCAGTCGGGACATCATAAAAATATCGCCGAGTGGAAAGAGAAAATGAGTCTTGAGATCACTCGGAAAAAGCGTCCCGAAATGCTCGAAAACAGGTAGATCATGTAAAATATTTTATGGAAAATTTGCAAAATATATGTTGCAATTTGGAATAAATTGATTTTTGATATGATGAGTTATACAAAAACTTATGAACAAATTAGTTAAAATGCACAAAATGAACTGCTTGAATTTATGAATGTTTGTTTTAGTGAGAGAACTTTGGTTTTAAACCCCAAAATCTTTGACTAATTCGTTGACCTTTGCGTAAAATGTGATATAATAAATAAAAATGAAATGTAACGATTCTGTTACAATTATTATAATTAAGACAAGCTTTGAGCTTAATTTTGTCTTTCATTGTGAAAGGATGAATCTATAATGTATGTTAAAGATGTAATTGTTCAAAACCAGGTTGGCCTTCACGCAAGACCCGCAACATTTTTCATTCAGAAAGCCAACGAATTCAAATCTTCGATTTGGGTTGAAAAAGAAGAACGCAGAGTTAATGCTAAGAGCCTTTTGGGTGTTCTTTCGCTTGGCATTCTCGGCGGAACAACAATCCGTATAATTGCCGACGGCACTGATGAAAACGAGGCTGTTGAAGCTCTTGTGAAGCTTGTTTTGTCGGGCTTTTCCGAATAATTTTGAAAACGATTATCAGCTCCCTTTTTCGGGAGCTTTTCTGTTTTTATTTGACATTAAATATTGTTGACATATTTTATAAAATGTAGTAAAATAAAGCTTGATAACAGAAGGAGGAATTGCTTTGGAAGAAACACGATATTCGGTTGATTTGCTGAAGCTTGCAAAAATCTTGCTCAAAAGAATTTGGGTAATTATTTTGGCAACCTTGGTTTGCGCAGGGGTTGCATATGGCTATACTCAAATGTTTGTGCAAAAAAGATATACTTCATATACCACCCTTTATGTTGTAAACACGGTGGATTATGCTTCTACCGTTTCTGCGAGTGATCTTGTTGCTGCGCAGTCACTTGCCGAGGCATATACGAAAATTTTGACAAGTAACACAACGCTTTCCAACGTTTCAAACGCGATCGGAAAAGCATATTCGATGAACCAGTTGAAATCGATGGTTTCGGCGTCGAAAGTTGAAGATACGGAAATTTTGAGAATTTCCGTTGTTTGTCCGAGTCGTTCTGACGCAAAAACCATTGCGAATTTGGTTGCAAAAGAGGGCGAAAAGGAAATCGTCAGAATCGTTAAAACAGGTTCTGTTAATGTTGTCGACACCGCTTGCAACGCATATTTATCATATCCGAATAAGAATAAAAATACCTTTATGGGAGCATTTTTTGGATTTGTTGTTTCATGTGCGGTGATTTTGATCGTTGAGCTTGCCGATAAGCGAATCAAATCCTCCGAACAGCTCAAGGAAATTAGCGGAATTAACATTATCGGTATGATCCCGAACTTTGAGGGAGGCAGCGAAAATGAGTAAAAAGCGGAATATAAGAAACAGAGCAAGCACATTGATAAACGAAAAATCATCGTTTGCAATAGTTGAGGCATATAAAGCGGCAAGAACAAATTTGATGTTCAAACTGATGAATGATAATAATAAAAAATGCATTGCAATCACAAGCTCGGAAGCAAGCGAGGGCAAGACTACAACCTGCATTAACCTTGCGATAACATTTGCACAGGCAGGTTCAAATGTTTTGGTGATTGACGCAGATATGCGCCGTCCGTCGGTTCACAGATTTCTTGAGGTTCAGCGCACTCCTGGTCTTTCTGATAAAATTTGCGGTTTTTCGGAAGATGAGCCTTGCATTTACAGAACAAAATATGAAAATCTCTATGTAATGCCTGCAGGTTCAATTCCGCCTAATCCGGCTGAGTTGCTTCTTTCAAACAGAATGGACGCATTTTTGGATGTATTTAAGAAGAATTTTGATTATATATTCATTGATACTCCGCCTATCGGAATCGTAACTGACGCAGCGGTAATCGGCTCAAAATGCGGCGGTGTTTTGTTTGTCGTAAGACAGGATGTATCCAGGAAAGACAGAATTAAGAAATCGCTTGATTCATTAAAGCAGGTTGGTGTTGATGTTTACGGATTTATTTTAAACGACGGCACAGAAGAAGAAAATCATTTTTACAGACGTCGTTACGGTAAATATTATACTAATAAATATGAAAATTCCAGGCCGGATTGATGGAGGTAATTTCATGAAAAAGATAATTGCTGTTTTGGCGGTCGTTGCTATCATGGCGGCGACACTTGCCTTGTCGGGTTGTAAAAATAATGATGGTGAAGACAAGATTAAGAATGTTGCAACCGATAAGGAAACCACTGTTTTGACGGTTTCGCCTAAAAACACGGGCGACGCCGAATATTCCCCCGCATATTGATTTTTGCAATATTTTAAAGCAGGCTTTTTCGCCTGCTTTTTGTTTAGGAGATGAGTTTTGTGTTTTGCGTTAAAATTGCCGATGTTCCGATTCAAATTGACAACCGATTTGACGATGTATTTATTATGTGCCGTGACTATCTTACAAATGATGAACCGATGGTTTCAATTTCGGTGAATGACGATGAGATTGAGTTTGAACGCCGGTTTTCTGATTTTGATTATTCGGTCGGTATGTTTGAGGCAACGGCGGTTTATCGTAAAATTAGCCTTAAATTGCTTCAATTTGACGCATTTTTATTTCATTCGGCGGTGATTGAGTTTGACGGCAGGGCATATGCATTTGCGGCAAAAAGCGGCGTCGGAAAATCGACTCATATTCGGCTGTGGCAAGAGCGTTTTGGGGATCGGGTAAAAATCATTAACGGCGACAAGCCTATCATGAGAGAAATTAACGGGCAGATTTATGCATATGGCACTCCGTGGTGCGGAAAAGAGGGCTACAACATAAACACAAAAGCGCCTCTTGGAGGCGTGTGCTTTCTTGAAAGAGGAGAAAGCAATCATATTGAAAAAATGAATGCGGTGTCGGCGCTCGGAAGAATCTATTCACAGATAATCATGCCGAAGGACAAGGATAAATGTGACAGAATGCTCTCGCTTCTTGATGATTTTGTAACAAATGTGTCGTTTTTTAGGCTTCATTGCACAATATCACAAGACGCTGTGAGGGTTGCGCATGATATGATGGTAAACGGTTGAAAAATTGATGAAAATAGTGTAAAATTAAGTTATATTTGATAAAGGATTGATATTTTGAATTTTGTAGCGCCGTGTATTTTTGGACTTGAGGGACTTGTTTCCGATGAACTAAAAAATATGGGAGCCGAAAATGTGCTTGCCGAAAACGGCAGGGTATTATTTTCGGGCGACGAGCATATTTTAGCAAGAGCAAACATCTGCTCACGCTTTTCCGAACGCATTTTAATATTGCTCGGTCGGTTCAAGGCAAAAACATTCTCTGAGCTTTTTGATAATGTCAAAACTTTGCCGCTTGAAGAATATATCGGCAAAAAGGACGCTTTTCCGGTAAAGGGCTGGAGCCTTAATTCTGCGCTCCATTCGATTCCCGATTGTCAGAAAATCATCAAAAAAGCGGCGGTTGAAAGGCTGAAAAGCATATATCATGAAAGCTGGTTTGAGGAGACCGGCAAGCGGCTTCAGCTTCAGTTTTCGATTTTGAAAGATGATGTAATGATCATGCTCGAAACATCGGGCGAGGGACTTCACAAGCGAGGATACAGGGCAGCGTCGAATATATCGCCGATCAAGGAAACACTGGCAGCCGCAATGGCGCAGATCGCCCGAATTTATCCCGACAGCGTTGTGATCGATCCGTTTTGCGGTTCGGGCACGATTCTGATTGAATCTGCTATGATCGCTAACAATATTGCACCGGGGCTTAAACGCCATTTTGCCTGTGAGGACTATGGTTTCGTTAACGATAACATATTTAAACAAGAGCGTGAAAAGGCAATCGGCGAAATCAAAATGGCAAATGATTTTCATGCATTCGGCTATGATATTGATGATAATTCGCTGAAAATTGCGCAAAATAACGCTCGGCTTGCCGGAGTGGATAAATTTATCACTTTTGATAACCGAGATATCAGAGATTTTGACGCGTCGGGCGACAAGGGACTTGTCGTAACAAATCCGCCATATGGTGAGCGACTGCTTGACATCAGGCAAGCGGAGGAATTATATCGCATAATGGGTGAGAGGTTCGTTTCAAAGCCACGGTGGAAATATTATGTGATAACATCAAGCGAGCGCTTTGAGGAACTGTTCGGACGCCCTGCCGATAAACGCAGAAAGCTATATAACGGAAGCTTGAAGTGTCAGTTGTATATGTATTTTCGTGTCAAAAAGGACTAATGATATTCAAAGGAAATTAGGATAAATGAAGCATTATTTTATTGTAAATCCGGTTGCGGGCAGCTGTAACAGCGAAAAATATATCCCGATGATTCATGAATGTTTCAAAAAGTGCAAGGCCCCATATGAAATTATCATCACAAGCCGTGAGCATGAAGCAACTGAGATCGTGGAAAACCTTGCGAAATCGGGTGAAGAAATCAGAGTATATGCGGTTGGCGGCGACGGCACCTTATTCGATATTGTCAACGGTGCGGCAATGCATAAAAATGTTTCAATCGGGATAATACCTACAGGCTCGGGAAATGATTTTGTGAAATCATTTGGCGGCAAAGAGCTGTTTTTGGATATTGACGGGCAGGTGAACGGCTCGCCCGTTCCTCTTGATTTGATTAAATTTGAGGATAAATATTCAATCAATATCAGCTCACTCGGAATGGACGCTGAGGTTGTCAATCATCATAATCGACATCGTGTTTTGTCAAAGATAAACGGCACATTTTCCTATACCTTTTCCGTTTTCACCGCATTCATTTTTAACATGAACAATCATTTTCACATTGTCGCCGACGGTGAAGAGCTCGACGGTACATATCTTTTTGTGATAATTGCAAACGGCAGATATTATGGCGGCGGTTTCAACCCGACGCCATATGCTAATATGCGTGACGGTGTGCTTGATTTGCTTCTGATAAATGAGGTGTCACGCGCTAAGGTCGTTAAGCTCATGCAGAAATATCGCACGGGTGAGCATCTTAATATTGACGGACTGTGCGTAAGACGAGATGTAAAGCATGTTGAGGTGTTGATGGACAAGGAGATGTCGGTTCAGCTTGACGGTGAGGTTTTCCGCAGAAAAAAAGCGGTTTTTGATGTTGTTCATAACGGAATCAACTTCATTTTGCCGTCGCTTGTCAACATTAAATCCGCTGAAAGTTCGGATAAAATCAGCCCAAAGTCGAAGCTGAAAAAGATCGTCACGGCTGAAAAAGCAAAAGACGAGGTAAAACAATAAAATATAGTTCGAGCGCTTGCCGATTTTCACCGACAGGCGCTCGATTTTTATATACTCAATTTTTTTCAACGATTTCTTGAATCTCCGATACATTGACCGATTTCGGAGATATGTTTTCCTTGACGCTGAGCGCCGCCGCTGTTCCTGCGGCTTCGCCGAGCGCAATGCAGACTGACATGATCCTGAAATTTGAATGAGCAAGATGTCCGCCCGATATATTTCTTCCTGAAAGCAAAAGTCCGTCAATCTTTTTCGGGAGCAAACAGCCAAACGGAATCGAGTAGTCATCGGGCTGAGTCCAATTATGCTGAACGCCTGTTTTGTCAAGGCTTGCACCTGTGAGATTATGTACATCAAAATTGAAGAATGCTCGTCTTACGACCCAATCGTCAAAAAGACGAGCTGTTAATATGTCGTCTGTTGTCAGGGAATATTCGCCCTCAAAGTGACGAGTTTCACGGATTCCGAGCATCGGACCGCTGCTCATCAGCCAGCAGTTTTCATATCCCGGTGCATATTCCTTCAAAAACTTGATTATCGGCTCAATTTGCGACCGACAGGTCATCACACCTTCGGTAATGCTCTTAGCGTTCGTGCCGTCGATTTCAATGTCGTTTGTCATGTTGCAGCAAACCGTTCCTTCGGTCGGCTGTTTATATAAGAGAACATGACCGGCAGGGAAAGGCAGATTTTTAAGCGCCAATGCCTGAAGCTCGCCTTTTTCGGTTTCGACCTTTGTTTCAAAGCTCGGCGGAAATACTGCTTTTGAATAATCAACGCCGCCGATTTTGAACATTATTGTCACCGGCTGCATTTTGCCGTCGGTTTCTCTTCCTTTATAAAACGGCACACCTGCGCTTGCCGCAACATCACCGTCTCCGGTTGCGTCAACAACGCATTTTGCTCTGATGAATCCACGACCGCTTTTATTTTGTACGATCACGCCGATTACACGGTCATTTTCCACGACCGCCCTGCACACGCTAGTATAATAGAGCACCTCGACGCCTGCTTCTTTCATCATTTCATCAAGAACGATTTTCTGCGATTCATGATGAATTGTGTTATCTCCGACATCGTTTGAGGGAACATAGCCTAAAACATTGTTTTTCTCTCTTGTGCGCTTAAAAAGCTCGACCATCACTTTGCTTGATGATCTGCCGCCCCAATGTGACATCATTCCGCTTGTTGCCATTCCGCCCAAACAGTCGAAATATTCGACGATCATTGTTTTGGCACCAAGTCTGCCGGCTCGGATTGCAGCTCCGATACCGGCAGGACCGCCGCCCGCTACAAGTACATCAACTTGAGCGATTTTTGGGAGTTCCTGGGCATCTTCCATATAATAATCCATTTGAAAATTCGCCTCTTGATTTTCTGATAGTTTTAGTATATAATAATTCTATCAAGATTTCATTTGATTTATAATCAATTTTCTTTGAAATGTAATCATACATGAGGTTTGATTCATGGTTGTTGTTGATGATATTACAAATTATGCGGATTATCTGCGTGAGCAGGGGATTTTAATTTCGTTTTTCTGCATTGACCGAAGCATGAACCGGTTTCGTGCCATGCTTTTGCCGTATGAGGTTCATTTGCCGCTTATCTGTTCATATTTAAAGGCGAATGAAAATACAAAGGGAATGTGCATTCACAATAAATCAAGACTTCGTGCAAAGACTATAAATGAGCCATATTATGCTTGCTGCTTTGCAGGGGTGGAGGAATATTGCATTCCGCTGCAATATGAGGATAGAACGCTTGCAATCGTTAATATCAGCGGATATAGGGGTCAGCTTGAGCGTTCGAAAATCCAGCGTGATATTTTGTCAAAGCGGTGCGGAATGCAATATGATTTACTTTATGATATGTTAAATCCGAATCCACCTTCGCTTGAAGATGTCGAGAAATTTGTTATGCCGCTGAAATATATGTTCTCGGAGCTTTATCGATATTGTATAAAATATCCGAAAAGCCGGACAAATTCCGAAAAGATGTATCATGAGGCGCTTAGTTACATATATAACAACTACATGAATGAGCTTGACACAGCAATTATTGCAAAATCAACGAGCTATTCCGAGTCGCACCTAAGACGAATATTTAAGGAATATTCGGGTGTTACGATTGGCAAATTTATCAATGATTTTCGATTGAAAACCGCAAAGATCATGCTTGAGGGAACAAAGCTCAGTATTACAAAAATAGCCGCCGATTGCGGATTTTACGACGCAAACTATTTTTCTACCGCGTTTAAACGAAAATACGGCATATCGCCGAGAGATATAAGAAAACAGCAACCTTACGGTTGATGTTTTCTAGTTATATTCATTTTATTAAAGAGTAACGATGCCGTATTTTTGCAATATACTGACGATGATCATTGCGACGCCTAAAACCACTAATACTACGCCTGTTACACGGTTGAGCGTTTTGGCTTCGGCTTTGTTTGCAAAGAGAGCAGAGCCGCGAGCACCGACAAGCGTTGCGATTACGCATATTATCAGCGCCGTAATGTCTGGGGTTGAGCCGATTATAAAGTGAGACACTGCGCCTGTGAGCGCTGTGAAGGTCATGATGAATACGCTTGTTCCGACTGCGGTTTTAAGTTCATAACCCAGCACGCTTGTAAGAATCAGCAACATCATCATGCCGCCGCCTGCACCGATAAATCCGCAGATAAGTCCGATTATAACGCCGCAGACGATTGACTGAATGATTTTTGTTCGTCGGCTTTTGTTTTCCATGACCTCTTTTGTTGTCATTACCGGTTTTATAATAAATTTTACACCGAGCAGGGTGGTCATGAATACCGAAAACGAGCCCATTGTAGCATTTGGCACAAGCTTTGCAAGATATGAGCCCACAACGGTGAAAACAAGAACCGATGCAAGCATTACAAGCCCGTTTTTTATGTCGAGGTTCTTGTTTTTCCCATATGTATATGCAGAAACGGCACTTGAGAGAACATCGGAGGCGAGTGCGATTCCGACAGCGGAGTAGGCTTCAAATCCGCAAAATGTGATGAGCATCGGAGAGATCACAGCCGCCGCCGAGAGCCCGGCAAGACCTGTGCCGATTCCGGCACCGAGTCCTGCAATTATGTAAACCAAAATGCTGAGCATAAATTATACCTTTCTATTTGACCGTTTTAAGAAATTCTTTGTAATCGTTTTCGGGGACATAGAGCAAAATCTTGCCATATGCCGTTCTGACTTCCGACGAATAGTCGTCCGACTGCTTATTAAAAGGTGTGACGATGTCTTCGCCGATTAAAACAAATACGCCGTCGGTTGTGATGTTTGTCATCACTCTTGCGTGAGAAAGCAGTTTATCAACCGCTGTTTTGGTGACGGTTTTGCCGTCGATTAGCGCTTTGTCAGAGTCGGTTTTGATTGCGTCTGTGTTGTAATATCGCTCACAACCGTAATAATCATAGTTATAGTTAATGCTCGGATAATAGCGATAGAAATTACTGTATCCGCCGCCGTCATAGCCTGCTGACATTGAACCGTCATAGAATCGACCGATGAATATTTGCTTGATCGTGTCGCCGTTCATGCCGTCGCTCATCGCTTTTTCGCCGTTCAGTACGGTTTTGATGAAATTCAGCACATTCTTATAATTCGTCTTGACGATCAAGTCATAGCCTGAGCCGTCGGTGGCAAAAACATATCTGAAATAGGGGTTGTCTTCGTCATATTCATGCGGTGAGATCTGCAAAATGCATAGATCTCTGTTTTCGTTGCTGAGCAGTTCTGTGTCGGTTACAGCCTTTTCATCATCAACGATTGCACGGGTCAACTTTTTGAGCTGTTCGTCGGTTATGTCGTCATAAATTGTTACCTTATTATCCGACGCAATCGGCGTGATATATATTGTATGCCGAACATTTTCGTCGGCAGGTGATTTGATATATGTTTCGCTTCTCGGCTCAATTTCGGATACCGAATTTTCAAAAACATCAAGATAATTCAGGTTATAGACCGCCTTGTCGCCTGTGTGATTATAATATCGTGTGACGGTTTTGCCGTTTTTGAGCTTATATGAAATGACCGCTCTTGTTGATGGCGAGCGTCTTTCAACATAATTGTAAAAACTGCTGTCGTTATCAACGAATGTTTCGACCATGTCATGCTCTAAATATTCGTTGAGCAGTTCATTGTGATAGTGAATGATTGCGTAAATGCTGCGTGAATCGGTATATGTTACGGGAAATTTGACATCAACATCATAATAGGGCGACATTTTGATTCCGTCAAACATTTGATATTTCTTTTGATTCAGCTTATTATCATAACCGTCGTCTTTGTAATTTATCGTGACAGATTCAATGTCGCTTGCAACGGGAATATAATCTGCGCTGCCGAATCCGCAGGTGAAATAATAAAGACCGATCACAACAAGCGCTGACATGACCGCAACATATGGCGTGAATTTTCGCAGCGGTATTCTGATCGTTTTGAAAATGATCGTGTAGGCAATGAAAAAGACAATGAAGCTTGCGATTATCATTGTCGGAATGATTACGAGCGCATTAAACACGGTGATGTTTGTGCGTTTGAAGAACAATACCAAAAATCCGCAGTAGAACGAAAGCAATAATACCGCAACCGTGCTGATGATTGCTTTGATTTTGGAGCCGGTTTTGTTTCTTCTGCGAAGCAGGATAAATGCGAAATATGACAAAACCGCAATTATCGCCGAAAGCCCCAAAATGCTGAATATTACTATCATCATTTTTGAATAGCCGATTTTGGTTACATCATCGGTTTTTGCGATTGCTTTGAAAATTATGTCATAGACCGTTTTAAGCTCAAGCGTATTTGCAAATTCATCAACAGGGTTCAGTCCGACTACCGCTGAATTGAAAAATGCGGCAAATGAAGAAAAAATTGACGGAATGAAGTTTAAAATGATGAATGTAATTACGCTTTCGAGAATGCCTTTTGCGATTGCAAAACACAAAACGGCGATTGCATAGGCAAAAATGTAGTTTAAAATGAATCCGTAGGTGATACCCAATGATGAAAATACATTTTTTGAGCTGATTTCGATTATTTTCCCGATCACCGTTTGAAGCGCAAGCGAAGCTGTTGCGGGAATTGCAAAAATGCACAGTCCGACCGTGAAATCACCGATATAAAGCTGACCGTCTTTTACGGGCAGCGAGCGAATCAAGTTGTCGGAGCATGGATTGAGATATTTCCGAAAGCCGACAAATGCGCTGAGCAGTCCGAACGCAAAGCCGAACGGCTCGATTTTTGAAAGAAGCAGATAAATGCTGCTGAGTGTGTCATTTAATGAAAAAAACGGCTCGAATGTGAGAGACAGCGAGAGCAAAACGCCGAGAATCAGACAAAGCAGGGAATAGGCGGAATAGACCCAAAACAGAGGCTTATAGCGCTCGAATGAAGATGAAAAAGCCGATTTCATTCCGCCTTTTGAGGCAGTTTTATTCATAGTCGTCGATATATTCATAATCGTCTGCCTCCGTTTCATCATATTCTGTTGTATCCGTGTTATTTGTTTGCTTTAATTTTACCATTTCGTCAGACTGCAAAAGCGAGTTCATGTCGTCACGAATCCAGGAAACAGGAATCGGTGTATACAGCCGCTTGAACATTCGTCCGTCCTTTAGCTGATAGTAGAATGTCGCTTTGTAATAGGTCGGGATCTCGTCATACATACTAATCTCTTCACTGCCGACTACACGAAGCGATATGTTCGGCGTGATGTCCGTTGCGGTTTCATAGTCAAACATATAGGTCCAATATTCCTCGTCGGCGTCGTTTTTGTCAAACATACCCCATTCGTCCTGCGTTTGGTCATAGTCGTTATTATCGAATTTATCTGAACGAAACCGGTCATAATTGTAGCTTAAATCAACGCTTGAAAGCATTAGTTCATCGTTGACCCTGACAGCGTCATTATTAATTAGGTCATATTTTCTGATGTTGTCAAGAATGTCGTTATGCATTTTCAAAATAAGCTCAATCGATTCTTTGTCGCTGAATTTATAGCGGTTGCCGATTTCATATGTTGCATTGTAATCTTTTGAAGTTGATTTTGTAACAGGTGTTGCGGGGTCAAAATATATGCACTCTATGTCGTTGATGTTCGGAACGGCATAGGTCATCTTATCTGAAATAGGCTTGTCTGTGAAAAGGCAAGCAAGGGGAATGACGGTGATGATCAGCAGTGCGAGCGCATTATAAATGGCGGTTTTAATGTTATTTTTATAGAGATAAATAATCTCAAAACAAATCAGAACGCATATGATGCCGATTATTAGAACAATGTAGCTTGGCACAATTGTGACTATACATGATGAGGTAACGCACAGCAAAGCAATGGGTAATGTTTTAAGCATCGGTTTAATTGCAAACGGCTTGTTCATTTCGCCTAAAACCACCGATTTGATTGATAATGCAAAAAGCAGAATCATCACCGCAAACATGATCATGTTCACAATGTTTGACAAAATATATATGTTGCAGCTTCCGTTTGTTATTGGCAAAATCGCTTTTATAAGGCAGGTAATTATTTTTGTCGGCAGGAGAATTGACGACGAAAAATAATATGGCTGGAACGAATCGGTGATTTCAAAAATGCCTGTGCCGACGCTTGAAAATCCGATTTTTGAATTGATGAATCCACCGATGAAAAATGATATGAGTCCAAAGACAGCCACCATTAAGAATGATGAAAAGAAGTTGCCCGAACGCATAATCAAAATGACCGAGATCATGTAATAAATCATCATCGGCAAAATTATTTCGCAGAAAATCGAGCAAAACGAGTCAAAATATATTTTAAATGAGGTGAATTTTGTGAGGTTGAGTGCAGGATATATCAGCCCGAACGAAATCAGCAAGCTTAGCACGATTATTACAAGTCCGAACGCAGTTTGAAAGCTCAAAAGACTGCTTTTTTTAATCGGGAGCGACAAAAATGTATCACTCTCGTTTTTTGCCAAAAACGGTTTAAATGAAAACGCTGCAAAAACAAATGCCGCAAGCATAATTACGACCGCAAAACCTACGCTTCTCGGATCATTGTATGATATGTTCTCGACATCATAGCCATAGAGCGAATTTGAACCGCAGGCAAATGATATTCCGACTGTGATTATTGTGAAAATCAGCGCAGAAAATAGAAAATTATGAATCTGTGCTTTGACAAAACCGACTATCGGATTAAACGACATCGACGCTTTTGATTTCATAGCCGCTTGCCTCCAATTCGCATACAAACGAGTCCTCGAGTGTCATTGCGAGATATTCGACCGATTTCGGATTTGCATTGTTAATAATCGTTTTTGCCTCGTCTTTCTTTTTGTCAAATGTGAGGGTATATTTATCGCCCTTTTTGATGTATGTAGATACATTTTCTTTGATAAATGCGTCAACATCAAATGTCGGGTCAAATTCGACCACGGCACGGGTGCGTTTTTCGACAAGCTCATCGGGCGTTGTGTCGGCGATTATGTTTGATTTATAGAGCAGACACAGCCTGTCGCAGAAATGGTCAATTTCCCGAATGTTATGGGTTGCAACGATTATATCGGTGCCTTTTTCGTGCGCAAGCTCAACAAAAAGCTTAATATATGTCTGACGGGCGACTGCGTCAAGTCCGTCAAACGCCTCGTCAAGATAGATATATTGAACATTTGACGCAATTGCGGCATTCATCATCACCTGGCGTTTCATGCCCTTTGAGCAAGCCATGATCGCCTGACTTTTTTTGAGATTGAACGAAGAACAAAGCTCATAGAAAAGGTCGCATGAAAAATTAGGGAAGAAATGTTTATAAAAATTTGCGGTGTCTTTTACCGTTGCACCCGCAAAATAGAGCTCGTCCGGAAAATAGAATATGTTTCGTTTCACCGCAACATTATCATATACGTCTTGTCCGTCATATTCTACCGTTCCGCCGTTTGGAAGATAAACTCCCGTGAGCATTCGGATTATCGTCGATTTTCCTGCGCCGTTTGAGCCGATAAGCCCCAAAATTACCCCTTTGTCAAGCGTCAGATTCATGTCGCTGACAGCGGTATAATCTCCGAAGGTCTTTTTGAGATTTGTAACCTTTAACATAGTGGGTCCTGTCCTTTCTATTTTTTTCATACTTCAAAATCGGACTGAATAATCATAATTCGTCCATTACAGATTCAATTTCGTCGCCGTCGCGCTTTTTGTATCCGACAACGGTTGAGAGATTGACCGAATGCATACTTCTGAATATATGTATGTCAACATTCGGGTTTGTCTTTTTCATATCCTTAATCAAATTTTTAATTTCAAGCCGCTTTGACTTGCCGATTTCGTCTTCGGCATTGGCACAGTTTTCGGTGAACCGACAGGCACAGCGAATGAACGACAGGTCGTTATATCTTGCCCATGAGATGATGTCGTCCTCACGAACCATATATAACGGTCTGATCAGCTGCATATTCTCAAAATTAGTGCTTTTTAGCTTCGGCATCATTGTTTTGACCTCAGCGCCATAGAGCATGCTCATGAGCGTGGTTTCAATAACATCGTTAAAATGATGTCCGAGTGCGATTTTGTTGCAGCCGAGATCCTGCGCCTGTTTATAAAGATAGCCTCGGCGCATTCTTGCACAAAGATAGCACGGTGAGCCGCCGACATTGTCCACCACGTCAAAAATGGGGGAATGGAATACTTTTATCGGAATGTCCATTATCTTTGCGTTTTCAATGATTTTGTCGTAATTCTCCTTATTATAGCCGGGGTCCATTACGATATATTCGGCGGTGAACGGAATGTCGCTGTATTTTTGCAGGTGCTGAATACATTTTGCCATCAGCATCGAGTCTTTGCCGCCTGAAATGCATACGCCGATTTTGTCGCCTGCTTTAATGAGCTTGTAGTCCTTGCAGCTGTTGATGAATCTGTTCCAAATCGTTTTTCTGTATTTTGTGATAATACTTCGATCAATCATTTGATCTTTTGATAACTGCATTGATTTTTACCTTTCGTTTTGAGAATAAATGCGAGAATTTCGGCGATAATATTTAATGAGGTGAAAATTATGAGCGAATATTTTGAGAGCAGGGAAATGAACGAATATTTTGATACATTGCCGAAATCCGTTCAGGAAAGCTTCATTGAATCGGGCGCTCGCCCCGAAAACCTTGAACAGATGAAAGCGGTTGTAAACGCAATCACCACAAAGTAGTGTATGCACCTTTTGGTGCATACATATTTTTTACATCATGACATATCCGCCGTTTACACCGAGCGTTTGACCCGTGATAAATTTTGCATTATCGCTTGCCAAAAACAACGCTGATTTTGCAATGTCGCCGACATCTCCGATTTTGCAAAGCGGAGTGTCGTTTGCAAATTCCGCTTTGTCATCATCGGAATATTCCGAGTTCATTTTCGTGTCGATGTATCCTGGAGCAATATTGTTTACCCTGACATTCGACGGACCGAGTTCGGCGGCAAGCGCCTTTGTGTAGCCGATCATAGCGGCTTTTGTTGCGGAATATAATACTTCGCAGGAAGCGCCGACCTGTCCCCAGATCGAGGACATATTTATAATGCAGCCCGATTTTTGATGAATCATCCGTCCGATCAAAGCATTATTCAGCATGAACATTGATTTAACATTGACCGAGAAAATTTTGTCAAAATCATCTCCGCTAAAATCGGTCACAAGTCCGGAATATGATATTCCTGCGTTGTTTATGATTACATCAATTCGGTCAAAATCGGACAATATTTTTTTTGATGTCGTTTTGACCTGTTCTTCATTTGATAAATCGCACCGATAGCACTTTGAGTCGGGAGCGATTTTTTGAATATCGGGCAAAAATTCGACTGCCGATAAATCATTATGATATATCATTGCGACTGAGTAGCCGTTTTTTGCAAACTCAAAGCAGAGCGCTTTGCCAATGTCGCCCGAAGCTCCCGTGATTACAGCGGTTTTGAAAGTAGTGTTCATTATTATTTTCCTAAAAACAGCGGCATGAGCTTGCGACTGTCGTCAATATATAATCCTGTTTTAGCGGCATTTTCCTCTGTGAATTTGTCACCTTTTTCTTTAATTTCGCTGTCATAGATCATGAACGGAACGGGCGCTGACGAATGAGTTTTTGTTGAAATCGGAGTCGGGTGATCGGGCATTACAAGCACTCTGTAATGCTCACCTGTCTGTTTGAGATATTCAGCGCATGGCTTTAATATATGCTCGTCGATTAACTCAATAGCATGAACCTTGTTGTCGGTTTCACCCCTGTGACCGCATTCATCGGGTGCTTCAAGATGAACAAAAACAAAATCCTGTCCTTTTTTATATTCATCAATGGCCGCCGCCGCTTTGCCGTCAAAGTTTGTGTCGATATATCCTGTTGCGCCGTCAACGATTGCAACATTCATGCCCGACAGTCTGCCGATTCCTCTGATGAGGTCAACAGCCGATACGACCGAGCCTTTAAGACCGAATTTATCATGGAAGTTTTCAAGATTCGGGCGTTTTCCTTCGCCCCAGAACCATGCCGAATTTGCCGGACGAAGTCCTTTTGCCTTACGTTCAAGGTTGATCGGATGATTTTCCAAAACATCAACCGATTCTTTCATTATGTCGATAAATTGCTTTGCCGCAGGTATTTTTGAGAGATATTCGCCGATCACTCTGTCCGAAATATCATGAGGCGGTGTAAGCTCAAGACCGAGCGAGCCGCCTTTTACAACTAAACAATGGCGATATTGAACGCCTGTGTAAAAATGGTAGATGTCGTTGCCGAAATGTTCCTGAAGCGCCTTGATAAGACCGTCCGCCTCTTCTGTTGAAATATCGCCGCCGCAATAGTCAACCATGACCCTGTCCTCATAATTTTCGGCGTTTGAGAGGGTGACAAGGTTACATCTGAGCGCAATCTCATCATCTTTAAGGTCGATTCCGAGGTTAGCCGCTTCAAGCGGTGAACGACCCGAATAGCAGGTTTTTGCGTCATAGCCTAAAACCGAGAGGTTTGCAACATCGGAACCCGGCTTCAATCCGTCTGCAACCGTTTTGCAAAGTCCGATTTCGGAGTCCATTGCAAGCTTGTCCATATATGGCTTGTTTGCTGTTTGCATCGGAGTTTTGTTGCCGAGTGATTCAATCGGCAAATCTGCCATTCCGTCACATAATACTACAAGATATTTCATTTTAATCATGTTCCTTTCAGGTTTACATAAAATATTTTACACCGGCTTCAAATATCTTCATATCCTTTGAGCCGGGAACATTTGAATAACAGTTATCGGTATAGCGGTCAACAAGCGCCATTTTGCCGAGAACCGCACCGTTTGCCGAGGTGATTCCTTCGATTGCACAGGTTGAACCGCTCGGATTGAACGGCATTATGGCTGTCGGCTTGCCGTTTAGGTCAACATATTGCGAAGCGATTCGTCCGTTTGCGGAAAGCAGGGTCAAAGTTGCTTCGTCTGCGACAAATCTGCCGAATGTATTTGACACAGCCGAGGTATATACAGCGCCCGGTTCGCAATTTGCAAACCACGGTGATTTCACCGAGGTTACCCGTGTTTTGACAAGCCCCGACGCGCATTGCGCATTTATATTCGGTGCAAATGAAGCCGAATTTGCGTTTATGCCGAGAAGTCCGAGCTTTAGCAATGCTTTGAAACCGCTGCCGAGTCCAAGTACCAATCCGCCTTTGATCATGAATGTTTGCAGCGATTGATTTACTCTTGTGTCGGACAAGGCGAATACAGGCAAATTGACGCTTGAGAGCGTTTCGTCGCAGTTTGGAATGCACAAAATCTGCGCTTTTTCGATGATCGAAGCAAGCGTTTCCTTTGATTCGTTAATGTGCTTGTAGTCGAACGCATATCGAATTACATCAGCGCCTGCCGCTTCAAATGCATTTATTATGTCGCTTTCGCCGATCTCGCTTCCGAATGTCGGAATTACAACATGAGGTTTTAAGAACTTGTCGCCGTTATATACTTCAAATCTCGTTGGATAAATCGGAATGTCCGCCATTACGATATTCTTTGAAAGCAGTCGCCAATAGGACTTTTCGTTTTGATTGCGATATGCCGCGAGTGCCTCTGCAATGGAGATTTTGGCATTATCAAAGATAAAGTGGTCATCCTTGACGGTCGTGCCGATTTTGACGGTATCCATGCCGGAAAATGCGCCGGGGTTTTTGGTTTCGACAATGATCGACGCTGTTTTGTCGCCAAAAAGCGTATTATAATCGCTGTTTGTAAAATGAACGCCGATGTTGTTGCCAAAGCTCATCTTCGCAACCGTTGCCGCAACGCCGCCTGTTTTTACAACAGCCGCCGAAATTACCTTTGAGCTTTGCGAAAGATAATGGAACTGTCGATACATAATTTTTGCTTTATCAAAATCGGGCATTCCCGTTTTCGGTACTATCGGCATCGGAATCAGTAATACCGTTGAATCTTCGGTTTTAAATTCCGCCGAGATGATTTCATTTGTTTTAGCGCCCGCAACCGCAAAAGCCGTGAAAGCAAACGCCGACTTAAAATTGCCGATAGGCTCAATGCTCGGGGTGTTGCAAACACATGGCAGACCCATGCTCATTTGCGCTTCAAATGCACCGAGCATTGCACCGACAGGCTCGCTCCATTTGATCGGGGCGGTTGCCGGGTCAAGAAAATGCTCGCTTGTTGCAAGTTTAATGTCAAGTGAGTTGCCGCCTGAGGCTACGATCTTTGAAATTGCCTCCATTGTCGAATATGCCGCACCGTGGAACGGACTGATTGAGGTAATTTTCGGGGTCGAACCATAGCTCATTACCGTGACGGTGTTGGTCGTCTTGCCGTTTGACGGAATTTTGCATATGTGGGCCTCCTCCGGGGTGGACTGATATTTTCCGCCGAAGGGTACGCTCACCGCACGCGAACCGATTGACCAATCGAACGGATTGTCCGTTCTTGTCGGTTCGTTATAGCTGTTTTGAGCAAGGTTTTTGATAAATACTTCGTTAATCGGCTGTTTGCAAAATTCTTCCGAAAGGGGAGTGAACAGCTTTGAATTTGACGGAGTCGAGATGATAACGCTCGACTTTGCTTTTTCACTGTTATATTTAAGGAATTTTCTTTCCAAAACCGCAATCTGTTCGCCTTTTGTAAAGAATCGGAATGACTGTTCGTTATCGGTTATTGCGACATTATGAGCCGACAAGCCGAATCTTCTTGCAAGGCTCATGAATTGCGGAGCATTTTCCTTGTCACACAGCACCAAAACTCCCTCATTCGGTCTTGAAATCGCCTTAGGTGCTTTGGTGATATCTGTTTTTATCACTCGGTCAATGTCGATTATTACGCCGTCGTCTATGATGTCAAGAAGTCCCGACACAAGTCCGTTTGCCATGTCGGTCATGCGTTTTATCATTGTCGCCGCTTTCGGTTCACGAAGCAGGCTCAATACATTTTGCATGATCTCGGGGTCATTTTTCTGGATTATGTCATGGTGCGGCAGATCGTTTAAGCCGAGCTTGCCGCCGAGCATGATTACGGCGTCGTTTGCACCCGCAACGGGCTTTTGCATATTCGTTTTCGGGGCTGCCGCCGCGGACGCCGTAAATTTTACATTCATTTTTTCGGCGTTTGCAACCACCGAATTATAGTCGCATACCGACACGCCGCAATGAGCCATGAATTTCGCATTTGCTTCGTTCATTTTCATTGTAGTCATGTCAAAATTGCCGTTTTTGATGTTCTCTGCGCCGATATTATTAATGCTTACCGCCTGATATGCTGCGGTTCTGTCGGTCAGATGATCCGACACAGCTTCGCCGAAATAGTCAAATCCTTTGTCGTTTGAGCAGTTCGAGCTTTTAAATGTCAGCGCCCATTGCTCATATACACCGTCGATGTCAACAGGAAGCGAAATTTGAAGTTTTCCGTCGGGAAGTCGGTCAACATCGGTCGCTTGACCCCGTTGTTTTAGCGCCATCAGCCCGATTGACGCAATGTCGTTAAGTGTGATCGGCACTTTTCTGTCACCATATAATGCTCGGCGTGCGGTCAAATATTCATCGAGTGCGATTTCGACAGGCACATTGAGCGCCGAGTCTTTAATCTCGATTTTTTCAAGTCTTGTTTGCGGCTCACGCCTTGCTTTTGACCAACATGAATCTATTGCAAGCACTTCAAGCCACATCGGGTCACGACCCAGCGCACGAAAATAATCTCTCAGCTTGCAAAAATCCTCCGAGGTCATTTTGATGTTGTTCTTTCGATGAAATTGATATACATCAATATCGTTCATCTTAATGAATCCGTCAATGACATATTTGTTTGCTTTGTTCTTTTTGACGCTGTTTATTCTTTCGGGTTCGACAACAGCCTCATAGCCCGCAGTCACAAGCGCATTTTTAACTGCTCTGAATGCCGTTTCTTTAAGATTTGTTCCGACAGCATAAACCAGCGTCTTTTTAATGCCTTTTTCAACGGAGATGCCGCAAAGAGCAAAGCATTTTTTGATGTTTTCTTCGTCTTTGTCAAACTGATTTTTCGGTGCTTTTACTTCAAACCGTTTATATTCCGAGGTTATCGGCAAAAAATCCATGAATACATTTTCAACCGTTTCGTCGGATAAAATCCTGTGCTTGATTATCTCATAATATTCTGTGCCGACATTTTCGACGATATATTTTCGAAATACACGAATATCGGCTCTATCATCTAATTTTGTTGCCTTAAAGAGATGATGAAGCAGCTTTCTCGACATCGAATCATATTCTTTTTTCTTTTCCACAAAAATCTGCAATACCATATATTTAGATCCTCACAAAAATGGAATATTTAACAAAAATGCGTATATTAAATCTAATTATAAATTTACTATTCTATCATATCACAACTCATATCATTTTTCAAAGAAAATATACCTTAATTTTAAATATTTTCGTCATTATTTAAAAAAACGCTTTATTTATCGGTCAAGATGTAGTAAAATGTATATAATTTGGTGTTTTTGTAGGCATAATTCAATTCTAATTTATAAAATGTTTACAAAAAACGAACGCTGATTTGGTATGATTATTATATCTTTTTGCGTTATTATTCAATTTTTGGAGGGATACCGATGATTGAGGTAAAACACCTCACTAAGGATTACGGCGGACATCTTGCCGTAAAAGACGCATCGTTTGTCGTAAACGATGATGAAATTCTCGGATTTTTGGGACCGAACGGTGCCGGAAAATCCACTACAATGAACATTCTTACAGGATATTTGTCGGCAACATCCGGTCATGTTACGATCGGAGGATATGATATTTTGCAAAATCCGAGCGAGGCTAAAAGAATGCTTGGCTATTTGCCCGAACAGCCGCCGCTTTATCTTGACATGACCGTTAAGGAATATTTGAGCTTTGTCTATGACCTCAAAAAGGTCAAATTGCCGAAAGGACCTCATATTGAGGAGATCTGCAAGCTCGTAAAAATCAAAGATGTTTACCACAGACAGATCAAATTTTTGTCAAAGGGTTATAAACAGCGTGTCGGAATCGCTCAGGCGCTTATCGGAAATCCGAGCGTGCTGATTTTGGACGAGCCGACAGTAGGTCTTGACCCGAAACAGATAATTGAAATCCGCAACCTTATCAGAATGCTCGGCAAAACTCATACCGTAATTTTGAGTTCGCACATTTTGTCCGAGATTCAGGCGGTTTGCGACAGGGTAGTTGTAATCAATCACGGAAGAATCATTGCCGATGATACTCCCGACAACCTTTCACGCAATTTGTCCGACGACCACAGCCTTTCGGTCATAATCGAGGGCGAACAGCAAAAAATCGAGAAGATGCTCAAATCCGTTTCGGGCGTAAAATCGATTACATATGTAAAACCGCATGATAATGCAAGCGAATTTGTGGTTGAACCGGTAGTCGGTTATGATATTCGTTCGGGAATTTTTGATAATTGCGTAAAATCGGGCTTTAAGCTTTTGCAAATCAAGTCAAACGAAATGTCGCTTGAGGATATATTCCTGCGACTGACCGACGAAACCTTTAACACAAATGAGATCGAGCGTTCGCTCAAGCTCAGGAAAAAGGCTGCTGAAATCGTAGATTCGGGCAATGTTGAAGAGATTACCGACAACGACGAGCTTGCAAGCGTCAAGGTGCTGAAAAAAGACAAGGAGGACGATGAATAATGAAAGCAATTTTGAAAAAAGAATTGAAGGCATATTTCACTTCTCCTTTGGGTTATGCAATTTTGATTATCCTCTTTTTCTTCGGCGGATTTGCATATTACACGGCGTTTTCAAACTGCAGCGCCGACATGACCTATGTTTTTAACTACATGATTACGATTGTGTTCTTTGTAATTCCGGTTATCACAATGCGCTCATTCAGTGAAGAAAAGCGTCAAAAAACCGATCAGCTTCTTTTGACAGCCCCTGTCAAAAACGGCTCGATTGTGTTCGGCAAGTTTTTGTCATGCTTGATTTTCTTTAATGTATTTATTGCGCTGATGATCGTCTATAACCTTATATTTTTCTTCTTCGGCGGTCAGCCCGATTTCATGATATTCTTAGGCAACATCATCGGAATCGAGCTTTTTGCGGGCTCGCTCATCGCAATCGGCATTTTCATCAGCTCACTCACCGAAAGCCAGGTGGTGTCTGCCGTCAGCTCATTTGCCGTATCGTTTTTTCTGCTCATGCTGAATAATGTTTCGTCAACGACCAACAACACCGTGATTAAATCAATTTGTGACTGGGTTTCGTTCTCTGACAGATATTACAGCTTCACCGACGGCATTTTTAATATTGCAAATTTCGTATTTTTCTTTAGCGTAATCGCTGTTTTCCTGTTCTTGACCGCCCGTGTTATTGACAGAAAACGCTGGGCGTGATTTTTGGAAAGGAGTGACTTATTATGAGTAAAATCGAA
>CAKRRH010000015.1 GCA_934394855.1 uncultured Eubacteriales bacterium
GGAAAGTGCATTTAAGGGCTGCGCCCTTAAAAATCCCGAGGGGGATTTCGATTCCCCCTGTACGATAACGGAATTTTGCAATCGTGCAAACCGTCGTGCTGAGAAAAGGCACTACAAGATGATTGAATTAGGGCAGTATGATTGCCGTTATCGTACACCCCTTAAAACGAGTTTTTGTTCCGAAAATGAGATAATTAGGGTAGCATAAATGGAACAAAAACGGTTGTGGATTTATTAAGCGGTCGGTATTTTTGTTACGCTATATCATAATAAAAATATGTTATAAATGAAGCTTTTTGAAAGGGGGTTCGGGGGATGTCCTTTTTCACGAAAAAGGCATCCCCCGATAAGTAAGTTTTTTCAATTAAATTTCACTTGACAGCTTGACCGGTGGTTGGGTCGACGCCTTTATTATTACTTTTATCCTCGCTGATTTTACCGTTTTCCATAAACCGCATATTCGGGTAATACCACTCCATTCGGCTGTTTGGATAGTGCTTATCCATATATCTGCCGATTGAGGTTGTTGCGGGAATGTCTTCGAGCCGTTCCGCCCATCTTAACACGGCGACCGAGGACATGAACATATTGAACACCATGAACACTGCCAAGATCCACGAAAGCGGACGACCTAATTTGTTCGGTATTTTTAAAATCAGCGAACAAAATCTCGGATAGAGAAATTTGATCCACAAAATCGCCAAGATGCCCCAGAAAATCGAATATAACAAGCAAATTCGACCGTTGATGTTAAACGGCAGCTTGCTGTAATCCCACGAGACCGTGCCGAAGATCTGCTCCTGCACCCAGCTGCATATATATTCGATCGCACCGCCCAAAATCGTTCCGCCGATCAGAATATATAAATCCCGCTTGTACCGCAGCCAATAGAGCCCGAGAGTGAGCGCCACCGCACCGAAGCCATAGACCGGGTTAAACGGACCATAGATCAGTCCCGAACGGTTTTCAAGATGAAACTGCGTTGCAAGACAAAACAGCAGCTCGACCACAACGCCTAAAAATGCGCCGATGAAAAATATCCAAAACAGCTTGTAAAAACAAAGCCCTTTTGCAAAATGATCCGTCTTTTGCTCTTTTGCCTCGATCTCCTGCAAAGGCGGTCCCTGGATTTTTGCAATCACACGCCCGATCTTCTCTTTTTTCTTTCCCATAGTTAAACTAAACCTTTCAAAAATACAATTCATTTTTGCATATTATTATAACTATACATATTCGGGGGCGGGTTGTCAAGATGAATATTAAAAAAGTACAAATTTACGCAGTTTTTACGCTTATATATAAAAATAAGGTATTTTTTGGCGAATATGCTTAAATAAACATTAGAAAAATTTATAAAATTTTCAGTATTATATTAAAAAAACAGTAGACGAACGGACAAAAAGTTGTTATAATTATTACAAGTCTGCAATGCTGTAATCAAAAGCAGATATAAAAACCCCTTTTATGGGTTTCAATATTTAGGAGGTATTTGTAAATGAGCCACAAATATGTGTACCTTTTTAAAGAAGGTAATGCAAACATGAGAGAGCTTCTCGGCGGTAAAGGTGCAAACCTTGCTGAGATGACAAACATTGGTCTTCCTGTACCGCAGGGCTTCACAATTTCAACAGAAGCTTGCACACAGTATTATGAAGACGGCCGTGAGATTAACGCTGACATCATGGCTGAAATCGACGAGAACATCGTTAAAATGGAAGAGATCACCGGCAAAAAGTTCGGCGACAAGGAAAATCCGCTTCTCGTTTCGGTTCGTTCGGGCGCTCGCGCTTCAATGCCGGGTATGATGGACACAATCCTTAACCTCGGTCTTAACGAAGAGGTTGTTGAGGTAATGGCTGAAAAGTCAAACAATCCTCGTTGGGCATGGGACTGCTATCGCCGTTTCATTCAGATGTATTCTGACGTTGTTATGGAAGTCGGCAAAAAATATTTCGAAGAGCTCATCGATGAGATGAAGTCTAAGAAGGGTGTAACTCAGGACGTTGAGCTTACAGCTGAAGACCTCAAAGAGCTCGCAGGCCAGTTCAAGGCTGAATATAAAGCTAAAATCGGCACAGATTTCCCGTCTGATCCTAAGGAACAGCTCATGGGCGCAATCAAAGCCGTTTTCCGTTCATGGGACAACCCCCGTGCAAACGTATATCGCCGTGATAACGACATTCCTTATTCATGGGGTACTGCCGTTAACGTTCAGATGATGGCATTCGGTAACATGGGTGACGATTGCGGCACAGGTGTTGCATTTACCCGTGACCCGGCAACAGGCGAAAAGGGCTTGTTCGGTGAGTTCCTTACAAACGCACAGGGCGAAGACGTTGTTGCAGGTGTTCGTACACCTATGCACATTTCGGAAATGGAACAGAAGTTCCCTGAGGCATTTGCAGAATTCACAAAGGTTTGCAAGACTTTGGAAGACCATTACAGAGATATGCAGGATATGGAGTTCACCGTTGAGCACGGCAAGCTTTATATGCTCCAGACCCGTAACGGTAAGAGAACTGCTCAGGCAGCGCTCAAGATCGCTTGCGACCTCGTTGACGAAGGCATGAGAACAGAGGAAGAGGCAGTTGAGATGATCGATCCTCGCAACCTCGACACACTTCTCCATCCGCAGTTCGACGCTAAGGCGCTCAAAGCAAACGAACCGGTTGCAAAAGCACTTGCTGCATCTCCCGGAGCTGCTTGCGGTAAGATCGTATTTACTGCTGAAGACGCTAAGGCTTGGAACGAAAGAGGCGAAAAGGTAGTTCTCGTTCGTTTGGAAACATCTCCTGAAGATATTGAAGGTATGAAAGCATCACAGGGTATCCTCACAGTTCGCGGCGGTATGACTTCTCACGCTGCTGTTGTTGCTCGCGGAATGGGTACTTGCTGTGTATCAGGTTGCTCGGCTATCAACATGGACGAAGCAAACAAGAAATTCACACTTGCAGGCAAAGAGTATCATGAGGGCGATTACCTCTCAATCGACGGCTCAACCGGTAACATCTATGACGGCATCATCCCGACAGTAGACGCTACAATCGCAGGTGAGTTCGGCAGAATCATGGCTTGGGCTGACAAGTACAGAGTGCTTAAAGTTCGCACAAACGCTGATACTCCGGCTGACGCTAAGAAAGCTCGTGAGCTCGGCGCAGAAGGCATTGGTCTTTGCCGTACAGAGCATATGTTCTTTGATCCGGACAGAATCGGCGCATTCCGTGAGATGATCTGCTCGGATACAGTAGAAGAAAGAATTGCAGCGCTCGATAAGATCGAGCCGATGCAGCAGAGCGACTTTGAGAAGCTCTATGAAGCACTTGAGGGTTGCCCGGTAACAATCCGATTCCTCGACCCGCCGCTTCATGAGTTCGTTCCGACAGAAGAAGCTGACATCGAAGCTCTTGCTAAGACTCAGGGCAAATCTGTTGAACAGATCAAAGCAATCATTGCATCACTCCACGAGTTCAACCCGATGATGGGTCACCGTGGCTGCCGTCTTGCAGTAACATATCCTGAAATCGCAGTAATGCAGACAAAGGCTGTTATCAAGGCTGCTATCAATGTTAAAAAGGCTCATCCGGATTGGAACATCGTTCCGGAAATCATGATTCCGCTTGTTGGCGAAGTTAAAGAGCTTAAATATGTTAAGAATACTGTTGTTAAGACTGCTGATGAAGTTATCGCCGCTGCAGGCGCTGACCTCAAATATGAAGTTGGTACAATGATTGAAATTCCGCGTGCTGCTCTTACAGCTGATGAGATCGCAAAAGAAGCTGAGTTCTTCTGCTTCGGTACAAACGATCTTACTCAGATGACATTCGGCTTCAGCCGTGATGATGCAGGTAAGTTCCTTGACGCTTACTATGACGCTAAGATCTTTGAGAACGATCCGTTTGCTAAGCTCGACCAGACAGGTGTTGGCAAGCTCATGGATATGGCTATTAAGATGGGTAAATCGGTTCGCCCCGATATGCACATCGGTATCTGCGGCGAGCACGGCGGCGATCCGTCATCTGTTGAGTTCTGCCATAAGCTTGGCATGACTTACGTATCATGCTCACCGTTCCGTGTTCCGATCGCTCGTTTGGCAGCAGCTCAGGCAGCTATCAAGGACAGAAAATAATCTAATATTTTTGTCTTGAGTATTGGCTCATGAATAAATCATCCCCGTACCCTTTTGGGTACGGGGATTTTTTAGCTTTATAAATCCACAGGATCGGGAATTATGATTATGCCATGGATTTTTTGCGGTAAATTAATAATATCGATATGCCGATTGCCAAGATGATAAGAACTACTGTCTGCGTTGTAGGTGCGCCCTCGGCACCGGTTTGCGGCGAATCGTCAATGGACTCTGACGAAGAATCAACATCGTTCGTCGTTATTTGTGTTGCGGCTGTGTCGTCCGCAGATAATTCGGCCGATGTGGATTGATTGCCTAAAGTTGTGGTTTGAGCGTCATTTTGCATATTGTTATCAGTGCTTGCGATTTGACTTGCGGTTGTATGTTCGGTGGTGCTTTCAGTCGTTGCTTCAGTCGGTTTTAATCTTAATGAGCCGATTGCATTTTCAATCGCGACTGCCATATTATCAACTGCCGCCTGTTCGGTGATGTCCTTGTTACGAACGACCGCATTTACCGCCGCAATGACTGCCGAAATGTCGCTGTATTTGCTGTTGTCGAGCATTATCGCTTTGTTGATTGCTTCGTCAACCTTTGAATAATCCGCGTCCTTGAGCCTTAGTGCGCTGATTGCGTTTTCGATTGTCCATGCCATGGAGTCTACCGCTGATTGCTCGGTGATGTCCTTATTGCGAATAACATCATTCACAGCCTTGTCAACCGCCGAGAAGTCTTTATATAAACTCTTATCAAGCGCTTTTGCCTTATCAAGTGCTTTGTCAACATTTGAATAATCGGCATTTTTAAGCTTCAGATTTTTGAGTGCGTCCTCAATGGCGATTGCCATATCATCAACGGCTTCCTGCTGATCCAGTTTCTTTTCTCGGTCAACTGAGCCGATCGCCGCCGCAACATCGGGATAATTATCATAAAGTATGTTGTAAACATATTTATTAAGTTCCATTACCTTTCCGATTGCGTCGTCAACCTTTGCGTAGTCGGCGGATATGAATTTCAAATCATTTATAGCCTGTTCGATTGCTGTTGCCATTTTGTCAACAACATCCTGTTCGGTGATGTTTTTACCGCGAACAACATTGCCAATCGCCTCTTCAACCGCCGCAAAACTCATATATTTCTTTTTGTCAAGCGAGTTTGCACGTTCGATTGCCTCGTCAACCTTTGAATAATCCGCGTCTTTATATATTAACCCGTTGATTGCGTTCTCAATGGCAAGTGCCATTTTGTCAACTTCCGATTGCTTGGTAAAATCCATGTTTCGCACAACCGCATTTATTGCGTTTGTGACATCGGCAAAGTTTTTATATAAATCTTTGTTAAGTGCGTTGGCTTTGTTGATTGCTTCGTCAACCTTTGTGTAGTCGGCGTCTTTTAACTTCAATGCCGCAATTGCGTCCTCAATCGCACGGGCATAGCCGTCTATCTCGGTTTGTTTGGTATAATCCAAATCCCTGACAACTGCATTTATTGCATCGGTTACCGCCGAAAAATCTTTATAATCATCTTGGTTCAGCAGGTTTGCTTTTTTAATCGCCTCGTCAACTTTTGAATAATCGCCTTTGAACAAATATTCACGGTCATATTGCGAATAGCATAGCGTAAATTTATTTTTTTCAGGGAGACCATAGTTATAAATGGCGGTGACTTGATCGGAAGCGTTTAAGTTGAAAGAAGGCAGTTTATAGAAAATTTTATTGTCTTCATTGAGCATTCGCTGTGACAGTGCGTCAAGCTGGTTGGTTGACGGATTGTAATAATAAAAACAGCCGTTTTCCTGTTCAATGACTCGTTCGACATTTTGCTCGTCATACCACTTTCCGTCATCATTTTTGGTATATTTTTTGTCAAATATCGTGATTTCGTTGCTGCTGGTTTTATACGGTTCATACCCGATCGCAGTAATATAATTCAGTTCGCCGTTTTTAAACAGCGCCGTGTAGGTTGTGTCGCCTGTTTTTGATACATCACCGAGTATTGTGTCGGTCATGGTTCCGTTTGAATCAAAATCGATTCTGTGAATCTTGTTTTGGTTGTAGTAGATCAAGTCCGAATTTTGAGAATTGACAACCGACGCATTTGAATTGCCGTCGGTCAGAGCGGTTACATCATTACCGTTGTTTTGCGCTATTTTTATCGTGCTGTTTTTATATTTTTCATCTCTGAATAAAAAGTTTTGCGTTACGATTTTATCATACATCATATCGCCAATGTGAGTTTGGGCTGAGGCTTCCTCGAATATTGCCACCGGTTTGTTTTTCTTCTCGCAAATCGCATATGACGATATATAGTTGCAGCTGCTTGCAAAAATCATCGGTACCGGATTGCCGTTTGCGTCTGTCCGATTGTTCTCCGAATAGAACTTGTTGTTTTCGGGGTCATAATAAAGACCTTCGATCCCATAAGCGTTGTCATTGAAAGCAATATCATCACAAACGACCCATGATACAAGTATTTTTCCGTTTATCTTTGTTACTCTTGAATTATATGTTCCGCTGTTCTCCGAAGTATATATATTTGCATTGCTGATTGTGTCATTAAACGCAAAAGTCTCAGAGCTCATTGAGGTCACGGAAATTCTCATTGCAGCCGCTATTTCGTTTCCTGTTGCATTTTCGTCGAAGCTTTTTTCGGCGTTTGTCCATGACATGATCATGTTGTCGTCGGAATATAAAAACGGTTCAATTTCCCAATTTTCTACTCCATCGTCGTCGATGATTATAGGTCTTGAAAATGTTCTTCCGTTTCCAATCGAATAATAGAGCTCTGCAGCATCCTCATTATATCTAAAAGAGAACAGCAGCATCTCTTTAGATGAGCCCTTAATTTGTGCTATCTTTACTTCGCTGTATTTAGGCATACCTTCAAGCAGCACAGTGTGTGTTGCTTTGCCGTTTTCGGCTGATACGGCAGACGGTATCAACCCGATCATCAGTGCTGATGTTAAGATTAGAGCCAGCAGCATTGCTGTTTTGCGGAAAGTCTTTTTCTTCATAGGAAAATCCTCCTCGTATTTTAGAATAGGCCGTCAGTAACTTCAAACATCTCCTCTATAACCAATTATATGTTAATTTATGCTAAAAGTAAAGAGAATTTTGGAAAGTTAAACACGGTTATTTTGGTAAAGATGTTTTTGAGATATGAGAATGAATTTCGATTTAAAGAATAAAATCTATTCAATATATACTAGAAAGCGACTTTTTTAATAATCTTTGCTAACACATAGCAGAGACGAAAAAACAAATATAATTTTTCTTCAATAATTATATTATTCCGAAATTTATATCTTAAAATTAATTAAATATATCTATCATGAAAAACAGGAACGACGAAAGCCGTTCCTGTTTTTTGGTGCGGGTAACAGGACTTGAACCTGCATGAAGGAACCCTCACTAGAACCTGAATCTAGCGCGTCTGCCAATTCCGCCATACCCGCATATTCTGTTTTTGGTTTTCTTGTTTTGCCACACAAAACCAATGTGTTTGATATGAGATTGGCGACGCGCTACGCTACACCTTGCAGATACAAAATCCGTTACTCGCAATAATTGCTCGTCGGATTTTGGCTGCTGCGTTTTTTCAACCATCGCTCATTCTGCCACAGGCAGCGCTCGGTTAAAAACTGCCAATTCCGCCATACCCGCATATTCTGTTTTTTGGTTTTCTTGTTTTGCCACACAAAACCAATGTGGTTAAATAATGAGGTAGGCGACGCGCTACGCTACACCTTGCAGATACAAAATCCGTAACTCGCAATAATTGCTCGTCGGATTTTGGCTGCTGCGTTTTTTCAACCGTCGCTTATTCTGCCACAGGCAGCGCTCGGTTAAAAACTGCCAATTCCGCCATACCCGCATATTAAAATGCATCTGTCACGATTGATTACAACCACAACAGCAAAACACATTATATCATGAAAAAGCCGAAAAATCAACCGTTTTTTAAAAATTCATTTTTTATGATTCTCATTTATCTTTTTCGAGCATAATTCATGCTCAATTCACCAAAAATAATCATTATAAAACATCATTGTGACCGAAATTGGCGGAATTTATAAAAATATTTGATTACTTTTGAAAGAAAATGAAAGAAAATGCTTGACAAATGATAAAACATATGCTAATATACAATCAGAAACAGTCAAAACCAATCAATATTGTTCATTTAGCATATCAGTTTTAGGAGATTTTGTCAAATGCTTACAGAAGAAAGATACAACAAAATATTATCGGCGCTCACCAAAAAACGGTCGGTAACGGTCGTCGAGCTGTGCGATATAATCGACACTTCGGAATCAACCGTTCGCCGTGATCTTGCGGCGCTTGCGAAAATGGGCAAACTTAAAAAGGTTCATGGCGGCGCAGTTGCCGTTGAACCCGAAATTATGATGATTGAGCCTGATGTTCAGGAAAAAATGCAGCTCAATTCGGAGGAGAAAGAAAAAATTGCCGAATATGCGGCGGCGACAATCAGAAAAAACGATTTTGTATTTATCGACGCAGGCACGACGACCGAAAAGATGATCGATTATATCACCGAGCATGAAGCAACATTTGTCACAAACGGATTCACTCACGCTCATTTGCTTGCGAAAAAGGGATTTAAAGTATATCTCACAGGCGGAGAGGTAAAACCCACAACACAGGCGCTTGTCGGCGTCAGCTGCATTGAGGCAATCAAGAATTATAACTTCACAAAATGCTTTTTAGGCACAAACGGAATCAGCATTGAAAACGGACTGACGACCCCGAACATAAACGAAGCGAGCGTCAAACAGGCGGCTTCAAACAAGAGCTATGTATCTTATGTTCTTGCGGATCATACAAAATTCAACAAAACAGCGGCAGTTACTTTTGCCGATATTCGTAATGTATGCATTATAACCGACAGACTGCCCGACAAAAAATATAAGGACATAACGGTTATTAAGGAGGTTTGCGAATGATTTATACAGTAACTTTTAACCCGGCGATCGATTATGTGGTTCATGTTGATGAATTGCAGGTCGGCAGCATCAATCGATGCGACCGGGAAACGGCGTTTTTCGGCGGCAAGGGAATAAATGTATCGTTGATTTTGAAAAATCTCGGAATCAAATCAACGGCACTCGGCTTTGTTGCGGGCTTCACGGGCGACGCAATCGAGCATGGAATCGAACATGACGGAATAAATACAGATTTTGTTCATTTGAAAAGCGGACTTACCAGAATAAATGTAAAAATCCGTTCAAACGACGAAACCGACATCAACGCACAAGGCCCCGACATTGACAATGACGCAATCGACAGCCTTTTTGAGAAGCTTGATAGATTGGAGTCGGGAGATATATTGGTGCTTGCGGGCAGCTGCCCGAAAACACTTCCCTCCGACATCTATGAACGGATAATGGAGCGGCTTTATGACCGCGGAATTCATTTTGTCGTTGACGCAACAAGAGATTTGCTTGTAAATTCGCTCAAATTCAAGCCGTTTTTGATTAAACCGAATAACGACGAGCTCGGCGAAATCTTCGGAGTTGAGATAAATGATGAAAAGACCGCCGCAAAATATGCAAGAAAGCTCCAACAAAAGGGTGCTGTGAATGTGCTTGTGTCAATGGGCGGCAAGGGTGCTGTGCTTATTGATGAAAACGGAGATGAGCATTATAAACCCGCACTTTGCGGAAAGGTTGTAAACACAGTCGGGGCAGGCGACTCAATGGTCGCAGGCTTCATTGCAGGCTATCACACCAAAAAGGATTATGGTTATGCGCTGAAGCTCGGAACAGCGGCAGGAGGTGCAACGGCATTTTCCGAAGGGCTTGCAAACAAAGAATTGATTATAAAACTGCTACAGGACGTACAGTAAAAAAATAAAATTTGGGAGGAAACATTTATGCGCATTACAGACTTAC
The DNA here is from genome assembly GCA_934394855.1 of uncultured Eubacteriales bacterium. Lineage (GTDB taxonomy): Bacteria > Bacillota > Clostridia > Oscillospirales > Acutalibacteraceae > CAKRRH01. The sequence continues at coordinate 10,038 of CAKRRH010000015.1, forward strand.
TGAAAAAAGAAAGCATTGCTTTGAATGTAAATGTTGATTCAAAGAGTGCCGCAATCGATAAGCTTATCGAATTGCACAAAAGCGCCGGAAATCTTAATGATGCGGCAGAGTATAAGAAAGGAATCCTTGCAAGAGAGGCTCAAGGCTCAACGGCAGTCGGCGACGGAATCGCAATTCCTCATGCAAAATCCGATGCAGTCGCTCACCCCGGACTTTCGGCAATGACCGTGCCGGGTGGCGTTGACTATGAGGCGCTTGACGGCAAACCCTCGAACCTTTTGTTCATGATTGCAGCGCCGATGGACGGCGACCTTCATCTCGAAGTGCTGTCCCGACTCATGACGCTTTTGATGGACGAGCAGTTTAGAACGGATTTGTTATCGGCTAAAACCGAAGATGAATTTTTGGCTGTAATTGATAAAAAAGAGGCTGAAAAATATCCGGAAGAGCCGAAAGCGGAGCCTGCTGATGACAAACAAAACGGCTATCGGGTTTTGGCAGTAACCGCTTGCCCGACAGGAATCGCTCATACCTACATGGCGGCAGAGTCGCTTGAAAAAGCGGGCAAGGAAATGAACATTCCGCTCAAAGCCGAAACAAACGGTTCGGGCGGCGCTAAGAATATATTAACAAAAGAAGAAATCGAAAATGCCGACGGAATAATCATTGCGGCGGACAAAAGTGTTGAAACCGAGCGCTTTGAAGGTAAAAAGCTGATCAGCGTCCCGGTGTCGGACGGAATCAAAAAGCCGAAAGAATTGATTGAGCGCGTTTTGTCAGATGAAACACCGGTCTATCATTATACGGGCGTTAAAAAAGCGCAAAGCACAGGCGAAAAAGAGAGCTTCGGAAGAAAGATTTACAAGCACTTGATGAACGGCGTATCAAATATGCTTCCGTTCGTCGTTGCAGGCGGCATCTTCATTGCACTTGCATTCTTGATTGACACGCTGATGGGTGCACCGCAAGACTCAAACTTCGGTACAAACACACCTGTTGCGGCATTTTTCAAAACAATCGGCGGTGCGGCGTTTAACTTCATGATCCCGATTCTTGCAGGCTTCATCGGAAAATCAATCGCAGACCGTCCCGGATTTTTGGTCGGCGTAGTCGGCGGCTATCTTGCAACCACCGGCGCAACATTCGCAGCAGTCGGCGGAGATGTTCCGTCGGGATTCTTGGGCGCGTTGTTTGCCGGATTTGTCGGCGGCTACATCATGCTCGGACTTGAAAAGCTGTGCGACAAATTGCCGAAATCACTTGAGGGAATCAAACCCGTGCTCATTTACCCGCTGCTCGGTCTTGGAATAATCGCAGTTGTAATGTGTGCGGTAAACCCGATCATGGGCTGGCTTAACACCGCAATCACAGCGCTTCTCAATTCAATGGGCGGCACAAGCAAAATCTTGCTCGGCTTTGTCCTCGGCGCAATGATGTCGATCGACATGGGCGGCCCGTTCAACAAAGCGGCATATGCATTCGGAATTGCGGCAATCACAACAGGAAATTATGAAATCATGGCGTCCGTCATGATCGGAGGCATGGTTCCTCCTCTTGCAATCGCACTTGCAACAACATTCTTCAAGAGCAAATTCACAGAACAGGAAAGAAAGAGCGGTCCTGTAAACTACATCATGGGACTCAGCTTCATCACAGAGGGCGCAATCCCCTATGCGGCAAGCGACCCGCTCAGAGTAATTCCGTCCTGTCTTGTCGGCGCAGGAATCGCAGGCGCACTTTCAATGGCATTCAACTGCACATTGATGGCACCTCACGGCGGAATCTTCGTGTTCGCGGTTGTCGGCAACTGGCCGTTCTATCTGCTTTCGCTTGCAATCGGTTCGGTTGTGTCAATGATTCTTCTCGGACTTCTCAAAAAGAAAGTAACAGAATAAAATTAAAATCAATATATTACAAAATATCATAAAAATTTTAATCGGGAGTTGTTAAAAATGGTATCAAAAACACTTACAATCAATAACGCAATGGGATTTCATATGCGCCCGGCAAGTGCTTTTGCAAACGCAATGACAAAATATCCGTGCGAAGTAACACTCAGAGCCAACGGCACAGACACAAACGGCAAAAGCCTGATGAACATAATCGCCGCCTGCATTAAATGCGGCACAGAAATCGAGGTTATTTGCGACGGCGAAAAGGAAGCCGAGGCGCTTGAAGAAGCTGTTTCGATGATTGAATCGGGCTTTGGCGAATAAGGCGAAAAAACAAGAGAATTTCGGCGGATGTTCGGGTTTAATGAATATCCGCCGATAAAAAGGGTGAGCGTTTATGTATAAAGGAATCGGAGCGTCAAAGGGCTACGGAATCGGTCGGGTTGTAATATATACTCAAACCGAGCTTAAATATGAAAAGCGCACAGGCTGCGATGTGACAGCCGAAAAAGAGCGATTTAACAATGCGCTCGAAAAATTCTTCTCAAAAAATGAGGCACTTAGTGAAAAGGTCACGGCTTCGGCAGGAGAAAAGGCGGCGGAGATCATCACAGGTCACATCATGATGATGAAAGACCCCTATATGTGCTCGGAGATCGAGAAATTGATAAGCTCCGGCGAGTGTGCGGAATCGGCGCTTGAAACCGTTTGCGATATGTTCATTGCAATGTTCTCAAGTGTTGATGATGAGATGACAAAACAGCGTGCGGTTGATGTTCGTGACATAAAGAGCGAAATGCTCGGAATATTGCTCGGTGTTGAAACAGTCGATTTGTCAACATTGCCCAAAGACACCGTTCTTGTTGCAAAAGAGCTTACCCCGTCAATGACGGCGTGCATAAATTCGCAAAATGTAGTCGGATTTGTGACCGAAGTCGGCTCAAAAACCTCCCATGCGGCAATCCTTGCAAGGGCAATGGAGATTCCTGCGGTGCTTAGCGTTGAAAATGCAACAAGCGTACTCAAAAATGATGAAATCGCAGTAATCGACGGCGTAAGGGGCGAAGTAATCGACAATCCGAGCGACGAAGAAAAAGCAAAATTCATAAAAATGCGGATCGATTTTGACGCCGAAAGAGCGGCGCTTAAAAAATTCATCGGCAAGCCGACCGTGACAGGTGACAATATTTCCGTTCAGCTTTTCGGCAACATCGGCACTCCCGAAGATGCGGCAAAGGTTGCGGAATTTGACGGTGAAGGTATCGGGCTGTTTCGAACCGAGTTTTTGTTCATGGACAGACCAACGGCACCCGATGAAAACGAGCAGTTTGAAGCATATAAAAAGGCGCTGCTTATCATGAAAGGCAAGACCGTAATAATTCGTACTCTTGACATCGGCGGCGACAAGGAAATCCCATATATGGGGCTTTCAAAGGAAGAAAATCCGTTTTTGGGATTCCGTGCAGTGCGTTATTGCCTGAAAAATCCCGATATGTTCAAAATTCAGCTTCGTGCGTTGCTTCGCGCAAGTGTATTCGGCGATCTTCAGATAATGATTCCGCTTGTAACGGGTGTTGAAGAGCTGAGAGCGGTTAAAGCATTGCTCAATGAAGCAAAATCGGAGCTTGACGAGAGCGGAATTGCATATAACAAGGACATCAAGCTTGGCGTTATGATTGAAACACCTGCGGCAAGCCTGACGGCTGACTTGTTAGCTCGTGAGGCTGACTTTTTCAGCATCGGCACAAACGACCTTACCGGCTACACAATGGCGGTTGACAGAGGCAACGCTAATGTCGCTTATCTCTATTCATCTTTTGACCCGGCGGTTTTGCGCTCAATCAAGCATATCATCACCGAGGGCAAAAAAGCGGGTATTCCTGTCGGAATGTGCGGAGAGGGAGCGGCTGACCCAATGTTGATTCCGCTGCTCATTTCATTCGGTCTTGATGAATTCAGCGTTACTCCGACATCGGTTCTTGCAACGAGAAAGGAAATATCCCGTTGGACAAAAGATGAGGCGGACAAGCTCGCCGAGCGTGTAATGGCACTTGATACGCAAAGCAAAATTACAGCCGAGCTTGAAAAAGCACTCAGCATTAAAAACTGATTTATATGGACAATTTCATTTGTGATTCAGAAAATATTTAAAAAATCGGGGCTGTTGGGAATTTTCTCATCAGCTCCGATTTTGTGTTTATTATATTTATTGCTAAATCTTTTTGCCGCCGCAAAACACCGATTTAATGTTAATATCATCGTCAAATATTGCAATATCTGCGTCAAAATCGGGTTTTAGCACGCCTTTATTTATTCCGAGAACTCTTGACGGTGTTCGGCTTGCCATTTTCACCGCATTTTCAACCGAAATCCCGCATTTTTTAACGCATACTCTAACCAATCTGTCGGTTGTCGCAATGCTTCCTGCAAGTGCGCTTTTGTCGGGCAGCTTGCAAACGCCGTCGTCGATTATGCAGCAAACGCTGCCGACCGACGATGTTTTTGCGCTCGTACCTGTCGCTTTGAGTGCGTCGGTGACAAGACAGATTCGGTCATATCCCATGATTTTGCAAGCCATGTTGATAAGCTCGGGCGGAACATGATGACCGTCGGCAATGATTTCCGCAACGAGGCTGTCGCTTAAAAAAGCCGATTCATTGACTCCGATCACCTTTTCACAACCGATTTTTCTGACCGTCGATGTTCGGCAAAACATATGGGTTATCATTTTGCACCCCGATTTTTCGGCGATGATCATGTCGTTGTAATCGGCGTCGGAATGGCCTGCCGACGCAATGATGTTGTGAGATGTAACATATTTGCAAAATTCGCCGTTTTTGTCAGTCTCGGGTGCATAGCTCCAGCATTTTATAATGCCGCCAAATTCCCTTATCAGTTGCCGATATTCTTCGCTTTTCGGCGGTGTGATGAGTTTTGGGTCTTGAGCGCCGCTCATTTTGGGGTTAAAATATGGCCCCTCAAGATGAACGCCGACGACCGTCGGGTAACATTTGTCCGAATTTACAATTTTGCCAAGCACACCGAGCGCCGATTTTGTCGTGTCAAATGAACATGATGTGACGGTCGGCAAAAGGCAGGTCGTGCCGTGAGCGGCGTGATAATTTATCGCCGAAATAGCTTCATCTATCGTGCAGCTCGAAAAATCATGATCCAATGCGCCGTGAAGATGAAAGTCAATGAACCCGGGTGAGACATAACAGCCCGAATAATCATATTCATGATCTGCTTTGTAGGCGCTTTCCGATATTTCGGTGATTTTGCCGTTTTCAAAATATAAATATCCGTCAAAAATGCCGTTTTCCGTTATGATTTTGTCGCTTTTAATTCGTGTTTTCATCTGATTTAAGTCCTGAAATAATCCCGATTTTCAAAATATATTTTACTGATATTTGACCGCAAGGTCGATCACATCATCTGCGGTTTTTACCCTGTTTGCACCGTTCAAAATCAACATCTGATTGCCATAACAGCTCTCATCGTCAAACGCCGCAACATGACCGTAACCGCCGGCAATGCAGCCGATTGCACCGTTATAGCTCCCACCCTTTTCGGCTCGGCTTTCGCAAACCGCCGTTATGGGGGAGGATGAATAGATATATTTATTCCTTGTCAGCGCATAGCCTGCGTTAAAATCATCATAGGGTGAATGATCCGACACAAGGCAGAGTCGATTTTGCGCAATCAGCGACGACATTCTCGTGTTTTCCATTCGTTTGCTGAGTGAAACCGCAAGATAAAGCACGGCGTTTCCGCCGTTTGAGGTTGCGGCTGATTCGGCAATGCTGTCGCACCCGCGAGCGCCGCCCGATGTCAGCACATATCCGTTTTCGGTGATTTTCCTACCGAGTGAATTTGCAAATTTAACAGCGCTGCTCGATGGCTCTCTGCTTCCTGCGACCGAAATCGAATCACGGTTCATAAGTTTTGCGTTTCCCGCATAAAAAAGCACCGGCGGACAGGCTGTTTGAAGCCGTTTAATCATCAGCGACGAATAATATTTTGAGTCCATTCCGATCAGAAAAATGCCGCTGTTTGCAAGATTTATGATTATTTCTTCCGTCTTTGCCGCATTATCCAAAAGGCTGAGCAGACGCTTGCAAAACTCAGGCTTAAATTCAAGCGTAATTAGATCGCTCATCTTTGCCCCTAAAAGATATGAAGGATTTTCAATTCCCTTTTCAGCCAGATCCGCAATCAGCCCGTGCCAGGCGGACGAGCTCAAATATTTCAGTTCGCCTTTATTATACAGCCTTGAACAAAGCGTTGCGGCGGTCAGCAAATTATCGTCAATCTTCATAATTTGTCTGACCTCGGAATTTTTTGGCGACCGGCTCTTTGCAATAATAAATGCCCTTATATTTTTTATAGGAATTGTCAAGGTCGTAGAAAACGATCTCATGCTTCGGAATCTGTTGTTCGGGTGGCGGCAGCTGCATATAATCCCCCGAAAACGCCATGTGCAAATATTCGTCGTAACCGACGGGCAACGGCGCCATAATGTCTTCAAACGGCTTGTAAACAACGCCTTTGAAAAGCCTTGCGGGATAATTTCGCACCATGACCTCATACCAAACGCAAAGCTCTTTTGCGATGTTTGCGTCTTTGAGCGGATATTTGCTCATCTGCTTTTCTGCAAATCTCCAAACCTTATAGCGTGATTTGACGGTCGGGAAGAAAAACAGCAAAAATCGGCTGACAAGCTCAACCGCCTTGCCCTTGCTTGTATGCGGCTCACCGTTTAGAAACATTGAGTATACCAGCGCCCACATCATCTGAATCTTGCGTTTGAACGCCGAATCGGGCGAGCCGTCGATCGGAATTACATCGAGTCTGATTCCGTGAGGAATGTCAAGATCCGCTTGCCTTGTTTTGATGAATGTGGTATGCTCGTCCGAAATCGTGATGAATTGAATTCTCGTATATTCGGTTTTTGAAGTGCGGCAGATTTTGTAGCGGCTTTCATCCGCACTTTCATGCCACACCTTCTCCAATTTTTCATAATCCTCTCTGGGCATAAACACATCAATGTCATCGTCCCACGGCACAAATCCCTTATGGCGCAATGCACCGATGCAACAGCCGCCGCAGAAAAAATGGGTAAGTTGGTGGGCGTCGCAGATTTCCTTGAAATATTTATACATATCAAGGCTTTTTTTCTGAATTTTCCGAATGTCCTCGGGCTTCACTTCCACAGGTTCATAGGTAACCATAATTCTCTCCGAAAATATCATTATTTATATAGATTTTACCACATATGTTGGCAATTTTCAACATAAAACCATTCATTGAGCGGTAAACTCATTTGTTGAACCAAATACAACTTGATTTTTATCCAAAATTAAGCTATAATTATAACGTTATATAAATGTATAAAGGGGTGTGGCGGTTTGAAACGCTTTGTTAAAAAAACGCTTGCGTTTGTTGTTTTGCTCAGCGTAATGACAATGAGCTTTGTGCCGTTTACCGCATTTGCCGATTCAACCGTTGCAGTTAATACCGACTATTCAAAAATATCGGTTAAAATCCCGTCAAAATTCACCGTTTTGACCACCGAAGATGTCGACAAGGGAGCGGCGTTTTATAAAGATCTGCCGCTTTCAAAAAATGAGGCAATTAAGCGAATTGACAGCGGAGTGCTGATTGACGCATTTTCAAATGATAAACAGCGTGAAATCAGATTTTCGGTTTTCAGCGCCAACAAAATCGGAAAATATTCTTCCGAATCAAGCCGTGCCGCAGAATCGGTCGCAAAAACGGAGGAGTCGGAACACAGTTTGATAAGCGGAATAAATAATTTCTCGGACCTTGAGAAAAGCGAGCGTGAGAGTGTGATTTCGACTGTTGCGGATGCGCTTAAAGCACAAGGGCATACACTTTTGTCAACGCCGTCCGAAATCAAGCTGTCGGATTATTATTTCATCAAGATTTATGCAAGAATCGGCGACACGACAACCGGATATACATATACAAGCGTAATGACGATCGTCGGGGGTCGATGCTATGAGCTGACCTGCTTTGATTCATCACCCGTGCTTGAGCAGTCGCAGATCGACGCAAACGAAAGTGTGATTTCAACGCTAAATCTCACAATTAACGGCAATTCGGGCGAGATTGCGTCGAATAATTTTCAGTCGATCGTCGTATTCATTGTGATTTTGCTTTCAATCGCATTGATTTTCGGAGTGGTGGTTTCGTTCATCAAGCCGATCGTCGAATCAAGAAATGCTGACGAGCCGATTCGACCGAAAAAGCGAAAATAATACTGCAAAAATGATAAAAGACCTTTGGTATGATTTTTACCAAAGGTCTTTTTTATGCTTATTTGATGTCCGACAAAACAATTTCAGTTTCGATGTGAGTGATAAAATATATCGGAACGCCCTGATATTTTTCATATACGAAATATTTTTAAGCACCGCCGTCAAGCGTGTCGCCGCGGCTGAAATATTGTTCGGTACTATTCCCAAAATCAGGTTGGCTGTCAAACCGAGTGATTGTTATCATGATGATATTCTTTTGTATAATATCAGCTGTAAATCAGGTCAATGAAATGCTCCGCGGCAACCGACGGCACCGCACCGCCCGTTACAAGCCCAATGCTGTGTTTCGGCAGTGGCTCGGACAGCTGCAATTTATATAATTCGCCGCCATTTAGCGCACTTTCGGCTGCCTTTTCGATTACAAGCGAAATTCCGAGCCCGATTTTTGCACATTCGATCAGCAGATCGATTGAGCCGAGCTCAACGCACGGCGACAGAACAATGTCCTTTTCAAGCAAAAATCCGTCAATAATTCTGCGTGAACTGCTGTTTTTATCAAGCATCAAAACCGGATATTCCGCAAGCTCTTTTAGCGATACTGTTCGGTGGGCAAGTGAAGCAAATTTTTTGCCTGCAACAAAGCAATCCGAAATCGACATTACTTCCCGAATGTTCAGCCCCTCGCTTCTGTGAATCGGCAGATTTGCAAACGCCATGTCGATTTCGCCGTCTTTGAGCATTTTGATGAGGTCGTCCGAGGTTCCGCTCGAAAGTTTGATCGTGATGTCGGGATACAGCTCGTGAAATGTGCTGATTTTTTTGAGCAAAAACAGCGAACATATTGTGTCGGATGCACCGATTTTGATTTCGCCCTCATGCATATCGGTCATTTTTTGAAAGGTTTTTTGCGCATTTTCAAGCAATTCGCTTGCGTTTTTCGCATAATTATATACCGCTTGACCCTCGGCTGTCAGAGTGACGCCGCGAGCGCCTCGGTTAAATAATTTTCCGCCGAGTGCCGTTTCAAGCTGTTTGATTGACTGGCTGACGGCAGATTGCGACACAAAAAGCTCCTGAGCCGCTGCGGATATGCTCTTGTGTCTTGCGACGGTGCAAAATATTTTATATAAATCGAAGTTGATGTCCAAAACGGAATCCCTCACCTTTGCTTATGAATGTTGTAAAAGCCATTAGAATTATTTATTTCATTATACACCGCTTTTACAAAATATTCAAGTAAATAAACGGTAAATGATTGATTACAGACAGTCGATTGAGGAATAAATGAAATCCTGCAATTTTTCGCATACCGTCTTGTCGCTCACGCCGTTTGTGTGTATTCGCAAAAGCTCGTTGTTTGCAATGATTCTGACGCCGATTACCGCAACGCCGCACATTTTTGCGCATTTATAAACCGCTGCTGTTTCCATGTCCTCCGAAATTTCGCCGAATTGGCTCACCAGCAGGTTGATTCGGTCGACCTCACGCGAAAACATATCGCCCGAACCGAGTTTTCCGACAATCTTTCGTCCGCTAAACGGCAGCTTTTCAAATATGCCGAGCAGCCGCCTGTCCGATGATATATCACAGCTTTGCTTTTTGCCGGGTTTCCACAAAAGCGCATTGCTGCCTTTGCCCTGCGATTTAATCGGCGAACGGTGGCTGTTGAGATATACCGCAGAATCGCCCACGATTAAATCGCCGATTCTGAGATCGGGTCTGTGTGCCCCGGCAATGCCCTGATTGATTATGCAGTCCGGGTGATAGCGCTCGATCGCCGTCATTGTCGCAACGCACGCATTCATTATCCCAACGCCTGTTTTTGAAATAATAATTCGTTTGTCCGGTGTGGTTGTTTCATAAAAATCACAGCCGTTGATTTTGATATGCAGTTTTGTTTCAAACATCGCAACAAGACGGTTAATTTCGTTGTCCATTGCGCCTTGAATCAATATTGTTTTCATGTTAAGTGCCTTTTTGGTGTATATTTTTCGCTTATGTTTTAATTTATTCCGAACTGCTCCGATCTGCCGAACAGTTTGTCAACCTCCGACTTTAATCCTTCGTTTTTCGGGTCGCAAAGCTCGGGGTCATCGGATATTATTTCTTTGGCAAGAGCGGAGGTCATTTTCAGCGTTTTCATGTCGCTGAATATATTTGCGATTTTAAGGTTGGGAAGTCCGCTTTGCTTTGAGCCGAAAAAGTCGCCCGGACCTCGGAGCTTTAAATCTTCGTCGGCAATTTTAAAGCCGTCGGTCGTGTCAGTCATTACCTTTAAACGGCGCTTTGCCTCATCATTTTCGGCGTCCGAGATGAGAATGCAGGTTGAACGGTGCTGTCCTCGTCCGACTCGTCCTCTGAGCTGATGAAGCTGGGACAGTCCGAACCGTTCCGCATTTTCGATTACCATTATGACGGCATTCGGCACATCGATTCCGACTTCGATCACGGTGGTCGAAATCAGCAGCCGGATTTTGTTGTCGGCAAAATCTCTCATCACCCGTTCCTTTTGGTCAGGCTTCATTTGACCGTGCAAAAGACCGAGCGAATAATTTTTGAAAAAGCCTTTGCTTAATTTTTCATAAAATTTCGTTGCGCTTGCAAGCTCCGTTTCGCCCTCATCAACCATCGGGCAAACAATGTAGCCCTGCCTGCCCTCGTCAATGTGCTTTTTGATATAAGCATATGCCCGAGGTCTTAACTTCGACGGCACGGCATAGGTTTCAATCGGCATTCTTCCTTTTGGAAGCTCGTCAAGGACAGATATATCAAGATCGCCGTATAAAATCAGTGCAAGAGTGCGCGGAATCGGTGTTGCGGACATGACGTACATATGCGGATTGTGCCCCTTAAAGCCGAGCGCCGTTCTTTGTGCAACGCCGAATCGGTGCTGTTCGTCGGTTATCACAAGCCCGAGCGACATAAATTTTACGTCATTTTGAATCAGCGCATGAGTTCCGATTATGACATCTATTTCGCCGTTTTTGAGCATTGAAAGCAGTTTTTTTCGCTCGGACGCCGGCGTTGAGCCCGTCAGCAAAAATACCGAAACATCATGCGGCTTCATCATTTTTGCAAGCGTTTTATAATGCTGTTCGGCAAGAATTTCGGTTGGCGCCATGAGTGCGGATTGAAAGCCGTTTTTCGCCGAATTATATATCAGCGCCGCCGCAACCGCCGTTTTGCCCGAACCGACATCTCCCTGGAGCAATCGGTTCATCGGCGTCGGCTTCATCATGTCAATCGCCGCCTGTTTTACGGCATTTTTTTGCGCATTTGTCATTTCAAACGGCAGTCCGCCGATAAATTTGTCGGTATAATCATTTTTGAAAACGGTGGCGCAAAGTGCATTATTCTTGCGTTTGAGCCGCAAAAGTCCGAGCTGGAGAATAAGCAATTCTTCAAAAACAAGCCGCTGTTTTGCCGTTTCCATTTCATCACGGTTGTCGGGAAAATGAATCTTTTCGAGCGCAAAACGCTTGTGGCACAGCTCATATTCACGGCGAATGTCGGCATTTATCGGGTCATAAAGCTCATCGCCGAGCTCATCCGTCACTTGTCTTACCGCTTTTTCGATCATGTAGCTTTTAAGACCCTCGCAGCTGCGATATATCGGACGAAAATGGGGTGAGGTCGCCTCTTCGATTTGCGGCGAGCTCATTTCTTTTCGGTTAAAATTGCCCGTGACCTTGCCGAAAAGCAAAATATCCTTGCCGATTTCGGCTTTTTGCGCCATATATTTGTTGTTGAAGACCGTGACATAAAGCGGCATTGCGCCATCGGTTGCCTTGAACCGATATAGCGTCAGTCCCCGTCTGATTCGGTATTCTTCGACATGAGTCGCAACCGTTGCTTTAACGCAGCATTTTTCATCGATCGGTGCGTCGCTTACCGAATAACAGGTGTCCCAGTCCTCATAATCTCTCGGATAAAACTCCAAAAGGGCACCGACAGTGTCGATACCCAATTTTCTGAAAAGCTCGGCTCGTTTTTTGCCGACGCCTTTTAAATATTCGATTGGCTTATTTTCGTCGATCATAAACCATCGCCCTCACTTAAAGGAATAAGTGATATTTATTCAACGGAAATAATGTAGTAATAAATCGGCTGACCGCCCGGAACAAGAGTCACTTCAACATCATTGCCGAGCTTCGCTCTGACAGCGCTCTCAGCCGCCGCCGCTTGCTCGTCGGTGATGTCCTCACCATAGATGAGCGTTACGAAGCTGCTGTCTTTTTTGAACAGATTTTTCACAAGCTTAACTACCGCTTTTTCAATATCCTGTTCAACAAAAGCGACCTTGCCGTTTTCGAGAGCCAAAATTTCGCCCTCCTTGATCTTGTGACCGTCATAATCCGAGTCACGAGCCGCAAATGTGATTGAGCCTGAGCCGACATTTTCCGCAGCCGCCTGCATTGCAACCGCATTATCTTCAACCGATGCGTCAGGGTCAAAGCTTAGCATTGCCGAAATTCCCATCGGGATCGTCTTTGTCTGCAAGACGATTACATTTCGTGTTGCAAGCTTGACTGTCTGTTCAGCCGCCATGATTATGTTCTTGTTATTCGGCAAAACGAATACATTTTTTGCCGGTGTAGTTTCGATTGCACGGAGAATGTCGTCGGTTGACGGATTCATTGTCTGACCGCCCGACACAAGCGATGTTACACCGAGGTCGGTGAACAGCGACTGAATTCCTTCGCCTGCCGCAATCGCAACAAAACCATATTCTTCGGTCGGCGCAACGGGTGTATATTCGCCGTTGTCGTCGATATGTTCGGTATCTTCGATTTCTGCATTTTTCTTTGCATTTTCATGCTGTTCACGCATATTTTCGATCTTCATGTTTGTGAGCATACCGAATTTAAGACCCTCTTGCAATGCGTTTCCGGGGTTGTCGGTATGAACATGAACCTTGATTATGCTCTCGTCGTCAACGACCACAACGCAGTCGCCGATCGATTCGAGATATGAACGGAGCGCTTTCGGGTCGGTGGTTACCTTTTTATCACGCTGAACGATAAATTCGGTGCAATAGGTAAATGTGATCTCGCCCTCGAACTCTGCCGCCGCATTTTTTGCTTTTTTCTCGGTTTTGCCTGTGTTGTCCGCCTCGTTTGAAGCAACGATCACACCGTCTTTAAAGACGGAAAGCATACCTTTGAATATTGTAACAAGACCGCATCCGCCTGCGTCCACAACGCCTGCTTTTTTAAGCACCGGCAACATCTCGGGTGTCTGTTTGAGTGCGTCCTCGGCACCTTCAAGAGCTGTTTCAAATACTTCGCAAAAATCGGTCTTGCCCGATTTCACGGCATTGTCAGCCGAATCTGCCGCTAAACGAATTACGGTAAGAATCGTACCCTCGGTCGGCTTCATGACAGCTTTATATGCCGCTTTGACGCCGCTTGCAAGAGCAGCTGCAAGCTCTTCGCCGTCCGCCGTTTCTTTGCCCTTGAGGCCTTTAGCAATACCTCTGAAAATGAGCGATAAAATTACACCCGAATTACCTCTTGCGCCGCGAAGCAAAGCCGAAGCGGTGAGATCGGCAATCTCGGTAACATTTTTTCCCTGTGTAACGCTGAGCTCCTTTGACGCATTTGTAATTGTCAGCGTCATGTTAGTACCCGTGTCGCCGTCAGGCACCGGGAATACATTCAGCTCATCGACCGACTGGCGGTTATTTGAAATGTTGTTAGCACCCGATATAATGGCGTCACGAAGAATATCACCTGTAATCAAAGTAGAAATCATCCTTTCCTGATTTGCCGCATTTACCGCAGCAAATAACGATTTAGTTATCGTTTGTCATTCCGTCAACATGAACGGTAACATTATTTACTGCAATGCCGGTAGATTCTTCTACGACATACTTAACCTTATGCATAATGCTCTGTGCAATGGCGTTGATGTTTACGCCGAAGGTTACGGTAATATGCAAATCGACATTGATTTGGTTAATATCGCCGCTGACGATTATGCCGGTGTCGATATATTCCTTTTTTGAAAATTTGGATCTCCACCACTGGGAGCCTTTCGCAACCATTGACGATACGCCGTAGCATGAAACAACGGCGTTTCCGATCAGCTTTGCGAAATATTCGTTTGAGATTGTGACTGTGCCGAAACGGGTTTGATAACGGATCATGAAAATCATCCTTTCAATCATTTTTTTAACGATAAATATTCTATGTTATAGTATGCGTCGCTGAAAGTGGCAACAGCGGCGGGACTAATGGACGCATTGTAGCTTACGACTCCATAGCGATATGCAATCGGAATAAACGGAAGCTCCGAGGAAAACTGATCAAGAAATTTGTCGGTTTTGAGCGTTCCTTTTAAGAATTTTTGATAAGCGCCCGCAATGTCGGCATTTTTAAATCCCGGATTTGTCGTTGTGGGCTTCGCGGTGGTTTGAGTGGTATATGTTCTGATGACCGTGCTTCCCTTTTCGTTTGTTTCGGTTTGAACCGCTGTGGTGGTCGGCTTTGCCGTAGTAGTCGCACGGGTCGTGGTCGTTCTCTCCTGCGTTTTGCCGCTGACGACTTCACCCGAAAACAATGCGGAAAAATCAAAATCGGAAGTGAGTTTGATCTCACCGAGATAAATGTCATAGTTTCGGTGAAGCACGGCGGTTACATAATCATTATAGCTTTTTCCGACGAGATTTGCGTCGATACCGCCCGATTTCAGTTGTTTTTGAATCAATTCCGCCGCATTTTTCTGATATGAGTTTGCGGAATTATAGAGCAGATCAAGCGTGATCTTTGATTTTGACGAATTGATGTAAAATCCGCTTGAATCCTGCGAAGAATAGCCTGCCTTTTTCAGAAATGCTTTCGCAATGTCGTTTTCGGCTGTGGTTGAGAAAATGTTTTTGCAGTTTTTGATAATGTCCATCTTATCCGAAAACAGACTGACTGCGGGGGATGAATAGTTGTAATATGCCGTCTTGCAAATTTCGCTGCGGTTAATTGATTCCGAAACGGCACTTCTGATGAATTTATTTTTCAAGATGCCGTTTTGGTTGACGCCCAAAAATACAATGTTCGGCTGTTTGACCATGTTTGTCTTGCCGCTCATTGAAAGCAGATTTCCGCTCATTACCCCGCTGTAATATATGTCGACTTCGCCTGCTTTAATGCTATATTGAAGCGCGTCCTTGTCGGGAGTGTTGTCAAGCGTGACAGTATTTTGCGGAACAGAACCGTAATATTTTTTGTTGCCGCTCAAAACGCAGGTTCCGCTGTTGTCGGAATAAACATATCTTCCGCAGCCGATCGGCGGCAGGTCCTTGTCGTCATCGTTTTTGCGCTTTGTGCTGCCTTGCTTGATTATCGGAAAATCAAGCACATTTGCAATCAGCGGATCATAACGGCTGAGTCTCAGTTCAATTGTATTTGCCGACACGGCGTTATAGCTTTTAATGACCTTCAGCCTGTCGGTGTAAACCTTGTTTTTCGCTTTTTTTGCAAGCGATAATGAATAGGTAACATCTTCGGACGTGACCGAGCTGCCGTCTGAAAATACAACATCTTTTAGCGTTATTATGACGGTTTTGCCGTCAATTTCAATTTGCTTTGCGATTTTCAGTTCCGGATTCAAATTGGAGTCAAGTCTGACGAGCGGATCGAACATCAGCGACGAGATCTGCTGATTGCCGCCTGTCAACGCTTCATAGGGATTGAGCGAATCCGCCGCAGAATAATATACATAAAGCTCTCCCTGACCCATGTCCGTTTTGACGGTGGTGGGTGCTTCCGTGATTTTCGTGGTTGAGGTGTTATTAGCAGATTCCTGTTTGCAGGCGCCGAATGCGAACATCATTGCAGCGCAAACAACGACTGCTGTGAGTCTTACTAAAAGACCGAGATGTGCTTTCAAAACAACGGCTCCTTTACTGATGATAAAATTATCCTTTGAACAGATATAATCATTGTAACACATAATGTTTGTTTTTTCAATGTTTTTATGCTACAATGTATGTAAATTGTTATGCGTGTTGTCGGGATCATCGGTGAGTGGTGCCGCAATTCTTTATGATATAAATTTAAAACAGGGAAAGCGAAACGAATGACTAAAAAAATATCTGTGATAATTTGCGTTATGATTATAATTTCAATGCTGTTTTCGTCATGCTCATCGTCTCAAAACGAGCTTAGCTTCACGACGATGTATACCTATGTTACTTTAAAGGCGAATGTATCAAAAAATAATCTTGAAAAGATAAAATCGATGATTGAAAAGCTGTCGGGCGAGCTTGACAATGTCAATGATTCGGAGCTTTTCAGGCTGAATAATGCGGGCGGCGGTGAATGCGGCGAGGATGTTTATGACGCGATCCGCACCGCCGTGTCATATTACAACATAACCGACCATGCATATAATCCGTGTTTTTCGGAGCTTAAAACCGCTTGGGGATTTGATGATGGAAAGATTAAAATTCCGACTGATGAGGCAATCAAAAATGCGCTCAAATCATCGGATTGCGGAAAAATAATCATATCGGGTAAAAATGTCGAATTAAATGGGGCAAAGCTTGATCTTGGCGGCGTTGCAAAGGGAATTGCGGCGGACAAGGCGGCGGATATGCTCAAAAGCTTCGGGTGCAATTCGGGAATATTTTCAATCGGCGGCACGATTGCGGCTGTCGGGTCTAAAAATGATAATCAGTCGTGGACGGTGAGCATTCAGGATCCGAGGGGCGATTCGGGAAAGATGATCGGAACGCTGAAACTAAAATCAAAATTTGTTTCAACCTCGGGCGACTATCAGCAATATAAGATAATCAAAGGCAAACGCTATCATCATATATTCGGCGAAAACGGTTATCCGACCGACAACGGCATTATTTCGGTGACGGTTGTAAGCTCAAACGGAGCGGAATCGGACGCACTTTCGACCGCATTATTCGTAATGGGCAAGCAAAAAGCGTTTGAATTTTTGGACGCTCATTCAGGTGTTAAGGCAATAATCGTCACAGATGATAAAAAGGTGACGATCACTAAAAATATGAACCGACTTTTCACACTCGAAAACAATGAATATGAACTCGAAATCCATTGACATTAAACTGAGCCTGCGACCCAAGTGGCAGGATATATTCATATTTTTGGTTCCGCTGATAATTTCGGCAGGACTGTTTTTGGCGTTGTTTTCAAATTCAAGTGATAATAATGTTGCGCAAATAATCGTGGACGGCAAAATAATTGAGCAAATCGACCTTGAAAAATCGGCGGACAGGACGATCGATTTAAAACTGCGCTATGATAATATAATCGAGATAAAGCAAGGCAAAATCGGGATAAAATCGGCGAAATGCAACGATAAAACCTGCGTTGGCGGCGGATTCATTTCAAGACCCGGTCAGGCGGTTGTGTGCGTGCCCTCAGGGCTCATAATCAAAATTGTCGGGGCAGGCGACACCGACGCCGTTACCGGATAATGTCGGCACGGTAAATATATATCAAAAATTACGGAGGGATAGGGCTTATGAATAACGAAAAGCATACGGCAAAATACATCACACGGCTTGCAATGCTCTGTGCCGCCGCAATTTTGTGTTCATATGCCGAAACGCTTATCCCTGTTCAAATATTTCCCGTTCAGGGGTTCAAAATCGGGCTTGCAAATGTCGCAATAATGCTCACGCTCTACCGATTTTCGCTGAAAGAAGCACTGATTGTCAATGTCGCACGGTCGATTTTGGTATCATTGCTTTTTTCGGGTGTTGTCGCAATGATGTTTTCGCTTGTCGGCGGCACTCTTGCGGTTATTGCGATGTATTTTGTAAAAAAAAGCGGCGTTTTCAGCATATACGGCGTCGGGGTGAGCGGCGCTGTAATGCATAATCTCGGTCAGACGGCGGTCGCAATTACCGTTATGAAATCCGCAGCTGTTGCGGCATATTTGCCCTATCTCATGCTCTGTTCGCTCATAACCGGCTTGGTCGTGGCATTCCTTTGCGGTGTGAGTTACAACTCATTTTGTAAAATCGTTGATGAGAGAATGAGCGGTCTGTAAACCGAACCGTTCGGTTATAGGATTACTGCTTTAAAACCGATTTATAGTAGTTTCCGAAATCGGCGAGTGCGTCGATGATCGGCAGCATTTCCCGACCGAGCTCGGTCAGTCCATATTCCACTCTCGGCGGCAATTCATGATAATCATGACGATAGGCAAGCCCGTCGTCGATCATTTGCCTCAGGCTGTCGGTCAGCACCTTTTGGGATATTCCGTCCAAATCTCTTTGCAGTTCGTTAAATCTCCAGGGGCGCGCTTTGAGATTGCGCAATATTAACAGCTTCCATTTTCCTCCGATCAATGATACGGCGGTTGCAACCGGGCAAGCTGGCAGTTCGTCTTTTGTTTTCATGAATTTATCACCTCATGACCCTATTATACCACACATTTAAAAAATAATATACAGTTATAAAAAAGTGTGTACTTGTTTTTGAGTGTACCGAATGATAAACTACAATCAAGCAAAGCGAATTTGCAATAACACTTGGAGGTAAATATCATGAACTACACAAAAACAAATATCGGAAATGAAGGCAGAGCCGAGCTTCACGAAGCACTCGGACTGACAGGTGCCGAAGTCAGCATTAACAATTTGCCCGCAGGAGCTAATGTTCCGTTTGTTCATTCGCATAAGAACAACGAAGAAATATATGGCATTATTTCGGGTAAGGGCAAGGTTGTGATCGACGGCGAAGAGATTGCGCTCGAAAAGGGCGATTGGCTCAGAATCTCACCTGCGGCTAAGCGACAGTTCTTTGCGGCAGATGATTGCGAAATATCATTTGTCTGCATTCAGGTTAAAGAAAATTCAATCGGCGGCTTCACCGCAAACGACGCTGTTGTTTATTAAAACAAGCCTTTAAAAAACACAAATCCCCTATCTTTCCTGCCGATTATAGGCATAAGATAAGGGGGATTTTTGTTGTTCGCTATATTTTTGCCTTATATAGGCAAAATGCATAAGGGTAAAAACCAAACACCTCATACAAGGTGTATGGGGTGTTGAAATTTGCGTTATTCTGCCTTATTCAAACAGGCTTTTATATAGCTTCAAATATTCGCCTGCCGATTTTGCCCAGCTGTCGTCGGTTTTCATTCCGCGAATGCAGAGCTTTTTCCATTCGTCGGCATTGTGATAGCAGCCGATTGCACGGTAAAGCGCACCTGCCATGTCATGAGCGTTATAGGTCTGGAATGTATATCCGACGCCATCCGATTCGCCTGCGTCCTTTACCGTATCGGCAAGACCGCCCGTTTTGCGGACAACCGGCACCGTTCCGTAGCGAAGCGCAATCATCTGAGAAAGTCCGCACGGCTCTTGTTTTGACGGCATGAGAAAAATGTCCGAACCTGCATAGATTCTGTGAGAGAGCGGCGGAATGAATCCGCAGACAAACGCCATTCTGTCGCCGTAATCAGCGGCTTTGTTGTAGAAAAATTCTTCATATTCACGCTCGCCCGAGCCTAAAATCACAAACTGAATGTTTTGTTTCATCAGCTCGTCGAATATGTATCTTACAAGCTCAACGCCCTTGTGCGACGCAAGTCGTGTTACCATTGCGACGATCGGCACATCGGGGTCAACTTTAAGACCGAGCTCCTGCTGAAGCGCCGCTTTGTTTTCGGCTTTTTTCTCAAATGAATCGGCGTTGTAGGCTACCGGAATGCATTTATCCTTTTCGGGGTTGTAAACATCATAATCGATTCCGTTTACGATTCCCGACAGCTTCCAGCTTCTCTGTGACAAAATTCCCGACAGACCATATGAATACCACGGGTCCATCAGCTCGTTTGCATAGGTCGGAGAAACGGTCGTGACCTTGTTAGCACTTTCGATTCCTGCTTTAAGATAGTTGATGTCGCCCTCGTTTTCAACAAGCGACTGAGCCCATGACGGTATTCCGACAAGGTCCTCAAGCAATTCAAGACCATATCTGCCCTGATATTGAATGTTATGGATTGTAAGCACGGTTTTGATGTTTTCGTAACCCGGTCGGTTGTAATAATAGAAATTATAATAAGCCGGGGTCAACGCCGTTTGCCAGTCGTTGCAGTGAATTACATCGGGTGTGAAGTCGATGTGCGGAATGATTTCCAGCACGGCACGGGCAAAAAATGCGAAACGCTCGGCGTCGTCAAATTCGCCATATTGGTTGTCACGCTTAAAATAGAATTCGTTGTCAAGCAAAATGAAGCTCACGCCCTCATATTTTGCCTCGAAAATACCGCAATATTGATTGCGCCATGCAACCGGCACGGTGATGCTTTTTACAAACTGCATTGTAGCACGAAGCTCAGGAGATATTGATGAATAAAGCGGCATTACCACTCTGCAAGCGACATTTTTCTTTTTAAGCGCTTTTGGCAGAGCAAATGCAACATCGCCGAGTCCGCCCGACGCAGCATAGGGATAGCTTTCTGAAGTTGCGAATAAAACCTTCATTATATTTATTGACCTCCCGGTATAAAAAATTAAAAGCATGAAAAATTACCTTTCCATGCTTTAATTATACAATTAAATATTCGTTTTGTAAACAGAAAAAACTTATTTTAACGAATCTGTTATGAGTTTTGCAACACGCTCGGTCGATTTGCCGTCAAGCTTGTCGAAAAACATCTTTTTAAACGGTTCGATTCGCTCGGTTTCATAATCCTCTGACTTGATCGTGTCAATGAGCGTCGGCAGGTCGAAAACGAGCTTGCCGGGCGAATTAAGACGAAGATCAAAGTAAAAGTCACGGTCGCGAATATATTCGTCAAGGTCGAATACATAGAACAGCATCGGGATTTTAAGCAATGACGCTTCAAAAATCAACGATGAATAGTCGGTGATGATTACATCGGAAATGAACAGCAAATCGTTGATTTCAGTGTTTTCGGACAAGTCGTATACACGGTTTTCGTAACCGCTCGGAATCGGGTGTTTTTTGGTAATGAACGGATGGTGCTTGATGATGATGACATAATCGTCGGGAAGTGAATCAAGCACGGTTTTGACATCGAACATCTCAAACGGATAGAACGAAGTTTCCTTAACATCGCCTCTGAAGGTCGGCGCAAACATGATTATTCGTTTGTCCTTCAGTTCGGGATAATTTGAGTAAAATTCGTCGGTCACCTTTTTGCGGTAATCATCATCGAAAAATACATCGGTCCTCGGAATACCTGTCGGAACGACATTGTTATATGGTATGCCGAAGCCCTCGCTGTGACAGCGTTTGCAATATTCCGAGCTGACTGTTACATAATCATAGCTTCTGTGGTTTCGGGTCGCCTGAGGCGAGCCTTTCGGCTTGCCGAGTCGGGTAAATCCAAATGTTTTAAACGCACCGCAAGCGTGCCAAAGCTGGATCAGTTTCGTTTGGGGTTTCAGGTCAATGAAATGGATCTGCGGTGTAAATTCATCGAGCACGACCACCTTTGAGGTAGCGCAAGCCTTTGTGAATTTGATAATATCGGATAAATTAAGCTGTCTGAGAGTTTTGTCATTAAGCACGAATCTGATGTCGAGCGATTTGTCGTCCTTTAATTTGTCATAGACAAATGCGAAATTGCCCGAAACCTCGTTTCGTCTTGCCGAGATAAAGCTGATTCGGTTTTCCTTGACCTTGCAAAGCGAGAATATTTTGTAAAACAGCAAAATCAACTGACGGTTTATCTTGCGAATGGTGATTTTGATTGTTGAGAACATCTCAAGTCTGTGGTTCATGTGCCCGATTATTGCGCCGACAACGCTTCCGTCATAGGGCACGCAAAGGAGCGTGCAGCCGCAAAGCGCCAAAATCGCTTCAATGAAGAAAAGCGGCAGCATACATATTCCGAGGAGGTACATTACAAGGTAGAACAGGGTGCGAATTACCGCCTGAATTGCACGAACGACCCTTGTCGACTTGCTTTCGGGTTTTTTAAGCGGCGTTATATTTGTTACCGCTGTTCCGAAGCTGATTTTATATTTAAGGTTATCGAAATCAAGCACCGGTTTGTGGTCGGAAAGCGTGATCTCATCATAATAATAATTGCCGTAGCTGAGCGCAAATTTCAGAGTAAAGGGCAGATGAAGCGAGCGTGTTTTCCAGAAAATCATGTCAAGGTCATAAATGTATTCGCCCGAAAAACGGCATTTTGTGCCGAAATAGCCGAGATCGCTCAATACAAACGGGATTCGTCTGTCCTCTTTTTCGCTTTCAAACAGCATTATGAGCTTCGGCTTGCTGTAAATGTCACGGCTTATCATCTCATCTTCGATTTCACCCGAAATCGAGAGAGTCATCATGTTGTCAATTACCGTGATACTGTTTACTGTAATGTTGTAATTCATATGGTTTTTGTCATCCTGTCAAAGAAAATTGAGTCAAAAGTGATATTTTAAACAAATAATGAAAAATAAGCCGCCATTTGAGCCTTTGCGAATTTGCAAAAACGCAGTTGAGCGGCTTATATATAATTTATTTTACAAGCTCGTTAAATCGCAAAATATTTTCTTTAAGGTCTGTTCCTTTTTGGAAAATCGACGATGAACCCGCAACGAACATATCCGCACCGCATTCACGCATTTTAGGCGCATTAACCCAGCTTACATTGCCGTCGATCTCAAGAACGATGTCTTTTTTTGATTCATCGATCAGTTTTCGAGCCAAGCGAAGTCGGTCAAAGCTTGTCGGAACCATCGGTTTTCCCGCAAATCCGGGGTAAACGCTCATCAGCAAAATGCCCGAAAGATGGTCAAAATGCTCGGTGATTGTTTCAACGGGCGTGTCGGGGCTTATTGCCATGAACGGAACGGCGCCTCGGCGGCTGATCTCATCAAGAACCGAGTCAACATCGTCGCATTCTTCAAAATGCACAGCGACAATGTCGTTTTCTCCGATGTCCATGCTGTCAAAATATTGCTGCGGCTCAAACCCCATGATATGAATGTCTCTGATCATTCCGCAGGCATTTTTGAGCGCTCTGACAACATCCGTTCCAAAGGTGATGTTCGGTACAAATTTATTATCCATAAAATCAACATGGAGATAATTTACTCCGTTTGATTTGAGTATGTTGATGTCTTTTTCAAGGTTCAAAAGATCGGCGCACATGACCGACGGCGATAAAATTCCGCCGTTTTTAATGTCAATTTTCAAAAATCTACCTCCCAATTTGGCAGCGTTACGGTTTTACGATAATCTTATGATAGGTTTCGGTCGAATTTTTCATTATGTCAAGACCCTTGTCCATATCTTCAAGTGAAAAACGGTGGGTGATGAGCTTTTCGTTTTGGATTATACCCTTGCTCATTGCGTCGATCGCAATTTTCCAATCGTTTTTGGTTGAATTGTCAAAGCTTGAGTTCCAGGTTCCGTACATCACGATCTGTTTGCGAAGAATCTTCCAATAGGTATCTTTGGGAAGTGTAAAATCGCCTCTCGGATTGCCGACGCAGATGATTTTTCCGCCGGGTGCTACGCTGTTTAAGCAGTTGCAAAGAGCGTCAACCGCACCGACTGCTTCGATTGCAATGTCAGCGCCGACTCCGCCTGTGAGATCACTCACCCACTGAGCGCTGTCCTCACGCTTGCCGTTGCAAAAATCATATATTCCGATGCTCTTCAAAAACTCAACATCGGTGTGGTCTGTTCCGACCATCATAACATGAGACGCACCCCATGCCTTTGCCCATTGTGCGATCAAAAGTCCGATTGTGCCCGGACCGTAAATTACAACCGAATCGCCGACTTCGATCTTTGCCTGTCTGAGTGCATGAAGCGCAACCGACACCGGCTCGCACATTGCCGCCTGCTCATAGGAAACATTGTCCGGGATCGGCGCTAAGTTCCAAACGGGAACCGCAACATATTCGGCGAAAGCGCCGTCGGTTCTTGAACCGAGATAGTTGTAGTGAGCGCAAAGCTCATAGACGCCTTTTTGACAGCTGTTGCATTCTCTGCAGGGAATCAGCGGAAAAACAGCCGCTCTCATTCCGATCAGCTTTTTGTCGCGGTCGTCATATGCGTCAACGACCTCACCGGCAAATTCGTGACCGGGGATCGTCGGAAAATGATATGTTCCTGTTGTGAATATTCTCGGAATATCCGAGCCGCAAATGCCGCAGGCATGAACCTTCAGCAGCACCTCGCCCGACTTGATTTCGGGTACATCGACCGTTTTCATTTCAAGATTGCCCACAGAGGTCAATACTCTTGCTCTCATTTTGCTCATTATAATATTTTTCCTTCCTGCGAATATCAAAGTAAAGGGTTTATTTTTTATCCATCAAAAGCTCGAAAGCCTGTAAATCCTCTTTTGTGGTGATTTTGAAGTTGTTTTCGCTGCCCCTGACCAGCTTGATTTTCATTCCGTGGCGATATGCGATTTCACTTGATCCGGCAGTTGTTGTGATCTCATCGTCAAGAACAAGGTTGTGAATTGAGTAATATTTCCCGAAATTAAACGCTTCGGGTGCTTGTCCCGCAAAAAGCTCGCTTCGTTTCAGAAGTTTCTCAATCGATTTTCCGTCGCTGCTCTGATAAACGGTATCTTTCACTGTGATGACAGGCATTGCGCCGTCCATTTCATATGCGCCGTTAATGCAATCGGTGATGATTTGGTCGGAGGTCATCGGACGGGCGGCGTCATGAATTATTACGGCGTCGTCCTGACGGGTGAACACAGCGGCGGCTTTGAGTCCGTTGTAGATCGAATGCTGACGGGTTTTTCCCGGATCGGCATATGAACGGAATTTTGTAATTTTGCATTTTTCAAGCCACTCCGACACATAATCACGCCAAGCGGGATCCGCAACGATAACGACAGCGTCGATCATCGGGTGGTTTTGGAATGTTTCAAGGCAATATGCAATAATCGGTTTATCCTTTACTGTCAAAAACTGTTTCGGACGGTCAGCGCCGAGTCTGGTGCCGACTCCGCCTGCTAAAATGATGGCAGTATTCAATCGATCAAGTCCTTTTATTTTATTATTTTTTACGGATATTCTTTTCAATAACCATATAATTTCTTAAAATACATTTTACTATAATAGTTGCGGCTTGTCAAGAATCAGAACAGCGGCAAAACGTTGATTTTACAAATTACTTCATTTTTTGTTTTGCGACATCAATCGACGAGAGTAAAAGTATATACTTAATCTTGCAAACGGAGGGATTGATGTGGTTATATATGCCGATATATTGTTTATTGTAAATCTGATTGCCGATTATATGCTCTTGCTCGGCGTTTGTGCGGTAAATCACATCAAACCCAAAGGCATACGGCTGATTTTCGGGGCGGTAATCGGTGCGCTCGGCTCGTTTTCGCTTATGCTGCCGAGGCTGAATTTCTTTTTGTCGCTGATAATTAAAATTGCGCTTTGCCTTTTGATGAGCGTTTCGACATTCCCGATAAAATCAATTCGTTCGGTTTTACGCTATGCTTCGTGGATTTTAGGGCTGACCTTTGCCTATTGCGGAATAATGACGCTGATCGTGCAGATTTTCGCACCCAAA
Organism: uncultured Eubacteriales bacterium; assembly: GCA_934394855.1. Classification (GTDB taxonomy): domain Bacteria; phylum Bacillota; class Clostridia; order Oscillospirales; family Acutalibacteraceae; genus CAKRRH01. The sequence continues at coordinate 35,718 of CAKRRH010000015.1, forward strand.
ACGCTGATGATCAACAATATGTCGGTGTATGTTGACATATCGCCGCTTCTGCTCATAATTTCAACGGCAGTTTGTTATTTTGCGATAAAGGTGATCATGTTAGTCGGCGCAAAAATCAAGCCAAAAGAATGTTGCTGTGAAATTGAGATTTTCAATCAAAACAAATGCGTTGCCTGTCGGGCGTTGCTCGATACCGGGTGCAATCTTCATGACCTATACAGCGGTTCACCCGTGATCGTGCTTGAAAAGCAGCTTGCAATGAGCCTTGTGCCAAAGCAAATCGACTTAGGCGTCTTAATCGGCGATAATTCAAATACATATGACAACGCCGCCGACATGAACGGATTTAAGTTGATTCCATACAGCGCAATCGGCGGCAAAGGGCTGATGAGAGCATTTACCGCAGACAGAGCGGTTATTTCGCAAAAAAACAAAAAAAGCGAGGTGAAACGAGTCACCGTCGCAATTTCGGACGAACTGTTGAGCGGAGAATATCGCGCGCTCATCGGAGAAGACATTTTACAGTAAACAATATATTTCAAAAGGGGATTGTCGGAAGATGAAAGGCTTTGTGTTAAATTTACATAGAATTTGGGAGAAAATCAAATCTTTTTTTTGCGACGACGGATTATATTACATAAACGGGCCCGAGCTTTTGCCCGAACCGCTTTCAAACGAGAAAGAAACAAAGCTGCTTATCATGCTCGAACAGGGCGACAAAAACGCCAAAGACGAGCTGATCGTTCATAATCTGCGTCTGGTTGTTTATATCGCACGAAAATTTGACGCTGCCGGCGCTAACATTGAGGACCTCATTTCAATCGGTACGATCGGGCTTATCAAAGCGGTAAATACATTTAACCGCAACAAAAACATCAAGCTTGCGACCTATGCGTCACGGTGCATTGAGAATGAAATATTGATGTATCTCAGAAAAACGAATCCGCTCAAAACCGAGGTCAGCTTTGATGAGCCTCTCAATGTCGATTGGGACGGCAACGAGCTTTTGCTGTCGGATGTCATGGGAAGCGACTCGGACGAGATTGACCGCGGGCTTGAAATCAAGGACGAACACAACATTGTAAAACAGCTTGTTGAAAAACTGCCCGAGCGTGAAAAGATGATCATGCAGATGAGATTCGGCTTTGCGGGCAACACGGAGCATACTCAAAAGCAGGTCGCAGACGCACTCAACATTTCGCAAAGCTATATTTCCCGGCTTGAAAAGAAGATCATCGGGCGTTTGAAAAAGGAAATCGAACGCTCGACAAAATAGGTCGGCATCATGAATTATTGAATGTCGTTATTTTCGACTTCGGGGTGTTTTTGGCGATATTCATCTATTTTTTCGCAGATCGTTTCAACCGTTGCCTCAATCGCATTACTATCGCACTCAACGGTGATGTCGGCATATTTTTCATAAAGCGGAACCCGTTCGTTATACATATCAAGCAGGGTTTTGCCGTCTTTAAGCAAAATTCCTCGGCTTGCGAGATTTTTGATTCGTGATTTCATACTCTGATAAGAAATCTTCAGATAAATCACAACGCTCTCGTCTTTTAAATGCGCCATTGACTTTGCCGAATAAACAACGCTGCCGCCTGTTGCAATCACGCAGTTTCGGGTATATAGCGTGACGATTGCGTTTTCTTCGGCTTTTGCAAAATATTCGTCGCCTTTTTTGTCGATTATCTCCTGGAGCTTCATTCCCTCATTTTCCTGAATCAACAAATCGGTGTCCAAAAACGACTTGCATAATATTTTCGCCGCCAAAATTCCGCAGGTGCTTTTGCCGCAGCCGGGCATTCCGATTAAAGTTATGTTCATTGTAAAAAACCTCGCAAAAATGTAATTATTTATTATTGTATCATATCTCAATTTATAATAATACGATTAAAATTTACAAAATAATTCTCGTAAATTGTAGACTTTTTTGATAAATTGGTGTATAATCAATCGGTAAATACATTTTTTGCGTTGGAGGATATGCAGAATGAAAAATACAAAAAGAATAATTGCCGCCGTTTTGGCAATCTTGATGTGCTTATCAAGCATGGTGGCGCTTTCGGCGTGCCGTGTTAAGGACGAAACGATTTTAACCTTCAAAAGCGGAGATCAGACCTATGACATCAAAGCAGGAATCTATCTTTGCAACCTTTTAAGCGCATATAATCAGTTCCGCACAGAATATGGCACGGCCGTTGAGAAAGCAAGCAGCACAACAGCGGCTGATGTTGATTATGAAAAGCAGACGCTTGAAAACAAAGACTACACCACATGGATCAAAGACAAGACCTATGAGCTTTGCGCACAATATGCTTATACCGAAATGGAGTTTGAGCGCCTCGGTCTTGAGATCACAAGCGAACAGAACGACACCGTCGAATATTATGCAAGCGCAAACTGGGCAACAGGTTATGATTCGATCTACACCGAAAACGGCGTTTCATACAACACATATAAGCAGTTTTTCCTGAATCAGCAGTTCAAATTCGGCATGATCTATAACTATTACTATGGCGAATTTACCGCCGATGAGAAAAAAGCCGACAAAAATAAGGGCTCGCTCAGACCGGCTGATTCGGAGATCAAAGCAGAGCTCAAAAAGAACTATGCCGTTGCCGACACGATCTCGGAATCACTCACAAAAAAAGAGGATAACAGCAGCAATGTAATCAGTCTTACCGATGATGAGAAAAAAGCGGCAAAAGCAAAGCTTTTGAAATATGCCGACAGAATCAACAACGGCGAGAGCTTCTCAAAAATCTACATCGAACATAACGGTTCGGACAAACAGGCGGACACTTCATCAACCTCACAGCCGAAGGATAAATATGCGACTGTTTACGGCGGACCGAATACCTCTAACAATTCGTCATATTTTGAAGATGTAAACAAGCAGACAGTCGGAAAAGCGGTCGTTTTGGAATTCTCCGATTGCTATATGCTTGTTGTTAAACAGGACATTTTGAAAGACAGCTATTATTTTGATTCATATAAAACCGCTGTTGTTCAAATCATGAAATTTGACGGCTTTGAATCGGACTTTGACGCAAAAGCGGCAAAGCTTGAAGCAACAGTTAAAAATACCGACGCAATCAATTATTATAAACCTCAGAGAGTTAAACTCGAAACTGCAACAGCCGCTGCAACAACAGCCGCATAAAATCGGGGTTTGACCCAAAACAAAATAGCATTATAAAACGCCCCGAACGGTTAATATCAATTATCGCTCGGGGTGTTTGTGTAAAAGGAGATTATCATGAATAAAGATATTACGCTTGTCGTAATGGCGGCAGGAATGGGCAGTCGATTCGGCGGACTCAAACAAATTGAGCCGATCGGCAAACAGGGGGAAATTTTGCTCGATTATTCAATCTATGACGCAGTGAAAGCCGGATTTACAAAGGTGGTTTTTGTAATCAAGCACGCCATTGAAAAGGATTTCAAGGCACAAACGGCTAAGCATATTGAAAAAATGGTTAAAACCGAATATGTTTATCAGGAAACAGATGCACTTCCCAATGGATTTACCTGTCCGCCCGATCGTGAAAAGCCGTGGGGCACGGCTCATGCGGTATTGATGTGCAAGGACGTTGTAAAAGAGCCGTTTGCGGTAATAAATGCAGATGATTATTACGGAAAATCGGCGTTTATGCAGATAGCCGACTTTTTGCGTTCAAACGACCGTGATTATTGCATGGTCGGCTTCAGACTTTGCAACACTCTGACCGAAAACGGTTCGGTGTCAAGGGGTGTTTGCGAGATTGAAAACGGTGTGTTGAAGTCGGTTACCGAGCGCACTAAGATCATTGACTGCAAATATAGCGAGGACGACGGAAAAAGCTGGACGCCCATGGCGCCCGATACCGTTGTGTCAATGAATCTTTGGGGATTCATGCCCGATTTGTTTGACTATGCATCAAACGGTTTTGTGCGTTTTCTCGAAAGTAAGATAAATGTTCCGAAGTCGGAATATTATCTGCCGTCGGTCGTGTCTGAACTGATTGAAACCGGCAAAAAGCAGGTCAAGGTTTTGGTCGCCGAAGAAAAATGGTACGGTGTGACTTATAAGGAAGATAAGAAGTGCGTGTCGGACGCTCTTAATAAAATGGCGGACGACGGGCTTTATGACGGGATATAAAATCGGAGATCGGTATTATGAAAATCGAACATATTGCGATTTATGTCAGCGACCTTGAAAAAACAAGGGATTTTTTCATAAAATATTTCAACGCAAAATCAAACGACGGTTATCATAATCAAACGACCGATTTTCGCTCATATTTCTTGTCGTTTGACGGCGGCGCACGGCTTGAGATTATGAACCGCCCGGAGTTATCGTCTAACCAAAACGGCACGCCGAGCGTCGGTTATGCTCATGCGGCGTTCAGCGTCGGAAGCAGAGAACGGGTCGATGAGATCACAAATAGGCTGAAAGCCGACGGATATTCGGTAACGAGCGGTCCAAGAACGACCGGCGACGGTTATTATGAAAGTTGTGTTGTGTGCATGGACAACATTGCAATTGAAATTACAGAATAAAACCTTCCCCCGAATCGGTGCTATCGATTCGGGGGTTATCTTTGGTTGTGAGATTTAAACAAACCACAACAATAAATTTAGTCGATTTTGCATATTTACAATTTTGTGTTATTGTGCTATTATAAACATAAAGATCATTTTGCTTGCGCTCACTTAATATATAATTTTGATAATGAAAATCGGAGGCGGAATTATGAAAAAGAAGGCGATTGTTGCTTTGAGTGCTGCGGTTGTTTTGGTGATAGCGTCGGTGCTTGGATCAAATTGGCAGCTGTGGGGATACTCAAGATGCACAGAGCCGAATGATTTGGTTGTAAAAAGTGCCGACATTGCAGACGGACGGGTTCGCATTAGCGGAACAACGCTCAACAGCGCACAAAAATTTCAGGGTTATCGGGTCGAGTATCATGGCGAAACGATGTATGTCGGGTTAAAGTATTCGATTTGGTTTGGAAAAAACGGCGATTTTATGATTGACGAAAAAGCGTCCGATGACGATTCTTCAAAAAATATATCTAAAATCGTAATTAAGGGCGCAAAAAGTGAAAAGCAGATAATGATAAACAAATGAAAATATGATCTCCCCCGAATCGGTGCTATCGATTCGGGGGAGTTTTATGTTTATTTGATATTTCTTAAACATAACTGCCGACCGTCTTTTTGCATAATAATGTCAAACGAAAATTGTTAAATGTTACCGAATTTTTCATATTTTGATAAAATACACTATCATTCGAAAAAAACCGCCGCTTCAAACGGCATGAACTCGCTTGATAAGTCTCTACGCTTTTGGTTGTTGCAAATGAGCACACCGCCGCGGTTTTTCGGCAGATTTATTGTTAAGTTATCGTCAAAATTGCATACAACGAGGATGCTTTTATTATCATATGTGCGATTAAATACAACATAATTGCCGTCGTCCGAGATAACCTCCAACTCACCATATCGAAGCTCGGGGGCGGTTTTTGCGAAGCTCTGATAGATTTTGATACATATTCAAATCAAGATATTTTTCGGGAAAACAAGCGCTCATAGCAAACTTTCCTCACAATAATTTTTAAATTCATTATACTTATTTTACGAGCTTCAAGTCGACGAAGTTATTTTTGAAGTTGTTTATCAATGAATTTAGGCTGTGAGGTCATTTGCGGTGAGTAAAATATGATTTATGTATCAATCGGGATAGCTTGAAATAATCTGTTTGATTTCCTCAAGCGTGTCGGCAAAATATATTCCCTTTTGCCTGTCGGTTGATGATAGTCCTTTTTCAATCATCTGACCGAGCAATGCTTTCAGCGAATCATAATATCCGTTTAGGTTATATAAAATGCACGGCGCTTTGAGCTGTCCGAGCGACACTTTTGACATCACTTCCGAAATTTCTTCAAGCGTTCCAGTGCCGCCCGGAAACGCTATAAATGCATCCCCGAGCTCAATCATTTTTGCTTTGCGCTGTGCCATGTCCTTTGTCACGATAAGCTCGGTAAGACCGTCGTGCTGAAGCTCTTTTTCAATGAAAAACTTCGGCTCAACGCCGATCACTTTGCCGAGATTTTTCAGCACGCTGTCGGCAATTTCACCCATTAGTCCCGACTTTGAACCGCCATATATCAATGTATTATTGCTTTTGCCGATCCACTCGCCAAGTGCATGAACAGCGCCGAGAAGCTCGGGGTCGTTTCCTTTGTTTGCTCCAAGATAAACTGTAATATTCATTATACAATTCCTTTCGTTTTTGCATCATTTTGTCGTCAATTCATCATACATGGCGCAAAACAGCCCAACCAAATAATTCTTGTCGTCAACATTGTCAACCGGCAGCATTTCTTTTGCTCCGTCATATGGCAATTCATGCTTTGCGCTCGGCATAAACTCGATTGCCGCTTTTGTCGGCTTTACAAGCAGTCTGTCGTCATAAATTCCGCCGATGATTTTTCCGCGATAATAAATGATATATTCGCCCATCATCGCACGATAGGCGATGTCGTCAAGAGGCGATAATTGCTCTAAAACGAAGTCTAAATATTCTTTGCTCGACGCCATTTTCTGTTTCCTTTCCGATTCCGAGGTGTATGTCACATCGGCATAATTCATTATGATCAGAGGCGGTTATCGTTTTAAGTGAATTTTCGGCGCTGTCAGCTCAAAACTCATGTCGATGAGCATTCTAAGTTCATCATCATCCACGCTTTCGTCAAGAGCGACGGTGATCCAGTTCGCTTTGTTCATGTGATATGCGGGATAAATGCCGCTTTTTCCTTTAAGCGAGCCAATCAGCACAGGATCGCATTTCAAATTTACAACATCGGTGTTGCCGTCCTCGTCAATTCCAAGCCGAGCTTTCGGAATATCCATGATAAGCGCAAACCACTTTTTGTTGCCGTCATGGCGGAATACCGCAAAATCAGGATTTTTCGCCCACGGATAATCGGGTTTTATGTCGTAATTATCCAAAACATATCGCTCAAATTCTTGACGGTTCATTTTGACCTCCCTGAAAATATGTCTGTAATTTATTATAATCGGTCGTAAGGTATAAGTCAAATAACTGTTGTTTTTTGTAAATAAAATTGATTATATATAGGGGTATCCTTTAGTTTGCGAATATCCGTAAAATCAAAAAATCCCTTTGGGAAAAGGATTTCTCCTCTCTCAAAGGGCAAGTTCGACAAACTGGAATTTCTATTTGTGTTGCCATGTCATTACATAATCTTTTTCTCCGGTAGCCTCATCTAAGCCACTATG